>WPAE01000091.1 GCA_009773205.1 Ignavibacteria bacterium
AGCAGCATTCGCAAAGTGTTGGATTGTTCACCCACCAATAGGGAACGTGAGCTGGGTTTAGACCGTCGTGAGACAGGTTAGTTTTACCCTACTGATGAGTAGTCGTTACTATGGAAATCCTGTTTAGTACGAGAGGAACAACAGGTTCAGACCAATGGCACGTGCACTTGGCCGAAAGGCCAATGGTGCGATGCTACATCTGATAGATAATGACTGAACGCCTCTAAGTCAGAATCTAGTCCAGAAATGTAACGATACTAGTGGTGCTTTGTGCCGAGTGAGGCACGGTTATGCAGCCAATGTCCGGTGTGGCATTGGCTGGTGGCGCAGCCACAGCATGGGTGCTCCTTCGCGACATCGGATGTGTGATGTCGGTGTCGCGCTAGCACGCTGGATACTTAGTCCAGATTGGCCAAAGTGCAAAATCATTTGCAGACGACTTAGTTCTCGGTCGGGGTGTTGTACCTAGTAGAGCAGTCTTGTTACTGCGATCTACTGAGACACAGCCCTCTGACTGCTGATTTGTTCTTCAGTGTCTTGACGCGCAGTGTGTTCACTGCGATCGACATTGATTTCACTTTACATTTTTTTCACAAGTTTTTTCCACCGATTTGGAAAAGCTTCGTGAAAATACTTGTACTCTTTTTCACAAGTTTTTTCGACCGATTTGGAAAAGCTTCGTGAAAATACTTGTACTATTTTTCACAAGTTTTTTCGACCGATTTGGAAAAGCTTCGTGAAATTTCTTTGGTTCTCGTTTTTTAAAATATCTAATTAATTATTCCTATAATTTTTTTCTATGTTTTTTTAACTAAAGAATTCACTAAAGCTTCGTGAATATCTAATCTTTATTTTTTCCAACTCTTTTTCTTAATGGACAAAAGCTTCGTGGGCAAAACACATGGAAAGTTTTTTTCAAATTTTTTTCTTTTTTTCTTTTTAAATCAATTTCTTTTAAGTTTTCTTTTTTTAAGTTGTAAAATAATAATAAATATCTATAAACATTAATAAAAAATATAATTATTTAACCAAAAAAATTAACATAAATAGTTATAGTAGTGTACTAGTTTTTTGTATATTTTTATGAAATTATGGACATATTTAAGAAAAATAATATATATTCAGAATCAGCGCAATGAGTAGAAGCCGAATTTCACAATCAAACATGTTTCTAGATAATTTTTCAAAAATTTTATTTTTACAAATAGGCCTATATAGGCCTATATAGGCTTATATGTAAACTTGCTTTAATTTTGCGAAATATGGACATATTTAAGAAAAATAATATATATTCAGAATCAGCGCAATGAGCAGAATCCGAATTTCACAATCAAACATGTTTCTAGATAATTTTTCAAAAATTTTATTTTTACAAATAGGCCTATTTAGGCCTATATGTAAAAATAATATTTTCGAAAAATTATCTAGAAACATGTTTGATTGTGAAATTCGGCTTCTACTCATTGCGCTGATTCGGAATATATATTATTTTTCTTAAATATGTCCATATTTCGCAAAATTAAAGCAAGTTTTCATTATAGGCTTTGTATGTATATACATGGGTATATTTTTATATATGTTTTTTAATTTTCTTCTAGATAATGAAGAAAAGATTTAATTATTTCATTCAAGATTCAGATTCAGCGCAGGGCGCTGATTCCAATGATTCCAAGTATGTCTCGAAATACTCAGTATTAATCTTAAAAACCTAATACTTTAGGGTCAAAAAATCTATTTTTTTACTATCGGACCCTTCCAACTTTTTGAAAAATTTTGACCATTTTTAATTTAATAAACGAGGTAAACATGAATTTCAGCTTCTTTACTTTATTCTGCATGCGGGCATTATAAATTCAAATTTAAAATTCACATATTAAAAAATTTTTGGTATCAAAAAATTCAAAGTGTAGAACCTCCACCACCATACTACTAGGTCTATATGTAAAAATAAAATTTTTGAAAAAATGTCTAGAAACTTGTTTAATTGTGAAATTCGTATTCTTCTCATTGCGCTGATTCGGAATAACTATTATTTTTCTTAAATATGTCCATATATCGCAAAATTAAAGCAAGTTTACATATAAGCCTATATAGGCCTATATAGGCCTATTTGTAAAAATAAAATTTTTGAAAAAATGTCTAGAAACTTGTTTAATTGTGAAATTCGGATTCTTCTCATTGCGCTGATTCGGAATAACTATTATTTTTCTTAAATCGGTCCATATTTCGAAAAATTAAAGCAAGTTTTCATAAAAGGCTTGCTTTGTATATACATGGGTATATTTTTTTATATGTTTTTTTAAATTTTTCTAGATTTTGAAGAAATGTTTTAAAATTTTTATTCAAGATTCAGATTCAGCGCAGGACGCTGATTCCAATGATACCAAGTATGTCTCGTAATACTCAGTATTAATCTTAAAAACCTAATACTTTAGGGAGAAAAAATGTATTTTTATTAACGGACCCTTATAAGTTTTTGAAAAATTTTGACCATTTTTAAGTTAATAAAGGATGTAAACATGAATTTAAGCTTCTTTGCTTTATTCTGCATGCGTGCATAATAAATTCAAAATAAAAAAATGCCTATTTCGAAAAATCAAGGCAAGTTGAGTTAATTAGGCAAAAATGACCAGTATTTGCCAAATTTATCGATGGGCCCTAGGACCCGCAGTAAAATAAATATGATATTCGGACTCAGCATCTCAAGACGCATCGAATGATATAAAGAACATAATTTTTCATGGGGGGGGACTAATTCGGTTTATAATATAAGGAGTCGTTGCGAGTTTCTCAACGCTAATGTCAGCTCCCGCTGATGCTTGGCGCAGAAACTTGTACACTCTGCGCAGACTGAGTGTGCACATTGAACACAGCCGAGTGTGCAGTGTAGGCACTGCACGAGCTGCGGTGGAAAGTGTTCTATGAGGCAAGTTGCCTCGAGAGATTGCCGTCACAGATCGAAGCCAAAGGAAAAGCGACACAGTGCGCTGAACGAATTCATAAGTGCGGGTGTTCCTGTTATGCCAGTTTTTCTTCCGCGAACGACTGGCGCGAATGTGCAAGGTTTACTCAGGCAAGTCCTGAGTGTTGCAGAGTGTTGCAAGTCGTCTCACAAGAGATTTGCGAGAAAAGCCAGGGATGCCTGGTCTAGTATCAAGGATAGTTCTGTGAGCAGTTCAATCTCCGCGGGAGATTGGTGAGTTGGCGACATATGCACAACAGACTGTTGTGTAGAGCGTGCAAGACTATGTTTGGCGCTTTGCACAGTGGAAAGTTGTGTAGTATGTGTCAACGTGGATACCTGGTTGATCCTGCCAGTAGTCATATGCTTGTCTCAAAGATTAAGCCATGCATGTCTGAGTACAAACTTTGGTAAAGTGAAACCGCGAATGGCTCATTAAATCAGCTACAATTTATTAGATCGTACACTGTTACTTGGATAACTGTGGGAATTCTAGAGCTAAT
>WPAE01000027.1 GCA_009773205.1 Ignavibacteria bacterium
GCAGTAATTCATTATGTAAGAGCATTGCAAAGATCGCAAAATGCTAAGGAGTCTGATATAAAATGATTTCCGGTTCTAAAGTAGAATATCAGAAAAAAGAATTACCTTCTAAATTAAAGTCTATGGGTTTGCTGCTTACAGTATTAGGATTGGTAATTGTTCTAGCTGGTTATTTTGTAACTCCGGCAAGAATGGCTTTTAACAATATTATAGGATTAACATTTATCATAAGCATATCAGTAGGCGCTTTGTTCTTTGTAGCTATAGAGTATTTATCCGGCGCTGTATGGAGTACACCTTTTAGAAGAATAACAGAAATAGTTTCCTCATTTGTAATTCTTGTACCGCTTTTTGTAGTTCCACTGCTCCTAAATGTTCATTCAGTTTTTCACTGGACTCATCCGGAAGTAGTTAATTCCGATAAAATATTAAGCGCAAAAGCTCCATATCTAAATGTAAACTTCTTCATAATTAGAGTAGTGGCGTTTATTGCAATCTGGATGCTGTTCCAATACTTAATTACAAAAAATTCGAAAAAGCAGGATTCAACTAAAGAACAAACTTTTACAACACGTAACGTTAAACTTTCGGCTGTTTTTATTCCATTCTTTGCATTAACAATAAGTTTTACCGGAATTGATTGGCTAATGAGTTTAGAGCCGCATTGGTTTTCTACAATATTTGGAATTTACTATTTCTCTGGAACAGTATTAGCTGCTTTAGCAACTGTAACTTTTATAGCAGTTAAGTTAAATGAGAATGGTTATTTGGTAAAAGGATTAACAACAGATCATTACTATAGTTTTGGCGCTTTGCTATTTGCGTTTATAAATTTTTGGGCATACATCGCATTCAGTCAATACTTGCTTATTTGGTATGCAAACCTTCCGGAAGAAACTTTTTGGTTCTTACAAAGATGGGAAGGAAGCTGGATGTTTTGGACAATTGGTTTGATGGTTGTTCACTTTCTTGTTCCTTACTTTGGTTTACTAAGTCAGCCTTCTAAGATGGACCCGGCAAGACTTAAATTTTTCTCGCTATGGATTTTAGCTGCACATTATTACGATTTATATTTCTTAGTTATGCCAAACTACAGCAAAAGCGGTGTTGCTTTAAGCTGGTATGAATTAGGATTTCCTTTATTAACAGTTGGATTAATGATTTTATTGTTCCTTAATAAATCCAAGAAAGAAAACCTTGTTGCAATTGGCGATCCCAAACTTAAACGCGGTATTGATTTTAGACTATAACAGAAAAATTTATGAATACAAAAAAGAAATTAGAAGACGAAATTGATTTCAGAGATTTACTTAAAAATCCGCTAAGATTATTCGGCTGGGTTTTCCCATTATTCATTGTCATCTTAATTGGATTGGGAGTTTATTACGTTAAGAATCTCTCTTTAATTTCTTTAAATGAACAACCTGTAAGCGCCCCAGACTCTACAAATGTAAAGAAAGAAGTTCTGTTAAAGCTTGGAGGAATTTCACCAGCGGTGGATTTGGCAGTTGTTAAAAATCCTACTAAAGAATTTATTGATAAGGGAAAAGGATTGTACGACAGCAATTGCAAATCCTGCCACGGTGATACTGGAATGGGCGATGGAGCTGCAGGAGCTATGTTAAACCCTAAACCTAGAAATTTGCAAACCGCCGATGGCTGGTCAAATGGAAGAACAATTGATATGTTATACAAAACTTTACAAGAAGGTATAGTTCAAAACGGAATGGCGGCGTATGAGTTTTTGTCTCCTGAAGACAGAATGGCTATAATTGCATATACTAGAACTTTTGCGCAATATCCAGAAATCAAAGATGAAGAACTATCTTCGTTAGATCAGACTTATCAATTATCAAAAGGAACAGTTGTTCCTTCTACTATTCCTATTGCAAATGCCGAGAAAAAATTAGTTGAAGAAAATCAATTGTTAGTAAAAAAAGTTAATGATGCAAAGCAGTTCTTAGCAGTTTCTAAAACTAATGCAAACGTAGAATTAATCATGAAGTCTGCAAAAAATGTAAACAAGGTTTTTAGTTCATTTCTAAACATGCAAAATATAACTGCAGAGGGTTTTGCTTTGCTTGTTGCCGCTAACCCAATTAATTATGGGTTTAATCCGGTTGTTAGCAGATATTCTAAAGAAGAACTAACACAGATTTACAATTACTTGAAAACAGTAACAATGTAAATAAATGATGAAAATTACCAAGATAGTTTTGATAATTATTCTCGCGCTTGCTTCTCAATCTTTAGCTCAAAAGCAGGTAGAAGCCGGTGTAGATGAAAAAATTGGTTCTTATCTTCCAATGGAACTTCAGTTTACTACAAGCGAAGGTAAAGTTCTCAAGCTGAAAGAGATAATAACTAAACCAACACTTTTAGCTTTAGTTTATTTTGAATGCCCAGGTATTTGCGTCCCGCTACAAACTGAACTTGCTTGGACAGTTGATAAACTTCAGCTTGAACCTGGACCGGATTTCCAAGTAATCAGCTTGAGCTTCGATCACTACGAAACGCCGGCAGTTGCAGCTAAATGGAAAGCAAATTATCTCAAAACCATTAAGAGAAATATTTCTTCGGATAGTTGGCAGTTCCTAACTGGTGATTCAATTACGATCAAACACTTTACAGATGCAGTTGGGTTTCGTTTTGTTCCATCAGAAAATGAATTTGTTCATGGAGGAACAGTAATTACAATTTCTCCGGATGGAAAAATATCCAGATACTTATTCGGCAAAGATTATAATCCATTTGATGTAAAGATGGCTTTGCTAGAAGCTAAAGCAGGTAAATCAAATCCAACAATTTCTAAAGTTTTGCAGTTTTGCTTCAGTTACGATCCAAAGGGAAGACAATACACACTAAATATTACAAGAATAATTGGCAGTATTATGCTGCTTGGTGTGGGTGCTTTCTTTGGTGTTTTAATATTGAGAAAGAGAAAATCTATTAAGAAAGAAGGAGTTTAAATAAATGGCTAACGGAAAAGATACTGTAGCCGAAAATTTTTACAATCAAAGTACCAATAAGCATACGGGTATTCTTTCTTGGCTGCTTACAGTAGATCACAAACGCATTGGGCTGATGTATCTTTATGCTATTCTAACTTTTTTTGTTGTTGGTGTAATAATTGGACTCTTAATGCGTTTGGAGTTAATTGCCCCTGGCAGACAGTTAATGGATGCACAAACTTATAATGCTCTTTTTACGCTTCACGGCGTAATAATGATTTTCTTGTTTATTATTCCAGGGTTACCTGCAATTTTTGGTAATTTCTTTTTGCCTATTCAGTTAGGCGCAAGAGATGTTGCTTTCCCACGGCTTAACCTGCTTTCTTTTTATGTTTATTTGGCAGGGGCATTTCTGGCTCTATTAAGTTTATTTTTACCCGGCGGGCCAATTGATACAGGCTGGACATTCTATATTCCTTATAGTGTAAGAAGCACAACAAACGTTTCTTTAGCAATCTTTGCAGCGTTTGTATTAGGCTTTTCATCAATATTAACAGGAATAAATTTCGTTACTACTGTTCATCGTTTGCGCGCACCTGGAATGACATTTTTTAAAATGCCTCTTTTTATATGGGCAACTTATGCTACTGCATGGATTCAGATAATTGCAACACCTGTAATTGGTATAACAATTCTTTTAGTGATGGTAGAAAGAGCTTTTGGGGTAGGAATTTTTGACCCAGCGCTCGGCGGAGATCCAATTCTGTTTCAACATATGTTTTGGATTTATTCTCATCCGGCAGTTTATATAATGATTTTGCCCGCGATGGGTGTAGTATCGGAAATTATTCCAACTTTTGTTAGAAGAACAATCTTTGGATATAAAGCTATTGCGATTTCCAGTTTAGCCATCGCTTTTGTTGGTTATTTAGTTTGGGCGCATCATATGTTTACAAGTGGAATGAGCGATACTGCACGATGGATATTTTCATTACTTACGTTTATTGTTGCATTGCCAAGTGGTGTTAAAGTTTTTAACTGGGTTGCAACTATGTACAAAGGTTCGATTGACCCTAAGCCGCCTTTTCTTTGGGTGATGAATTTTATTTTCTTGTTCTCAATTGGCGGATTAACAGGTCTCGTGCTTGGTTCACTTGCAACAGATATTCATTTGCATGATACATATTTTGTTGTGGCACATTTTCATTATGTAATGTTTGGAGGCACCGGAACAATTTTCTTTGCTGCGCTTCATTATTGGTTCCCTAAAATGTTTGGCAAAATGTATAACGATAGATTAGCACGCATTGCTGTTGTTCTGTTTTTTGTTGGTTTTAATTTGCTTTACTTCCCAAAATTTATTTTAGGTTATATGGGAATGCCGAGAAGATATTATGATTATCTGCCGCAGTTTGAACCTTTACAATTTGTTTCAACAGTTGGTTCTTGGATTTTAGCCGGAACAATATTTTTCATAATCGGTTATTTGATTCATGCCCTTTTGAAAGGAAAGAAAGCAACTTCAAATCCTTGGGGCGGTGTTACTCTTGAATGGCATATTCCTTCTCCGCCTCCGCTCGAAAACTTCAAAGAAATTCCTACCGTTACGCATGAACCATACGATTTCAGTCAACTTAAGGAGATGAAGGATGAGTAGTAATCAAGAAGGAACTGCCGTGCACGTTCACCGAGACGATTTAGGCGCAAAGATTGGAATGTGGCTTTTCCTTTTTACAGAAGTGCTTCTTTTTGGCGGCATGTTCCTTGTTTATGCTTTTTACAGAATTCAGCATGCAGATCATTTTCGCGTAGCTGCAATGGAGTTAGATACCGGAATCGGAACTCTCAATACTATTATTTTGCTTACAAGCTCTTTAACAGTAGCTCTTGCAATTGCTGCTATTCAAAAGGGAAACAGATTCTTTTCCGTGTTGATGATTAATCTAACGTTGATTTTTGCAGTTATGTTTATGGTAAATAAATATTTTGAATGGAGCGCGAAGATTTCACACGGCATTTACCCCGGCTCTAATGTAATGCTGGAACTTCCAAACGGGCAAATTTTGTTTTTTGGGCTTTATTATGTGATGACTGGACTTCACGCTCTTCACGTTGTAATAGGTGTTGTAATTTTAGGTGTGATGCTGATACAGTTGATGAAAAAGAAAATTACTCAAGACAACCATGTTAAGTTGGAAAATGCCGGATTATACTGGCACTTAGTTGATTTGATCTGGATCTTTTTATTCCCGCTTTTCTATTTAATTCAGTAGAGGATAATTCATGGAAAATCACGTAAAAAAACATCCCGGTTACTCAACTTACATTTTTGTTTGGTTAGCGTTGTTAGCGTTTACTTCAATAACGGTTACTGTTGCAGGTATTGATCTGGGCAATTATACAATGTTGGTTGCGCTCGGAATTGCAGCAATTAAATCTGTTTTAGTAATTAATATTTTTATGCACATCAAATATGAAGAGAAAATTTTTAAAGTGTTCTTACTATTAAGTTTGTTTACTTTGCTATCCATTTTCATTTTAACATTGTTTGATATTATCTATCGTTGAGGTTAAAAAATGTCTCCAGCTCCAACTACGCACGTAGAAACTGTTGATTTCGTGATGCTTTATATTGTTGGAATTTCTGTAATTCTTTTACTTGGAATTACAGCTACAATGATTTACTTCGTTTTCAAATATCATAGAAAAAAAGGACATCAACCAGTTGATATTCACGGCAACTTTTGGTTAGAATTAATTTGGATTGCCGTTCCAACTGCTTTAGTTCTTTCAATGTTTTACTTTGGTTACACCGGCTTTAGAGATCTTAGAGATATTCCGGCGGATGCTTTCAAAGTTAAAGTTGAAGCTATGATGTGGAAATTTAGCTTTAAATATGATAATGGAAAGCAAACTGATACTCTTTACGTTCCTATAAATACGCCAATTCATCTTGAGATGACTTCTGTTGATGTTAATCATGCTTTCTTTATCCCGGCATTTAGAATAAAAGAAGATATTATTAATAACAAGGTTACTGATCTTTATTTCAAACCGGAAGAACTTGGTAAATACGACGTTGCCTGCGCAGAATATTGCGGACTAAAACATTCGATGATGTACACAGCAGTTAAGGTTTTACCTAAGCAAGAGTTCGATGCTTGGTATGATGCAAAATCAAATGAAAGTACAAGTGTAATCACGAAATAAACTATGTTAGAGTATGTTAGAAAATATTGGACAATTTTTTTAGAACTTGGAAAGGTTAGAATAACTTTCTTTGTTTCTCTAACAACTGCATTGGGCTACATTTTATTTTCTGGAAGGATAGATCTAGGAATAATTCTTCCTACTTTAGGAATATTTTTAATTGCAGCCGGTTCTTCTTGTATTAATCATTTTCAAGAACAGAAATTTGATGCAGTAATGGAGCGGACAAAGAATAGACCCATACCATCTGGAAGAATAGATTCACTTTCTGTGATGTTACTCGGGGTTAATGTTGCTCTCGCCGGTTCTGTTGTGCTTTACTACAGTTCTAATTTAGAGTCTTTATTTCTGAGCTGGTTAGCAGTTTTTTGGTATAATCTTTTTTATACGCCGCTTAAACGAAAGTTCGCTTTAGCCGTTGTTCCCGGAGCTTTAATTGGTTCAATACCGCCTATTGTTGGATGGACTGCCGCTGGCGGCAACCCGCTTGATATGAAAATTCTAATTATTGCTCTTTTCTTTTTTATCTGGCAAGTTCCGCACTTTTGGCTGCTGCTTTTACTGCATAACAAAGATTATGAGAAAGCCGGCTTTCCTACTTTAACTAAATTATTTTCTTCGCTGCAAGTAAGCAGAATTACATTTGTTTGGATTGCTGCATTGGCATTTAGCTGCTTACTAATTCCTCTTACAAATATTTCGTCCAAACCTTATACACCTGTGCTGCTCTTTCTTTTAGCTTTATGGCTGATTTTTGAATCAAGAGGTATTCTTTCAGCTTATATAGAAAAGGTAATGCTCAGAAAAGCTTTTCTTAGAATAAATATTTTTGTTTTACTTGTTGTTCTTCTTATTTCATTTGATAAATTAATATTCATCGAATTTTAATTGGTAACTTTATGGATTTATTAGACAAACTCGTTTTACCTCAATCAGCTCATCACATGGTGCTTATAAAATATTTATTAGTTCTCTCTAATATGCTCTTAGTACCTTACTTGAGCGTACTTACAGGTTCTTTGATTTTTTCGTTGTTCTTTAAGCACAGAGCAGAAAAAACGAACAACACATTTGCTTATCGTTTTGCAAAGGAACTTGTAGATTTAGTTACTTTCAATAAAAGTGTTTCAATAGCGCTTGGTATTGTTCCACTTATTAGTTCAGCATTTGGATATGCGCAGCTTTTGCACTTATCAAATGTGAATGTAAGTAACTTTCTTTTTCTTTCAGCTTTATTTTTATTAGCTGCCCTCATAATGATTTTTACTTTTAAGTACTCTTTTCATTTTAAGGATATATTTAAAGCAGCAGACGAAAAAGGAGTTGGCACAACAGAATATGAGAAGGAGGAGATTAGTAAGTACAGTACAAATACTAATTCTATGAACAAAAAAGCCGGCACCGTTGCTTTATATTTAACAATATTTGCTGTTTATTTCTATGTAGGTGCGGTGCAATTAGCAATTGATTCTGAACGATGGACTGCCGATACAAATGTAATATCAATATTATTTTCACTTACAACTTTAGTTAACTTTTTACAGTTCTTTGTTGGTTCGCTCGCGCTTACTTCAATCGTTATTCTTTATAAGTATTTTAGACCAAATTCAGAAATTAAGGGAGAAGTCGGGTACTTCGAGTATATTAAAAAGTTCTCTTTATCTAATTCTCTGATCTTAACAATTGCTTTCCCTTTAATGATAGCAGTTGGAACTGTAGTTAAAACTAAATTTGCACTTTCATTTATGGTGTTTGCATATGCCTCCGCTTCAATTTTACTTCTATTGTTCATAAGCAGTTTAATTTACTTGATGCTGAAAGAAAATCATTTAAGATTTAGTCTTGCAGTCTTGTTTTTATATGTAGTAGTTTTCTCATTGCTAATAATAAAAGATCAATATGCGTTCGATACATCAACTAAAAAGCAATTCGAAATTCTTGCAGCAAACTATACTGAGTACGAAACAAATCTTAAAGCCGAATTCGGTATTGGGGATGTTGCTATAAGCGGTGCTGATATTTACAATGGGCGTTGTATTGCATGCCATGCTTTCGATAAGAAATTGGTTGGCCCTCCATACAATGAAACCTTGCCAAAATATGATGGAAAGAAAGATCAGTTAGTTAAGTATATTCTTAATCCGGTAAAGATAGATCCAGAATATCCGCCTATGCCTAATCAAGGGTTAAAACCTAAAGAAGCAGAAGCGATTGCTGATTATATTTTAACTATCTACAAAAAGTAATTTTTAGAAGAGATGGCGAACATCCCTTTTCCATTTTAACACACCATAATCATGCTAACAATTCTTGAAGCGCTAAAACTTTCCACAGATTATCTAGAAAAAAAGGGAATAGAATCACCACGTTTAAACGCAGAATTAATGCTATCAGACTTGCTAAACTGCAAAAGGTTGGACTTGTATCTATCGTTTGAGCGGCCGCTCAAAGAAAATGAAGTAGATAAACTTAGAGATTGGATTGCAAGACGAGGCAAAAACGAACCGCTTCAGTACATACTTGGCAAAACTGATTTCTTTGGTTTAACTTTTTGCACAAATTCCTCAGTGTTAATTCCGCGGCAGGAAACAGAAACTTTAGTTGAGATGATTATTGAACAAAATAAATCTAAAGGGAAAATAAGAATACTTGATATTGGCACAGGCAGCGGGAATATCGCCGTTGCTTTAGCAATTTATTTAAATGATGCCGAGTTTACTGCTATTGATTCTTCGAACGACGCGATTGTTGTTGCTAAGCAAAATGCCGCATTGCATAAAGTTGACAGTAGAATTGATTTTGTTACTTCCGATATATTTTCAACTGATTTTGATAATGACTGCTTTGATTTAATTGTCTCAAATCCACCTTATGTTTCTTCAGGCGAATACAAAACGCTCCAGAAAGAAATTACAGAGTACGAACCAACGCAAGCTGTAACTGACATGGTAGATGGCTATAGATTTTATTCATATATTACAGCATGTGCAAGGAAATGGTTAAAGAGAAGCGGCAGGCTATATTTTGAAGTTGGTAAAGATCAATATAAAAAAGTTGTAAACTATTTATACGAAAGCAAATTCGAGAATATTTCTACGTATAAGGATTTATTGCATATTGAGAGAGTTGTTATGGGCGAAAAATTATGAAAGCAGTAGTTCAAAGAGTTTCCTCTGGAAACGTCAAAATTCCTTTGGAGAATTATTTCGCCTCAATTGAAAAAGGATTGATTATTTTGCTCGGGGTTAAAGTTAGTGATGACTTTGAAGATGCAATCTTTATAGCTGATAAATGTTCTAATCTCAGAATCTTTGAAGATGAAAATGGAAAAATGAATTTATCCTTAAAAGATATTGATGGCGAAGTTTTAATTATTTCTCAGTTTACTTTGTATGGAGAAACACAAAAAGGGAATAGACCAAGTTTTATAGAAGCCGCACACCCGGAAACTGCTATTCCGCTATATGAAAGTTTTATTTCGCAAATGAAAAAAAACTTAGGCGAAGGTAAAGTGAAAACCGGCTTATTTGGAACAATGATGCAAGTAACAATCATTAATGATGGTCCAGTTACTGTAATAGTTGAATCGAAACAGAAGTGAGAATATCTTGAACTCGACGCTGATGATTTTTATAGATGGCATTGGAATTGGCAAAGCAGACAAAATTAATAACCCTTTCTTTAGATATAATTTTAAAACCTTTTCAAGTGTTTTTGGTACAATTCCACATTTAGGAAAGCAGTACTTAGAAAGCAATAACTCTTTTGTCTTTCCAGTTGATCCATTGCTTGGTGTTGAAGGAATTCCGCAGAGCGGCACTGGGCAGACTTCTATATTTTGCGGAATTAACGCACCAAAATTAATTGGTAAACATTTTGGACCTTATCCTTATTCAACTTTAGTTACAGAAATAGAAGAAAAAAATCTTTTCAAAGAATTTTTGAAAAAGAAAAAGAATGTAGCTTTTGCTAATGCTTATCCACAAGTATTTTTCGATTATGTAAACTCAGGCAGAAAAAGATTAAGCGTTACTACATTAAGCTGTTTATTAAGCGGAGTTCGGCTAAATAGAATTGTAGATTTGCACAGAGGTAAAGCTCTCAGTGCCGAAATTGATAATGAAAGACTTACAAATCGTCTTGGTTATAAACTTCCTATCATTCAACCACAAACTGCAGCCAAGCGTTTATTAAGAATTGCAGAAGAGAATCATTTTACTTTGTTTGAAATATTTCACACCGATCATCTTGGACATGGGCGCAATATTGAAATGCTTGAATATTTTTCAAGAGTACTTGATGAGTTCCTTTTTACGATTATAACACGTCTCCCAAAATCTGTTAATCTTTTAGTCTGTTCAGATCATGGCAATTACGAAGATTTATCTATAAAGATGCATACCATGAATCCGGCTGTAGGCATATCTTCAGGTAAAAATGCAAAATTCTTTTCTGAAAAAATTAAATCGCTTGTAGATATTAAGAAAACTATTATGGAGCTATACTAGTGAAAGGATATCCGCTAATAAAGTTTACTTTATTCTTTATTGCTGGAATTATATTTCAATTTTACTTCTCTATCAATCATACTTTCTTGTTCGTCTTATTCTTCGTTTCTCTCTTTGTCTTTGCAGTACTATTCTTATTAAAAGGCTTCTTGTTACAAAAAATTATAAACCTCGTAGTTGTATTACCAATCATACTCTTTGGCTCATTGATGTATTCGTTTGCATCGTTCTCTAAATCACATTATCCTTTCCATTTACCGAAAATTAAGAATGTAAATATTTATGGTACTGTAAGTGAGATTGAATTGATTAGAGAAAAAAGACTTACATTTTACTTAGATGTTGACTCCTTGAGAATTGATAGCAAAACTCATCGGTTCTCTTCTAAGATTATGTGCAATATTTATGATACGCAGACTAATGTAAATCTGCTTCTATCAAATTTGAAAGTAGGTAATTATGCCAAGTTTACTTGCATAATAAGCAAACCCAAAAACGCTAGAAATCCTTTCGAGTTTGATTACGAAAAGTATTTATCCGACCGTGGAATTTCGATGTTAGCTACAGCATACAAAGCAAACAACATTGAAGTGATTGACAAATCCTATTCTTGGTTTAACAATAGTGTATTTGAAATAAGAAAGAATCTGGATAATAAAATTACACAGCTTCACAACGAGACTACCCGTGGTTTGTTAAGAGGATTAATATTAGCCGATCGAAGCGGAATAGATTATTACACTAACGTTGATTTTATGAACGCAGGTGTAGTTCATGTTTTATCCGTTTCGGGTCTGCATGTTGGCTACATAGTTTTAATATTTCTTTTTCTCTTTAACAGGTTTAACATTTATTGGCGAGCTGGCTTAACTATAATTTGTTTATTTGTTTATATGGTAATTACTGGCTCTGAGGCGCCAGTATTTCGTTCGACTGTTATGGCAGCTATAATATTAGCTGTACCTTTTCTTGGAAGAGATACTAATGGTTATAATACTCTTTCTATTGCTGCATTAATTATATTGTTGTTAAATCCATTAGAGTTGTTTAACCCAAGTTTCCAGCTTTCATTTTCTGCAATCTTAGCTCTTATTATGCTTTTCCCAATTATTAAGAATTATGTAGATGGGCTCAATATCTCTAATCTATTCTTAAAGTATTTCTTAATGTTTCTTGGTTCAACTCTAATTGCTCAAATAGGAACGCTGCCATTTACATTGGTATATTTTGGAAATATTTCTATTACTTCGTTAGCAGCAAATTTTATTGTGATTCCTCTTTCCGGAGTAATTGTTGGTTTAGGATTTGTATCATTAGCATTATCTTCAGTATCAATCTGGGCAGCAGAAATTTATTCTACGTGTAATGAATTTTTAACCTATTTACTTTTTTATACCGTAAAATTTTTCGGCAACCCGGATTATTCAATTATCAGCATAAGGCAATTTACGTTATACGACAGCATTTTGTTTTATCTAACTTTTGGAATTCTTTTTGGTTTATGGAAATACTTCCGAGGCAGTAAAGCTAAAATCGCTTTTACGGCATTAGTAATCTCCTTATTCTCAGTCTCAATCAGATTGGATAATGAAGAGCTGTTGTCAAAAAACAAGTTAAATGTTATTAGTATTGATGTTGGGCAGGGTGATTCATTTCTAATTGTTTTTCCAAATGGGAAAACGGCTTTAATAGATGCAGGCGAAGCTACCAAGCATTTTGATAACGGCAAAAGAGTTATTCTTCCTTTGATTGAAAAACTTGGCATAGATAAAATTGATTTTGCTTTCATTTCTCATGTTGATTCCGATCATTATATGGGAATTTTAGAACTGATAAAGAAGAAAAAAATTGCTGTATTGTATAAACCTTTTCTCGATACGACGAAACAGAATGATGTAGATTTTGAAAAAATTCTTAAACGGAATCAAATTCCTATCAAGTATTATGCGGATGAATCTATGAGTATTGGAAATGCTAAAATGTATTTTCTGGCTAACAAAAAACAAATCATCAGATCGGCCAACGATAGAAGCGGCGTTATCAAACTTGTATATGGTAAAAATTCGATCCTCTTTACAGGAGATGTTGGAACGCAAGTTGAAAAAGATTTAGTGATGAAGTATGGAAGTTTTTTGAGAACCGATGTTCTTAAAGTTGCTCATCACGGCAGTAAAACAAGCTCATCATGGCATTTTTTGAGCATGGTGAATCCAGATTATGCTCTTATTAGCGCTGGAATTATGAACAAATTTAGGCATCCTTCTAATGTTGTTTTAGATAGATTGCGTAAGTTACGCATTAAAATTTTGAGGACAGATGAGTTGGGAGCAAGCATTCTCAGCGCTGATGGAACTAAAATTGAAATCATTGATTGGAGAAAAAAATAGAATGAACCACGGGCTGCAAATTCAGGAAAATTACTCGTTAAGGAATTACAACACATTTAACATTGATGTTAGCGCAGCTCGCTTTGTTGAACTAATATCTGATGACGACATTAAAAAATTTGTTAGCCAAGTTAAAGTATTGCAGCCAATTTATATTTTAGGTGGCGGCAGTAACGTATTATTCTTAAACGATTTTCGAGGTTTAGTTGTTTCCATTGCTACTAAAAGAATCCAAAAAATTGATGAAACTGAATCCTCTATTGATTTAGAGTGTGCTGCAGGTGAAACTTGGAATGATGTGGTATCTTTTTGTGTTAAGAATAATTATTACGGGATCGAAAATTTAGTTTTAATACCGGGGACTGTAGGAGCAGCTCCAATTCAGAATATCGGAGCATACGGAGTAGAAATTAAAGATATTCTGATAAATGTTGAAGGATTTGATCTAGATTCTAAAAAGTTGCTCACTTTTACCAACAAAGAATGTGAATTCAATTATCGCTCCAGCATCTTCAAAACTAAGTTAAATGGGAAATTTCTTATAACAAAAGTAAGAGTTAGATTATCTAAAGAGAAGAAGTATCAGCTAAATTATAGAGCATTAAATGAAAAATTTGGAAATCAAAATATTGAGAGTATATCAATTCAAGATGTAGCAAACTATATAAAGCAAATAAGACTAGAAAAATTACCGGATCACACAAAACTTGGCAATGCCGGAAGTTTTTTTAAGAACCCGGAAATTGATATTGAACATTTAGAAGAACTTAAGAAACAGTTTAAAGGAATAGTTTATTTTGCTGCAGCAACTGGTAATTATAAAATTGCTGCTGGATGGTTAATTGAAGAATGCGGCTTCAAAGGTAAACGTATTGGCAACGTAAGTTGTTATGAAAAGCAAGCGCTTGTTATAGTAAATCACGGAGGCGCAACCGGTAACGAAATAAAAGAGTACGCAGAAAAAATTCAATCTGCTGTTAAAGACAAATTCAGAATTAGTTTAATTCCCGAAGTCAACATTATTTAATCCGAAACACTCTTGAGTAAGTCTCGTGGAAGTCTTTGATTATTACTATCAAATATTTGTTCTTAGCGTGTTCTTATCATTAATGAGCAAAATTCATTACATTTCATCAGTAAGTTTTATCAATTTCTAATAACAACTATACCGCATTTGGACCTAACCAAACAGTATATAATTCAGAGTCTTGTTTCTGCTGCTAACAACTTACGGCTCAGTTCCGAGAAAATTGAAACTGTTGCTATACTTAAAGAACGATTAGCAGCTTCCGAAAATCTTTCAGAAGAATTAAAAAATTTTAAAAAAATTACTCAGCTTTCTAAACTTGGAATAAAGTTAAGTGAAATTTTAACTTACATCGAAAGCGGTAAAATTGATTTTCTGAAACTGAGCGAAAAATTTAAAGAGCAGAGTTACGGCTTGGTAAAAGACTTAAGCAACGTGCTGGATATTCTTACTCCTCAATCTGCAAAATCTTTGTTTGGAGGCAAAGAAGAAATACCAATAAAAGTTGATCTTACACAAATTCCAATCAAAGGAACTTCGGCTACATTTGATTATTCTATTAACCTTCCAAAAAGATCTTCATCGGATGAAATTAAAGAAGCTATTATTATGCAAGATTTGGAAAATGAACAGCCATTTAACTTTGAGAATTTTGAAGAGAAAGTCTTGAAACCTGTTAAGGATTTAGATTCTTTTCTCAACCGTGTATTGAAATTTGATTACACCGATGGTGAAATACATTCTCGCATTAAAAATATGCGTGAAAACTCGGCTCTGTCTCACAAAATTGGCTTTGAGGTTTTGTCTAACATGCACTCTATTTTAGCAAAAGGATTGGATTTAATTCATCAAAAGAAAATTGCACCAAGTATTAACGTAATTGAATCTTTAAGAGCATGCTTGATTGTAATTGTTGCAGTTGTACGCGGTAAAGAAGTTGATATTACAAACTATTTAACCAAAGCAGAAGGTTTTGGTAAATCTATATCACCTAAAAAGTAAGGAATGTTAAATGGAAATTTTTGCAGTTATTATGGCTGGCGGAGTTGGTTCTCGTTTTTGGCCTAGAAGCAAAGAACGTAAACCAAAACAGTTGATACGCATTTTTGGCGAAAACACTATGATTCAAGATACTGTTAAGCGTTTAGATGGTTTAGTTGATACTAAAAATATTTTTGTTATAACAAGCAGAGTGCAAAAACCAAGAGTAATAATGCAGCTGCCAGAATTACCATTGGAAAATATTATTGATGAACCATTTGGAAAAAATACAGCCGCCTGTATTGGTTTGGCTTCGGTAATTATTAAAGCAAAGAATAAGGATGCTGTTATTGTTACTTTACCATCAGATCATTTGATTAAAGACGATGAAGAGTTTAGAAATTGTCTTAAGAATGCTGCAGCATTTGCAAACAATTCTAAAGGTTTAGTTACTATTGGAATTAAACCGAACCGTCCGGAAACCGGTTATGGTTACATTCAATTCGATGAGAAGGAAATTTCTAATAATATTTATAAAGTTCTTACATTTGCTGAAAAACCGAACCTTGAAACTGCACACAGGTTTATTGAGTCCGGCGATTTTCTTTGGAACGCAGGTATTTTCATTTGGCGTGTAGATGTTATCTTAGATGAGATTAAAACTCACTTGCCAGATTTACACGAAGGACTTTGTGAATTGGAAAACTTTATTGGCACTTCGGATTTTGATAAACAATTGGTAAATCTTTACGGTCAGCTTAAAAGTATTTCTATTGATTATGGTGTGATGGAAAAGGCACAAAATGTTTATTTAACAAAGGCAGATTTTTATTGGAATGATGTTGGAAGCTGGGAAGCAGTTTTTGAAGTATCTGAAAAGAATGATGATGGTAACGCGTTAGTTGGAGATGTTTACACAGAAAAAACTTTTGGCTCGTACATATTTTCTCCAAAAAAATTTGTTGCAACTATTGGTGTAGAGAACTTAATAATTATAGATACTCAAGAAGCATTGCTTGTATGTAACCGCGATAACGCACAAGAAGTAAGGCAGATAGTTGAATACCTAAAAATGAACAAGAGATCCGAGCTTATCTGATGAAAAAATTAATTACCGAAGTTGACATTCTGAATCTTATTAAATCCGGATTAACAGAATTAATTATTCCAAAGAATGCAGTAATATCTCCGCTTGCTTTTGATAGAATTAAGCACAATAAAATCAGAATTGTAGAGCAAGGTTCTGCATCAAAGGAAAATGAAAGTTTTCAGAACAAGAGACTTGCAATTGGTTCAGATCATACAGGTGTTAAAGCAAAAAAAGTTTTGTTTGATTATCTAAAACAAAAAGGTTTTGACATTATTGACATTGGTACTTTTACAGAAGATGCAGTGGATTATCCGGATATAGCTTATAATGTAGCCTGCAGAGTAAAAGTTGGAGAAGTTGGATTCGGAATTATTCTTGATGCTACCGGCGTTCCATCGTGTATAACTGCTAATAAAGTTCCCGGTATTAGAGCCGCAACGTGCTATAACGAGTTCAGTGCACGCAGTTCCCGCGAGCATAATAATGCAAATGTTCTTGTAATGGGCGCTAAAGCTCTCGGCGATGAAGCGCTAAAATCAACTGCTGATGTTTGGCTAAATTCAAAATTTCTTGGCGATAGACATCAGCGCCGGTTAGAAAAAATCAAAGCGATTGAAGACAAGTATCTGAAATCGTAATCAATTGTATGTATTAAACAGATAGAAGAATTTACTTGCTAATTGAAAAATCAGTTTTAGAATCGAAGCGGCAGATAGGCGAAAAAATTTTTCAAATTAAACTTCGTTCGCCAAAAATTGCAACAGTAGCAAAGCCGGGGCAGTTTTGCAATATTAAAGTATCGGAAAGTGATTTCCCGCTTTTGCGCCGTCCATTCAGTATCTCAAACGTGGATGGCGATTCAATATTCTTTGTGTTTGACATTCATGGCGAAGGGACAGAAATTCTTTCTCAAAAAGAAAAAGGAAATGTACTTGATATTCTTGGTCCGCTTGGAAATGGCTTCGATATTTCTGGTGATTTCACAACTGCAATATTTGCAGCAGGAGGATTAGGCTCTGCGCCGTTTCCTTTTTTAGCAAAAGTATTAGGTAACAAAGAAATAATCAGTTTTGTCGGCGCAAGAAACTCTAGTTTAGTTCTTCAAGATGACATACCGAATCCGCAAATTGCCACTGATGATGGTACTCTCGGTTACAAAGGTAATGTAGTTGAGCTTCTATCAAATTATATTGTTAAACATAATCTTAAAGAGTTTAGAATATTCTCTTGTGGTCCAAATCCAATGCTTAAAGCGCTTCAAAAATATTCTATTGAAAATAATTTCGATTGCCAAATTTCTGTCGAATGTGCAATGGCTTGCGGCTTTGGAATTTGTCAAGGCTGTCCAATAGAAGCAAGTAACGGTGATGGTTACAGATTAGTTTGCAAAGATGGTCCTGTGTTTAATGCAAAGGATGTTAAACTATGAACAGTATAGATTTATCTACAACCATTGGCAGTTTGAAACTTAAGAATCCGGTTCTACTTGCTTCAGGAACAGTAGGTTATGGAAACGAAATTGCTCAATTAACAGATATAAGCAAACTTGGCGGAATTGTAACAAAATCTCTTTCTCTAAAACCGCGAAATGGAAATCCACCGCAGCGCATTGTTGAAACCCCATCAGGCATGTTAAACGCAATTGGTTTAGCAAACGTTGGTGTAGAAGAATTTGTTAAAGAAAAAATTCCTTTCCTCAAGGAGTTGGACACAGCTATTATTTGCAATATAGCAGCAAGCTCAATAGAAGAGTACGTTGAATGTGTGAAAATCTTAACTTGTATAGAAACAATTAATGCGTTTGAGATAAATGTTTCGTGTCCTAATGTTAAAGAAGGCGGTTTGATTTTCGGCAACGATCTTTCTTCAGTTGCAAGAATTACAGAACAAGTTAGAGCTGTAACTAATAAACCGATAATAATAAAACTTTCTCCAAATGTTCCAAATATTTCTGAGTTTGCTTCTGTTGTTAAAAATGAAGGCGGCGATGCAGTTTCCGCTATTAATACTTTAGTTGGTTCTTCTTTTGATATTTATACACGAAAACCTAAAATCAAAAACATAACCGGCGGTTTATCCGGACCGGCAATCAAGCCAATTGCAATAGCTAAAGTTTTAGAGATAAAGAGAAATGTAGATATTCCAATTATTGGCATTGGCGGAATTATGAACTGGAAAGATGCCGCTGAGTTTATGATTGTTGGCGCTTCGGCAGTTCAAGTTGGAACTGCTAATTTCATAAATCCAAACACGGGTAACGAAATAGTTGATGGACTAATAGAGTTTTGCGATCGACAGAGAATTCAAAAATTAACTGAGTTGATTGGCTCTTATAAAATTTAACATGAATGAGCCGAATCTAACCCGCCCGCCTCTTTAGACCAAACATGGCGGGCAGGAAAGGTCATTTTGACAATTTCCGGTTACGATTTCCTGCCCGCCAAGATTAGACTGATGAGGCAGGCGGGCTTGTCCGCCATCTTGCCCGTCCGCCGTTTTATGGAGGGCCCGCCCGCCGTTTTATGGAGGGTTGGGCGGGTAAGTCGAAAACAACGTTTTTTAATAATGATGATGGCTTTTTAGAGTAGGCTCATGAATATTGAACAAGCCTTAGAAAAACTTTTTTCTTTACACCAATTTGGAATTAAACTCGGATTAGAGAATACTATCAACTTACTAAGCGAAATTGGCAGTCCACATCAAAAATTAAAATGTTTTCATGTAGCAGGCTCAAACGGAAAGGGAAGTACTTCTTCATTCATCGCATCAATTCTTATGGAACATGGTTACAAAGTCGGTTTATATACTTCGCCACATTTTGTAAGATTTAATGAGCGAATAAAAATAAACGGGAAGGAAATTGCCGATGATGTTATTGTTAATTTTATAGTAAAACTTGAAAATTATATTGATAAAAATAAACCGACTTTCTTTGAACTTACAACAGCTATGGCGTTCAAGTACTTTGAAGAACAAAAAGTTGATTACGCAGTAATAGAAACCGGCTTAGGCGGTAGATTAGATGCGACTAATGTCATTGATCCAGTTGCAAGCATTATTACATCAATTAGTTTAGAACATACTGATCTGCTTGGTGATACTATTGAGCAAATAGCCTTTGAAAAAGCAGGCATTATTAAAATGGGAAAACCGGTATTTGTTGGTAACGTTCCTTTTCAAGCATTAAATGTGATTAAAAAAACCGCAGCAGTGAAAGAAAGTTTATCATTCTCTCTGCAAGGCATTTCTAAAATTTCCGGAGATTCGGTAATTGTGCAAACTCGGGAAGGTGAGTTTACAATTTATGAAACACCGCTAAAAGGATATCATCAACTTAACAACGCCGCTCTTGCAGTTAAAGCAGTTTCTGAAACAGTGTTGGATGCTAAGCCTATTCTTATTTCAAAAGGAATCTATAAAGTTTTAGACAACACAAAGATTGAAGGGCGCTATGAGATTTATCGGAACAAGCCGAGAATAATTTTCGACTCCGCACATAATCCAGAAGGAATAGAATCATTCATTAGCGAATTCAAAAAAGAGTATCACTTCTACCAAAGAAGAGTACTTATTTTTGGTGCAATGCGCGATAAAAACATAAAGCAGATGATAACCACTCTTATACCTTATTTTGATGAAATATTTATTACTTCTATTTTGGAAGAACGCGCTGCCAAATTTGATGAAATAACCCAAATATTAGAAGGCAGTATACTTAAGATTGAAAGGCTTGAGAATCCCGAAGCCTACATTCGTGATTTCTCATATAAAGAAGTTAACTCATGTTTGGTTGTATTAGGCAGCATGTACATGCTAGGAGAAATAAAATCCAAAATTTTTGAAAAAAAACTTGACATTTAGAGTGGCGGAGTATAATTTTTCGCTGTGCCTCAGTAGTATTCTGCAAACAATAATTCATTAATCAATAAATATAAACCCCAGTGAAATTCATTTTTAGTCAAATCAAGCTCTAACAAATCAACAGGAACAAACCCATGCCAATGGATATTTCAGAACTGCAATCGAAAAAAATTGTTGACCTCTACAAGATTGCAAAAGATTTCGGTCTCACCGGATACAGCGATTTTCGCAAACAAGAACTAATTTTCAAAATTTTAGAAGCCCAGTCTCAGAAAGATGGCTTAACTTTTTCTAAGGGTGTGCTGGAAGTTCTAGCCGATGGATACGGATTCTTACGTTCTGCCGATTATAACTACTTGCCTTCTCCAGATGATATTTATGTATCTCCATCTCAAATTAAACGTTTCAGTCTTCGAACAGGAGATTATGTCAGCGGACAAGTTCGTCCGCCTAAAGAAGGGGAAAGATTTTTTGCTCTGCTTCGTGTTGAAGCCGTTAACGGAAAAGATCCCGAAGCAATAAGAGAAAGAACTTTGTTTGATAATTTAACTCCGCTTTATCCTAATAAAAGACTCAAATTAGAATCAGCACCCGGCGAGTATTCTATGAGAATTATGGATATGCTTGTTCCAATAGGAAAAGGGCAAAGAGGTTTAATTGTTTCTCCTCCTAAAGCAGGAAAAACAATTTTATTACAAAAAGTTGCTAATTCGCTAACAAGAAATCACCCCGAAGTAAAAATTATTATGCTTCTTATTGATGAGCGGCCTGAAGAAGTTACAGATATGCAGCGTTCTGTACAAGCAGAAGTTATTAGCTCTACATTTGATGAACCAGCCGAACGCCACGTTCAGGTTGCAAATATGGTTATTGAAAAAGCTAAAAGAATGGTTGAAGCTGGTGATGATGTTGTTATTCTTCTTGATTCAATAACCCGTTTGGCACGCGCGCACAACACAGTAATTCCTCACTCCGGCAGAATTCTTTCCGGCGGTGTTGATGCAAACGCACTTCACAGACCGAAGAGATTTTTTGGTTCAGCGCGTAACACCGAAGAAGCCGGCAGCTTAACAATTATTGCTACTGCTTTAGTTGATACTGGAAGCAGAATGGATGAAGTAATTTTTGAAGAATTCAAAGGAACGGGAAACAGCGAATTGCTTCTTGATAGAGGACTTTCTGATAGGAGAATCTTCCCGGCAATTGATGTTCTGAAATCCAGCACTAGAAAAGAAGAACTGTTATTACGCGAAGATGAATTGAACAAAGTATGGATATTAAGAAAAATTTTAGCTGAATTTGATTCTTTAGAAGCGATGGAGTTTGTGCTCGATAAAATGAAAGGCACAAAGAACAATAAAGAGTTTATGATAAGTATGAACAGCTAAGCGGCTGATTGGTGAAAACACTAATCTTTACATGTGGAGATATTAATGGTATTGGTACTGAAATAATCATTAAATCTATCAACAAGCTTTTTAATCCCCAAAAAAGAAAAATTGTTTTTTTGTGTCCCGCAAATGTATTCGAGAAAAATGCTTCTATTGCAAATCCCAAATTTCCTTTTAAGTTTTTAAAGAGAGAGAATTTAGATTCTCTCTCTTCTTCTTATGTTTCAATCATAGATTTATGTAATGCTAAACTTGATTTTGGCAGAGCAACAAAAGTCTCAGGTAAAGTTTCTGCAGAAGCAATTGAACTTTCATACCATCTTGCTAAAGAAAACGAATTTGCTGCCGTTATAACTGCACCAATTTCTAAAATTGCTTTCGAATTAGCCGGCATAAATTTTCCGGGACAGACAGAATATTACGCAAATCTTTCCAACGTTAATCGTTTTATGATGCTCTTTCTTTCACGTAAACTGATTTGCGGATTAGCAACTATTCACATAGAGCATAAATCTGTTTCTGAAAAACTTTCTAAAGAACTGCTTAAAGAAAAAGTTTCTATTTTATCTGAATCACTCGAAAAAGATATACGCAAAACAAACGCCAGAATTGCTGTTCTTGGGCTTAATCCACACGCCGGTGAGGTTGGGAGAATTGGCAAAGAAGAAATAGAAATTATCTTCCCCGCAATCAAAGAAATAAAAAATAGAAGTATTACAGGTCCTTATGTTCCTGATGCTTTTTTTGGCACAAAGCAATATAGAGATTTTGATGCTGTACTTGGAATGTATCACGATCAAGTACTGATTCCATTTAAGATGCTGAATTTTGAGAGAGGTGTTAATTTTTCTGCTGGATTAAAAATTGTGCGCACATCTCCAGATCACGGAACTGCTTACGATATTTCTGGCTTGGGAGTAGCAAAGCCAACAAGTCTAATTGAAGCCGCACTTTGGGCTGAGAAAATTATCACCAATAGAAGCAAAAATAATGCTTGCTAAAAACTATTCAAGCGTTGCTCAAATATATTCTCATTTGATGCGTTCCATAGACTACAAAATGTGGGCTAAATATGTTTATGATCTTAGCAGGCTTAATGGAAAGAGAAATATTTCCGTGCTAGAACTTGCTTGCGGCTCCGGAGAAATAGCCGGCTTTTTATCGAAAAAAATTAAAGATTATACTTTATGTGACTTATCCTTAGATATGCTTCTTTCTATGGAAAACAAGTTATCAAAAATTAATTGTGATATGACTTTACTTCCATTTAAAAGGAAATTTGATTTTGTATTCTCGACTTTTGATAGTGTAAATTATTTACTGACTAAAAAATCTTTTGTGAAGATGCTCAATAGTGTTGAAATCTGCTTAGCTGAGAATGGCATTTTTACTTTTGATGTTAGTTTGGATGCAAACAGTTTAAATAATCAAAAGTATTTGAACCGATCGGGTATGTATGGGGAATTTAAGTATGAACAGATTAGCAGATATCACCGATCAAAGCATATCCACAGAAATAAGTTTAGAATTACCGATAAGTTAGGTAGTACTTTCATAGAAAATCATAAACAACGGATTTTTCTTTTTGATGAGTATTTTGAAATGATTTCGAAGACAAATCTTTATGTTTACGGATGTTATGATGCTTTTTCATTTAGTAACGCTTCTTCATCTAATGAACGAGCTCAATTTGTTTTAAAAAAGAGAAAGAATAATGCTGACATTTAATCACGTTGAATTCAAATATTCCAATCAACCTGTGTTTACTGATCTTAACTTACAAGTTGATCAAGGTGATTTTGTATTCCTAATTGGAAAAAGCGGCGTTGGTAAAACGTCTTTAATGCGAATGGTTTATATGGAACTTCTTCCGGATTCTGGTTACGTTGAAGTTGCCGGTCATAATTCCGATCAAATTACTACAAAAGAACTTACTTATCTTCGAAGAAAACTCGGCATAGTTTTTCAAGATTACCAACTGCTCGAAGATAGAAATGTGTTTGAAAATCTGGCTTTTGTTCTCCACGCAACCGGAACTCCAAGTAAATTGATAAAAAGAAAAGTTCTGCATGCTCTTTCAGATGTTGGGCTTGCTCATAAGCAGAATAATACGCCTCAGCAGCTATCCGGCGGAGAAAAACAGCGCGTAGCTATAGCACGCGCAATAATTAATGATCCGGTTTTAGTGCTGGCAGATGAACCAACTGGAAATCTTGATAATGAAACATCTGAAGAGATAATTGAGATTTTGAGAAAAATTAATCAGCGGGGAACATCAATTCTGCTGGCAACTCACAATTATGAGATAGTTAGAAAAGTTAATGCAAAAATAATCCGGCTCGAAGGTGGCAAAGCAGTAAAAGTGTTAATCAAAAAGAAAGAAGATTAAATACTCTTACATAAGTTTGTCTAAAATATCCATTGATATTTCTTCAATACTTTTTGTCCCATCAATTTCTATAATATGTGCTTTGTACGAATAGTAATTAAATACAGGCACTGTTTGTTCGTGATATACTTTTAATCTGTTTTTAATTACTTCTTCATCATCATCTTTTCTTTTGTAGTAGCTGTCTCTTGCATTACAGTTAGGGCATACAAAATTATTTGTAACCAATTTTTTAGCGAGGATATTACCACAAACACTACACACTAAACGATTGCTAATACGGTCAACAATAATTTCATCTTTTGCTTCTAATTTTATTAAATGATTAGTCTCAGTACCTAATTCTTTGAAAATTTCGGAAAGCATTTCAGCTTGTGCTAAAGTTCTTGGAAAGCCATCAAGTATGTAACCTTTTTTACATCTATCCTCTTTAAGAGCATCTTTTAACATACCGGCAACAATATCATCGGGGACTAATCCGCCAGATTCTACTATTGATTTAGCTTTTAATCCGAGTTCGGTTTCGTTCTTTATAGCAGTTCTTAAAATGTCCCCTGTAGAAATATGTACTATGTTCAATTTGGATGCTATAATCTTTGCTTGTGTACCTTTCCCAACGCCGGGAGCTCCAAAAATAATTATTCTCATATTAGTCTAAATTTGGTAAGTAATTGTGAATTTTTAACTTTACGAAACATAAGCAGTTTATTCTAATTATACAAAGCAGCACTAATTGAATCTCTTTTTATGTCGTAAAGTAAATCCCTTCTGCACATAGTAATTATTTATAAGTGCGCCTCTAAAAAATTAACCCCAAAAAATTCATTAGAAACTGAATTTTTTGCCGAAGGCCGAAAGCAAAATGTTATTTCTAAACATTTTACTTTCGGGGTTAACCCCGACAAGCATGG
>WPAE01000028.1 GCA_009773205.1 Ignavibacteria bacterium
ACCATTACCTACTTTAGCAACTTTGTTTAGAAACTGGATGCGTTTTGCTTTAATTTCAACAATGGTTCTATTCTTACCGTCTTCTGTTTTAAAAGTTCTGCTTTGAAGCTCTCCGTCAATTAATACGGCGCTTCCTTTTCTTAGTCTATCTTTGCAGCTATCTGCTAATTTGTTCCATGCTACTATACCAACATAGCACACATCTTCTTGCCACTGGTTGCTGCTGTCTTTATATCTTCTATTTGCAGCAATGTGAAAGTTGACTACTGGTGTCCCATTTGATGTTTGTCTAAATACTGGGTCCTTTGTTAAGTTGCCCGCTACAATAACACTGTTTAATTCCGGCATCTTAAGTTCAGCCATCGTAACCTCCGTTACACTGATTAATTATTCTGACTTTCAGTTGTTTGTGTTTGAGCCTCTTCGGCAGCAGGAACGTTTTTAGCTGCTTCCTTTTGCTTTGCTATGGCTTCTAATGCAAATTTGTCTAAAACAATTGTTAAATAACGATAGATGTTTTCATCTAAACGATAATTACGTTCTAGAGTTGCAATTAGTTCCGGAGTAGAATTGAATCTGAAGATTGCGTAGAAACCGCTCTTCGCTTTTTTGACCGGGTAAGCTAATCTTTTACGTCCCCATTTATCCACTTCTAATAATTCGCCACCATGGCTCTTAATAGATTCTTGGATTTTGCTAAGAGTTGCTTCAATTTGGTCGTCTTCGAGTGCAGCGTTGATTAGCACAACACTTTCGTAAGTGCGTTTACTCATGAGATTTGTCACCTCCCTTTGGTCGTTTGGCCTTTCTTTTTCCTTTTTAAGAAAAGCAGGGTTAAGTAATTATGCGAAAAAGACTAACTATTTTCGCTTTTTTTATATAAAGAACAAAATCTATAATCCAAGTATAGAATTCTGGCTATTTCCGGGGTTTGTCATTTTGCTGTAATAATCCAGCATATGCTGAATACCGCCAATAACTAACTGCTCTAATAATTCTATCGAAATACTAATTTGTGGTTCAATCAACTTTATTTCGCTATCAGCAAATCGTGAAAGAACATAATCAATCATTTTTCCTTTCTCAAACTTCCCGCCAATACCAAATCTAATTCTAGGAAACATTTCGCTTTGTAGAGACCCAATTAGAGAGCGAACTCCATTATGCCCGCCATCGTTGCCAGATCTTCTTGGTCGAATTCTTCCCATCTCTAAATTGAGATCATCATAAATTACAATTATGTCTTCTGGGTTGAGATTATGAGTGCGCATAAAACTTGAAATAGCAACACCACTCATATTCATATATGTAGTAGGTTTTACCAAATAAAAGCCGGAAGTATCATCAATTTGACCTTCCGAAAAGACATAATCAAATTCTGTGTTTTTATAACCGAGGTTGTACTTTTCAGCAAATTTATCGAGAACCATAAACCCGACATTATGCCGTGTGTTCTCATAACGCTTCCCCGGATTTCCAAGTCCTACAATTGCACGCAATTTTTAACTATTCCTCTTCTTCAGCTTGTTTACCTTTTGAAATTACTTCTGGTTCTTTCATCTCTTCGCCAGGCAGTGCAGAAGAAGCTTCTTGAGCAGCGCGAGGTAAGTTTACAGAAACAATAATTGCTTCTTCTGGATGAAGAATTTGAACATTTTCTAATTTTAAGTCTTTGATATAAAATGCTTTACCTAAGGCTAAATCCGAAATATTGATTACAATATGTTCTGGAATGTAAGCAGGCAAGCATAAAACTTTTATTTTATGAAGTGAATGAGAAACAACTCCACCTTCTTTAACACCTTTTGCTTGTCCTTCTAATGCAACAGGAACATCTATTTCAATTTCTTGATCTGCCGTAATACCTAGAAAATCACAATGAATGATTCTATCGGTAACCGGATCAAACTGAATATTTTTGAGAATTGATTTCAGTTCTTGATCTTCGATCTGCAAATTAACAAGATGAGTCTCGGATGTATAAACTAATGGTTTTAGAGAACCTTCAGTAATAAAGAGTGAGATCGGCTCTGCACCCTTTGAATAATAGATACCAGGAACTGTACCGTTTCTACGAGCTTCGTTAACCACGCCTTTGGTTGACTTAGTTCTTTTTTCTGCTTTTACACTTATTTCAGACATTCTTACTTACTCCAAAAAATAAATTTTAACTTTTATCTTTATCAATCTCAAATAAAGAGCTGATTGATTCATTTCTATTTGATCTAATAATAGCTTCTGCTAATAAGCCGGAAGCACTTCTTACAACAATTTTTTCTGATTCTTCTGCTAAAGGAATGCTGTCAGAAACAAACAATTTATCTAAATCCGATTTATTTATTTTGTTAATTGCATCTCCAGAAAGAAGAGGATGAGTAACAGCACCAAAAACTTTTAGCGCACCTTTATCTTTAAGAGCATTTACTGCGTTAATAAATGTACCGCCAGTATCAATTAAATCATCGACTATAAGAACATTTTTACTAGTTACGTCTCCAATAATCTGCATTACCTCAACAATATTATGTTTAGGGCGTCTTTTATCTATTACAATAAGTCCTGCATTCAGGCGTTTAGCATAAGAACGAGCTAGTTTAATACCGCCAACATCAGGAGAAACAACAACAAGATTTTCAGAATCTTCTTCATTAAACAAACCAGAAAAGACAGGCGATGCGTACAAGTGGTCAAACGGAATATCAAAAAATCCTTGGATTTGAGCAGCGTGCAAATCCATCGTAATCACTCTATCTGCTCCAGCAGTTGTTATTAAGTTTGCAACCAATTTTGCTGTAATTGATACTCTTGGTTGGTCTTTTCTATCCTGTCTTGCATATCCAAAATAAGGAAGAACTGCGGTTACTCTTGATGCTGAAGCGCGTTTAGCAGCATCCAACATTATAAGTAGTTCCATAAGATTTTCGGCAGGAGGCATAGTAGATTGAATAATGTAAATATCTCTGCCGCGAATGTTTTCTTGGAACTTAACCCAAATTTCTCCATCACTAAATTTTTTAATGTCAACTTTGCCTTGGTTAATGCTTAAGTATTCACAAATTTTTTGGGTAAGCTCTGTTGTTGCTTTACCAGAAAAAATTAATGGTTGCCTATCCAAAGCCATTCTCGCATTATTAGTTAAAATTTTAGTCGCCAAATATAAATATTTGAATATGGCGTGTCAATAAAATGATTTATTGCACGCCTTGCTTTTTTATTTGATTCTTTTACTAAATAGATAGACAATTACAACAAATAATACTATAAGAGCTATAATATAAATCCAAATTGGAGTTTCTTTCAGCTTAAACGGACGGTAAGAAGCTGTAATATATTTGCCCATTCCAAGTTCATCAACAGAATATTGCCAAGTTAATTTGTTTCTATAGGTTTCGGTAGCATTATGGTTTAAAATTTCTCCGGGCAAATAATAGACAAAGGTTAACCCAAAAGATTTGTTTTCTAAACCAAATCCGGTAGCTATTGGAGGAATAAATTGTGAGAAAATTTTTGAATTTTGGTCACCATCCTTAAAAGATAATTGCGATTTTCTAAAAGCAGGAGTGTTATTAAGGGAGTCTAAACTATTAAATGCGAGCTCAACTTTGCCATGAATTGTACTGTCTTGTAAGTCTTTGTAAACTTCTACATTTGTAATTTGGCTAAACTCAGATGAAAATTCTTTGTAAACTGAATCTTTATTAAATATACCGAGTTGTTCTACCAAGCTAGAATCTCTTTGATTTGACCACTTCATAAAATAGTGAATGAATATAGTTCCAGTGCCATCGGTCTTTATTGTAGTAACTTGAGTGTAATCTAAACAACCAGTTGAAATAAATATTATTAATGCTAAAGCGATAAGTATTTTTTTCATAACCTGTCAATTTTTTCGGTGCAAATATGCAAAATATTGACTAAAAATAATAGAAGTTTGATTTAGAAGAATGCTACACATATTTTTGCAGCCAATAAAAATTAATAAAGAGAGATATGCCAACATACGAATATAAATGTTTGGATTGCGGTGAAACTTTCGAGCATTTTCAGAGAATAACCGCCGAACCTTTAACTACTTGTTTAAGTTGCTCTGGGCAAGTGAAGCGCTTAATTGGCGCTGGGTCTTCACCTATTTTTAAGGGAAGCGGTTTTTATCAAACAGATTATAAAAATAATAGCAAGTCTGTGGAATCGAAGCCGAGCAGTTCAAATTCTGAAGTTGAAAAAAAATCCGGCTGAGCCGGATTTTTTAGAAGTCTAAACCTAATGATAAGTAATATCTTGGTGCGGAAAATTTATCCAAATCATACTTCCAAGCGATATCAAGTTTCCACAAGAAAATTAAGTAAAGCCTAAAACCAACACCTGTACCGATTAGTAAATCTTGAGCAGCAACATTACCATTTTCATTTCTTCCAATTAGTTTTAGTTTTTTGGTATCGTCCCAAGCAGAGCCTGCATCAAAGAAAGCAACACCAAGAATATTACGGAAGAAAAGAGGAATACCGCCTGTTAGCAAGTATCTAATTATTGGTATTCGAAGTTCCATATTCATTAGAGAATACTTTGTGCCAAGTTGTTCAGCATAGTCATATCCACGCAAAGGCATAGCAGGAGAAAGAAATGCAAAATCAGAAGCAGATGAAATAGGAACGCCTCCGGTTTTGAAAGTTCTGTTAATCCAATTATCAGTTCCACCGAGGAAAAATCTTTGAGCATTGCCTCCGCCGGAAAAACCTCCTGAGAAACGCAGTGCAAAACCGTTGTCGTACCAGAAGCGCCAGTATTTTCTATAATCTCCAGTAATAGAAAAGAAACTTTGTCTTGAGCGAGTGAAGCCTGGGTCGCCAAAAAATGTTAGGTTATAACGAGAACCTTCAATTGGCGCTGTATATCCGAACATAACATTATCTTTTATTAAACTCATTGTAGGAAGCAAAAATGTTTTCTTATCTGAAGGGACTTCGTAGTTGTCTAAGTTTTCTGAACTGACTCTTAAAATACTTAGACCAAAATCTAAACGGTTGAATCTATCGAAAGGATAGCTTGCCGAAGCAATTAATCCAAAACTTCTGAAACGGTATAGCACATCGCCCCAAATTGAGCTTTGGTAAAGAAAGCGTGCAGTATGAAAAGCTTGAATTCCAAAATCTAATCTTTCTTTTAGGTAAAAATAGGCTAGTCCGTAATCGCTGTTCTTAATATCAATTTGCAAACTAGTTTGACCTATCAAACGATGATTTCCCAGTACATCGCTGAAAGATAGAATTGTTGTTCCAAGTAAACCATAAAGCGTACTGTAACCAGCGTTAGCGTAAACCAAATCCGGCGTAAAATTTATTTTGTACTTTTTTACAAAAAAGTTACCGTTTGGGTCTAAGCTTTCTTTGAACATTTCATTTCGCTTAGCAATGCGAAGGCTATCGCTTTCTTTTCCGGTGTAAGTAAAAACGTACTTGCTGTAATGAGCTGCTGCAGAATCGGCTTTATCGTTTTTATCGCTGATGTACTGACCAATGAAAATTTTTGTTTCTTCATCTGTATTAAGAGAATCAATTAAAGCTGTTGTTTTATCGGCTTCTTTTTTTGTTTCTATTATTTTCTCTTGTGTTGACATAATTGTAACGGAATTAACTATTGAGCGCATATAGTTAGTGTAACGGAGCGAATCTTGTTCAACTTTCATATCTGGCAGGTTGTTAAGCATAAAAATATTATAGCCAAGATTATAGAGAGCAGAGAAAACTAATTTCTTTCCATCGGCTGAAACAGAAGGCTGAGTTATTTCGCTTAAAGAGTTTGTTATTGGAACAGGCTCTGACGCTGCCTTACCATCTTTAATATTCATTTTGTAAAGATTATTAATTCCATTTTTATCAGAAACAAAAATGAGCTCATTACTATTGCCTGCAACTGTTGCAAATTTTTCATCGCTGTGTATCCAATTTGTCAGCCGCTCAACCGATTTTGTTGTAACATCAATTGAATAAAGATCGAGTTGGTGAAAAGAATAATTAGTTACATCGAATATTTGGTTGGAAATAGTTTGAACTAAGTTGTCTCCGCGATCTGAAGAGAAAACTACTTTGCTTCCATCAGGCAGCCAAGTCGGGTCAAAATCACTAAAAATATCATTAGTCAAATTAGTTAGTAGTTTAGTAGTAAAATCATAAACATAAATATCCGATTGGCTTGCTGTGTGCCCAACAAGAGCTAATTTGCTGCCATCTCGAGACCAGCTAATAGATTCAATTCCAGGCAGCTTGAAAGGCAATTCTTCTTTTTCTTCGGTCTCTGTATTAATGATAGCAACAATATCAAACCCACTGGATTTAGAAGATATAGCAATTCTTTTGTTATCTGGTGCCCAAGCAATTGACGGATGCAAAACATTTAATTCTTCAAAATCATTTGCCTTGCCGCTTTCTAATATTTTCTTAATTACTTTTCCATCAACAGCATCCATCAAATATACATCAAGATAAATATCGCGGTCGGATATGAAGGCAATTTTATCTCCTTGCGGAGAAATTGCCGGACTAGCATTATAGAAACCGCCATCTTTCTTATTATTTGTTAAACGCTTAGCAAAAGTATCGGGGTCTTGAAAATCTTTAATATCTGGCCAAAATTCTTTTTTAACACTTTTTTTCCATCGTTCGTTAAGTTCTTCTAGTCCAATACCAATAGAAGCTTTGAGCGCAGGTTCTAAAGAGCCAAGGCTTTGAATTTTGCCAAGCAATTCGCCAATCTTTTGCCTTCCGTAAGTATCGGCAATAAATTTAAATAACGATTGCCCGCCGCGGTAAGCAAGATAGCCGTTTAATTGAGGAATGTCTGGCAAAGCATCGCTCATAATAGCATTGCGAATAAACATATCAGTTTTTGTTTCCCATCCTTGTGAAAGATATTCTGCTGTACCTTCCCAAAACCAAAGAGGCATCTGCAAAGTTATTCCTCGCGAAATAATATTTTGAATAGTGCCACCGTAATACATATCTCGCATAATTGCATGAACAAGCTCGTGAGCAATAACGTGATGAAATTTTTTGTAAGAACCTTCAAAAGGGAATACAACGCGGTTCTTAAATGGCTCTGTAAAACCGCCTGTTCCGCCGGATAAATATTCATCAGTTACATTTGTTTCTTGAAAATCGTTATGGGAATTGTAAACGATGAGCGCTGTTCTAGCATTAATTTGATAATTGATGTCTCGTTGAATTTTTTGTAAAGTTTCTTCAGCATATTTTGCAGTAAACTCAGCAGCTTTTTCGCCGCCTTTAGTGAAGTAAATATCAAAGTGCTTTGATTGAATGAAATACCAATCATAGTTTTTATAATTGACTTTATTCTGCCCAAACTGTGCATAAATAAAAGAATAAAATGAGAACAAAATTAAAAATGCAGATATATAATTTTTCATATCAGTGCCTTATAATTAAGCTGTTAAAACAAAATCTACTTCTCTTTTTTCTTCATCAACTCTAATGAGCTGAACGTTTACTTTATCTCCAAGCCTGTATCGCTTTTTTGTTCTTCTGCCTACAATGCAATAATTTTTTTCGTCTAAAGAATAATAGTCGTCTTCAAGATCGCGTAACTTTATAAGTCCTTCTGCTAGTGTAGAACTCAGTTCTACAAAAATACCAAAGTGCATTATGCCAGAAATTACAGCATGGAAAACCTGCCCAACTTTATCTTTCAGATATTCTAGATGCTTAAGTTTTACCGATTGTCGTTCAGCACTTACAGCACTTCTTTCTTTAGCCGAAGCATTATTGCAAATTTCTTCTAACTCTTCAAGTGATAAATTTTTCTCCGATCCTTTTGCAATGAAATTGTGAATTATAAGATGCACAGCCAAATCTGGGAACCTTCTAATCGGCGAAGTAAAGTGTGTGTAATATCTAAAGCCAAGTCCATAGTGCCCAATATTATTTGTTGAGTATATTGCTTTTGCCATCGAACGAATTGCAATTTCATTTACAACTGCTTCTTCTTCAGAACCTTTAACTTCTTCTAGCAAAGCTTGAAACTGTTTAGATTTATTACCAGCATTCGGATCAAAATGATAACCGAGAGTTCGGACAAATCTTGCAAATTCTGTTATTTTTTCTTTGTCAGGCAAATCGTGCACTCTATAAACAAAAGGAACATCAATTTTGTTCTGTTTTGGCTGAACGTGCTGCGCAACAATTTGATTTGCCAGAAGCATCAATTCTTCAATCAGGTTATGGCTTTCTCTAACTTCCTTAATTTTTATTTCTACCGGAACGCCGTTATCATCTAGTTTAAAGACAACTTCTGGAGAGAAAAAGTTTATGCTGCCTTTCTTCATTCGTTTGGCGCGCAGAGATTTAGAAATTTTATTTAGCAGAGTAATTTCGTAAGAAAATTCTCCGCTGCCGGTTTCAATAATTTTCTGAACTTCTTCATAAGAGAATCTTCTTTTACTGTTGATTACCGACTTTTCGATTCTGTAGTTAACAATTTTTGAGAGCTTTGTAAGCTCAACAAATACAGAGTATGTAAGTCTATCTTCGTTAGGAACAAGCGAGCAGATTCTGTTGGAAAGTTTTTCTGGAAGCATAGGTATTACTTTACCAACAAGATAAACACTGGTCCCACGTTCTAATGCCTCTTTGTAAAGCGATGTTCCGGGCTGAACGTAATAGCTTACATCTGCAATGTGAATTCCAACCAAATAATTTCCGTTATCAAGAATATCTACAGAAACCGCGTCATCAAAATCTTTGGCATCTTCGGGGTCAATTGTAATTATAGTTTTACTTCTTAGGTCAGTGCGCTTTTTAATTTCTGCGGGAGGAATAACATCACTTATCTTCTCAGCTTCGTTGAGAACAGATTTTGGAAATTTGTATGCAATGTTAAACTCTCTTGCAATCGAAGCAATTTCTGCATCATAGCTTCCGGCTTTGCCTAATACTTCTTTTACTTTTCCTTCTGGTTTTAGGCTCTTATTTTTCCAAATAATATTTGCAACAGCAATTTTATCTCCAAGTTTTGCACCGTTTAGGTTATCGCCATTAATGTAAATTTCATGATGAATCTTGTCATCATCGGCAGCTAAAAAGAATGCCGATTTATTTTTTTTAAGTACGCCAATAATTTCTTTTCTGCCACGCTCAATTACATTAACTATTTTGCCTTCTACATTTTTTCCTCGCTTAGCTTCTACTAATTCAACTTCTACTAAATCTCCATCTAAAGCAGTAGATAAACTTTTGCCTGGAATGAAAATATCTTTTACATTTTTTTCTTTAAGGGAAACGAAACCAAAATCGCCAGAACTTACAATTTGCAGTGTGCCGAGTAGTTTATCCGAATCGGCACGCAGTAATTGGTAACGTTTGCCTTGCCTTTCAAGAAAGTCTTCTTCGGTCAGCTTGAAGAGAAAATGTTTAAGTTCAGCATAGGAATGCTCATCCAGCAGTTGCAGTTTTTTTGCAATCTCTTTGCTCTTTAACTTTAACCCGGGAGATTTGCTGAAGAGTGCTTTAATTTCCTTTTTCATTAGAACTCGAATTTGTATTTAAGCGCCATTTCTATAATTTTCTCATCAAGACCGTAAGTTTTTACAATTGGGTCTTTTCTTTCGAAACGTGCTTTAAGGTTAGTTGGATAAAATCTATACTCAAGCATTAAGTTTGCTTTGCTCAAGTTAGTGAAAGTTTCTGTAGTGCCGCCAAGTGAGTAGCTGAAATTATCGTATCTGCCGGAAAGACTAAATTTTGTCTGCTCTCCGGTTGAGTTTATAGAAATGTTGTTTATCAAATCTCCAACTGCAGAGTTAACAAAACTTGTTAGCACAGTTCCCAGAAAAGAAGTAGCCGCACTTCCAATAGCGTTTTTAGTTTCGCCGGCAACTACTGCTTTATCCTGCGCCGTTAAATCATCTTTGAACTTACCCATAATAACAAAAGAAAGCGCATCAGCATAATCGTAGCGTGTTTCTCTAACATTGTTTTGAATGTTTCTAGAGCCAACATAAACACTCATAGCAGTATGATCGCTAGCCAGATTTTTACCGAGATCTGAAAGCGGTCCTTTTATTTTAATCTTGACAGCAACTTCTTGAGGAACTTGGTTTTCATCACGCGGGCTAATATAATCAGCGAGATAAGTTGCGGTAATATCTAAATAAGGATTTGTAACGTCGCTTTCGAAACGCAAAAACCCAGATGCATCAAATGTTTTGAAGAACTCTAAACGGGAACCGGGCAGTAACTCAAAAGAGCCTTGCGCACGATAATCGTTTAAAACACTTTCAAACTTCATTCCACCGCGCATTTCTACAATAAGTTTTTGATTTAATGCCTGACCAAGAATAAATGTTAATGTCGCGTCTTTACCAGAGGTTAATCCAATTTCGTAATCGAAAGCGAAACTGGTTTCTGTATTTGCATCAGTTTGTTTCTGAAGTTCTTTTTCTTTGGCTAGAATATTCTGAAAGCGAATCAGCTCTTTATCAATTTTGGAAGAATCCACAATGAAAACAATGTCGAGATTATTGTTAGTGTTAAGCGCTTCGTCTCTTCCTGTTGTATAAGTAAGATCGGTTTTATTCATCAGAATATTTCCTTTGAAGAAAAACTTTTCTCCTTTTTTAGTTAAGAGCCAATCGCCGTCAGTTTGAATCTGCAAATCACCAAAGAAGAAAGGGCTTACGGTTTGTGTTTGCCTGCTCATAATAGCAATATCACCAAAGAAACGAAGGTTAACGTTTTTCATACTAAAGCCGTCAAAAATAACTGAACCAAGTCCATTAATTTCACCTGGAAAGTTTGTTCCGCCGGCATTTGCAACAATCATACTATCTACAATAAAACCATTTTTTTCAAAAGTTAATTTTGCGCCGCATTTATATCTTAAATTATTGAACGTAGAAGTGAAATACGCATCTGTTAAGTTTACATAACCGGAGTAATTTGGGTTTGCAAAAGTTCCGCCAATATTTAAATCAGCTTGTAATATGCCATTTTGATCAACAATGCCTGGAATTATTTTTCCTAATTGCTTTAGGTTGAAGTTATCCGCATAAAATTTCATGTAGAATGGTTCGTTCAGTAAAAATCTTTCATTAACCGAAGCAAAACTCAAGTCAATTGCAAACTTTCCATCGAAAGAAAAAAGTGGTTTCTGCTCATTAGAAAGAGCATCGAGAAAAACAAAATTAGTGAGCATCTTCTTTTCTGCATATTTCATATAGCCTTTAATATTTCCAAGCTTGTTCTTGTTTAAGGTAAGGTCTTTTGCATCAAAAGAAAAATTAATTAGCGGACTGTCGAATTTGCCATCAATTTTACCGTACAAAGAACCGTTTGCAGTTAATCCGCTTCCATTCAAACCAAATGCGTAGCGTTCTAAAATATTTCCCGAAATTCTGCTGCCATTTATAATTAAAGATTGATCGCCGGAACTTTGTATAACGCCGCTTGCTGCAAGAACAGAAGTATCATTATGTACCTTACAATCAACAATCTTGAAATAATTAGGATTGAAGAAGGCTTTGATAGTGTCTTTATTATGCCAGTCTATGCCATCATAATTTACATTCAAATCGCTGATAAGAAATTGCTGTTCTTGAGGAGTCATTAAGACAATTCCTTCGCCTTCGGCAATAATTATGTCGTCGTAATTAGCAGAGGCGCTGAACAACAATTTGCTTTGGTTGAAAACAATATCGGCGTTGAGTGATTTTATACTGCTTCCCGTATAAAAACGTTTGCCTGTAATTGAAGCGGTTCCGAACAATTTATCAAAAGAATTTGAGCGGTTATCTCTTGTAAAGTTAAAATCTGCAAGAAAATCTGAAAGATAAATTGTTGTGTTATTTTGCATCATAATAAACTGTTCTAAATCAAGTTCTGCAGAAATTGAAAAGTTAGGAGCTTTGTTAGAAAAACTTCCGCTTCCGCTTCCCTTAATTGTTATCTGTTCATTATCCATTAACATCGCAATCAAATCAAAGTCTTTAAACTTGAATTCGTAATCGAATTCAATATCTTCATAAATTATGTCTGGTGCTTCGATTGTAACAGAGTCTTTTACAGTTTCAGAATTACTTACAACCGAAAGGGGATTAAGCTCTAATAATTTATTCGAAATAATTTCCGAAATAGTTTTCGATTCGTATATCATCAACTCTATGGCTTTATTTAGAGAGAATGATCCGTCTATTTTAAAATCAACAAAATCTGAAGCAAGAAGTATTTCTCGTTTTGTTGAATCCTTTTTGAAAGAAGTTTCAACAATCGAAGAATTGATCCATTTATCTTGGAAGAAGGAGGAATCTATACCAAACACAAAATTTGCGTTGAGTTCATCGGGATCAACGCCTTTACCTTCAAGGCTGAAGTAAAGATTCATTTCGCTGCGCAATTTCTCATCATCTAAAAATCTACCGAGATTTAAATTATTTATATCGCCTATAAAATTGTAGCGTGGAATTGTGTCGTTATCATACTGTAAGTGTCCAATGATTATAGATTTCGCATTTTCTGCATCGGTTTCAATTGTAAGGTCAATCGAGCGGTCTTTTGCTTGTGAGGTTAAATCTAGTTTATCAATAGTAATATTGTTAAGCAGTGTATTGTTAATATTCAGTTTTAAGTTAGAAGCTAAATCCAAAGGAGAAGTGCCTTTGCCAGAAATACTTGCGCTTGCATTAATCTTAGTAGGGAATCCAACTAATGCAGCAAGGTCTAAATTTTGCGAAGTGAATTTTATATCGTAAGTCATTGGCTCATCAGAAACATTCATTGTGCCTTCACCTTCAATATAACCATCGTTTACCTTGCCTAAGAATTTTGCCTTAAAGTTAGTCGGCTCACCTTCATACTCAACATTAACGCCGGTTAGAACCATCTTGGCATAATCGGGTAGTTTCAAATTTGGAAGTAGACTGTTTACATCTTTGTAATTGATGTCTGTGTTAACAACAGATGCTTTAATGTAAAGTTTAGTCGGAACGTTAAGATTCAAGATTTGTCCGCTAAAATCGAAATGAGTGTTGCGGTAATCAAGTTTTGCTCGTTCAATTCTGAACGCACCAAATTTTCCTTTGGCTCTAATTTCAAAAGCGGGACTTCCTTTAAGAATTTCTGTAGCATCAATGAAAGAAGAAAGGTCGTCAAAATTAAATGGAGAAGCTTTTGCCTCAATTGTAACAGGGTAATCTCTAAAGTCTCGCAAAGCTGCATCTCCAAAAAGATTGAGACTATCTATTCTTGCATTAATTTTAATTTCACTGCTGTCCGTTAAAAAATAAAACTTGTTTACACTTGCAAAATCCTTAGTAACAGCAAACTCGCCGGAGATGTAACGAAGATTAAAACGAGTTAAGTTTGGTTTGAAAGAAAGCTCTCTGAGAATCATCAGGTAGTTTTGATTTTCTACATCTGCAAAAACTTCAGCGTTGAAATTTAGCTCTTCTATTCTAAGATCTTCTGCATTTATATTGTTGTAAATCTGCCTTGAACCGAGATTTGTAAAAGTTTGCCTTCTTAAAGAAATGTTTCTTAGCTCGATATCCGGAGCTTGTATTACAAATGAAAAAGCTGATTTGCTTGTATCTTCTGGAGCAGGCTTAACAAGTTTTTCATAATTCCATTTGCCTTCATTGTTTTGAAGTAAGTTTATAGAAATGTCTCTCAACAAAACTTTTCTGATATGAATTCTTTTGAATAGAAGCTGAGCCGGACTTACTTTGATTTCAATGTTTTCTGCCAAAAGTAATGTGTCATTATCAGCCACAAGAGATGTATTGCGCAGCGATAGAGAAGTTAGAACCGTTCCATTAATTTTTTCGATGTTCAGCCTGCCGTTTATCTCTTCATTTACTAACGAGATAACTTTTTTGCGAAGGAATTCTCGGAAAGTACTTGTCTGTGTAATTCCTACAACTAAAAGAATTATTATTATCAAAATTAAAAAAGCTGAAATAAATGAGTTTACAATTTTGTGGAAGATGCTTCTCTTGAATCCAAGTTTACCATTTTCATTCTTACTATTTGTTTCTGAGGCAGCAGTTAAGTTTTCGGGCATTGTTTCCGGAGAGCTTTCGCCTTCGGAATTTTCTACATTATTTAATTCTTGTTCAGACATTATCTTTATACTTTTCTGTAACGGTTTTAATAATGTTAGTAGTTGAAGTTTGATTTACGAATTTGATAGTTTCAACAGAGCCGCCGTTTGATTCTACTACATCTGCGCCAACAATTTTGTCTTTCGACCAATCCGCGCCTTTTACAAGTACATCCGGAATCAATAAGCTGATAATGTTGAAAGGAGTATCTTCTTCAAAAATAGTTGCATAATCAACCGGCTTTAGAGACGAAACTATAAAAGCTCTTTCATGCTGTGGAACAACAGGGCGCAACTCACCTTTAATTCTTTTAACGCTTGCATCAGAGTTTATACCAACAATTAGTACATCGCCTAATTCTTTTGCTTTGTCAAGATAATCAACGTGCCCGGCATGAAGAATGTCAAAAACTCCATTTGTAAAAACTACTTTTTTGTTTTGGGCTTTAAGTAATTTTCTTATTCCGATAATTTCTTCAGTTGTTTTTACACAGTTCATAACAACTCTTCTTTTACAGCGTTAAATAAAATATTCAAATCAATTGGAACGATACCAACTTCTTGACAAACGAGCCCGCCTGCATAGTTAGCCAAGTAAGCAGCATCGTAAATATCTGCTCCGGCAGTAAGGGCAATAGTTAAAGTAGAAATAACTGTATCGCCTGCGCCGGAAACATCTGCTACTTTTCTTGCCTTAGTTGGCACACTTCGTTCAGCTTTTCCTTTTTCAAATAAAGCAATGCCGTCTTCGCCAAGAGTAAGCAGCGCATATTTGCAATTAAGTTCTTGCAAGAGCCTTTTGCCTGCAGAAGAAATGTTTTCACGAGATTTTATTTTAATTCCAAATGCATCTTCGGTTTCTTTTCGGTTTGGCTTATAGACAGTTACATTCTGATAAGAAAAGAAATTGTTAAACTTTGGATCAACAGTAACAATTACTTTGTTCTCATTTGCCAACAAAATTACCTGTTCAATCAAATTCTTTGTTAAAACACCTTTGTTATAATCCTGCAAAATAATTGCATCTAATTTCTTTATTTCCTTTTTCAATAAGGCGATAATTCTTTTCTCGGTAGCAGAAGATATTGGAAATGTTTTTTCTTTATCAATTCTTACAACGTGTTGGTTGTTAGCAATAACTCTTGTCTTAGTAGTAGTTGGTCTTTTTTTATCTATAATAATTCCGGCTTCTACAATTCCGGCTTCGCGCATTAAATTCTTTAAGAGTTTGCCATCATTGTCATTTCCAATTATTCCAATTGGCAGCGGAACGCCTCCAAGAGTTTTTATGTTATACGCAACATTCATTGCGCCGCCAAAACGGGCAAACTCATCTTCAACTTCAACAACAGGAACTGGAGCTTCTGGAGAAATTCTGCAAACGTAACCTTGAAAGTAGCTGTCGAGCATAATGTCCCCAACAACAGCAATACGCTTACCAATAAAACTATTCTTTAGATTATTCAGTTTTTTGAGATTTGTATCCATCATTTTTTAACCTCAGTATTAGTATTGGCTGATAAGCCGGACCATTGTGCAAGTTTGTTAAAGAAATTTACTTTTATTAATCCTTTTTCAGTTCCAAGCCATAAATTTATTCCATCAAAGTAGATGGAATAAATTGTGCGCGGAATTCTATCATCTCTAACAGGAATTATTTTGTTAGTAACTCTGTTTATCAAAACCAAACCGCGCCCAAAAGTTTCTTTAGTTGAACTTCCAAACTGATACAGCGAAGCCCAAATATAGTTGCCTGTTCTTTCCAAATCATAAACTCCGTTTGCTGGCAAACCTCTTGAAGCATCTAAACCAAACCATTCATTTTGGTAATCAAATCTGTAAATGCCACCAACATTAAAATCCGGGCGCTCTGGTGTAATAAATTCATCAAGTCCAAACCAAATATAATTACGCTCTTTTAAAATTGAATTAACAGACACTTGTTCGCCTTCTCCGTTAAAAGAATTGTTTCTTACATCGTAAAATCTTCTAGAATCTTTGTCTTCAAGATTTTTCGATTTATCATAACGGTGAACTCCGGCTTCTGTTCCAAACCAAACATAATCTTCTTCAACTCTAATTGATTTTATTGTGTTGGTCTTTTCATTGTTCCTCATTGTTAAATCATAATCCGTGTATTTTTTTGTGGATAAATCGTATTTGGTTAGATATTTAAATCTTCCTATCCAAACACAATTTTCATTCTCGTCGTAAGCTAAAGAACGTATCCAGTTAGAAAGCTGACCGCCGAGCGCAAATTTTCTTTTTGTCCAGTTACCAGTTTTCCTATCTAGGATTAATAAGCCGTCTGTAGAACCAGCCCATACAAAATTTGGTGTGGCAGCTACGCTGTAAAAAAAATCAATAGAAATATTTCCGTTCTGTGTCGAAAATTGATTCCACTTGCCGCTGGAAGGAAAGTACTGATAAATCCCGTTTCCGTTAGTTGCAAACCAAAGGCTGAAACCGTCGCTTGTAATATCCATTACTTGAACTTTATCGTGATAAAACTCCAAATCGCGGTGCTCTTGAGCAGACAAACTGCACGAAAGAATTATGAGAATCGAAATTAATTTTCGCATTATAAAATATCTGAAAATTGAAAAATGTTATGAACTCGATGCTAAATTTAACACTAAGAAAGAAGGGAAGGAAGTGATTTTAGGCTGCACTATTAATTTATTTCCACTTGATTTGCCACTCTTGCTCAAAGCCTTGAACAAGACATTCCTTTAATTTTCCGTAATCTACTTTGGCGTTTAGAATTGTTTCAATCTCTGTAGTTCTTGAGCTAAGTTCATCTCTAAGCAATTCTTTTGATTTGGCTTCTGTGTTTAGATAATCGGCAAGTTTTTGATGAAACGTTCCGCAAAGTATAGAGCCGTGCTGAAGAATTATATTATTTAGTTTTCTCTGAGCGCTGCCAATCAGCTTTTTCCCGCCAAACTTAACTTCGTTTTTTGCAGTGGAAGCAAAACACAAAACTCCGCTTGCTTCTTCTAACAATATTGGAAAATTCGGCTGCACACTTTCCAATTCCGATTCTGCCAAGCGGTGATCATACAAATCCAACCCGCGAATGAGCGCCGTAGAAATTAACGAATAAACTTCTTTTGGCGAATATTGATAATTCAGAGGAAGGATTACGGAGTAAGTCATTTCTTCGGCATGTAAAATTGCTCTTCCACCAGTTGGACGTTTAACAACATCAATTCCATCTGTTTTAGCTTTTGCTAAATCTATATCATCAAAGGATTGATTTGCGCCTAACGAAATACAGTATGGCTGCCATCTGTAAAGTCTGAAGTAAGCTTCATCGCTTTTGCAATTCTGTGCGAGTTCAATATCCTTATTCATATTAAACTCGCCGGTATTAAAATCAGAATCTAAGAAATGCCAAATCATTTACGAATTATGCCGCGTGAAGATTGTGAAGCAAATTCAAGAATTTCTTTTACAACTTGATGATGCCCAAGTTCTTTAGCAATTCTTTCTTTTGCGTGAGAGAAAAGCATTCCGGAGAGATATAAAATTCTATAAGCTTCTTTAATGGCTTCCAATTGTTCAGGCGTAAAACCTCTTCGGCGTAATCCAATTTTATTTATTCCTTCAAATCTGCAAGGAACGCCTTGAGCCATAACAAAAGGCGGAACATCGGCAGCAATTTTAGAATCTGAGCCTATCATTGCGTGATCGCCAATTTTACTAAATTGATGTACACCTGTGATTCCACCAATAATTACATGATTGCCAATTTCGCAATGTCCGGCAATTTGCACGCCGTTTGCTATAATAATGTTGTTGCCTAAAACGCAATCATGAGCAATGTGAGTGTAAGCCATTAGCAGACAGTTTTTTCCAACTACAGATTTCCCGGTTGCATGCGTGCCTCTGTGAAGCGTTACAAACTCACGAATTTGAGTATCATCTCCAACATAAAAGTAGGTTACTTCATTTCCAAACTTTAAATCTTGCGGAGTGTTAGCAACCGAAGCCCCTTGAAAAACTCTAACTCTATTTCCTAATCTTGCGCCATCGTACAAAACTACATGAGAATCTATTATACATCCATCGCCAACTTCAACATCTTCATTAATAATTGAAAATGGCCCGACTTTTACATCTGTGCCTAATTTTGCTTTAGGACTAACAATTGCAGTTGAATGAATTTCTACCATATAATTTCTTTTATTCTTTAGGTTTGTTTTCTTTGGGAACCATAGCCGCCATAAATTCTGCTTCAGAAACAAGGTTCCCGTCAACATAAGCAGAACCTTTTATCGAAAAATATTTCCCACCCTTAACATTAATCAATTCAGCTTCAAGCGTAATTTGATCTCCTGGCATAACAGGCTTCCTAAACTTTGCGTTGTTTATGCTCATAAAATAAACAAGATGGTTCTCCGGATCGATATAGGAGTTCAGTAAAAGAATTCCACTTACTTGTGCCATAGCTTCAACAATCAAAACTCCAGGCATAACAGGCTGATCGGGGAAATGCCCGTTAAAGAATGGTTCGTTTATAGTAACATTCTTGATGCCGATAACCTTTTTGTCCATTTCTAAATGAATTATCTTATCAACCAAAAGGAAAGGGTAACGGTGAGGAAGAATTCTCTGAATGGCATTAATATCAAAAACTAATCCTTCTTTCTTAACAAATTGATATTTCTTTACAAGTTTTTTCTGTTGATATAATTGGCGGATTTTCTTTGCGAACTCTACATTAGCTTTGTGCCCAGGACGAGCCGCAAGTATTTGTGCTTTTATAGGAACTCCAACTAAAGCAAGATCTCCAACCATATCTAAAAGTTTATGTCTAACAGGCTCGTTCTTAAAACGTAGTTTGTTGTTATCAAGATATCCATTAATAACTGTTAGATCATGATCAAGATTAATTTTTTCTTTAAGTCTTTCTAAACCTTCTTCATTAATTTCGTGATCAACAATTACAACAGCATTATCAATGTTACCGCCTTTAATTAATCCTTGATCAGCAAGTGTTTCAACTTCACTCAAGAAACAGAAAGTTCTTGCAGGTGCAAATTCACTTACATACTCTTTTTCTAGATCGAACAAACCTGTGTGCTGGCTTCCTAGAGCAGGGTTTTCATAATCAACCATTATAGAAATTCTGTAACTATCCAATGGAAGAGCAACTATATCAACTTTATTTTGCTCGTCATGATAACTTACTGTTTGATCTATAACTAAATAATCTTTTGGAGTTTCTTGACTGACAAAACCTGCCTCAAGAAGTTTTTCGACATAAGGCATTGCGCTTCCGTCTCCAATTGGAGGCTCAATTCCGTCTAATTCAATTATTATATTATCTATTTGCAAGCCATAAACAGCAGAGAGTACATGTTCTACTGTATAAACTTTTGCTTCGCCTAAGCCCAAAGTTGTTCCGCGGGAAATATCAACAACATAATCAACGTTTGCCGGTATCTCCGGTCTTCCGCCTATATCTGTTCTTATAAACTTTATTCCGTAATTATCGGGCGCAGCTTTGAATGTCATTTTGCAAGATGTACCAGTGTGAAGCCCTACACCAGAAATGGATACTTCTTTCGCAATAGTTCTTTGAAGCTCTAGCATCTATAACCTTTATTTTTTTTCTGAAATTTTTGCTTCCAAAAATGCAATTTTTTCTTCTAATTTTTTAATCTTTTCTGCATAAGAGGGAAGATTACGTATATGAGATTCTATACGAAGTGTTTCACCAAGCGGCGCTGCCGGCGTGCCACGGTACTTTCCGGCTTTATCTATAGATTTTGATACTCCGGATTGCGCTGTAATTGTTACTCCATCTGCTAATTCGATATGTCCAACAACACCAGCTTGACCTGCAATAATGCAATTCTTGCCAATCTTTGCGCTGCCTGCAATTCCACTTTGAGAAATAATAATCGAGTTTTCTCCAACTACAACATTATGCGCAATTTGTACCAGGTTATCTATCTTAGTCCCTTTTTTAATTAGTGTTGAACCAAGCGCTGCGCGGTCTATAGAAACATTAGAGCCAAGCTCAACATCATCTTCCAGCACTACATTCCCAATTTGAGGAACCTTCTCGTATTCGCCTGCATCATTTGGAATATAGCCAAATCCATCAGACCCAACACAAGTGTTTGAATGAATAATTACATTATCTCCTAGTATGCAGTTTTCTCTTATTGTAACGTTTGGATAAATCAAACAGTTTTTCCCAATTTTTACATTATCCATTAAAACTGTGTTGTGAAGAACAATTGAGTTGTCACCAATCTCGCAGCCTTCTGAAACTATAACATTTTTGCCTATTGAAGCACTTAGTGCAATCTTTGTTGCGTAGTGCATCCAAGCAGATTTATCGTGTCCCTCAATATTTACACTCTGTTTAAAGTGTTTTTTTATTATACGATTAAGCGCAATGTTTGGGTCTTTTACTTCGATGTAAGAAATATCTTTTCTAGTTCTGCTAAATTTTGGAGCGATGAGAACAGCAGATGCTTTTGTTGAAGCAAGAAAATGTTCGTAGCCGGGTAAATAAAGAAAAGTTAATTCGTCATTTTTTGCTTCTTCAATTTTTGCTATGCCGGTTATTTCAAGATTCGGATTACCATAAACAACACCGCCGACAAAGTCGGCGGCTTCTTTAAGTGTTAATTTCATAAAAAACTCATTTTAGTTTTTCAAGAACAAGTTTTGTGCAGTCATATTCTTCTTTAGCATATAAGAAAATAACATCTCCGCTTCGGTCAAAAATAAAATCGTAATCATTTTCTTTTGCTACTTCTTGAATTGCAGTAAAAACCCGGTTGTGAAGCGGCTTCATCAGTTCTTCTTGTTTTTGGAACAGCTCGCCGCGTACTCCAAATTTATCTTGACGGTATTTCGAAACTTCATTTTCCATATCAACTAATTCTTTTTCAATCTCAACGCGCTTCTGCTCACTAAGAATTAATTTTCTCTTTTCATAATCTTCATATTTTGCTTTCCAGTCTCTTTCAAGTTTAGAAAGTTCTTCCTGCCATTCCTTTATTATCGCTTCAAGTTTCTTTTGTGTGTCCTGATAGTCTGCTAACTGCTTCATAATAGTATCGCTATCCACATAACCAATCTTGGGTTGAGCAGTTATTGGAGAAGCTAGTAAAGCTAAAAAAACAGCCGAAAAGATGAATCCGATCTTTTTCATTTTTTATATCCCGAGTTTATTTTTTGCCTCTTTTTAAGAGATCAAGAACCTTGAATGTAATGTCGTACTGAGCATCAGCTTTCAAAAGAACCACATCGCCAGCTTTATCAAATACAAATTGCATTGCTTCGCTGTTGCTAACTTCGTCTATTGCCTTGAATATCTTTTCTTTAACCGGCTTCATTAATTGTTCTTGTCTCACAAAATACTCGCCGTTTGGCTGCGCAAATTTTGATTGCTGAAATTGCTGCGCTCTTTGCTCTTTATCAACCACATTTTTTTGGGATTTTTGTATATCGTCTTGCTTTGCATTTTTATCTTGCGCAAGCTTTTGGTAATCTGCATACAATTTTTGGAGATCTGTCTGCATACTGTCTAAGTCTTTTCTCCATTTAGCCACCATTCCTTCAAGATCACTTTTAGCTTTTATAGCTTCAGGAAATTGAGCAAGAATAACTTCGGAATCTACATATCCAATTTTTAATTGTGTTTGTTGAGCATAAATTGAAAAAGATAAAACAATTAAGAAAAGTGCAACTAGTTTTTTCACGTGAACCTCTTATTAATAAGTTAAAATAAATTCTTTTGTTTGTTGCCCTAAAACTAATTTTTTTGGAAAGAGATTCCAAAAAAATTAATAGTGCATTTGCAGCTCATTATCTACTATCAAAATTTAACTATCTATTAAAATCCTTTACCAAACTGGAAGTGGAACATCCATTGCGGAGCCTGACCATCAACACTCATACGGTCAAATCCATAACCATAATCAAACCCAATTAATCCAATTGGATTTAACAAAATTCTCGCACCAACACCAACCGAGCGTTTCAAATCAAAGAAATTTGCGTTCTTTAAATTTTTGTAAACATTTCCGCCTTCAGCAAAAGCTAATAAGTAAATAGGAATTGGCTCCATTGCTAAAGCTACTCTAAATTCAGTAGTTAGTTTTGTCATAACTCTGCTTCCAATTACATTGCTGGATACAGTAGTTCTTGAACCTAAACTTCTATCTTCGTATCCGCGAAGTGGTGTTGTAGCAATAATTAATCCGCTGCCACCCATATAATAATATTCAAAAGGTTGTATGGGTGTGTTATCAACTAACTCTCCAATGTAACCGAGTTCTGCGCTTGAGTAAAGAACAAATCTGTTTGATCTGAATAATGCTTTATACCATTCTGTTTTTAAATCTATTTTGTAATAATCTACGTTGCCTGGAAGAAAAGGACCGCCAGTAATTTCCGCATTCAAGGAAATTTTAGAACCGCGAGAAGGGAAGATAGGATTATCAATATCAGTTCTCGCTATTCCAATGCCGGCTGAGTACTGCCGTGTTAATCCTTCTTGGTAATAATGTTGTCCATCTATAACATCGTTATACTGAAAACGCAGCAAACCGCTTACGTAAAAATAATCATCAGGCCAAGTTAGTCTTCTTCCAGTATTTAAGGATATACCCGATTGACGAAGGTCGTAAACATATCTTTGTCTTGTATCAAATAGATTAAAACCAAGGGATGTAGGCGTATCCATGAACCAAGGCTCTGTAAAACCGAGAGAAAAAGTTCTATAAAAATTTCCTACACCAAACTGCCAGTTAAAATTTAGCACCTGTCCGCCACCCATTTGGAAAGGTTCTAAAATAGAAAAGTTTGTAAGAGTAAAACCAACCGAGCCGCTAAAACCAAAAGCTCCGCTGTAGCCTACAGATGCATTTAAATAATCGCTCGATTTTTCTTCAACCTTGTAGGTAATGTTTACAACACTGTCGCTAACTGGTTTGTAATCAACACCAGTCTTATAAAGCTGCTCTGCATTAAAGTACTGTAAATTTGCAAGCTGCTGAATGCTTCTCATAATGTAAGCGCGGCTAAAATAACTTCCGGGGATTGTGTACAACTCTCTGCGAATTACTTTGTCTTTAGTTTTATCGTTGCCTGTAACATCAACTTTGCCAACTTTAAATCGGCTGCCTTCTATCACTTTAATTCTAATATCCACAGAATCTGCTGCAACTTTTTCTTCCTTTGGTTCTACTTGAGCGGTTAAGAAACCGTTGTCTTGATAAAGAGAAGAAACATCTGATTGTTTTTCGTTAAAGCGTAGATTTTGTTCAAATTTTTCGAAATCGAAAACGGCACCTTTCTTTAGATCAAGACGTGCGTCTAAGTCTTCTGCTTTGTAAACCGAGTTTCCTTCCCAAATAATATTACGTACTTTGTACTGATTACCTTCATAAATATCGAGAACAACATCTAAAGTTTTTCTGTCATCAGAAAGAATTATAGTATCATTCAGTACAGTAAAATCTCTATAACCTTGTTTCAGATAGAATTTTTGTAAAAGTTCTTTGTCTTTCTCAAACTTATCTTTTTTGAACTTAGCAGATTTCCAGAACTTCCACCATTTGGTTTCGCCGGTTTCATCAAACTCACTTTTCAAATCATCATCATCAAATGCAGCGTTGCCGTTAAAACGAATTTGATTTACTGTTACTTCATCGCCTTCTTCAATATCCATCATCATAAGAATTCTATCTTTAATTCTAACAACAGAATTAACTGTTGTTGCCATGTCTAAATCATAAGTGGTTTGATGTTCTTTGGATAAGTCCTTTTCATTTCTCCAAGTTATAATAACTTCATCATCAGTAGTATCTGCTTGAAAAAACACATAACGGCTTGGTGTAATTTGTGCGTTTAAGAAACCTTCTTCTTCGTACTGAGCTTTAATTTTTGTAATTATTCTAGAAATTTCTTGCGGCTTTAGAGTCTGCCCTCGTACAATAGTAACTTTTTTGTTTAGGTCATCTTCGCTTAACTCATCATTACCAATAAAAACAATTTGTTCTAAACGGGAATATTCTTTTACCTTAATAGAAAGAAATATTCCATCGGCAAGGCTTTTTTCAATTGCTAACTGCACATCTTCAAAGATTCCTAAATTCCACAATCTTTTAATTGCATTGTTAGCTTGGTCGCTTGGGATGCTAATTTCATCGTTTACACGCAAGCCGGTATTGGCAATAATAGTATTAGCATCTGCGGATTTGTTTCCAACAACAGAAATTCCTAATATTTTATAGCTTACTTTTTGCTGTTGAGCAACAAGCAAAGAGGAAAAAATCAAGAATATGATGAGGGAAATCTTAAACTGCTTTCTTGGAATGATTTTTGGCATTATTTGTTTTTTTTTGATTTGCTGGATAATTGTTCGCTAACTAAACCGAAACGTCTTTCACGTTTCTGATAATTTTGTACAGCTTCGACTAAGTGCTTACTTCTGATGAAATAAAAATTTCGGAATAAGCAAGCTGCCACAATAAAAAATTGCTTATTCTAAACTCACCGCTTGTTCTAATCATTAAATCCGGTTCGGGTAAACCGGCAGTTGTTAAGTTGTCCGAAATTGTTTTCTCACAAATTTGATCCGGATTCAGTTTACCTGAAAGAACTTCTTTGCTTATAGTTTTTACTGCTTCAACAAGTTCCCATCTACCGCTGTAGCTAAGCGCTAAGTTGAGAATCATCTTATCATTATGCGATGTCTTTTCTATTGCACTCTTTAATTCTTGACGAACAATTTCCGGTAAAGAGTGTGTATCGCCAATAGACATTAACTTAATTTTATTTTCATTTAATTCGTCTGTTTCACTTTTAAGGCTTTTAACCATCAAACGCATTAGGGTAGAAACTTCTTCTTTAGGTCTTTTCCAATTTTCTGTTGAGAACGCGTACAGTGTAAGAATTTTTACACCAAGACCAATACAAGTTTCAACAGCATGTCTAACAGAATCAACACCTTTATGATGACCGGCTATTCTTGGAAGACTTCTTTTCTTTGCCCACCTTCCATTACCATCCATTATTATAGCTATGTGATTGGGTATGTTGCCCTTTGCTTTTACTTCTTCAATTAGTTTTATGTCTTGGGCTTTTAATTTTATAGCCAACTTATGTCTCTTCGTTCATTTTTGGCTCGAAAAAATAGTTTTGAAGCGAGTAAATGTCAAGAAAATGAGTAGTTTATTTAGTGATGATTATTTGCAGCTAAAAAAAGAGTTACTTCTTCTACTGAAGAGCTACAATTTTAATATGTTTTTGAACTTCTGTTCGCATTGAAGAAATTAACATTGTTGCCTTAATAACAGAGTTATTTGGAACGCCGAGAAAAAGGGTTACACGGTTTACAGGATTTCGCATTTGGTAATTTAATATTGCTTCTAACTTTGTTAGAAATTGAAGATCGTTTAATTCTTCTTCGGAAATTGTAATACCAACTGCAAGTTTCTTTTTGTACTTACTAATCGAATCTACTTCGTAGCCACTTATAGTTGGCGGAGCTGGCAAATACTTGCCATACTTTCTGCTTAAAGTTATATAGCCTTGTTGCCACAAGTGATCAATTAGTAAATCCACTCTTTCTCTTTTATACCGCTGTATCATTTTAGTTTAATACCGGCATTATTGGAATTATAGGCGAAAATTTTTCCATTCCTAAAATCTTGATGTTGCAGATTTTATCGTACTCAAATAGATCAATAGAGTTTGTTCCGTACTGTCTGCCGTAAAGAACTTTTTTACCGCTTTTGTTCCTGCTTATGTAGTAAGGTTCAAGAATTATTTCTTCAAAACCGTAAATAAATCTTACTCTATTTCTATTTAGGATTGCCGTAGTAAAGTATAAGGATTTCATTTCTTTCTCCTCAATTGTAGGTTCTAAATACACTGATAACTTTTCCGATAATCGAAAACTCTTCAACATTATCCACTTCGATTGGTGTGTATTTTTCATTTTCAGGTACCAAATAAATTTTGTTTTCTTTTATCTGAAATCTTTTCATTGTTGCTTCATCGTGAAGAAGAGCTACTATGATATCCCCGTTAGCTGCTTCTTTTTGCGGGGATATGATTACTAAGTCTCCATCTAAAATTCCTGCGTTAACCATACTATCTCCAGTAACTTTTAAACCGAAGCAACCAGTCTTTTTATTAATTAGGTTAGCGTCAATCATCATACTGCCTTCAATATTTTCTTGTGCAAGTACCGGATAACCAGCAACTACACGGCCAACAATCGGTAATCCTACCATATCATCGAGAGATTGTCCATGTTTGTTTAGTTCATCTTCGCATATAATAGATAGAGTTCTACTGGTCTTACTTTCGTTAGTGATATAACCTTTCTTTGCCAGTGCATCAATATGGCGCTTAATTCCGAAAGTGCTGGCAAGATTAAAATGGCGGGCAATTTCCCGGTAAGTTGGCGGATAGCCGTTTGATTCTAAATAAGATTGAATGAAATCGAGAATTTCTTGCTGACGATTTGTTAATTGGTTTTTCATAATAGTGCTCAATTGTTCACTATGCAATTATAGTGAACACGTACACTACTTGTCAAGAGAAAAGTAAATTATTTTTACAAAAAAAATTAAGCATAGTAGATGTTCTCTAAGTACTAACCAAAATTTGCATCGTAAAATGTACTTTTCTAGAATTGAGGCAAGCAAGCTTACTAATGTGGTACTTGTGCATCTCCAAAATTTAGTTTTATATAAAAATTTACTCCAAAGTTCGTAAAGAAAACTAAAAGTCCGCAAAATATATTGGTATTTTTAGAGGCGCCCTACTGTTTCCTTCATCGAATGGAATGGAGCCCGAATAAATATTTAAAAAAATTGTACTATTTGAATTGAGTTCTTGTTTATTAAGGACAAAAGTTCTATAATTGACCCGCTAAAATTTAAGTTCTTTATAAAGAATTAGTAATATAAATCGGGAGCTTAGCTCAGCTGGTTCAGAGCATCTGCCTTACAAGCAGAGGGTCATTGGTTCGAATCCATTAGCTCCCACAAGAAAACCCTTGTAATTGAATAAGTTACAAGGGTTTTGTTATTCTGCTAAGAATCATAGTAGTGAAAAAATAGCAATGAACTTCTGCTTGAAATTATGTTTAGAAAGCGTTACAGAGAAATAAGCAGCATACACAACTGTTTTGTGGTAGTCGCAAGCTCTCGCCGCGCTAAGCCGCTTGGCGCCCGCCTTGATGAGCCGAAGGCTAGGCAGGAAGCGGGTCAGCTTGCGAACTGCAACTTGACCAGCTACGACTGGCTACTTGCTCAGCTTGCCTGCTGCAAGCAGGTGTGACAATAGTTAATTAGTCAGAGGGTTCTAAAACATTATAATATTTCCGCTAAAAGCTATAAAGGAGTAAGGGTTTCTACTGGAACTGTATAAACCGGATCGCCAAGCATTCGTTTTGTATCCCACGTAAAACTAATCGAGCGTTGCTCAAGTCTTTCTTTACATTCAATATAACCGCAATATTTACATACATTTTCTTTACAGTAATCCATGTGTATTCTAACTCCGCTGTTTGGAAGTATTGACTCTAAGTGACGTTCAATAAATTCCTCTTCAAGGTGCGATTCTTTAACTGTAAAGTAATAGGGAAGTATAAGATGAAAATCTATGTAAACTCTATCACTGGATTTCCAAAAACGAAGATGGTGCAAATCAATCCAATATTCTTTTTTAACTTCATTAATTTTGTTTGCTAAAAGCGCAAGGGTTTCTTGATCGGTTTCATGCATTAATCCGCCAATGGATTCACGAATTAGTTTGTAGCCGGTAAACAAAATATTTACAGCAACAAGAATAGCAATTATTGGATCCAGCTTTTCGAAACCGGTAGCAAGAACCAAAATTAATCCCACCACAACTCCTAAACTTGTGTATGAATCGGTAAGTACATGCTTTCCGTCAGCAACTAAAATAAGAGAGTTAGTTTGTTTTCCTTTTCTAACCAAATATAAACCAAGTGCAAGATTTACAATGCCGGCAATCCCTATAATAGTTGTACCAACCCCAAGCTTTTGAGTAGTTACACCGAAAATTAATGCGTGTCCAGATGTATAAATAATGGTAATTGCCGCCACTATAATCAAAAGACCTTCAACACCGGCAGAAAAATACTCTATGTTTCCATGTCCGTATAAGTGATTTTCATCTGCAGGTTTTGAACTAAGATAAATACTGTATAAAGCCATAGTAGTAGCAGCAACATGCACAACAGATTCAGCAGCATCAGAGAAAATTGCAGTTGAATCTGTTAACAAATAAGCAGTTATCTTGGCGCAAAACATAAACCCGCCAACTATAAGAGAAATCCAGGCTGCTTTTTTCTTATCAAATAAATTATTTTGTAAATCTGCTGTCATATCATTTCCAAACATTTGCGCAAATCTAAAACAATATACAGTAGAAGCCAAAACCGTACTATCTGTATTATTTATCAACCCAAATTTTCCGTTAGGAAAATTTGCCCTTTGGGCCGACAAGCCCGCCTGCTACGGGCAGGCATTAAGTCATTTAGAGTAAATAGCTTATGTCGAA
>WPAE01000029.1 GCA_009773205.1 Ignavibacteria bacterium
TAGGAGGCATTTAATATGAAAAAATAAAAGCGGTATCTTTACATTTAAGGTGAGGAATGAAGTGAACCTGGAACTGGGGAATAAAATGGTTTTTGACAGTCTCTGGCACGAATCTTTTTGCGGGGACTTTTGGCAGCGGCGTCTTTCTTTCCGCCAATAACGGCACAAATTGGACTGCGATCAATTCAGGCTTGACAAATAAGTATGTCCTCTCACTTGCCGTCTCGGGCACGAATCTCTTTGCGGGGACTTGGGGCGGCGGCACCTTTCTTTCCACCAATAACGGCACAAATTGGACTGCGATCAATTCAGGCTTGACAAATACAGATGTCCGCTCACTCGCCGTCTCTGGTACGAAGCTCTTTGTTGGGACTTTTGGCAGCGGCGTCTTTCTTTCCACCAATAACGGCACAAGTTGGAGTGAGGTAAATTCCGGCTTGACAAATAAGTATGTCGTCTCACTTGCCGTCTCGGGCACGAATCTCTTTGCGGGGACTTGGGGCGGCGGCGCCTTTCTTACCACCAATAACGGCACAAATTGGACTGCGGTAAATTCCGGCTTGGCAAATACAGATGTCATCTCGCTTGCCGTCTCGGGCACGAATCTTTTTGCGGGGACTAGTGGCGGCGGCGTCTTTATTTCCACCAATAACGGCACAAGTTGGACTGCGATCAATTCCGGTTTGCCATCTTGGTATGTCCTCTCACTTGCCGTCTCGGGCACGAATCTTTTTGCGGGGACTGGTGACCGCGGCATCTTCCTTTCCACCAATAACGGCACAAGTTGGACTGCGATCAGTTCCGGCTTGACAGATATGACTGTCGGCTCACTTGCCGTCTCGGGCACGAATCTCTTTGCGGGGGCTAAGAGCGGCGTTTGGAGGCGTCCACTTTTGGAAATGATCACGTCAGTTGAAAATCTACAAACTGACATGCCGACGCAGTTCAGTCTTGAGCAAAACTATCCGAATCCGTTTAATCCAACAACTACAATCAAGTATAATTTACCGAAAGCCGGTTTAGTAAAAATTACTATTTACGATATTCTCGGAAGAGAGATAAGAGTATTAGTCAAAGAAGAGAAAAACCCGGGAGTATATGAAGTTAAATTCGATGCAAAAAATTTGACAAGCGGAGTTTATATAGCAACAATACAAGCAAATAATTTTAGCAAGTCCATCAAGTTGCTGCTTACTAAGTAATTAGTGGTTAGTAGTTAGTATTGAGTATTGAGTATTGAGTAGTTAGATATAGGCGCAAGATTTAAGGAACTAAGAACAAGAGAAGCCGCACTGTAAAACGTGCGGCTTTTAAAAATTTATTTCTTTACTTCTTGTAACGCACGTAGTTTTTAATATTCCATCAACTGGATGCATGTTCATCTTGTCGGCACTTATAATTTCTACCATAGCGTTGTTAATATTTCTCGATAAAAAATTAGATTTTTGATAACGCTTGTTCTAAGTCTTCAATTAAATCTTTTACGTTTTCAATTCCAACAGATAGACGAACCAATCCTTCGGTAATACCAGCAGTTGCTCTTGCGGCTTCACCCATGGTTAAATGTGTCATACTTGCCGGATGTTGAATTAGTGTTTCTACTCCGCCAAGAGAAACGGCTAACGCACAAAGTTTAACATTGTTCATCACAAGTTCGCCAGCCTTGAATCCATCTTTTAATTCAAAAGAAATCATTCCGCCCGGTGCACTATGTTGTTTTAAACCAACTTCATAATTTGGGTGGCTTTTTAATCCTGGATAGCGGACCCATTTTACCTTTGGATGTTTTTCCAAATATTCAGCAATTATTTGCGCATTCTCTGTGTGCTTCTGCATTCTAATAGCAAGTGTTTTTAAGCCTCGGTGTACAAGAAACGAATTGAACGGATCAATAACTCCACCCATTTGATTTAAAATCTTACGCATCAACTTGTAATCATCTTCGCTCTTTACAACTATAATTCCACCTACAACATCGGCGTGTCCGTTCAAAAACTTTGTCATGCTATGAACAACAATATCGGCGCCAAATTTAAACGGCTGCTGAAGAGCTGGACTCATGAAAGTATTATCAACAACCAACAAAGCGTTGTTTGAATGAGCAATCTTAGCGGCGGCTTCCAAATCTGTAATTGCAATTACTGGGTTTGCCGGTGTTTCTACATAAATAATTTTTGTATTTGGTTTAACAGTTTTAGAAATTTCTTCTGTTATGTCTGTATTAACAAAAGATGATTCAACTCCAAATTTGCTGAATATGGTTTGTAATAAAGTTAGTGTAGGTCCGTAAACCGATTTACTGCAAACAACATGATCTCCGCATTTTAACAAAGCAGTAAATGTTGTGCTTATTGCCGCCATTCCGCTTGCGCAGCCAAGCGCTTTGTGTCCGTCTTCTAAATCTGCAACGGCGTTTTCCATTGCTTCAATAGTTGGGTTTTTCATTCTTGTGTAGATATAACCATCAACATCGCCTTTAAACAATGCTGCGCCGTGCGCTGCATTTTCGAACTTAAAAGTTGATGTTTGATAAATTGGCGGAACTATAGAGCCAAACTCATACACTCCAACGCCGCTGTGAACACATTTTGAATCGAATTGTAGTTTTTCGCTTTTCATTATTTTTCCGTGATAGCTTCGATATCCGCCAAATCTTTTAGTCTGCCGGAAGCTTTTTTGTTTTTTATGAAATCGTTTTTGCTGATGTAGTTTACTTCAACGCAGTCAATTAAAATAGTTTCTTTGTTTAGAAAAGCATGTTTGAATTCAACTCCGATAATGCTGGTTAAAATATCTAACCGAACCGGTGGAACGCCAATTTGTATTACAGTATCCTCATCCAAAAAATCTTTTTCCTTATACCCTAAAGAATCAACACCAAACTCTGTTAAACAATTAGTCATTCGTTTTGCATTTTCTTGGCTAATATTTATCCAAATATCAATATCGCCTGTGTTTCTTGGGCTGCCGTGAAATGCCAAGGCAAACGATCCTACAACTAAATATTCAACTTTGTTTTCGTTTAATAACATTAACAGTTCTTTGAAGTCTTGGTGCATCACCATCTTTAACCTCATAAAATTGTTTTCTTAGAAATTCAACAGCGGCAATTCTTTCTTCCGGAGTTTTGGAAAGCCAATATTCCAAATCGTAATTGCGTTTATCTTTTAGCGATATTTTTTTTACTACTTTTTTCAAGTTAATTATTCTTCTTCTTGATCATCTGGTATTACGCGTGCTATATCTGCTATTTCATCACTCTCGTTTAATCTAATTAAACGAACGCCCTGAGTATTTCTTCCCATCACTCTTAACTCGCTAACAGCTTGACGCAGAACCATTCCGCCTGTTGTGATGATAACTAACTCATCGCCATCGTTTACTTCCTTCATTGCTATCATCTTTCCGTTCTTATCCGATGTTTTAACGGTAATAACACCTTTACCGCCGCGTTTGGTTAGGCGGTAATCTTCAATTTCTGACCGCTTGCCAAAACCTTTATCGGTAACAACCATAAGAGTTGTTGCGTTTCGGACAACTATCATTCCGATAACATAATCTTTCTTGCCTAAATTAATTCCGCGCACGCCTGTTGCCGTTCTTCCCATATCACGCACGTCGCTTTCCTTAAAACGGATAGCCATACCTTCGCTTGTTCCAATAATAATATCGTTCTTACCTTCGCTTAGTTTAGCCTCTACCAAACTATCGCCTGCTGTAAGATTAATTGCTAAAATTCCTCCTCGGCGAATATTCGAGTAAGCAGATAGAATAGTTTTTTTAACGGTTCCTTGTTTTGTAACCATTACAATAGATTTATCATTAACAAATTCTTTTACTGTTACAAACGCCGTAATTTTTTCTTCTTTATCTTTTTCTATTAGGTTAAGAATTGATCTTCCTTTTGTGGCACGTCCGCCTTCAGGAATTTCGTGTACTTTCAGCCAGTAGCACTTTCCTTTATCTGTAAAGAACATAATGTAATGATGTGTAGAAGCAACAAACATATGCTCGATAAAATCTTCTTCGCGTGTGCCTGCGCCGGTAACTCCTTTGCCGCCGCGCCCTTGTTTTCGGTAACCGCTAACCGGAAAACGTTTTATGAATCCGGCGTGTGAAATTGTAACAACTACATCTTCTTCAGCTATTGTATCTTCGAGCGAGAACTCTTTATAGTCGTGGATAACTTCTGTTCTTCTATCGTCTGCATATCTTTCTCTTAGAGCAAGGAGTTCATCTTTAATAATTTGCTTTCTCAATTTTTCGTTACTTAAAATTGCTTTCAACTTATTAATCAACTTAATAGTTTCTTTGTACTCTTCTTCTATCCTTTTTCTTTCTAAGCCGGTTAAGCGCTGCAATCTCATATCAAGAATTGCTTTAGCTTGAATTTCGCTCAGTTTAAATTTTTTCATCAACGAAATTTTAGCTGTTTCTACATCTCGCGATTTTTTAATTGTTTGGATAACTTCATCAATGTTATCGAGTGCTATAATGTAGCCTTCTAAAATGTGAGCGCGGCGCTCTGCGGCATCAAGCTCAAATTTTGTTCTGCGGATTAATACATCCATTCTATGAACTAAGAAATGCTCCATCATTTGCTGAAGCGTAAGAACTTTTGGCGCTCCGTTAACAAGAGCAAGCATAATTACGCCAAATGTTACCTGCATTGAAGTATGCTTAAATAAGTTGTTAAGTATTACCGCGGGCTGCCCATCTCGTTTTAGTTCAATAACTACACGCATACCATCGCGGTCGCTTTCATCTCGTATATTCGATATGCCATCAATTTTTCCTTCGCGTACCAAATCTGCTATTCTTTCAATCAACGTAGCTTTATTTACTTGATACGGCAGTTCTGTAATAATAATGTTTTCTCTATCGTTCTTAAGTGTTTCTATGTTTGCTTTAGCTCGTATTACAACTCTTCCTCTACCGGTTAAGTACGCTTCTTTAACTCCATCGTAACCGTAAATAATTCCGCCTGTTGGAAAGTCTGGAGCTTTGATAATCTTCATCAAATCTTCCGGTTTAACTTTAACGTTATCAATCATCATAACAAGCCCGTCAATAACTTCGCCCAAATTATGCGGAGGAATATTTGTAGCCATACCAACGGCAATTCCGCTTGCGCCGTTTACAAGTAAGTTGGGTAAGTATGATGGAAGAACTAACGGCTCTTGAAGTGAGTCATCGAAGTTTGAACCAAACTCAACTGTGTTCTTATCAAGGTCGCGAAGCATTTCCTCGGCAATTCTTGCAAGACGTGCTTCTGTGTAACGCATTGCTGCTGGACTGTCGCCATCAACAGAGCCAAAATTTCCCTGTCCATCTACTAGCGGGTTTCTAAGCGACCATTCCTGCGCCATTCGAACCATAGAATCGTAAACGGCAGTGTCTCCGTGCGGGTGATATTTACCGAGTACTTCACCCACTATACGCGCCGATTTTTTATAAGGCTTATTGTGTTGAACGCCGAGTTCGTGCATGCCAAATAAAACTCTGCGATGAACTGGTTTTAAACCATCTCTTACATCGGGAAGTGCGCGGGCAACAATTACGCTCATCGCATAATCTATATAAGATGATTTCATTTCTTCTTCTAGTGAAACCGGAACTATTTTTTCAAAAATTGTGGTCATGTTTTTTCTTGTTTAATATTTTGATTTATTGTTTATTCTTCACTTTATCTATTAATTTGTCAACTGCCTCTGATAAAACCGGCAGACGATACTTACATATCTTAAAAATTTCTAGCGTCTTTTATATCTAAAAACTTTTTAAAAAGTAATTCCTTAGACATAAATCGCCTCTTTAACTATTTCCTCAAGAAACCTATTTCTAATATTTGGATGTTTTCTTACTACATCAACTTTGTGATTAAACAGTTTTTCTAAAAACTCTATTAATTCACAACGGTTAAAAAAATCAGCGGGCATTTCAACAAAGAAATCAAGATCACTTTCCTCGGTCGCTTCCTCTCTCGCATAAGATCCGAACAAAGAAATGCTCTGAACACCAAACTCCTGTCGTAAAAATTCCTTTTTATCTCTAAGAAGCGTTATAATATTTTCTTTGGTTAGATACATTCTTCATTACTCCTAATTTTTTTTCTACTCAACTGTAAGATTTATAAAACCAATGATGCTAAACCAAGATAAAACACAATAGTACTAATATCTGCTAATGCAAGAGTAATAGGTCCGGCAGATATTTTTGGATCGAGCTTGGTTCTGTGTAAAATAGAAGGAACGCTCAATCCCCAAAACGCCGCTACTAACTCTACAAACACTATACTTAAGCCAATAACTATTGCAGGAAGCAAAGCACCTTTCCAAATTACAATTACAGCAGCTACAATAATACCGCAGCTTAAACCGAGCAAAAAAGCCGTTTGTGTTTCTTTCCAAAGATTTTTGAAATACCATTTTAAGGTTGGTTTTGCAGTTTGTAAAGCCTGTATTGTCATAGTCATAGATTGAACGCTAACACTTTCTCCTAGCCCAAGTACAAGTGTTAAAAAGAAAGCTATAACAATGCTTTCAACTAAAGTGGCTTCAAACAAACCGGCAAACAAAGCACAGATTGTTCCGCTTGTTACAGTTGCCAAAAGCCAAGGAAGCCTTATGCTCCACGCTTTTACAGGAGAAGCATTTTTGACTTCGCTTATTCTAAAACCAATCGTTTCAAAGATTGCATCGTAATCTTGCGGCTCAACTTCACTTGCTTCTTCAGAATCTTTTTCTTCCAGTAGTTTATCTGTAAAAATGTTTACATCTACTACACCAATTATTTTTCTTTCTGGATCTACTACCGGAAAAGCTAAAAACTTATAAGTTGCAAAAAACTCAAGTGCATCGTAAACTGTTGAATTGCTTGGCAGAGCGGCAACACGTTTTACCATAATTTCTTCAAGTTTTTGTTCTAACTTACCAATTAGCAATCTTCTTGTTGGAAGAACACCAACTAATTTTTGTTCATCATCAATTACATAAAAGTAAACTATTCTTTCGCCTACGCCTTCAAGACGGATCTTTTTTAACGCTTCGTCAACAGAAAGGTTCTTGTTAAGAGCGTTAAAATCTTTTCGTGCATAATCTACAACCGCATGGTGATATGTTGATTTGTCATTCATGTTAAAAATAGATTAAGATTATATTGAAACATCTGAATAATTAATCTATTGTCACACCGAGCCAGTCGCCCGCCTGATGAGCCAAAGGCGTCCGCCTCGGCTAGCCGAAGGAGAGACGGCGAGGCAGGAAGTGTGGCAATTTCGTTTGTAGTGTTATGGTTCGACAAGCTCACCATGACTTAGCGTAAATATTTCAGATGTTTTATATTCATAATCATGCTCTTATACTTGCTCTTTGTTATACATCCAGCTTTGCGTATTTAGCGTGTTTCTCTATAAAATCGCGGCGTGGTTCTACGGCATCACCCATAAGTGTTTCAAAGATTTTATCTGCTGCTGCCGCACTCTCAACATTAACTTGCAAAACTGTTCTTGTTTCTGGGTTCATTGTAGTTGACCACAATTGCTCAGGATTCATTTCACCAAGTCCTTTATAACGGGAAATTACAATTCCTTTTATAGGTTGAACTCCTTCTACTTCTGTAACAACCTCTTCTTCTTCAACCATTTTTTCATCTTTGACGGCTTTAAATCGTTTCAAAATTTTATCTCTTTCTTCATCATCAAAAGCATAATGCTCTTCTTTACCCTTTTTAATTTTATAGAGCGGCGGTTGTGCTATATAAACCTTGCCAGATGCAATTAAATCTTTCATGTGTCTATATAAAAAAGTAAGAAGCAAAGTTCTAATATGACTCCCGTCCACATCTGCATCTGTCATTAAAATAATTTTTCCATAGCGTGATTTTTCCGCATTGAAGTCTTCTCCAAAGCCGGCGCCAATTGCAGATATCATTGCTTGTATTTCTTGATTCTCTAAAACTTTATTGATCTTCGCTTTTTCTACATTTAAAATTTTTCCTTTAATTGGTAGAATAGCCTGAAACCTTCTATCGCGTCCTTGTTTAGCTGAGCCGCCGGCTGAATCTCCTTCTACTATGTATATTTCGCAATGCTCTGGCTCGTTTATAGAACAATCGGCAAGTTTGCCTGGCAGGTGCATAGAATCGAGTGCGTTCTTTCTGCGTACTAATTCTCGTGCTTTACGTGCTGCTTCTCGTGCTTCTGCGGCACGCATACATTTATCAAAAATCTTTTTTGCAGTAGAACTGTTTTCTTCTAAGAATTCAGAAAGTTTTTCGCCTACTAACATTTCCACAGCGGATTTTACTTCGCTGTTTCCAAGCTTGGTTTTTGTTTGCCCTTCAAACTGCGGCTCCATTACTTTAACAGAAATTACTGCTGTTAAACCTTCTTTATAATCTTCACCTGTTAAATTGATTTTACTATTCTCTTTTATCAAACCGTTTTTTGCAGCGTAATTATTAAATGTTCTTGTTAACGCGGTTCTAAAACCTACTAAGTGAGTTCCGCCTTCTATTGTGTTAATGTTGTTAACATAAGTATGAACATTTTCGCTGTATGAATCAGAATATTCAAACGCTATTTCTACTGGAACATTATCTTTTTCGCCTTCAAAATAAATCGGCTTATGAAGCGGCGAGCGGTTTTCATCAAGATATTTTACGAAGTCAATCAATCCGCCTTTAAATTTGAAAATCTCTTCCTGTCCGTCGTTTTCATCCTTCAAAGTCATCGTTACTTCTTTATTCAAATAAGCCAACTCGCGCAATCTTTCTGCTACGGTATCAAAGTGAAATTTTGTTGCCTTAAAAATTTCTCTATCCGGTTTGAATGTAACTTTTGTTCCTGTTGTTTCGCTCTTATAAGTTCCAATTTGTTTAACTGGCGCTTTTGGAATTCCCTGTCTAAATTCTTGTAAATAAATTTTGCCGTCTCGTTTTACTTCTACTTGGCACCATTCGGAAAGAGCATTAACAACAGAAACGCCAACGCCGTGCAACCCGCCAGAAACTTTATAAGAGTTTTTATCAAATTTACCGCCGGCGTGTAGAACAGTTAATACAACTTCGAGCGCAGAAACTTTTTCAACTGGATGAATATCAACCGGAATTCCGCGTCCTCTATCTTCAACAGAGCAGCTTCCATCTTTATGAATTATTACATTCACTCTATCGTTGTAACCTGCAAGTGCTTCATCAATAGAATTATCAACTACTTCGTTTATTAAATGATGAAGCCCGCGTGAGCCGACATCTCCAATGTACATAGCCGGTCTTTTGCGCACCGCTTCAAGCCCTTTCAAAACATTGATACTGCTCGCAGTATAGTTTCCGTTTCCGTTTTCTTTTGCCATAAAGCTAAACCGTCTCCTACAAAAACTTTATTGATTTTATTACTGTTTCGTTGAAATATTTATTTATTTTTTCTATCAAAAATGTTTTTTGAAAGTTAAGCTCGCTTTTCCAAACAGAGTTTTCTACTTTCAGAAACAAAACTCGCTTTTCTACTTTTATTGCCTTTGCTATCATTTTCAGTTCGGGAAATATTCTTTCATATTCTTCTGCAATGTTATAATTCTTTAAGCGCTCACGTAGTTTTTCAAACTCTTTTTCTTTATCAAGAACTTCATTTATTGTTCTAAAACTACTGGATGTACGTTGTCGTGCCATTTTCTACTTTTATTAATTTGTGGCCTTTGTTAAGGTTCAATTCTTCGGTGCGTGTCAAATCTGTCATAGTTATAAATGTTTGTCCTATCGCTGCTATGTGTTCGCTTATTTTGTTTGCTCTGTAAGAATCGAGTTCGCCGAATATATCATCCATTAAAAAAATAGGTGTCCTTCCTATTTTATCTTTTATAAAAAAGAACTGTGCAAACCGCAGCGCTATCTGAAATGTTTTGTGCTGTCCTTGCGAGCCAAAGCGTTTTAATTCTAAATCGTTGATAAAAAAAATAAACTCGTCTCTATGCGGACCTACTAAGTTTATAGCACGGCGCAGCTCTTCCTCTCTGTTTTCTTCTAACTCTTGTCTAAATTTTTCTGCTGCTTCGTCTTCTTCTACTTCTGCAAAAGTGCTGTAAATAATTTTAGGAAACTCCTTGTCTTCTATTATCTGGCTGTTTGCTTGTACTAAATAGTCATTAAACTCATTAATAAATCTTATTCTTTGTTTTATAATTTCTGTACCGGCAGTTATTAAAGATTCCGTCCACGCTTCAAGTTGATTAAATAAACCTTTATCGCCGGTTTCTTTAATTCTCCATAAAAGAGAAGATCTTTGGCGTAGTATTTTATTGTATTCAATAAGTATGTCTAAATAAGTGTGGCTTGCTTGAGAAATAACAGAATCTACAAATCTTCTTCGGTCTGCAGGCGATCCCAGCGTAATAGCATGATCTGATTGAATAAGTGTTACAACAGGAAATTTTCCTATTACTTCGGATGTGTTAGAAATTATTTTCTCGTTAAGAAAAAAACTTTTTTTGTTTCTCTGTAAGTCAAAATAAATTCTTGTGTTATTAGTTGTTAAATCCGTAAACTTTCCTTTTACATCAAAATTTTGCTCGCCAAATAAAACTACATCGCTCTCGCTAGAGAGATTCAAATTCTTGGTTGTGCATAAGTAATAAATTGCCTCTAAGATAGTTGTTTTGCCCTGCCCGTTTCCACCAACTATTAAGTTGAGCCTGTCGGAAAAATTCAATGTTGTGTTTTTATGCAGCCTAAAGTTTTGCAATTCTATTTGCTTTAAAACCATTTTAACTATTTAAACGCACCGGCATTAATAACATTATCATTTCTTGACTTTCTTTTTTTTGCACAGGCTCAATAACTACTGCTTTAGTTGCAGAGTGCAGTTTAAAAGTAATTTCTTCTTCACTTAGCAAATGGTTTAATACATCATTTACAAAAGCTGAGTTAAATCCTATTTCTAGTTTTTCGCCGGTATATTCACAAGCAACTTTTTCTTCGCCGCTTGCTCCTATATCTAAATCCTCTGCTGATATTTCTAATGATGTTTTTTCAATTGAAAACTTTACACGGCGCGTGTTGGAAGATGTTGAGAACAACATCATTCTTTTTATAGAATCGTGTAACTCTTTTGTTTTTACCTTCATCAAAAATTCGTTTTCTAAAGGTATAACACTTGAGTAATCTGGATACTTCTGCGCTATTAAACGTGTTATTAGTTCAATATCATTTAATTTGAATGACATATATGTCTTAGTCATATATATCTTAACATCTTTTTCATCCAAAATTTTAGTTAAGACAGAAACTGCTCTTTCTGGTACTACATACTGGTTATTGGTTAACGATTTAATGTTCCTCTTTAACAAATTTACTAATCTATGTCCGTCTGTTGTTACAAAACGTAACCCTTCATCTGTAAACTCGAAAAGCGTTCCCATCATAGCTGGGCGCATTTCTTCTTTGCTCATCGCAAAAGAAACGCGTTCTATGGTTGTGCGTAATTCAATCCCATTAATAGAAACTTCGTTAATTTCTTTATCGTCACTTAAAGTAGGAATTACTGGATATTCATCGGCTTCTAAATAACTGATTGTATATTTGCCAGCATCGGTTACAAGATTAATTTTCTTGTTTGGCATCAATAAAAAGTGAATTGTGGTATCTTTTAACGATCTTATAAAATCATAAAGCAGCCTTGCAGGAACTACCATTTTAACATTTTCGTCTGTTACTATGTTTAAAGATGCGATGAGTGATATCTCTAAATCAGTTGCATAAATTGTTAATTGTCCATCCTTAACATCAAAAAGAAAGTTTTCCAGGATTGGCATTGGTGTTCTTGTTGGAACAGCAGGAATGATTTTAGAAAGTAGTTTTTCTAACTCTTTACTATTTACTTTGAATTCCATAATTATCTCCATATTGCATCAAAAAATATCAAAATTTGGGTAGAACATCAATTTTACCAACAATCTTATCTACTTCATTATTATTAATTAATAATAAGGTAATTGTATGATATAATAATAAGTATGTTGATATGTTAGTATCTCTATTTATGTTCTTTTTTAGTTTGTTATCGCAACAAATTATTAAAATTAATTATAAACTATTTGTGGAAAACTTTTAATTATCAAGGCAGCAATATGATAGTATAGTTTACAAACAAACTATTAACAAACACACAACTATTTTTACACACATAGTGTTGATAACTTAACGTGCCTCAAAACCACTTTTTTAATAACCGAATACAAATAAATGCAAACACGTATTCTTTCTGTTTTATTAACAAACACGCTTTGTTTAAGTAAGTAAAAAAACCCAGCAATTTTTTACAATTTCATGATTTGCTTTTAAGTAACAGATAATTCAATAGTATTTTTTATAGAACTAAGAGTTTCCTGAATTTTGAAATCTGTTTTAGCAGCTTCTTCTATAGTAGTATGTGCGTGAATAACAGTAGAATGGTCTCTGCCGCCAAAGTGTAAACCAATTGTTTTTAATGAAGATTTAGTAAGTTGTTTAGATAAAAACATAGCTATTTGTCTAGCTAATACAATTTCTTTTCGGCGGTTTTTCTCGCGCAATTTATTTTCTTCTATTTCAAAATACTCGCAGACAATTTTTGTAATAAGTTCTATAGAAATATTAACTTGTTTGTTGGTAGAAACCTCGCGAACAGTCTTTTTTACAAGATCAAAATCCAAATCTCTTGAAGTTAACGAAGCATTAGCAAGTAGTTTTACTAAACAACCTTCCAGTTCGCGAATATTTGAAGTAATGTTATAAGCGATATACTCTAATGTTTCTCGTGAAAGCTTAATTCCATAAGACTCGCTCTTGTTTTTAAGTATCGCTATGCGAGTTTCTAAATCAGGCGGCTGAATGTCAGTTTGTAAACCCCAAAGAAATCTTGAAACCAAACGATCACTCAAACCTTTTAACTCTTTGGGTGGTCTATCGCTGGAAAGAATAATTTGTTTCCCACTTTGATGAAGCGTATTAAAAATATGGAAAAATAAATCCTGTGTTTTCTCTTTTCCTACTAAAAATTGAATGTCATCAATTATAAGCGCATCCATGCTTTTATAAAAATTTGAAAAATTATTAACCGTATTGGATTGAATAGCTTCAACAAATTCAACAGTAAAAGCATCTGAAGATAAGTAGATAACTCTTTTTTCAGGAGCGCGTTCTAATACTTTATTTCCTATTGCATGAATAAGATGAGTTTTTCCTAAACCTACGCCTCCATAAATAAAAAGAGGGTTAAAAGAGGTTTGCCCTGGGTTATCACCCACAGCATAAGCAGCAGCTCTTGCGAGCTGGTTACCCTCACCTTTAATAAAATTATCAAAAGTGTATTTTGTAATTAAGCAAGAATCAAAATCTTTTTTAGGTAGCAGAGGAATAGTTATGTTGGTTTTTTTTTTCTCAACCGGAAAGTTATTTTCTGTTTCAACTACGTTTTCTGTTTCTTCGAGAATAACATAAATAAGTTTGCCATTTTCGCCAAGCACCTGAGAAACAGTATTTTTTATCAACGTATTAAAATGCTGCTCAATCCACTCTATAAAAAAATTATTAGGAACAAAAACTTTTAAAGTGGTGCCAGAAACTTCTGATGGCTTAATTGGAAGAAACCAAGTGTTGTATGTTATGTTAGGGACGTTTTCTTTGATTATACTTAAACAATCTTTCCAAATATCTTTTGCGTCTTTTTCAAATAGTAAACTATTGGCAGTATTTATCATAATATCCACATTATAAAAACCGGAAAAAACAGTAAGAATTAATAAATTAAAGAAAAAAGACTTTTTATTTAAGGAACAATTAACAAATTATTAACATTAATTCGCTCACGTAACACATTAATTTATATACAATTAGAGAAACAACTAAAGAAATACAAACAAAAAAAATCACAAGAAAAAGAAAAATAAAACCACCAAGCATCTAGTGAAACGTTTCACACAAAAGAATTATTCACAAATTATCAACATATCAAATGTGTCTTTTGTAGGGTGAGCAAAATAAATTTAGAACTTCACTCAAGCAAATTATTTTTTACAAAAAGGCAATAATTTTAATAATAATTTTAAAGTACTACAAGTAAAAGAGAATTACTTTTGTACTAAGAAATTTTAATTAAGCAAAAAAACAATTGGAGCCAATTATGAAAAACATATTGATTGTTTTTACCGGCGGCACATTCTCGATGAAAATAGACGACAGAACAAAAGCAGCGGTTCCTTTTTTTCATGGTGAAGAATTAATTAATATGATACCTGAAGCACGCGGACTTGCTAATCTATTTATTTATGAATTCGGAAATTTTCCAGGTCCTCATATAACACCACAAAGGATGATCGAGTTATCACAAAAAATGAATTCTTTTATTAAAGAGAGTAAATATGATGGAATTGTTGTAACACATGGAACGGACACGTTAGAAGAGACAGCATATTTTTTAGATTTAACAATGGATATAAAAATCCCTATTGTTGTAATAGGCGCAATGAAAACAAGCTCTGAGCCCGATTGGGACGGTCCAAAAAATCTTATTGATGCAATTCAAGTTATTAACAATTCTAACAGTAATGGATTAGGTGTTTTGGTTTGCCTTAATGGAGAGATTAATGCAGCAAGTGAAGTAACTAAAACACACACGGAAGACGTTGAAACTTTTCATAGTTTAGATTTTGGCTCTCTAGGTTTTGTTGATAAAGGAAGAGTTTGGTTTAACAGGCTTCCAAGAAAATTAGAAACACTAAAAGCAGATAATATAAACCCAAACGTTGACCTAATAAAAATTTGCGCTGGTATGAATGAAAAATTTTTCCACTTTTCTGCGGACAGCGGAGCAGATGGAATTGTTGTTGAGGCAATGGGAGTAGGTAATGTTCCTCCTGAAGCATTTGAAGGAATAAAATACGCGGTAGAAAGAGGAGTTGCTGTAGTTCTTGTTTCGCGCTGCCCAGCCGGAGAAACTCTTGATACTTACGGCTATCCAGGTGCGGGTAAGTGGCTTAAACAATTAGGTGTAATTTTTGCGGATTATTTAAACGGGCAAAAGGCAAGAATAAAACTTATGGTTTGTTTAGGAATCACAAAAGAAAAAGAAGAATTAAAAAAAATGTTTGAATGAAAAATTTGATTTACACACCAAAAGAAAACTCCTTTTTAGCGAAAAACATTTCTTGGCTTGGTTCATTACTCCTTTTACCTATAATGCTCTACTTTTATTTTAACATCGGAAATTTTCTATTGATTGATTATCTGAATTTGTTAATACACGAAGGAGGACACGGTATTTTTAGAGCCTTTGGAGATTTTATTTACACGCTTGGCGGAACGTTAATGCAGATTATCATTCCAACAATGTTTGTGGTGTATTACTTTATTAAGAAAAGAAAGTTAGGCGCACAAATTTTTTTAGTTTGGCTAGGTCAAAATTTTTTTAATATAAGTGTTTATACATCCGATGCACGAGCGCAGAAACTTCCTCTACTTGGAGGAAATAAGGTTTACCATGATTGGGCTTACATGCTTAATAAATTAGAAATAATAGAATATGATAAGTTGATAGGAGAAATTTTTATTTATCTTGGACTGGCAGCGTTTTGTATAGCTTTATTAGTGCCGATGATTATAAAAAAAGAGAAGCGAATAAATATAGACCTTAATCTTTAGGGCACCTCAAAAAATTAGTTTTTATAAAAATTTACCCACGCAAAAAAAATGGCGGGCGGGCGCAGAGTTCGCAAAGAAAACTAAAGGTCCGCAAAGTATATTGGTGTTTTTAGCGAAGGCTCATTAATATTTACCAAACCCCGATTCGTCTATAAACGAACCGGGATTTATTTTATAAAAAATGGTTATTAACGGCCAACTTTATCTAAAGTTTCTTTTTTAGCCATTAATTGTTCTTTTGTTTCTACTCTTTCCGGATCGGCTATAATAGCTTCGGTGGGGCAAGCCGGAATACATTGTGGGTCATCATAAAAGCCGATACACTCGGTACATTTATCGGGCACAATATAAGTGTGTTCATCATTCAAAGCTGGTCTTTCCTCTGTTCCATAAATGTAAGAAACACCAGGTCCGTAAATAGCATTATTTGGGCATTCTGCTTCGCAAGCATTGCAAGAAATGCAATCTTCTGTAATCACTACTGCCATAAAAGGATTCCTCCAAGTATTAAAAAGTTATTAAAGTCTGGTTCAAAAATAATAATTATCTGAGACTTTCTAAAAATTGTTTCAGTGTCATGGTTATTCTGTCAATTGACTGCTCAAACCATGATTTATTGAATCTCACTTCGAGCCGTCCGATGAAATCGGACGGCACAGTGTGACGCTGAATCTTCTATTTCATGCTGATTTCATCGAAGCATGACACACAAAGTATCGCAAAGCAATTTTTTTAGCCTTGAAAATGTCTTATTGCTTAGAATCAATTTGCTTGATAAGTTCATCGCAGGCAGTTTTTAGCTGCTCGTCAATTCCTTTAGCTGTCCAATCAACAGAATTTTCAACTATTATATCAGGCACGGCTGGACCAAGTTCTTGGTTTTTATCGGTTCCTTTAGTAAACCAAGCTCTAAAAGGCAATCGAACAAATGAGCCATCAACCATTCCTTTTCCTCCTGTAGAAATAACAGAACCGTTAGTTGGAACACCTACAAGTTTTCCTATTCCTAAAGTTTTGTAAGCGTGCGAGAAAATTTCTGCATTAGAATAGCTTCCTTCGTTGCAGAGAGCAATAGATGGTTTCATCCAAGCAGCAAAAACTAACCGCTCGCCGGTTGGGTAGTAATCGCTGAACTTTTTCTTATCGCGCTCAAGGTTATTACTAGCACCACGTGGAATTGTGTATGCGTGTTGTTTGTAGTTTAGTATTGTCATCAAATAATCTGTTGTAGAGCCGCCGCCGTTATAGCGAACATCAATTACTAAGCCTTCTTTGCCGTAACCGGCAGCTGTAAGTTCGCGCTCAAAAGTCTCGAAGCTCACAAAATCCATTCCTTGTATGTGAATGTATCCAAGTCTTCCGCCGGAAAATTTTTCAACAAGTTTCCTGCGTTCGTTTACCCATTCTTGATAAAGCTGCTGACGAAGCATGTTAGTTGGGCGAATTACTATTTCTCTTTCTTTTCCATCTTTAGCTTTTACGGTTAACAAAATTTTCTCATCAACTTTGTTATTAAGAAGCTCGTAGAAGTTTTGGCTTTCGAAAGAGTGTCCGTCAACGGCAGTAATTAGTTCTTCAGCCGCCAATTTACTGTTGCTTTTATCAGCAGGTGTTTCTGGAATTACACGAAGGACTTTCATTCCTTCTTTTGAAGGTAATAATTCAACGCCAAGCAAGCCCGTTGCATCGCGTTGTGTTTCGGCGCGTTCTGCCGCAGTAAATCCCATGTGGCTAGAGTTTAGTTCGCCAAGCATGTTGTTAAACATATCGCGCAGATCAATTGGCGTTGAAGCAATTAAGCATAGTTCTTCGTATTTCTTTTTCAAACTATTCCAATTGTATCCATGAAATTGCGGGTCATAAAATCCATCGCGTATTGCTCTCCAGGCTTCTTCAAAAATTTGTTTTCGTTCAGCCGGATAATCAATTTTAAGTTTGGCAGAGTAAGGAAGCAGTTCGGCTTTATCACCTTTAATATCGTGCCGAGTTAGAGAGCCGCCCGCTTTCGTATAGTATAAATATTTGCCATCTTTATCCATTGTAACACTGCCGGGATTAGAGCCGCCTTTTGACAGCTCTTTCAAATCTTTTCCATCCCACTTTACACTGTATAAATCTCTTCCGCCTTTAGCAGTGCTGCTGCCACCAACGTAAAAGAAAGTTTCGCCATCTTTACTAATTACTACGTTTGATTCATCTCCTGGAAAGTTTGTTACTTGCACTAAGCGTTTGTGAATATTTTCGAAATCAATTTGTATTGGTTTTACTTTCTGAGCCTCTTTCTTAGCATTGCCATCTTTGGATTTTTCATCTTTAGAATCTTTTGCCAGAGCCGGTTTTTCTGGTGAAGCAGTTGGTTCTTTTACAGGTTCTTTTTCATCCCAATCCGATTTAGTTTTTTCCCAATCTTCTTTTTTGAGCCATGCAAACCAAACATCGCGTGTAAAATTTAAACCGCCTGTTATTGCATTTTGTCCGCTGCGGGAAGAAAGGAAACCTAGTTTTGTTCCATCGGCACTCCAGAAAGGATTTGAGTCTCCACGCGGATGCATTGAAACATTTACCGGTTTGGATGAATTATCCGCCGCATGAATAAATACTTCTTCGTTGAAGTATAAATCATCAAGAGAATATGCAAGCCATTTGTTGTCTGGGCTCCAAGCAACTCCGCTTGGCGCTGTCCAACTTTCAATTAAAATTATTTCGTTGGATAATTTTCCATTAGCATCAATATTGGCTACAACAAACTGCTTTTTATCTTTTCCGCGCGTGTAAGCTATTTTTTTGCCGTCGCCGGAAATTACAGGGCTTGTTTCATCTTCATCTGTTTTTGTTAGGCGAATAAGTTCGTGCTTGAGCGATTTGAAAATATTAGGCTGAGATTTATCTTCGGATTTAACAAGATAAAGTTCGTAATTACTATCTTCGCTATCGGAAGCAAAAACCAATGTTGTATCGGAGAGCCACGCAGCATCAATATCGCGGAAAGGCGAATCCGATAAATTTACACTTCGGTTTTTATCTTTATCAGCTTCTTTAACAAATAATTCTCCTCTAACAGAAAAAGCGATAAGTTTTCCGTTTGGAGATACCGCGTATTCGGTTAATCCATTAGTCATTGTTTTAAATTCAACTGGGTCAAATCTATCATCTGCAGAAATTGATACATCAACTTTCTTAAAATCTATCTTAGAAGTTTTTGAGATGTAAATGTTTTTGTCACGTTCAATTATCATCGCGGAACCATCACCGGAAACACTTAAATGGCGGATTGAATGATCGTCAAATTTTGTTAATTGTTCTGGTTTGGAAACTGCTTTTCCATTTTCATCAATAATTATTTTGTAGATGTTATAATTACCATCGTTGCTGCTAAGAAAGAAAATTGTTTTAGCATCAATCCATTGCGGCATAACATCGTTTGTTTCAAAGCCAACAAGTTTAGAATACTTTTTAGTTTTTGTATCAAAGAGCCAAATATCTCTGTTGGATGGACCGCGGTAATCTTCTCGTGCAACCGGATTAATATCTCCGCGAACAAACGCAATAAATCTTCCATCGGGAGAAGCAATCGGTTCGAATCCTACTGCATCTAATACCCGCCATTCCGTGCCACCTTTAGATGAAACAGAATAGATTTCCATTGGTCTTTCTATTTGATTGAACTCACGGTTTGTAGAAAAGAGAATGTTTCCATCATTAGCCCAGCTTGAAATGTTATCGGCGGCAGAATGAAAAGTTAAGCGTTTCGGTATTCCGCCTTCGGCTGGAATTACAAATAAATCGTTATTTCCGTATCGTGTGCCGCTGAAGGCAATTTGTTTTCCATCAGGAGAAAATTTTGGATTAGCTTCGTAGGCTTCGTGAATAGTTAAGCGTGCTGCCTTTCCGCCTGCTGTAGGAACAGTCCAAATATCGCCCTGAAAAGAAAAAGCAATTTGGCTTCCGTTATTATTTAAAGCGGGAAAGCGGAGCAATAAATTCTCTTGTGCAAAGATTAATTGTGCAGAAATTAAGAAAATGAGTAGAACGGTTCTTTTCATTTGTTCCTCTTGTTATGAAGTTTGGACAAAAATATATTTAATTTGGAAAGAGAACAACAAGTAAAAAATATAGACGAAAAAGATAAGTAAGATGCAAAAGGTGATGGATACCAACTAATAATTGATATCGAAAACATGAACATTAAAAATCAAAAAACAACTCATGAAGATTCCTTTTCTCGTACACATCCAACTATAGGTATAAAGGCAGCTCTAAAAATATCAATATCCTTTGTCCCGCTATGCGCAAAGCGGGATTAAAATTTTGAAATACTAATTTTTAGTGGTGTCCATAAGCTTAATCTGTATCTTTGGTTTTAGAAAGAAAATGTAGTTCCACGCCGCTTGCAGCGCGGAATTTACCGAAGAAGTTAAACGAGAGGAGTTTTATATGCCAACAAGAACAAAGCATACTGAAAATAAAGAGAAAGTAGAAACTTTTTTAGATAAGGAACTCATTCGCAGAGTCAAAGAGCGTTTTGCAAGAGAAGGAAGAACAATTAGTGATATTATTCAAGACGCTCTGATTAAATACAACGAAGCAGAGTCAACGAAACCGGAATTGCGTCGTGCCGCAGTTAATCGTTTTTGCTCAAGACCGTTTAATCTAAACACAAGAGAGATCAACGATTTATTAAATTAGGATATAACGAATCAAGAAATTATTAAAGATACCAGCAGAACAGCCGGTTATATGCTTATTCTTATTGTAACAGTTAGTCTTTCACTTTTATACTCTATTCATTCTTCACGTATTCAACACTATGGCAGCACATAATCAATTTCACAGGGAAAAGCCTTCGTTGTTTTTCTTATATTTGCACTCAATTTTATAAAGTAATGAGTAAAAAATGCACCCGAAGAGTCTCGAAAACATTCCGAAAGCGTACAACCCTAAAGATGCCGAAGATAAATGGTACAAGTACTGGGAAGATCACAAACTTTATCACTCAGAAATTGATGAAAGCAAAAAATCTTATACAATTGTAATTCCGCCGCCAAACATTACCGGCATTTTGCATATCGGGCACATTCTCAACAATACGCTTCAAGATATTTACGTTAGATACAAAAGAATGATGGGCTTTAATGCGTGCTGGGTTCCGGGAATTGACCACGCATCAATTGCAACAGAGGCAAAAGTAGTTGCGCTTCTTAAAGAGCAGCACATAACAAAAGATAAAATTTCCCGCGAAGAATTTTTGAAGCATTGCTACGCATGGAAAGATAAATATGGCGGAATAATTTTTCAGCAGCTACGTAAGATTGGCGTTAGCTGCGATTGGCAGCGCGAGCGTTTTACAATGGATGAGCATTACTACAAAAAAGTAATTGAGGCATTTGTAAAACTTTACAAAGAAGGATTGATTTACCGCGGCTACAGAATGGTTAATTGGGATCCGGCATCAAAATCTGCTATCAGCGATGAAGAAGTTTTTTACAAAGAGGTTCAAGGAAAACTTTGGTATTTCAAATATCCAGTTAAAGACACAAACGAATTTGTTATTGTAGCTACAACGAGGCCGGAAACAATGCTTGGAGATACCGGCGTAGCTGTTAATCCAGACGATGAAAGATTCAAACATTTGATAGGTAAGACTATCATCCTTCCAATTGTTGGTAGAGAAATTCCATTGTTTGCAGATTCTTACGTTGATAAAGAATTTGGCACAGGTGCGGTTAAAGTTACTCCTGCTCACGATGTTAACGATTACGATATGGCTCTGCGCAGCAATCTCGAAATGATAAATATCTTTAATGAAGATGCTACAACAAACGGAAATGTTCCGCTTGAGTTTCAAAGACTCGATCGCTTTGTGGTTCGTGAAAAAGTAGTAGCACGTATGCAAGAACTTGAACTTATTGAAAAAATTGAAAGCTACACAAACAAAGTTGGCTACTCTCAGCGAGGCAATGTTCCTATTGAACCATACTTGAGCGAACAATGGTTTATGAAGATGGAAGAACTTTGCAAGCCGGCGCTTCAAGTTGTGCAGGAAGGCAAAGTTAAATTTCATCCCGAGCATTGGGTAAAAACTTATGAGCACTGGATGACAAACATTCGCGATTGGTGTATCTCTCGCCAGCTCTGGTGGGGACATCGAATACCTGTTTGGTACAACAACACAACAAAAGAAATTTATTGCGAAGTAAACCCGCCTGAAGATCTTGAAAACTGGCATCAAGATAACGATGTACTCGATACTTGGGCATCGAGCTGGCTTTGGGCACAAGATGTTTTTACTAACGAGAAAGATCAGAAATATTACTATCCAACAGATTTATTGGTTACTGCTCCAGACATTATTTTCTTTTGGGTTGCAAGAATGATTATTGCCGGAACACATTTTATGGGAGAAATTCCCTTTAAAGATGTTTACTTTACAAGTCTTGTGCGCGATGAAAAAGGAAGAAAGATGAGTAAATCGCTCGGCAACTCTCCAGATCCGCTTGATTTGATTGAAGAATATGGCGCCGATGCTTTGCGCTTTACAATGACTTACATAGCGCCGCTTGGACAAGATGTTATGTTCAGCAGCGAAATGGTTGAGATTGGAAGAAACTTTGCCAACAAGATGTGGAATGCCGGCAGATTTTTATTAATGAACGCTCAGAACATAAAACTTGACCCGAGATTAAAACACAAGCACATTGATTTTACCGACAAGTGGATTATCTCCCGATTCAATAAAACAATTAAAGAAGTAAACGAAGCTCTTAATAAATTCGAAGTGAATGCCGCTTCAAAAATTATTTATAGTTATGTGTGGAATGATTTTTGCGATTGGTATGTAGAGCTTGCAAAAAACAGATTGTATCAAGGCGATGAAGAAGTTAAATCCGCAGTTCTTTCCCGCGCAATTTCCCTTTATGAAGATATGCTGAAACTTGTACATCCTTTTATGCCGTTTATTACAGAAGAAATTTGGCAGCTGCTCGCAGAAAGAAAAGATGGCGACAGCATTTCTATAACAGAGTTTCCAAAATTCAATAAAGATTATGTTGACGAAAAAGCGGAAAAAGAAATTTCGTTTGTACAAGATGTAGTTACTGCAATAAGAAATATCCGCGGCGAAATGAATATTTCTCCAGCTAAGCAAATAAATGTTTTTATGAAAAGCACCTATGTAACAATTGCTCAAGAAAGGTACATTAAATCACTTGTTAAAATTGATACATTAACAGTTGACGAAAACATAGATAAACCAAAAGCGTGTGCATCTGCTGTTGTTAAAGGATGCGATATTTTTATACCGCTCGAAGGTTTGATTGATTTGAATGTTGAGCGCGCTAGAATAGAAAAGGAAATTGCCCGCATACTCGGAAGCTTTAACAGCGTTCGCAAAAAACTTGAAAATGAAAGTTTTGTTGCTAAAGCGCCGGCAGAAATTATAGAGCGCGAGCGTATGAAAATGAGCGACTGGCAGAAAGCGCTGGAAAAGCTTCAGACTATTCTTGAGGATTTAGATTAGACGGTTGATGCAATGTTTTTAGAAACTGAACCTACTAAGCGGGACATACAAGAAGCACACGAACGAATTATAAATCAGATTCATCGTACGCCACTTTTATCCTCTTCAGCAATAAATAAAATTGCCGGCTGCGAAATATTTTTCAAGTGCGAAAACTTTCAGAAAGTCGGCGCCTTTAAGTTTCGCGGAGCTAGCAATGCAGTTTTATCATTGTCTGAATCAGAATTGAAAAAAGGTGCTGCTACACATTCATCGGGAAATCATGCTGCCGCTACTGCGTTAGCCGCAAAAATGAAATATGTTCCGGCATATATTGTAATGCCGCACACTGCACCGCAAATAAAAAAAATTGCTGTTGAGGGTTACGACGCAAAAATTATTTACTGCGAACCAACACTTCAAGCACGAGAAGAAGCATTAAACAAAGTTGTTGAAGAAACCGGGGCTGCATTTGTTCATCCATACAACAACTATTCTGTAATTGCCGGGCAGGCAACTTGTGCAAAAGAAATTTTAGAGGATCATTCTCGCCTTGATTATATAATTCCTCCAGTTGGGGGCGGCGGACTTGCAAGCGGAACATGTTTGAGCGCAAAATATTTTTCTAACAAAACAAAAGTAATTGGCGCTGAACCAAAAAGCGCGGATGATGCTTTCCGTTCTTTACGAGATAAGACTATTCATCCTTCGGTTAATCCTAAAACTATTTGCGATGGATTGCTAACAAGTTTGGGCGATAAAACATTTTCTATCTTGAGCCAGAATTTAGAGGAGATTTTAACAGCTTCTGAAGAAACAATTATTGACGCAATGAAAATAATTTGGGAAAGAATGAAGATAGTTGTTGAGCCATCAAGTGCGGTTGCATTAGCGGTTGTTTTAGAGAAGAAAGAAAAGTTTGCCGCAAAGAAAATTGCTCTTATTCTTACGGGTGGAAATGTAGATCTGAAAAATTTGCCTTTTTAAAGATTATAGCTGCCCGTCAAGGTTAAAAGATTTTATTTCTATTCCCTTGATTATAGCAAAGTATTTATTGTTTCCAGTCAAAAGTGTAAGCCCTTTCGTAAAAGCCGTAGCCGCAATCAATGAGTCTGCCAACTCAAGCGAATGACTAAGATAAAATAGTTCAAAGTAGTTCATCGCTTTAATTGAAACATCCTCGTCAAGATAGATTATCTTAAGGGTACCTCTAAAAACCTCAAATGCTATCCGCGGAAATCTGTTTTATCCGCGTTTATCAGCGTTCCATTTTTAAAAAAGATAGTTTTTAGAGGTGCTTCTGAAAAGCAAAAGTTCATTTTTATTGCGCATACCCTGAACAAGTTCTATGTATGTAATAACAGAAATAGAAAAGCCATCTTGCTCTTCAATTATTCTTTTGGCTTTTTCATTTCCTCTCAAATACCACATCAACACATCTGTATCTATCAGCATTTTTAATCCGCCAGAGGCGGACGAGGGTCAAATTCCACGCCACTTGAGGCGAATAAATAAAATTTGTTTTCAGAAACCTCGCTGCCCCGCCTGCCAATGCAAAGCGGCGGGCAGGTTGCGGCGAGGAGATTCATTCCGGCTTTTTCTAATCTTTTTTACATAGCCTAAAACATTTTTCGTTTTATCATTGTCTCTCCAGATTCCAAATAAGTCGTTTATTTTCAGAGTCTTATCTTTTTTCTGCTTAATATGAACAAGCTTAGCATAGGGTTTGCCCCGTAAAGTAATTGTAAGAAACATCTGAAATATTTACGCTAAGTCATGGTGAGTCTTCGACACAATCACTGCCTTCGCAGTGATTGGCTCAGACTGACATCCAGTACTCA
>WPAE01000092.1 GCA_009773205.1 Ignavibacteria bacterium
GAAAAAGAAATATCCCTAAAAAACAAAACGCTTAGGAGGCATTTAATATGAAAAAATAAAAGCGGTATCTTTACATTTAAGGTGAGGAATGAAGTGAACTTGGAACTGGGGAATAAAATGGTTTTTGACACTGATCTTGGTTCTTTGTTATTGTATTCTTTGAAAGCCTGTTTACTAAATCGGGGAGACCAAAATCAAATGAGCTAATAACAATTAATGATATTTCGAATAACAAAACAAGAAAAAAACTATTTGGTGATTTAAGGTATTTGAAAAATTTATTCATTTAACCAACCAGAATTTCATAGATTTTAATGTACGCATTCAGCTTTCAGTTGATCACGACAACTCTTTCAGATTGGTGATTAACAACACCTTCCACTTCCCAAATCCACCATATTCATTTACAGCTTTAGTCCATTCCTCAACATAAGCTAATTTTGATTTGTCTTGTTCAGTCATTTGTCCTTTTACTTCAATTATGAAATAATCATTGTTGATAGTCCGAACAATATAATCCGGTCTATACTTGTGAACTACACCTTGATACATATAAGGAATCTCAAATCCTAAATGATCATTCTTTACCCATGCTTCTACTAATGGATTAACGTTATCCAATTGAAAAGCTTCACTTGCCTCCCAGGTGCTATCGAACACACAGAAATTAATGTGTGATTTTTTAGTTCGTTCACAAGGTTTGCTAGTATACCAAGTTCTCATATCAGAAGTAGAACGAATCGGTTTCTCACTATCAAAGACAGGAGTTACCGAAAGAGTATTTTCTGATCTGATGTATCTAATGATGTGATTTACAATCTTGGACATATTTAGCGTAATCAAAATTCTTTTCTTTAACTCATCGGAATAAAATAATGGAGGATTTATTTGAATTACCTCGGAGTACATTATCTCTTCAACAATTTTAATTAACTGTCCAATTAAACTTTCCCGATTTCCTTTCCAGTCATTCTGAATACTATCGAAAGCATCTCGTGCGGTTTCAAATATTATTTTTTGCATCCGATACTTTTGACCAAGTTCTTCAAAATCAATCGGTGATATTTTTGATAAGTCTGGTTTCCCTTCAACAACTGGTGCAAGCTCAGCAATAGTAATCGTCTCATAAGCATTTAATGTTAAACTTGGCATCTTGGATACATCTACAATTAGTTTAGGATTGTAAACATGATCAATCCTTATAATGTTAGGCCATGTAATCTCATATAGTTGTTTCTCTTTTACAGGTTCAATTTGTGTTTTTGGTTTTGGTGGAGGTGGTGGTGTTCCATCATCAGATTCATGAGGCAAGAAAGTAAAAGGGACACCAAAAATATTTACATACTCTGCTTCAAATAGTCCCGTTACTGGATCAACTTCGTATGTAGTCCTTCTTAATCCACGTCCAACAACTTGTTCACAAAGCAACTGACTCGTAAAAGCTCTTAAGCCCATTATATGAGTTACTGTTTTAGCATCCCATCCTTCGGATAACATTCCTACACTTATTACTTTTCTAATCTGTTCGCCAGGTTTATCTAGTTGTCCAACTGTATCAACCTTTTGCCTTAGCAACTCCGCTTGTTGTTGCTTACTCAATTTAGGGGTTGGGGTTTCTTCATCATCACTTTTGTCAATTTCTAATTCTTCTGCTTCTTCTTTTGATTCAGCTAGAGCAAGAACTTTTGAATCTATGTGTAAAGTTTTTTCTGGATCACAAAGCTCTTCTATTCTTATTCTTGATCTGTCAAAAGAAAACTTAATCCTTGCTGCCGTTTCTGTTCTGTTTGCTACGGTAATCATTACCGGAGGGACTGGATAGTTCCCACTCTTCCAATCATTATATGTTTCTAACCAATCCTTGCCAAGTAAGTAATAGGCATTATTAATTAGATCTGGTAAAGGTTCGTGCTCTTCAGTTTTTCTGTTAAGATCATCTTTAACATGTTCGTAGATATGATATAACTTTGACTTATAAGTTGCCGCATCAGGAATCCCATCATCCCGAATAACTACTCTTGGAGTTTTTACTAATCCTGATTCAATTGCATCATTCAACCCAAAGTCACTGACAATCCATCCAAATAAGGCTTCCTCGGATGCTTTCTTTCCACTTGGAGCAAATGGGGTAGCTGAAAAATCATAGCACTTTAATATTCCTCTTGCTCTATGGATTCGATCTAATCCTCCAATCCACTTAGTCGCTTCTTCAACATCTTCTCTTGCCACTCCTTTTATCTTGGATTCTGCTGGGATTCTCCATGCGTGATGGGCTTCATCATTGATTACAATAATATTTTTAGAGTTAGCTAATTCTTCCAACACTTCACGAACATATGCTTCATCACTTTTAGCACCACGCTTATCAACTGTTTTTTTCTTACCAAGTTTTTCCTCTGTATCCCACTGCAATGCGTGCCAATTCTTAATTATGATTTTTCCCTGACGAAGTTTATCCATCAATCCGGGTGGAATAAGATTGAACAGATCATAGTAATTGTCTTCTCCAGAAGGGACTAAAACTTGTAATCTACTTTTAACAGTGAGGCCGGGAGCTACAATAAAAATATTTTTAGAAAACCGAACATCTTGAGGATAAGTAACTTTGTTTAATACATGCCAGGCAATTAGCATAGCCATATCAATTGTCTTCCCAGAACCAGTTGCCATTTTAGAGCATAGACGTTGGAACTCGCCGCCGTCAGATGGAATATTAATTCCTACTTTTTCACTCTCCGGTGATTCAGTCATCCATATAAGAGTTTCGATTGCTTCTAGCTGACAAAAGAAGAGACGCCTGTTCTCTCTCACAGTGCTATCATTCCAATGCTCTAACAATCTTTTTGTTATACCACTAACACCAGGATAATTTTTTTCACGCCATTTTTTTATCCGTGTTCTGATTTCATTTACGAGAGGGATTTCAATGAATACACCGGGATCATCAAAGGCTTTTGAGCTTTCAGAAGCAATCACATAACCGGCAGGTCGCCTTCCATCCTTAAGAATGAATTCACGTGTCTCTCGTTTATAACTCCAAAACTTCTGTGGCTCATAGTAAGGAGAGTTGATTATCAGTTTATCAATTTTATTCAAAACAATTATCCGATTCTATTATAAGGATACCTATTTTTTATTTGGTGATTAAGATAAGAACCTAAAGAAGGTGAATTTTTGAAACTTTCGAATTCAACAACTGGTAGATTGTAATATTCATAAAGACTTCCATTTTTAAATTGCACGCGCAAAGTTTGTATGTCTTCTCTGTAATGGTTCAGCGTGAAAAGGAATTTCGAGTTAGTAAAGTAAGGTGAAAAATGAGTCTTAAGTAATTGATAATCAGCAAACATTTTTCACCTCATA
>WPAE01000407.1 GCA_009773205.1 Ignavibacteria bacterium
GACGGCTGACTTAAACGGAGTCAGAATGGCAAAACGGTGCCATCATAAGCATAACGGAGCTTATTCATTATTTCAATAATTTATTATTAATTATTAGGTATGAAAAGAGGTGTACAGCTTCCAGCAGCAGATTGCCTTATATAGTATTCTAGGGGTCTCAAGGATACGCTCATGTGATATGCCTAACGATTAAGATATGCTCAGGCCAAAGTATATGCAGAAATATAGAGTGCATTAAAGGAATTGTCATATGCGATGAACAGGTTTTACATACCTGAACACTGTTCAACTGAATTAAGGATTCTGGGAATGAGTTTACAACTAAGATGTATAAATGCGGGGACTATCTCTAAAGAAGTTGAGCTAAGAGATATTCACTTAATTAGCAGGTTTATAACACTCGTCCCCTCTTAAAGAACGAGGTACTTTCTCAAGAGTAGAACCTAAGCTGCTGGAGCCTTCGCGGTACAAGAAGAACAGGTTGAAAAAGATTATGAATGCTCTACGCGAAGTAGGCACAAGAGTAGGGTAGCCGTCGCCACGAGGCGATGGGCGATGGCGAACCAGATATGATGCAACAAAGCCTAAGCCAATATATCTACACAGAACGGCGAAGGGTATAGAATGAGTAACACATTGTACGATGCGATGAAATATAGTACTTGCAAAACTTGTACTTCGAGAGAATGCAGTTGATTAGTATCTAAATGCATCGCCAACTTATGTCTTGCATTCAACCTTACCCTAGTACATCTTCTTGTACAAAATATAAACAATCCAACAGTAAAAATCATGTCCATAGACAATGCACTCGGCCTGAACAGCTAGTACATGTAGTACAAAATTTACTTTAAGAATTTATAAAACTATCTATCAAAATTCTCCAAAGATCAAGATCTCAGCAGTACAGTCGGACAACTAGTATCTAGTACTTTACCAAAGATCAAGATCTCAGCAGTACAGTCGGACAACTAGTATCTAGTACTTTACACAAAGAATGAAAATACGCTGTACATTTAGTACATTAAGAGATCAAATGAAAATACGTTTTACATAGGTACGTAGCTAAATTGTATAATACACAGTGTAGCCAAATGAATGTAGGAATCATGTTGTAGTATGTTGAAAATCAATGCAGTAATCAATCATGTAGCCGAATTAATGAAAATTAGAAAATTAGAGAAAATGTGTTCAGTTATTCAATCTCAATGAATGTGAGGGCCGCTAATGTGGGGGTAAAATTGGGTGTTACACAGAGTGTTGACGCGTTGGCGCAGATTGGCGCTCGTCAACATCTTGTAGATGTTCCACTGTCGCCTGCGATGTTTCTTTCATTGGCGACTCGGCAGGTTCAGTCGTTGAGCTGACCTGCCCTTCCACAACCTGTTTTGCCCTTCGCGGATCCTTGAGTGAACTTCCCAACGCCCAAGGGGAATCCCCTCCCGCGATACTCCCAACTTGCTCTGGCATCGCCAAGAGCGCGGTCGAAGAGGTAGTGCTGCGCGAAGCAAAAGGATTGT
>WPAE01000408.1 GCA_009773205.1 Ignavibacteria bacterium
TTACACTCTGGTAAATATGAAGTTTTCAAAATGGCGACTCACCAGAGCAGAATTCAAATTTATGTGGATTTCACAATTCGTGGGGAAATGGAATTTCCAGTGATGCTATTAATAGAAATGATGTACTGACCTCATTGTGTTTACGTGCTCGATTTTACATTTCGTGGGGAAATGGAATTTCCAGTGATGCTATTAATAGAAATGAGCTATTGACACAACAATAGAAAACGAGTATGAGTGGAAATGGAAATACCATAAGAAGGAAGTGGAAATACCATTACAATAAAATTGCGCAATAATGTACACGTGTACAACACACTGAATAATAAAATGAGGAAGATGAAAAATTACTGTGGATGTCGGAGACATGGAAAAATTACAGAGTTTAGGACTCAGTCACTTGCTATCGGCCTTCACACCACTAACGAGTGCGATCGGATCAGAAGTGAACTCGTATGCACCACTTGGCAGCTCGTCGGTCAGAGGAAACGGAGGAGCTAATATAAACAAAATAATTTTTACATTGATATGTAAGATGAAGAAACTATTAATAAAGAATAAAATAACAATAAGAAAATAACTTACTTTGATTAAGATCTTTGATCCAGCTTCGGTGGATGAGACTTTCGATTTCCATCAAGACAAGGAGAAACTGATCCTGAGTGAAACGAATGAGTTGGCGGGATGGTCTGAATTCGTCGTTGGCAGTCTTGCGCATCAAGATTGCCAGCTCCACTTTAGCTCGAGTATCCTCATAGGAGTAGCCCAGACGGGCATACACCACTCGCACCCGCAGTGCATAAAAGCGAGACTCTGATAGATATTGGCCATTTATGGCATATGAAGAGTTTTGAATCAATTTTTCATAACAGCAATCTCCTTCTGCACCGGCCTGACCATGAAACCTGTTATGCGACTGTATCATGCATGGCCTGACCATGAAACCTGTTATGCGACTGTATCATGCATTCGTTTACTTCGTTATTAATTTCTTGCTCCATCATCAGCAGCGAAGGGGTTAGGTAGAAGCGGCAGTCTCCGGATCGCGGGATGATGAAAGTGAAATATGAATTTCCATTGATTCGAACCATTTCGAGGTGCACAGCTGGTCGATTGTATCTGGTTCCGATCACTTGTCTATACCAGATGCGCTTGCCAAGTTCAAATTCGTGCTTTTCCACATTTTTTAGTATCTCCGCTGGTGGAATTGTAGTCTTCATGCCGGCCTCCTCGGTATCGACTAAATTTTTATTAATATTTTAATAATTTTACAAGTTAAAGCAAAATAACTCGACTTGAGATAGTTAAACATAAAAATAAAGTTCGTAACGATACCAAGACTTGTCGGAAAATGCCACTTCAATTGCTCATCGACCAGTTTCCACATTGCTATGGTGTCGTACCACTGAGCAATTGTCATCATCACAGACTCTCGCATCTCGTGACCGTACTCGGCCGCTCTGCTTGTGTCCGTGATTGCCACGTAGAGTGTGCCAGACTTGGTTACTATTTCCAATTTGCGATAGTTGTTGTCTGTCATCGACATTGGCAAGCAAACACCGTCGAAGCGATCACTTTGCGCTTAATTGGACCCAGGTTGATAAAACTCTCGAGCTTAGTGTTAAGTTTTCGGGTGTAACGTAGGAAATCTCTCCAGTCCTCTATCGTGAGCCTGAACACTGTTTGATAGCCGTCGATGTGCAATAAATTACCGGAGTCTTGTCCTCGTAAATTTGCTGTTACTATTGCAATTACAGGAATGCCTGCTTCGCTAACTTGAATTTGTAGATGAAGTAAATTGTACCCCTCTCCGTAAATAGGTAAACTCCAGACTAAATTAAATTTTGCCATTTTGATAAAATAATAACAAAGTTTTTTAAAATAATTTAATATTTCCCGCAGAGTGTTAGCTTTAATAGGCAGTCTACTCACATATGCGGTATATAACTATGCGGTTTTATATTTTCCGCAAATATCAATATTTCG
>WPAE01000093.1 GCA_009773205.1 Ignavibacteria bacterium
ACAATTATGAATTATCCAGCGGTGTTTACTTTTACAGATTAACTACGCCAACAATAACAGTAACAAAGAAGATGGTATTAACCAAGTAGCGGCAAGGGAAAAGGTAAGATAGCCTATCCCGACTTTTTTTGCAGGAAAGAATCTGTTTAACAAAGTGAAAGGTAAGACGCAAAAGAACTGCGAGCCAAACTGCCAGCGAGAATAAAACGATTAACAGATTACAAACTTAAGCAGTTAGCTTACAGCTAACACATAAAGGCTAACTGCTAAAAAATGGAGGTGCCGATTGAAAAAGAAGTTTATAGACTACGAGTACTTTTAAAAAATATGTTTGTGGAAACTGATTATATTGAAAAAGTGGAGACAAAAATGCAAAAAATGACTTTGAAAAATATAAGTATTTTAATGATAGTTATGTGGTTTTTAATGGGATGTAGTAAAGCAACTGACCCAATAAATGATGATAATGATTTTGATAAGACTAATTTGCTTGCAGTTTATCCTAATAGTGGTAAAACAATTTACTTAGTTGATAAACAAACATTCTTATTGAAAAAGACAATAGAAATAGATTTGCCTGCTAATTATAGTATAAATAGAATGTGCTTATCAACGAAACGTGATTTTTTTATTTTTAGTATTAGCTATTTACCAACAGCTGCTCACTTTATATTAGGATATAACATAAGTAAAGGCAAAATGGGTGTTATATTTCCAACTGGTATCGATTCTATTGGTGCCCCAAGAATAGCGAGCACGGAAAATTCTTCAAAACCAAATCAAGTGTATTTTTATTCTCATTTGAATGGACTATTCTTATTTGACTTTGAATCACACGAAAAGACAAAGCTACCTTTTAAAAATGCTTTTTCTTATGGAGTAGAATTTGTAAAATCCTCAAATAAAGAATGGGTAATATTAAAAAAAACGAATCCGTTTTATTCAGATATAGAGTTTTATCCATCTTCAAAAGATTTAACTTCTCCTCAATTTGTTCTTAATGAAAATAATGTCGATAACATTTATATAGCTGATATTTTTGCGGATGACTTAAATAAGGAAGCCATTGTAACTTGTTATAATTCTGATGGTAGTAGTATAGGTAAATTCTACAATTGGGGCATTTACAATTTAGAAACAAAACAACTTAAGAAATCTTTTGAAACTTTGCCTTGGAGCATTAACCCCTATTACATAGCTGCATGCCCAACTAAAAGAGAAGCATATTTTGTTGGGGCCTCAGATACATTATATAGTGTCGATTATCATAATCTTAAGATTAGTAGTAAAACAATTCTAACCGGTAAAAATAGAGGACCTTCGAGATTACTTATAAGCAGTGATAATAAGACATTATTTGTTAGTTGTTTTGACACGAATGCTGTTTTTGTAATTGATTTAGGCACTATGTCTATAATCAACAAAATAAACTTACCGGGGCCCTACTTGTTAATAGAATTATAAAACTTTACAAAGTAATAATTAGAAGAGTATAATGAAAAAACTAATGTCATTTAATGTTACCTTACTTTTATTTTTCCTCATAATTAGTCTTTCCCAAATAATTGGTCAAACTAACTTTATTTTGCTTCATCCACCTCATAACTATGGTGGGAAGACCGCTTTTGCAGGTCCACCTTACTGGACTTATGCAAGTGCTAATCAGTATTATCGTATTACTGATTCTGCATTTGATAATTGGATTGGCACTATAGATAATGCTTTTCAAGTGTGGAATAATGTTAGTGTAGTTCAATTTTCGCGTAGTACTTCAGAAGGGTTACCTTTGTTTTCATACTATGATGACAGTGAAAAGATTGGTTCAATTATAAACCCTGGAAAAGCCAGGGTAGATGGAAATAATTATAAAATCAATACTACTCTGTGTAATATTAGAATAAATAGGCGCCACCAATGGACAAACGGCACGAACGATGCCCAAAACAACATAATTGATTTGAAATCAATATTAGTTCATGAAATTGGACATATTTTAGGGATAGACCAAGCGACCGAGATGGGACCAACAGCACCTACGATGAGCGGTTGGAATAACCCAAGTTTTTGGATTGGTACAGAAATGGCAACACTCGAGCAATATGACATAAACGCCGCAAACTTTCTTCAAACATTAGTGCCGACTCTTTATCAAGATTTGCAAGCTGCTGTAAATGTAGCTCAGCAAATTGGTGTAGGGTGGGTTGTCGTTGAAAGTCAATATAATCTGAGCAGCAATATCCTAATTCCTGCCGGCGTCAATCTAATTATTAATCCAGGTGTAACCATTAATATGGGAAGTTATTTCTTGATTGCTTCAGGTGGTACAATACAAAACAACGGTTCAATTAGTGGTTTAGCTGCAAATTTAAAATCTGGTTCAACTATAGTTGGGTATTTCCCATCTATTCAAGTCGCAATTAATAACGCTAGTTCAAGTAATACAGTTGAATTGTTAGCAACAACATATTCTCTTAGTCCAAGCATTTCTAGTAAAACCAATATTACTCTTAGTGGTCAAGGCTCAAGCTCAACAATTATTAACGGAAGTATTTCTGTAACAAATTCTACAATATTCAAATAGCTAATATGAAAATTGCAAATGGAGTTAATACAAACAACAGTCAATTGGTGAACGTATCATCATGTGATTTTCCCGGTTCAACTTTACTCTGCGATTACAGTAGTGCGAATACTAATGTAAGTAATTCCACAGCACAAGTGGGTTCGGCATCATTCGCAGTTAGTTTATATGGCGGAACGGGAAATGTATTTTACAATACAATAAAAAATTATGACTGCAGTATATTCATGTCAAATTCAGCTTCGTATAATATTGGCGATCAAAATACTTTTTGTAATAACACTGCCGATATTTATGCGCAAAACAGCGCTTATGCATATGCAGTTAGCAACACATATAGTTTACCTGTACCGCAGAGTATTTATGGTAATGTTTTTGTTACCGGTGTTAACAATGTTTGCAGTATGCAAAAAGTAAGTCCTTTCCAGATAAGCGAAACTAATTCTGTGGATTCAAAACTGCTAATAGAAGCCGACTATAAATACTTGGCGCTGCTGAGAAAAATTAACGATGATTCTAAAAAAGAAAAGTATGATAAGAGTAAATATGAAACTGATTACAACAAGTTGATAGATGATTATAAGAGCGTTGTAGTTGTTGAAAAAGATAAGCAAACTCTAAAAGCAGCACTAACAAAACTGAACTATTTGTATAAAGCAAAGGAAGATAAGAATGCGTTTACCGCTTACTTAAATGATTTGTCAAGCAAGAATAATT
>WPAE01000409.1:0-515 GCA_009773205.1 Ignavibacteria bacterium
ATATATGATCTTCCCTAGCTTTCTTGAATTTCATCACATATTTGCTTCGTAGCGCCAATTCTTGGGTTGGCTCCCCTCGCCCTTGCCTTTAGCTCAATCAAGTGACACCTCTTTTGCCATATCTTCATCACAGAGTCGCCATTCTTGAGCTTCCCTGTTAGTGCATTTGTCCCTTGTAAGTAGTCCCTTCTTCTCTAAGGGGAGGAGAGTGTTAGGCCCCATCTAGTAGGTTGTGTTGTTAGAGTAAGTCATATAATTCACAAGGGCAGCTGTTCTACCAGAGCAGCTTTCCTGCCCCTATATAAGCGCGTGCATTATCACCATGCACGTGGAGGATTTATTGTCAAGCATTTATTTGAGGAGTCTAATTAATTACTCGGATTCGCGTTATAACTACTACTCGGTGGGATTCAACACTATGTAACTTTCATGGCCCATCCAAAGACCTCATCCTGAGTAGAGAGATCTTGGAAAGGTCTTGGAATTTTCTCATCCCGACCCGACAAGACATTTTG
>WPAE01000409.1:524-1448 GCA_009773205.1 Ignavibacteria bacterium
GTTGCTCATCTCTAATCCTGAGCACTTTCCATGTGCAAGTTGGCTAAGAAATAGCTTTCTCTGTATTACTTTCGCTTTTCCGAATTAATAAGTTAAATCTTTCCCTCTCAATTGATGTTGAAATCTAACTTCGAACTCTTTAGAAACTGAATGCAAGAATATGGTTCAAAACAGAGCAGAAGTCGAAAACGAACCGCTCTAATATAATTTGATCGATGTCACACAGAGCTCACCATAGAGGTCTTATAGCTTTTCACTGTTAAACCTAATTTCTACATTGATTCCAGATTGAATCATTTATTTGGATTGATTTTCGGCTTTAAACTTTTTAAACTCTTAATGATATCACTCAATTGTATCATTATTCTATTTTTATTCATACAATTCATTAGCGCCCGCGGGAACCTTTTCGGATTGGTGAACCTCTCTTCACCAAGGGTGGCTTGTAAGAGGGGTCGCTGTGTAAGGGGCTAGGGGGCGGAGCACCCCGGAGGCAGAGGTTTTCAAAAAATCCTTTAAAAATTAATGAAAAATTAACAATTTTTGACAAGTTAAATGGAAAAATTTGCAATTTTTCAAAAGCTTCTCAAGTTGTATCGAATTTCTCGCGAAAATTTCGGCAAAAATTTGGTAAATTTAAGACATGTTTGTTGATTATTCAGAGGCGGAGCCCATCGAATTTGGCGAATAAATTAAAATCTTAGACCTAAAATCAATGGTAACGTGCAATTTTTATAAGATTAATGGAGATTTTGCCTTTTAAACAAAATTTTCAATTTTTTTCGAAATTTGGCAAAAATTTTGGAAATTTTGAAACTACCCATTTCTAGCCGAAGCTAGCGACTCTATTTACAACTTACTAGAAAAATCAACGGAAACAGCGATTTTTGTATAATTTGCATTAATTCCGGCGAATTTCTTATA
>WPAE01000094.1 GCA_009773205.1 Ignavibacteria bacterium
AATAAATCCCCTTATGCAGAAACATCAGCTATACCAGACATGGAAATCCAAAATGCGGAATCCAATGAAGATCGCCCTGTTCTTCATTTCTTCTCTAATTCAAACTCGTTCCGCAAAAGTAAAACAATCGTTCTATTCAATAATTCAGGGTATGCCACCAAATATCTATCCCGTAATACGATCCTATGAAAAGGAAAATAAAAGAACAATTCAAATAGGGCAACATCTTGCATTCATTAGATCATGTGTCACTTACAATATTATCCCAAAATTTGCGAAGTTTAAAGCATGTTCTCAAGGGACAAATCAGAAGAGCACATATAACTCCCTATGCAGGCATATCTTAATCGATGAACTTAAACTAAAAGAAGAACAATATGACAAAGCTCGTTTAAAATTAAAAGAAATGAAAATGCGACTTGAACAAAACATTGACTCTAACCCTTGGTATGACACATGGATCAAGAAAGTAGAATTAAGCTCCAATCGCCTTCTAAAGAACCTAAAAGCAAAACATGAACGGAAGCTCATCACACTAGGTATGCCCCATGGTTTCAGTGAGAAAGGCCGATTAATCTATAATTTCTCTACAAAATCTCTCACAAAACTACAGCATGAGATTCTCGAAAAGGGCACCGATTATGTCAGATCAAATACTAGATTTGATAGAATGGGGTGCATTGTCGAGGTAGAGAAACTATTCAAAGAAGTAAAAGAACATGCGATTGCGACTAACTCTACTATAGATGAATTCAATCTGAAGCAAGAACTCCGTCGAATAACATTAAATTACATGAAACAACGTAGATCTCAGTCAAATTTGACAAATGAAGAAAAAGATGCATTGTTAGACCTTCTTAAAAATGAAGAAATCATTATTGTAAAATCCGATAAAGTTAAAGCATTCGTAGTCCTAAATAAAAATTATTACACAAAGAAAGGCAGGGAATTTCTATATACAACTCAATTTACTAAGCTACCCTCAAATGACACAGATTTGACCCTAATAGAATTTCAAAAATTCCTGGAAAAATTAAGAAGAAAGAAATTAATAATGGATAGCGAATTACAACGTCTTAAACCAAATACATATCGAAACGCAGATGCCTATTTTCTCCCTAAAATACACAAGCCTAATGCATTTTATAATTTAAAATTCAGGCCAATTGTTTCCTGTTCTGATTCCTTCACAAATAATGCTTCTAAATATTTGGCAAAAATTCTTAAGAATGCTATTGCTATTGAGTTTAATCACCAAAAATGCGACTCATTTGTAATTCAAAAGGAATTATTGTCCATAAGAATTTCCCCAGACACAAGATTATTTGGATTCGATATTGAAAATCTTTATCCATCTATTCCATTAGATGAGGCAATTGCCTCTGCAGTTGATCTTCTTGTCAAGCATAACTTAATCAGTATCCCAAAAACAGAACTGAAAAAATTATTAGAATTTTGTACTAAACGATTAACTTTTGAGTTTGAAAAAGAATTCTTTAAACAAAATGATGGAGTACCAATGGGATCACCAATAGCACCAATATTATCAGAATTGTTTCTGCTTAAATTAGAAAATTCTAAATTCATTCCAAACTTTAAGGAAAATAAAATAATTAAATATTGGAGATATGTTGATGATGGACTCCTATTACTGGAAAATAATTCAAATCTAGAAACAATTAAGAAAACACTAAATTCGATGCATCCAAAAATTAAATTCACTTTTGAAATTGAAGAAGATAATAAAATGCATTTCCTAGATTTGATGATAAATAGAAATGATCGAGGTTTGGTAACAACAATTTATCGTAAGCCTAGTCATCCACTCATTTATCATCATTGGACTTCAAATATTGCTAGAAATTATAAATTTGCCGTTGTACGCAACCTATTCAATCGAGCACTGAGATTATGTTCTACAAATTGGACGAAGAATCTAGAGATGCAAAATATTCAATCACAACTTTTGAATAGTGGCTATCCAAATGCTGTACTTAAACGGATTCTAACTCAAGAAATTCGAAAATTAAATAAAACAAATGGCAAAGAAAATCTTATTAAGAAGAAACAATTATATTTTGGAATTAACTATAATGGCGAAAATTCTGAACAGTATGCAAGATTGATAAACAGACTCCTGAGGAAATATGGCCCATGTTCTTCTCAAGTACAGGTTTACTATCGTAAGTCAGCATCCTTTGCTCAAGAACTTCAAAGACCTTTTCGAAAGAAACGAGTGAAAGCAAATTCAAATTGCATCTACAGAATTGATTGTAAGAATTGTGAAAAATGTTATATTGGTGAAACTGGAAGGCAATTAAACATAAGAATAAAAGAACATAAATCAGCAAAGGTAGGATCCGCTTCTGCAACAGTTAATACCCATGCAGCAGAATTGAACCATGAAATAGATTTTGAAAATGTGACCCCATTGAGAATGGAAACCAATATGACAAAACGCAAACTGCTTGAGACTCTGTATATGGGAAAATTCAATCTGTTCCCAGGTAATCAAAGATCGCTCGAACTCAATCTCTTCAATTGAAACGGCTTTGTAAATGCATATATAGCACTGTTGCCCTAGAAAATCATTTGGCCCCCCGTAGCGCATTGGCATAACACGTCGCTCTAAAATCCACTTTCCAGTCTTCGATCCCTGACGATGGCCATTTAATTGGTCGAAATATCGGATAAAATAAAAATTCAATCCACCTCTCAATTTTTGACGACATTAAGCTGCAAAATATTTTTCGAAAATACAATGGAAGGCAAAGAATGTACTCCAATTGATAACTCATTCATCACCTCTGGTGGGTCCTTTTCAGGACCGTTTGGGTTAAAGATGGATTTCATTCTTCCCGATGATAAAGAGGATATAACACTCATGAAGAAACATTACAGAAAAAATTGGAACACCGGGGAGATTATAATACTACACAATACAAAATTGCTGCGAGATAAATATCGCAATCTTTCACTATGCAAGCAGATCCATTCTGATCAGAAGTCCAGCTTTCAAAGCAACGCTTCTGACTTAGTGATTGATAGCAAATGGTATTTTCTTAATTCAGCAATAAGAAGCAATAGCCGCAATAATGCATATAATCCCTCATCTGATAGTGATGGCAAAGATCGAGAAATAATGACATCTATTGTGAATAGTGAATTAAAAATAAATCCCCTTATGCAGAAACATCAGCTATACCAGACATGGAAATCCAAAATGCGGAATCCAATGAAGATCGCCCTGTTCTTCATTTCTTCTCTAATGTTCTTCATTTCTTCTCTAATCCATATGAGATCCCATGAACAACGGTCTAAAAATAATTTCCTATACTTTGGTCTAGAACTACTCGTCCCTCTACTACTGATGCACTCCGAAGTTGAGTCGACCGCTTGCTACTGCAACGCGTGCGCTAATTATCTACCCGTGTTGCTATTTTAGGTGTGCGAGAAGTAGCCCTCCCTATCCTACTCATATGGGTTAAAATATTCCAAACCGATTAAGATAGTATACAATAATCACCGAAAACTGAATAGAGAAAAATAATCCTTCAGAATTATTTTTTTCGCAATCGACTTCGTATCCACTAGACCTACTCGACAACTCTTTTTCTTCTTCTAACCCTTTTTCAGAAAACGATTTATTTTTTATGCAAGTACGACTCTCTTGTACATCTGTACCAGCAAATTTAATTGGTAGCATAGGGCATTTTTAATTGGTAGCGTAGGGCATACTCCAACTTTCCCTCAGGCAGCAACTGAGTTAAGGGAAATGATTATTTATTAGTCGAAAAGAGAAGGTGCGGCTTCCTTTGCCAAACTGGTAGTAATATTTCTTCTAGATAAAAATGAATACACGTCACTCATTTAATCTTTTCACATTGAATTTTATAGATCAAGTAAATGCACGGAAACGTCTGAAGATTCGCACAAACCAATAGTGGAGAAGAAGCCGCGTTGTCGAACTGTAGAATTTTCGATGTTTTAGAGCCAAATTAACAGCGTGAGATAAAGTGAGATTCGCACTCATGAGATTTGCAATAAAATCAAGAGAATGGTATCGAAAAGAGCAAAAAGGATTAGTAAGCTCAGTGGATAGGAAGTTTATTGCGAAAAGAGAACTTGCGGCTTCCTTTGTCAAAATGGTAGTAATATTTCTAATAGATAAAAATGAATACACGTCACTCAATTAATCATTTCACATTGAATTTTATAGATCAAGTAAATGCACGCAAACGTCTGAAGATTCGCACAAACCAATAGTGGAGAAGAAGCCGCGTTGTCGAACTGTAGAATTTTCGATGTTTTAGAGCCAAATTAACAGCGTGAGAT
>WPAE01000030.1 GCA_009773205.1 Ignavibacteria bacterium
TAGGAGGCATTTAATATGAAAAAATAAAAGCGGTATCTTTACATTTAAGGTGAGGAATGAAGTGAACCTGGAACTGGGGAATAAAATGGTTTTTGACATATTTTTCCACATTCATTCCCAAATTCATTCTTTACAACTTGCACAATGTCTGCACCTTTCTCTCCTTTTTTAACCGGCAATATTTCATCAAGCGGGAAATTAACTTTCAGAAAATCTTCAAGTTCTAATTCTTGTACTTCGCCTTGAAGCTGCTGAGAACCCTGTTCTGATTTTTTCTTCAACTCTTCAATCTTTTCGTTCATTTGCCTTAACTGTTCATCTCTTTCACGAATTTTTAATTGGTACTCCATATCAGATTCACTCTTAGCTTTGCTATAAACCTCGGCTTTAGCAGCATCTACAGCTCGCTCTTTTTCTATGCTAAGTTTTTCTTTTTGTTCCTCTAATTCCCGTTTCTTTTTCCTTAATTCAAGTTCATTTGCTTCAGCTTCACTAAGTCGTGTTTTTAGTTCACTTATCTTTTCAAGTAAATCTTCTTTCTCTAATTTCGATTCAACTTCAAACTTTTCTTTTAATTTCGATTCGATTTTCTTTCGTTCTTCATCAAGCTTTTCACTAATTTCATTTTCTAGAGAATCTTTCTTTTTTTATATTTCTCGTTCGCGTTTTTTAAGATTAAGCTCTCTTTTAGCCAGATCAGTAATGGGTTGTTCTTTTTCAGAAATCTGATTTTTAAGATCTAGTAATTCATAACTATATTTATATTCATACTCACTCTTAATTTTTAGCTCAATCTTTTCTTCTGTTTCTTTCTTAAATCCAGCAAACTGATTTGTATACCGTTGTTCAACTTCATTTTCAATTTGTGTTGTCAACAAACTCGAAATCTCAATTTCCGTATTGCACTTAGGACAGTTAATTTTTTGAAATGTCATAAATCCTCCTTAGAATTTTCGATTACCAAACGGCAATTTACTTTTCATTTCAAAAAATCTTTCTAATAACTCCTTCTCCAAGTTTCTGGGTTCTGGAGGATTTCCTGTTGGTAAGAACCAAACGGAAAACATCTCCCAGTCACATAATTGGAATATTATTTCACCACCACGATGTGGGCCTCTATCAGTTGTTTTCCCCGATGCATGATCAATAAAATCTTGCAAACGGGATTTTAAAGAACGAGGAGAATTACTACCTGCTAATCCATAATATATTACATCAACATTTGATATCCACTTATTATTTAATTTTTCGGTTTCCCAAGGATTTACGACGTTGTTATTCTTAGATATTGCTTGTTCATCTAATAAATTATAAATGTAATTTCCCGGTAAAGTTACAGCATAGAGACCAGGTGATTTTAATTTTATGTCTTTAGGTAATCCTTCTTTTATTAAGGTTTGGAATGATCCTAATTCTTCAAATCCACTTCTTGTAAGAAAATCTATGTTTGTTACATCATCATTCATAAAATGCAAGGAGCTATGATTGAACATGCTATTAATAATGGGGTTTTGGGCCGGATAATTTTCTACTAAATCTTCTACCATTATCTTGTTCATTATTTCTTCATCTCTTCCTACAAGACCAACCAAAGTTTTATTTCTTAAAAATAAATGTGGATAATTTTTTGTTCTTCCATGAATTTGAAATGCAGAGATTGAGGAGCCATCTCCCTTGAAATAATTATTGCGGTTATTAACTTCTTCCGCAATTTGATTAGTGTTCATAGTACTATTGCGTTCTTTAAGTATTGAAATTATTTCTTCGTGAAGTGTCATCTTAACCTCATAATTTTCTAATGCTAAAATAAGCTAAGATATAGAAGGATAAGTTTTTGCAATGTTGTTGCAACACTGAGAGTTATTAATTCTGAATAGTCACCTGATGTTCAAGAGAATTGATTGTACCGGCAAAAGTAATTTTCTCTTTTATTCTGTAAACTGTGCTATTTTCTTGAATATTTTCCCAACGTTGTTTATATAGTGTATGACCTAATAAACTTACATCAGTTGTTTCATTCGGTACCCCTTCATCAAAACCATAATCAACATTGATTCCACCAAATTCTGTTAAAAGATATCGTGGATGCTGATTCTCGCCATCTTCAAGTCTAACCCATCTTATCACATCAATTTTCTTATTAACCGGAATATATCTAAAGAAATTTTTCTTGAATTCAGTTATAAAATGATTTGCTTCAATCTTATCAGAGGTATGAATTTCAATTCTTTGATGATCCCTGGACACGCTGAATATTAATTCGAAATATTTTCTAAAAGCTCTAAAATAGCGGGGTGTGCCGGGATCAAAATGCGAATCCATAATTAATAATTGATTAGACATTTCAAAAAATGGCTTAAAACAACTACCTAAATCATTAACCGTTCTTTTAATAGCTTTTGAAGTTGAATTTTTCCATTTTTCATGGAATTCGTCTATATCATCAGCGTATAAGCTCCCATCATTCTTCGTATTCGAGATAATAGCATGAAATTCTTTTATTCTGTTGGAAGCAATAGCGTTTGTAATCCAATCAGTATTGGAATTATAATCCCGATGATTTCTTACAAATTTTTTGTCAAAGTCTAAATCATCATTATGCAGAATTTCTTCTATTCTCTTAAGTTTTATAGGAGTTAAATCAGTATTTGTTTGACAACAATCATAAACTAATTTTTTCCACTTTTTAGGAAAACGAGATATCATTCTTCCTGTTTCGCACCCAAACTGAGAAGTAAATCGATTGAAATCCTTCCAATTAGATATAACTTCAGGGTCAAGCGCAAATTCAAGTATCATTTAGAAAAGTTCCTCAGCTCTTTCCGTAAAAAATCCTTGCGGCCATTTAATGGCAAAATCCCCATCTTCTGTAATTGGTATGCTTACAAGTTCCGCCCCTTTTGGTGTCATATTAACATAAATAACATTAACATCCTCCGGTTTAATGCTTGGAATACCCGGTGGTAATTCTCCTTCTGAAGATTCCCTAATACGCCTTAATATTCGCAGCATCATATGCTCACTATGATTTTCCAATATTAACACATTTTTATTTTCACCAAGAGCAGATTCTATGACAACATCACCTAGTTCAGCTTGAAGAGCGGGATGCAAATGGATTTCAGGTTGTTCAATCATTATGATTTTATTTTTATTTCCATATAGATTAACAAGAACTGGAATTACTTGACTAATCCCAAAACCTACATCTCTATGACTTACAACTATTTTTTTATCTACATCAAATAATACAAGATCGTTAATCCCTTCGACAGCATCGGGTTCATTTATTTTTTTACTTATCTTTTCAACTACTTCTTCTTCACTATACCATGTTGATAGTTTACTCAAATCAAAATCCAGCTCTTTGGCAGCCTCATGCAATTGAGAAATAAAATCATTCCCATTTGTATCAGCATATTTTCTTACCTCAAGCCGATATTTCGAATTCATTTTTTTATTTTTATCCCCACTCAACCATCCATTAACTTTATCTCTTGTTATTCTTATATCTCGAAGTTTTTCCCAAGCTTCACCACCTCCGGCTTTCCAGTTGGGATCATTATTACTGCTAAATGGAAGGTGCCTTGGAGGGTAAGACCTTACTGGGCCCAAATAAACCATTGTTGAAAATTGCCTTTCAACATTGTCATATATTTCTTCAAATAAATCATTGAGTCTAAAAGGAAGAAATAGATTCAGCGCATTAAAAAAATCTACTGCTAGTGAACTTTTACTAATCGGTTGAATAACCTGAGAAGATTCGATTTGATTTTGTTCTCTCTTTGCAAGCTTAATTCCTTTCGGAATAAAATTGTTTGGAGAAGCATAAAGATCAACAACAAGTTTATCCATGCATTCGTCAATTACCAACCAATCATCATCATCAATATTTGTTTTTGTAGAATGGGTTAACAACAAAGCTGATATTAACTCTTTAAGAAAAGGAGTCTTTTTGTTGAGATAATCAATTCTAAAGATTGCAAACATTGGACCCATTAAGTTTGCATTTGCACTCATACTTAAAAGAGGTTCATCGTTTAATTGAATTTCATACTTTTCAACGAAAGGATTTCCAACTGGAATAAACTCACCTGTTGAGACTTCATCAAAATAATCGATTTCGTTTTCAACGCGTATTATTTTCTTTTCCTTCTTTTCCTTTTGGGGTTGTGATATTTCTAAGAGAACTTTTATTTTATTAATAAAAGGAAACTCACTTTTTAATTTTGTTTCATTCGAATCTATTTCTATTGCAAATTTTAATCTTTGATTTGGATCTCGTTTATTTAATAACTGCTTGAATCCACCTAAATCAACTGAATCTCCACTAATTGTCATGAAATGTGTATCAAGAATTTTTGTTGTGAAAGCATTATTAAGGTATAATATCGAGTGAATTAGACTTGATTTACCTGAGCTATTAGGTCCGAATAAAAGTGTAATTGGTTTTAGTTTTAGCTCCTGCAGATTTGCATATGCCTTAAAGTTAGCCACCGAAACTGACTTTAAGTTTATATTTATTTTGTTTGTTTCTATTTTAGAATTAAAATCGCTCAATTCTTGCTTTAATAATTCTGTGTGATCTCTAAGTTCACTAACATCATCACCTTCATCATCCCATTTCGCTAGTCTAACAACATCACCATTTACATCAAATATTTTTGAAAAAGATTTAACAGTAGTAAATATCTGTCCCGGTGTAACCTTGCTACCATCTGGATTTTTATAAATTTCTCTTGTGTTTATTGTATCTGCAATAACTTTTGTTGTTAGCTCTTCTCCATTGATATTTAATATCTCGCTTATCTCCACATCTAACGTAACCGACTTCTTTGCTGTTATTTTATCTGCATTTTCTTTTTGCCACTCTATTAATCCAACATAATTACCTTCTCTAAAAAATAAATCCGGATAATTTTTTGTTCGTCCATGAATTTGAAATGGAGTTACTTCTGATCCATCTTTTTTTAGATAGTTTTTCCTCTGATTAACCTTATCGGCAATATCTTTTGTGCGTAACTTTTCTCCCGTTTCTTTTAGGATTGCTACAATTTCTTCGTGTAACGTTATTGCCATTAGATTCACCTAACTAAATTTTTCTAAAAATTTTTTCTGTTCTTCCATTTCTTGAAGTATCTCTTTCATATGTGCTGCCCGCCAGGATGCGGTTAGACTTCCATCAAAAGCTTTCGATAATAATAAATCAAATAAGTTCTGTATTTTTTTATTTGCTTGTTCCCTTAAATCTCTTTTCAGTTCCAGATTGATAATAATATCGTCAAACTTTTTTATTAATGATTCTTTTTGTGTCGGATACGGTATACTCATATTTAATATGTCTGAATCAGAAACGGCTGGATAAGAGGCTCCTCTAGCCAAAGTCATTAATTTTTCTGAAAACCAATTTAATCTTGATAAAGCATAAAGAAATCCAAAACCATAATCTGCTTTTGTTCTTATAACACAAAACCCTGTGCTACAAACTTGATTATCCAAATCTTTTGGAACTAGAGCTGTCGCTTTTAAATAAGGTCTAACTGTTGAAATAATAACATCATTGTGCTTTATAATTTGTTTTGCCCTACTTGGTGCATCTGAGCCAAAATATTTAGAATAAGAAATTATTTTCCCCGTTTTCCCATCAACACTTGATATATCAATATAATTAAACTCAATGTCGGGATATTTTTTGAAATCTTTCTGTTCGACTTTTTTAACTATTTCTCTTATTGTCATTATTCCACTATATGTAAGTGGATCCCCAAACATCTCGGTAAACAACGTCGGGACAATTTTCTCTGCTTTTTCATCTGCTTGTTTGCGAAGTTTACGTATTTCATCAGCTTGGTCTAATATTTCAATAATCCGATATTGCTCGGAACGTGGTGGAAGTGGTAATTGATGATTCTGTAAGAAATTTAAAGGAACGCGTTGTTGACCAACCGCTCCACTCATTCTTAGTTTAGCTTCTTTTCTAAATGATTCTTGACGCAAATAATAATAAAGATATTTATTGACTAATAAATTACTGACGCGTAATACATGAAATTCCGTTGAACCATAACCTATTCCATTCTTTAGATTTTTGGCTATAGCTATTTTTCCATTTTCCATACATGGAGTAATTTTAGCAAAAAGAATGTCATCTTCTTTAAAAAAAGTAAATCCCTTTTTTACATCCTTAATCCTTCTCACAATTAATTCTTCTATTTCGCAACTTACTTCTGACACTGCTTGCATTGGCACAAACGATACTTGATAATCATCTACATAATTACTTTGTTCATTATTTCGCGGATTAATTTGGCATAGTTTTGATATTTGAACATTGCTCCAGTTCATATTGATATTTTTATTTCTTTCAAAAGGTTTTCTAATTTTTTAGTAATATTTTTTTCTATATCAATTGTTTCTTCGAGCAATTCAACAAGATTTTCTTCATTGTTTTTGTTAATAATCTGTGGTTTATATCTTCCAGCAGTTAAGTTGTAATCATTCTCTGAAATTCTATCAGCAAGAACCCACCAACATTTTGGTTCTTCACTTCCATGCCCTAGGATTGAGAGACCTTCAACCCCGGGTGGATTTTTGAAACCAAACTTTTTGTATATGTTCCATTGGTTAATCAAATCCGGTATATCATTTTTATCAGGTGTTTCCGGTCGCCCGCCACCAGTTATTTTATCCGGATCATATCCATCATTTTTTATTTCATAGAACCAAACCTTTTGAGTGGCTATGTTATTTTCAAACAACGAATCTTTAACCAGTTTTCTAAAAAGCAGAATTGAAGTCTTTACTCCCGCATATGGTTTAAATACTCCAGCAGGTAAACTAATTACAGCTTGCAAGTTGAATTTTTCTATCAGTTTTACTCGCAGTTCAATATGAGCTGTAGTTGAACCAAACAGCAACCCTTCTGGAACAATAACAGCACATCTGCCGCCTTCTGCTAGTGCATCAAACATAACCGCTAAAAATAATAATTCACTTTTTTTAGTGTTCTTGGGAAGATTTTCTCTAATTGATTCTTTTGGCAATACACCCGCAAAAGGGGGATTGGATAAAATAACTTTATACTTTCTATATAAATCTTCATCAGTAAGACCACCCATTTCAGAGAGAGTATTTCCTCTTTTAATGTTTGCTTTAGAAATTCCATGCAGCACCATGTTCATTGTGGCGATTCTCATTATCTGTCGGCTAACGTCTATTCCATACAGAGAATCTTCTAGTAAGTGCCAATCTGGAATATTTACACCATCGCCTTTTTCATATGTCATCAAATTTGGATTGGATTCTTTAAGTTCTCCCAAGAACTTTTTTCTTAATTTCGGATCAGTATCAAATGGTAATTCACTATCATTAAATTTTAAATGGCTTTCGCTGTTTAGTTTTTCAAGATATTTTCTAATTAACCATTCCTCACCATAGATAGGCACTTCCTCAATTCTTTGCGAGTATTTGGACATAATATATTCGAGTGCATCAATTAAAAAACCCGCAGTTCCGCAAGCCGGATCATAAATTGTATCACCGATTTCCGGTTCAACAAGTTCAACCATAAGTTTTCTGATTTGACGAGGAGTTCTAAACTGTCCAAGTAACGACCCCTCCATAGTATTAAGATATGTAAGCATGTATTCGTAAATATCACCTTTAACATCAGACCCTAAGGAAGAAAAAATTATCGAATCAATTTCATCTATAACTTCTTTGAGAACATTTGGATCATGAATCTCTAATACTGCATCACGGAAGTATGCAGCTATGTATTCATTATCGCTATTAATATTAGACATGTATGGAAACACTTCATCACGAATAAATTTGTGTAACTTATCTCCGCTATAAAATCTCCACTTACTCCAACGGAATCTTTCAGCTTGCTCTGGGTATAATGTCTTGGCTCTGCTGCTCCCTAAACGTATCTGTTGAGCAATATCGTTTTCCCTTTCATCAAGGAGTTTAAGATAGATGAGATATGAGATTTGCTCGATGTAAGTAATTGGATTATTAACTCCGCCGGCGAAAAGTATATTTGTAATTTTATCTAGCTTTCTTCGTAAATCTTGATTCATTTATTATCCTACTTTTGCGTTAAATATTGATTCGTTCATTTCGCTGATTACATTCTTCAATCCATTTTCACCAAATAATTCTATTCCTAATCCAGCAGCATTTAGAATTGAGAGAGGGGGTTGGAATAAATCATCAATTTCAATTTTCCCTTTAACAACGCCTCTATTTTTAAGCATGTTGAGATATTGTGCTTGATCTGTAGTTAATGATTTTGTAACAAGCCACGCATGAAAATTTTCAGTAATTATTTCTTCCTTAGATTTCTGTTTTTCAACACCAAGAGCATACTTTATAAAATCAATTATATTACCACCGGGATTTCGATATGCATTTCTAAGGTTATCCTCATTGAAATACATATCAGGGCTGTTTAGAATTTCAGCGAGACGTTTTTCTTCTTCTTCTGTAAGGGAATAATTATCTTTTTCTTCAGAAGAAACTTCCGATTGTTTTTTTATTTTTTCAATAATCGGATTTGTAATTAAAGATTTCTTAATCGTCTCTTCCCAATTAGTAAGATAATCACGCTTATCAATTCTTTCTCCTTGAGGTCCATATTCAACATAGTTTACATTATATAGCCATTCATCATCTAGTCCAAGTTCAATTAATTCTCGGTGAGTTTTTGGCTTATCCGGTTTCGTTTCATAAGCTCTTCCACCACCGGCTCCAGAAAAGATATCGAATTCACTATCATTAAAATATTTGTGATTACCAAAGAAGTCGTAGATCATAAATTTCTTTTTATCAATTGAATCACAGGTGCGTGTTCCTCTCCCTCTCATCTGTTGATATAAGATAGGAGAACGAACTCTACGGCACATAACCAAATGTAGAACTTCTCTGCAATCAAAACCGGTATCTAACATACCTACACTTACAGCAATCATCGGGTAGGTTTCTCTTTTGAATTTTCTTATCAATTCGTCAGCATTAGCAACATCACTCGTTATCACTTCAGCATATTTACCTTTTAGTTCAGGATGAAGTTGATTGAGATACTCAGTCAACCGAGTTGCATGATTTTTTGTTATAGCGAATACAATTGCTTTACCAGGACCGATTTTTTGGTTAGGGGCGAGTTCATTAAATTTTTCCCATGCTAGTTTATCGAATTCCTCCATCATCATTTGGTTTGTTTTTGAGTTAGTCCACTTTCTTTCAAATTCGGAGGGATCATAATGATCTTCATTCAAATCAGCACCATCAGAAATTAACTCTGTAATGCGATCTGCAAATTTGTAGGGGACTAAATGACCTTCAACAAAGGCATCTTGAATTTTATATGAGAAGTCCGGCTTATCCTCTTTACACTGATAGAATTGAAACGTATTCCTCTCAATATAAATCGAAGGAGTTGCAGTTAATCCAATATGTAGAGCATCAAAATGTGTTAAAGCGGTTTGCCATGCGCCATAAATAGAACGGTGACATTCATCAGCAACCACTACATCATAATATCCACTGGTAAATTCGGTATATCTAGATACCATAGTTTGCAATAGACAAACAGTAATCTGTTTTTCTTGCCTTATCATTCCAGGTTTTAGCCAATAACTACCATGCTGCGGAAGAATATCTTGAAACGCTTCCAACGCCTGCTTTGCGAGTTGTTCTCTATCAACGAGAAATAATATTTTTTCAGCACGATTCGCATCAATTAGTCTTTTTAGATCAAGAGTAATTAAATCCGTTTTCCCTGTCCCAGTTGGTAGCTCAATTAAAAATCTTCTTTTACCAAGCTCTAAAGAATGATCAAGAGCTTTCATTGCTTCTTGCTGATACCCTCTAACTAGTCTCTTTTCACCTTGTCGTATATAAGTATCCGGTATTTTAATTGTCGCCATAGGATGCTTTTCGATCCGCATCTGTAGTAGTCTTTCCAAATCTCTTTGTGAATAGAAAGAACTGACAATCCTTGCATCATCATTCAGGTAATCCCAAAAATATATTAGATCACCGTTAGTTAAAAAGATGAAAGGGGCCCCAATTGCTTTTGCATAAGGTAGTGCTTGTTGCTTTGCTCTATAAGGTTGCAACGCGGATTTTTTTGCTTCAATTATAGCTAATGGTTTCCCATCTTGGGTTCTTAACAAGTAATCAGCTCTACCAAGCGCTTTTTGATTTGAATTAATAGAAGTGTTATACTCTATACTAGGTTCTTTAACTGAATTGTTATCTAAGTAGATAGAAAACTCAGTATTAACAAGGTTCTTATTAGTGATATCCCATCCAGCACTTTTTAAGAGATCGTCAATTAATATTCTGGCGTCTTGTTCCGTATTAAAATCCATCTTTAACTTCCGCAAAATAAACTTTTTATAATGATCTGATATTTTTGCAATGTTGCTGCAACACTATCTAACAATCTTGATTTTTTCCGGAGAAGCCATGATACCATAGAATTTAGCTCCCCTTTTTCCATTTATCGAAATTTGGAAAGTATTTAACAAAGTATCATTGTTAAGAGATTCTCTAATCTTTCTATTTATCTTTGAAACATTACCTCGAAATGTTTGTATCCCTAATTCAGATACATTTTTAATCATCTTCCGCAAGTCTTCTCTGTTAAGATCTAAATCTGGAAATGACTCTTTGTGATACTGATAAATCGATCCCATAAAATCTATTGATACACATAAACCCGAGAATTTTTCATCTCCCAAATCGTTTAATACTCTTTCAGAGAAGTATCTATAGTGACAAAATTCCATTGGAGATAAAGCAATTAAAACTTCTCCTATTGATATAATCCCCCGCTCAATATTTAACTCTGCTTGTGGAATTAAATCTTTTTTGATTGTGTCTATCTCATTTTTTAATCTTTGAATCTTGGGAAGGGAAGTGTCTAATTTGACCTCGACATTATGAGATTTTCCAAATTTTGGATCTTTTACCTTAATTAATCTAAGCGGGAATTCTTCCGAGAAGTCACCGGACTCAGCCAATAGTATCCAGCAAACTTGCATGGCTGGAGTACCCGAGGAAATAGCAGCAGTGTATTGAATCTTATTATCCTTCTGCAAGCCATCAGTAAATTTTTTCAGCTTAGTATAAATTTCATTATAGTCAGTAACGTCTGATAAAGTTAATTGTTGTTCAGATACAGTTCGAGCGTATTTTCTTGATTTAATTGCCAGAACTAAATGGCTAACTGCTTTAGAATAAGTAGTTTCACCAATTTTGGCTTCATTCCAAAGTAAAATTACTTCATTAAATTTTTCATTTTTCAGAGCGGTAAGTATGGCCCCGTCATTTTTCCCTAACAGTTCCCCGCCATCATTTGTACCAACAAAACTGAGTAAAGTCTTCTTAACTGTCATTTGCAAAGTAATATTTTAAGTTTTGGCAATTTACTAAAATTTCAACCAATTCGTAATTCGTCTATTAAATAAGTCTAATTACAAAAACAATCCGAAATCCTAAACTTAATCCGTCACGAAAATAACTAACGACTAATTTTTAATATTTATGATTGCTTGCTCTATTAAATAAAATTGAGAATAGTCTTTTTACAATAAACTTCGTTTATTAAATGTCTTCAGATCGTATATGATAAAAGTTGTGTTTTTCAAAGAGACGTTTTGCAACTCCTTGATTAATAAGTGAATCTATAAAAGTTGGTAACTGTTTATCAATGCTCATGTAAAATGGTTCACTTTTTTTGAAGCAATAGAATCATACTTTCCTGTAAGTTATATTTTATCTTAAACATTTATTTATGATTAAAAATAATCTCTTATTTGTTAGGTAATTTTAGTTTGATTTTTCATTCTTTCTAACTCTGATAAATTAGATTAGATACGATTCTATGCAATTTATTTCTATGCTTTTTATATAAAGCGATATTGGGATTAAAAAAATATCTGTCAATTCCGACGAGACTTTTTCTGTATTGAAATCTTCCCCAACTTTTATTATCAAGGTTCACCTTAAAGATGCGTACTTTTTTCAGTTCATTTGGATTTCTGATGAATCTCCTCGCCGCAACCTGCCCGCCGCTTTGCTTTGGCAGGCGGGGCAGCGAGGTTTCTGAAAACAAATTTTATTTATTCGCCTCAAGAGGCGCACACGCCTAACAAATACTGAAACTTTACGAAGTATTGCTGCGTTGTGTTTGCTAAACCAATTTCATTGTGATCTACATAGCTGCTTGTAGCGCCAGCATAAAATGTTGTAAATGGATTTAATTTGTAGCTAAAGAGCGGGTACAAATTAAAAGATTTATCAAACGTGTTGTACTGAGTAATTACGCGTACAAATATTTCGGAAGTGAATTGATAAATACCAACAATGCGATAAATGTTGCCATCGTATAACAAGTTGCCATTAGCTTCGCTAGAAAGGTTTGCGCGTGAGTAATCAACCGAAAAATTAATTCGCGGAGTAGGTTTTAATGTAAATCCAGCATATAAATTATGCCCGCTGCCCATTTCCGGACGCGATGATCTATAAATGAATTTCCCTATCTGTCCGCTTGCGTAAAATGATAATTCCTTAAATAGTCTTGTATTTGCGCCAAACATTAAGCGGTTAATTCCATCAAACTGTTTTCCGCTGAAGTTTTCATCGTTAACCAGCAAATAAGAAACTCTTAAGTTTGTCTGTCCTTTTAAAGTAAAGAATGCACGTGTCATTAAGAATTGTTCTTTCTTTAAACCGGAATAGTTAAACTGCATATTACCCTGTACTGCAATACTCCAACTATCTATAAAAGAATTTTTTGGATAAAAATTGAAGTCGTGTTCCATGTATAACTGACGTTGGTTAACCTGCCCGAACAAGCCGTTGTAGGTTTGAAAAGTAGGAGAAAAATTATTGAACACAGTGGTAAACTCATAATTTCGTGATTCGTAAGAAAGCACCAAGTGTAATCCATCGCCTGTGTAGCTCTCTCCATCGAATGCGGCTGTGAAATCGGTCTTTCCTAATTTTCTTGTGTTGCCAAAAACTTTCGTATTGTTCAATTCTTTGGTCTTGCTAAAAAATCCTTCACCGGAGAAATACCAGTTATCCCAAAACTTATACTTCCAATCCAAACCGAAAACATAGTTGCCGGCGTTATCAATATTTCTTCCAAGACCCAATGCGCCAACGAAGCTTTCGTTTCCAAAATCATATCTTAATCTGCCTACAGTTGCTAAAGATTTCATGTCGGTAGAAACAAGATTGCTACGCTCTTCGCCGGGAATTTCTACAACAGTATTTCTATCATATGCAGTGAGCAGCAAGTAAGAAAGTTTTCCCTCTTTACCTAATATTCTTCCTGCACCCAAAGGATTGTTGATAGATCTTGAATAATAGATTGGCGTTTGAAGTAAATCACTTCCAGTCAAAAAGAACGGGCGTTTTTCATCATAGTTCAAAGCAAAAGTGGTGTTAATTTCAATTTGTTCAGCGTCTGCCTCTATCTGGCTAAAATCTGGATTCACAACAGCTTCTAATGCAAACCCTTGATTAGGGGCATATTTTACGCCTGCTCCAATTCTTCCTTTTAACGGGTCGAATTTAATTTTTGAAGAAGCATCGTTAATATCTGTAAGTTGACCATTGCGTTGCCCGATAAGATAAGGAAGCAGTTCAAGAGAGCCGCTAGATTTTATATTTTTTAATCCAGTTAACAATCCGGCTTGCGAAATAAAAGATGGAATGTTTCTATCAACTTTTACCCAAGAAGTTTGAAATCTGCTTTCTCTAGGAATTGTTCTTGAAAGATGCAGAGCCCATGTGTGATCTTCTTTCTCTGGAAAGTTTAAACTCTTAAAAGGAATTTTGATTTCAGCAGTCCAACCGTGCTCGTTGATATTAGCTGCAGAATACCAAACATAATCCATAGAAGTATCTCCGCCATTGCTGGTAGTAAGCAGATCGCCTTGGTTTCCGTATGGATTGACAGCAAACTCATACGCTTTTTGGTAGTCGCCGTAAGTATCAAATATTACAATTACAAAATCATCGTTGAAAATTTTATCTCTATCAGAAACATTTGCGCGTATCTTCTCCGGTTCGGTATCGCGGCAGTCAAACCCGAAATAAATGAATTCGTTATCATATAAAATTCTAGCGGTCGTTTTTTGTTTTGCAGGAACATTTTCACCAGGGCGAAATTCATAACTTAATTCAACTGGTTCTGCTTTTTGCCAATTAGGATTATCAAGTTTGCCGCTTAGCTCGAAAGTATCTTCAATTCTCTCTGCACTAACAGTTGGTTTTTGGTTAGGAATAGTTTGCTGAGCATTAATAGAAGAAAAAAGTAAAATGAGAAAAAAAGTTCCAAGTAAAAATTTAGAACCGTAAGAGATTTGTTTCATCTGCAAGCCTTATAAAATTTCGAGTTGTTTTTATTACTGAATGTTAGACGCAGTATAACCGCAAAACGTTACAAAGCGAAATAATTTTTTAATTAAGAATTTTAATTACTTCACTATGAATAAATCCCGAAGTTGCAATTATACTGTTTCCGGTTTCAGCGTTATTACCTTGATAATCAGTAATTGTTCCACCTGCACCGCGTATAATCGGAATAACTGCCATAGAATCCCACACGCTCATTATCGGATCAATCATAATATCTGCATAACCGGTTGCAATGAGATAGTAACCGTAGCAATCTCCCCATTGTCTGTATAAATTTACTCTGCGCATCAAATTTTCAAATTTTTTTAAGTTCTGATATTTCTCGATATGACGATGATCGGTTGTAAGAAGAGATGCAGATTCTAAACTGTAGCAATTACGTACTCTTACTCTTACTTCGTTTAAGAAAGCGGTTTCATTATCGCCTATTAAAAATTCCTTTAATACTGGTTGATTGACAGCACCAAAAATCGGCTTTCCATTTTTTGTTAGCGCAATCAGTGTTCCAAAAGTTACCGTGCCGTGAATAAAACTTTTTGTTCCATCAATAGGATCGAGAATCCATTTGTACTCTGCATCTTTATTATGCACTCCAAACTCTTCGCCAATAATTCCATGCTCGGGAAAATGCTTCATAATCATTTCGCGCATTAACTCCTCAGCTTTTTTATCTGCAATAGTAACTGGAGTTGAATCGGCTTTACGCTCAATGGAAAAATCTTTGCGCCAATACCGATTAATTATCATGCCGCTTTCTTCGGCAAGAAGTCTGCAAAAGTTTTTAAGTTCGTTCATATTACACACTAGAGATTATTAAAGTAAACACCATAGAACACGGTTTTTGTACTTGGCTGCGCTCCTCGCTGAATGCGCTAGTCTAAGCGGGCACTCGGACTGACACTAAAACCGGCATCGAATGGCTTTCGTAAAAGTATTGTGTTCTATTGCAAAGATATTCAAACAAATCTTCAACAAAAATTTTATTTTCGCATTGCTTATGAATACCTACAAAGCAAATAGCAAAAATATTAAGAAAGCCGCTCATATAATTAAAGCAGGCGGGTTAGTAGCGTTTCCTACAGAAACTGTTTATGGTTTAGGCGCCGACGGCTTAAATCCAATTGCCGTTGCTAAAATTTTTGAAGTAAAGAAACGTCCCTCTTTCAATCCTCTTATTTTACACATATCAGATAAAAGCTGGCTAAAAAAACTTACTACAGTTAAGCGTGAAAAAATTGATTTGCTAATTAAAAAGTTTTGGCCGGGTCCATTAACTCTTGTGCTGCCCAAAACCGAACTTGTACCCGAAATTGTAACTTCCGGCAATCCAACTGTTGCAGTTAGAATGCCGAATCATCCGGTTGCTTTGCAGTTAATTGAAACCAGTAAGAGACCAATTGCTGCGCCGAGCGCAAATAGGTTTGGGCATTTAAGTCCAACCGAAGCTTCGCATGTTTCTAAATATCTTGGCGATAAGGTTGATATGATTTTAGACGGTGGTAAAAGTTCTGTTGGCGTTGAATCTACAATCTTGCAGTTTTATGAAGATAATTTTTACTTGCTTCGCCACGGCGGTTTATCAAAAGAGGAAATTGAAAATGAGGTTGGTAAAATTAAAACCGGAACAATGAACGAACAGAAGCCAAACTCTCCCGGGCAGCTTCCGTTTCATTATTCGCCGCACACTCCTTTAAAATTTTTTAATAAAAAATTATTAGACGAAAAAAAGAAAATTGGCGCTATATTTTTAAGACAGAACAAACTCGATTTTCCTTTTGCAAAGATTAAACTGCTTTCGGAACAAGCCGATTTAAGGGAAGCGGCAGCAAATCTCTTTTCATTCCTTCACGATTTGGAAAAAGAAAACCTAGATCTCATAATTGTAGAAAAGATTGAAGAAACAGGTTTGGGAAGAGCAATTATGGATAGACTGAAAAAAGCTGTTAAGCAGCACGAATAATTTTACCAAGTAGTTATTACTCAAGCACCCGCTCTAAATGATGCCGCAAGTGCAAGTAATAATCTTTTATAAAATATTCTAATGTTGCCGGTTTACTTTTCGGCACCACGATATAAGCAATAGCATTAAAGTTGTGTTCAACTGTTTCCTTCAGCAAAATTTCATTCGGTATTTCTGCAATTAAGTGAACGATGAGAAAATTAAAACCTTTCCACAATTCAACCAAAGAGAACCAATTAACAAATTGATAATTCTGAACCTTTACCCAATCATCTTGGTTGTAGCTTTGAAAAACGAGATTCCTTTGAAACTGTGCTCTAACAAATCGCTGATGATTGTTTGAAGCCGAATCAACCAAATGCCCAAGTATTTCCTTCTTAGACCATTTGTTCTCTTGTTTAGAAGAGGCTTCGCCATCGCTAATCATGAGTAGCTTCGTATAAGATTCCAACAAATATTCTTTCTGATCGCACAAAAAATTTTTTAACGAGTTCATATTCTTCCTTTTAATTCTTCAATCTCAAACTCCCAGTTTATGGAGCCGTGCTTTCTTTATAAGCAGCACACAATGTTGATTTTTACTTAGTGGAATCTATCTTATTTCTTTCAATTACGAAATGGGAATTTCTTTGTAATTTTTCGTCAACAAAATTTTAATTAATGAACAAAAGAATGTTGTGGTCATTTAAACAGGCAAACTAAATAATAAAAAATTCCGGAGAGTGTATGTCCAATCAAATGGTCTTAGAAAAAATTGAACAAGCAGTAAAAATTCTTAACGAAAAAAACATTGATATGTGGATGACTTATGTGCGAGAAACCGGCAACATGAAAGATCCGATGATGGATATGATTGTGGGAACCGGAGCCACTTGGCAGTCTGCATTTATTATTACAAAAAGCGGTGCAACTCACGCTGTAGTTGGTTCGCTTGAGTTTGAAAACATGAAAGCTGTAGGAACTTACAAAAACATTCATCCATATTTAAAATTTGTAAAAGATGATCTTCTAAAAGTGTTAGATATGTACAAGCCTCAAAAGATAGCAATCAATTATTCGCGCAATTCTACACTTGCAGATGGATTGCCTCACGGTTTATATTTAGAATTGATAGACCATCTAAAAGAAACTCCATACGTAAACGTACTTGTTTCATCCGAAGAAATTGTAGCAGCATTAAAGGGAAGAAAATCAGCCAGCGAACTTTCTAATATGAAAGAGGCAATCAACGAAACTCTCAAAATTTTTGGAGAAGTTGGAAAGTTTTTAAAAGTTGGTGTAACCGAAAAGCAGGTTGCTGAGTTTGTGCTTGATTTAGTAAAGCAACGCGGTTTAGAAACATCTTGGGATGTAGAACACTGTCCCGCTGTTTTTACCGGACCCGATACTGCCGGCGCACACTCCGGTCCAACAGGTAGAGCAATTCAATATGGGCATGTAGTTAATATGGATTTTGGCGTTAAGGTAAACGGGTATTGCTCGGATTTACAAAGAACTTGGTATATATGTCATCCTCATGAAGATAAAGCCCCAATGGAAGTGCAGCGAGGCTTTGATGTTATAGTTGAATCAATTACAAAAGCAGCAGAAGAATTAAAGCCCGGTAAACAAGGCTGGGAAATTGATAAAGTTGCGCGCGAGTATATTCAAATAAAAGGATATGATGAATATCCGCACGGACTTGGGCATCAAGTTGGGCGTTTTGCTCATGATGGAGGCTGTTTATTAGGTCCAAAATGGGAGCGTTATAATAATTTGCCTTATCTGCAAATTGAAGAAGGAAATATTTTTACTATAGAACCAAGATTAAATGTAAAAGATTTTGGAATTGCTACTGTTGAAGAAGAAGTTTTAATTACAAAAGATGGCTGCGTGTTTCTTTCGGAAAGACAGAAAGAACTTTATTTAATAAGATAATGCTTTTAATCCGCCAGAGGCGGACGAGGGTCAAATTCTCCGCCTATTGAGGCGAATAAATAAAATTTGTTTTCAGAAACCTCGCTGCCCCGCCTGCCAAAGCAAAGCGGCGGGCAGGTTGCGGCGAGGAGATTCATAAAGAACAAAGGGATTACAAAGTTCTAAGAACTTTAGCGTCTCCTATTATTCAAAAAACAAACAATCTGTCACAAATTTTTATATTCACTAGCACTACTAACCGACTAATTTTTTTCAAAAACGATAATCGCTTGTTTTTACAATCGTTTAATCGTTTTAACAGATAGATGAGATGGCTTAATCAAATCAAAAAAAACAGAACATGCCGCGGCAGGCATGTTCTGTTTTTTTAGTCGGTTAGTAGTAATTATAAACCCAAATTTTCCGTTAGGAAAATTTGCCCTTTGGGCAGACAGGCATTAAGTCATTTAGAGTAAATAGGTTATGTCGAAATTCTCAATTTTCAACACTTACTAAAATCTTACATGCTTGTCGGGGTTAACCCCGTCCAGTACCTTCTTCTGTTATTACTGTAGCTTTATAAACATGTAACCAACAGAATTCATTTCAAGCGATAAAACATTTCCTGCAACAGCATTTTTTTGATTTGTTAGCAGATTAACCGTTTCGCTGATTTTGTAATTAGCCGGAAAAGTAAGATTAACCTTGACCAGTTCTTCCGATTTATTTAGTACTACAAGAATCCTTTCGTTAAAATCTGAGCGAATAAAAGCATAAATATTTTCGGTGGCTGCAAGAGTTAAAAAATCTCCGCCGGTTAATGCAGAATACTTTTTACGGAGATTGATAATTTGTCTTACATCTTTTAGCATCTGCTTTTCATCTTTACTTAGTTGTTCGTTAAAGCGCATCATTCTTCTGTTGTCTGGATCTGAAGCGCCGCTCATACCAAACTCGCTTCCGTAGTAAATTACAGGTACACCTGGTATGGCGTTCATGTACGCATAGTACAATTTTGCTTTTTTGTAGCTGCTAGGGTTATCAACAATGGGCGGATTGTTCCATCCTTCTTCAATTGCGCTCCATTGAGTTACGTCCAAATCTCCATCGGCAAATGCCATAAAGCGGTTTTTATCGTGGCTATCCATAACATTGCCCATTAAATTATTTTCTCCGTAAACGAGAAAAGTTTTTTTGAGTTCTGCATCCAAAGATTTGAACGACATTTTCTCATCAATAAATGTTGGAAGCGCAGTATCATAAAGATTAAAATTAAATTGCGCAGATAGCTGTCCATTATTAACATAAGAATTAATTAGCTCGTAACTGCCGAATGTTTCGCCAATTTGATAAACGGAAACTTTGCGCGGAATTTCGATTTCGGATTTTACTTTGCGAGTGAGCGTGCGCCAAAAACCGTTTGAAATATGTTTTACAGCATCTTGTCTAAACCCATCGGCGCCGGTTTGCTTTAGCCACCAAATTGCATTCTTGGCTTGATATTTAATCGCTTCTTGTGAGCCAACGTAATTGAACTTTGGCAGATAAGGCTCGAACCAAGTTGTTAATCTATGTTCATCCCAAAGCCGAAGATTTTTTCTTCCATCGGGTAAATTTAATTCACCAAACCACTCTGGCTTTTTCTTAAAAAGTGGGTGTGTTTCGTGAACATGATTAGCTACAATATCTAACAGAATTTTTATTCCATATTTATGTGCCGTTGAAACAAGCTCTTTCAGCTTTTTCATTGTGCCGAAACGTTCCTCAACATCGTAAGAACTTACAGGCCAGTAACCATGATATCCGCTGTACCATCTGTGCGGAGCAGGAGCTTCTTTATAAGCTTTATCGGGATTATCATAAACCGGTGAAAGCCAAATTGTATTTATCCCAAGAGAATCGAAGTAGCCTTCGTTTAATTTGTTTATTATTCCTTGAAAATCTCCACCCATATAGTTTGCTTTATCAAAAAGAGAATCATGTACAATAGGCTTGTTCAGTAACTTATCGCCATCGCTAAATCTATCTATAAGCAGAGAATAAATAATACTGTTGTGCCAGTTTGAATAATCATTTTCGGTTTTCCCATCTTTAATGAAAACAGATTGAATATTTGTAGTTCTGCCATTTTTAGTAACTGCAACCCTAAGGAGATTTTTTCCTTTCAGCTTATTGCGGGGCAGCAATGTTTTAAAACTACTCCCGAGAATCTTTATCTTGCTTGTATCAATGCGCTGGTTATTTAGAAGAGCTATAATGTTTGAGTGATTAATAGCGTTGCCATCTTTTTCGTTTTCATAATAGAAACCGAACGAGCTTACAGAAGGATTAATTTCTTTTTTATCCTTGTGTAGAAACAGCTTCCCGAGATTATGCTCTTCAACATTAAAAATTGAGTTGTAATCTCCCATTCCGTTAGGTTTTTTATTGGGATTGTTAGGGTCAATAATTTCCTCACCATCGCCAAAGAATTTATATTCGTATCTGCCCGGTTCAAGTGCAACTTCCGTTTCAAAAATTCCATCATTGTTTTCGTCTTTCATTGGCATGCTGCTTCTATCCCAGCCGTTAAAACTACCAAACAAAGTCAGCTTATTATATTTTTTAGCAGGCTTATAAGTAAACTTAAATTTGGGCTGCACACTCGAACGAACCGGAATGGAATAGGTTTCTTTTCCAAGCTTAAAATCAATTAAAGTAAGTCCGGAGAAGTTTAGGTTGGGTGTAAAGCGAACTACTTTAGATTTTTTATCATAATCTACAATTACGTTTTGATTTGGCGCGAATGTTACTTTGTACTTAGGCGAATAGAACATATCGCTTATAAGCATTGAATCTGTTTTGCCTGCAATTAAATTAACAGGTTTTATAATGTCTTGAATTTTAGATTGTGCATTAAGCAGAGCAGCAGATAATATAATAAAAGCGAAAAGTGAAAAGGGGCGCATTACGTTTCTCCAAATATTAGCTGGAGAAAAATAAAAAAATTCCTATAGCTTTAATGAAAGAAACTGAGAGATTAATGATGATTGTGCAAAGCAAGGTATTCATCCAAAGAATCTAAAGAGCAGATGTATTTTACATTTTTGTATTCTTTAAATATGTCGTCAGTTCCTTCGGCAAGAGCCTGCCCGCCAACAATAGTTCTTAAGTCTGGAAATTCATTTTGAATTGCATTTAGCAAAGCAACAAGGCGCGTAAAGTTTAGATAGAAGTTGTTTGATATGCCAACAATATCTGCTTGTTTTTCTTTGATGATCTTTAACACTTCATTTTGCGGAGTGTTTGAGCCGACAAAAAATACTTTGTAGCCAAGTGTCTCAAGATAGCATGCCACCATTCTTGCGCCAAGCTCGTGAAATTCTTTATCAATACATGTAATTACTATAATCTTGTTTATGTCTTTTATCGCTGTATGATGCGAAGCAACATAATCAACAAGTCCTTCTGTTATTTTTGTTGCTATGTGTTCATCTGCAACAGAGCATCTATCATTTTCCCACATCTGTCCTACGCGGTACATAGAGCGTTGAAATAATTTCACAAAAATATCGCGCAAGCTGGTTTTGTTAGCAATTAGATTATCAACAATCGAGTAGCACTGTTTTTTGTCGCCATCGAGTAAAGAGTTAAGGTAATGTAAAAATGTTGCTTCGGTAATCATAAGTCGTTTTTCTTAATTACAGCTTAACGAAATTGAAGCTGAAATAATTCCAATCAAACAGATAATTTTTTCTCTTTGTTTATCAAATGAGCTATGCGGTAAGTTGTATAAGCAAAAAAAGGAGCTGCAATTACATCAATTGTGTAATGAACATGTTGAGCTAAAACAGTTGCACCAATCAATATTGTACAAATCACAAAACTTAATTTGAGATATTTGTTTTGTGCAGTTAAAGCAAGCAAAAACATTGTTGAAGTGTGACCGGAAAAGAAAAGATCTTTTAGAAGAGTTTTCCCTCCTCCAAAGAACGCAACAAACGGATCTTCCATAGGAATAATTGCGGGCGGTGCATTTAGCGGAAGAAAATGTATTGTTATTAACCGAAGCGATGCAAGCAAAGCATAAGATTGAAACGCTATTAATACACTACGTGGAAATTTTGCTAATGCAGAAAGCCCAATAATTAAAGCACCATAAATAAGAACAAAACTAATCCAAGTTAGGTCTATCGGCTCAAAAGTTTCAAGTAAAGGATCGTGCAAGGTTGAACCTGGACGAGTTTCGTTGTACGGCAAATAGTTTGCTAAGAAGAAAAGAACAATTGACAACAGAATTGTTGATACAATAAGTTTTGTTATGAATCCGCTATCGGCAAATGCTGCCTTCCAAGCTACAGTTATTTCTTTGATGTGCTTAATAGTTATCCTACAAAAAATTACGCGCAAAGATAAAAACAGCAAACCGGTAAAAAAAACAGCTAAACTATTTTTCCAGTCTGCCAAGTATTTTTTTAACGAACCCAACAAAGCGATGAAATGGATCGGCGCCCTTTATAAACATCATTGGGCAGCCGTTATGAATTACAGTTAATCCATTCGTTTCTCCATACTGTGCCGCCTCTTTATTATAGCTTCCATTACCCAATCCTTTATGAAACCAAACTCTTGTAATTCCGTTGTCAAGACACTGCTTTATTATTTCGGGGGCCGCCGCCGGGTTGGCGGCAATAAAAACAGCGTCAGCCTTTTCAGGAGTTTCAGAAAGGTTTTTGTAGCACCTGTCGCCTTCTACATATTCTGCATTTGGATTAATTGGAAAAACAGTATAACCAGCTTCCTTAAATTTTTTGTAGATAGCATTTCCAACTTCGGTTTGCGGTTTTCTTGAGACGCCTGCTATCGCAATTTTCCTCTGCGAAAGAAAATCGGTAACTTTCTCTGCATAAGTCATTTTTCGTCCTATAATTTTCTTGCAACCACAATTGGCTTTTTAATGGCTTCAATATTGCCGCTTCCATCAGAGGCAATTTCTATTAATAAAATATAGATACCGATTCTAAGTGCTCTTCCATTGTCATCCAAGCCGTTAAAAACAACAGAAGTGTTGGAAGAAGCAGGACGGTTCTCTAACAAAGTTCTGACCAAGCGTCCTTGGCTGTCAAATACTTTTATTTGTATTTGAGAAAGTTTATAAGGCAGATTAAAACTAATGACCGCAAAATCTTCAAAGCCATCGTTATCTGGAGAGAATGGATTTGGGCTAATAGTTACTTTAGAATCGCTAGTAAGATTTTGTGTGAATATTGAATTTTGCTTCCCCGGAGTTGCGCCTTCGCTTGTTACACTTGTGCTCCAATTCGATTTATCATTTGAATTGAAAGCAGGATTAATTCTTTCTAAAGATTTGTTCTTCGTTTCAAGAAAATTTCTGTTGTGCCATGATGGGGAATAAACTACAGAATCCAACGTAGAACCAAACAGGTCTTTAAGTATTAGCGAAGTTCCTTCGTTAGAAAGATTTAAAGAAGATGACACGCGGCATTTATTTTTGTTTAACCAAGCATACTTTTTGTAAACACTTGTGTCTGAAGCTAACACAAAATACTCTTGCGGCGGAACAATAAAAGCTGAAGAAGATAATTTCACTTTTTCTTTTGCTCCAATCTTCAAATCCATTCCGCCAACTTGGATAGAATCGTTAGAAGCATTAAATAACTCCACAAACTCCGCGCCGCCGGTTTCTGGTTCGTACATTATTTCGTTAAACAGAAGAGAGCCTGCTTTATATTTTTTAGGATTTGCAGACGCGTTTTTAATTCCCGGCGAAGCGCCAATAGTTGAGATTGAAGCAGCCCAATTTGTGCTGTCGCTTGTTGCTTTAAATAAAGAAATTCTTTCGAGCGAAGTTCCTTTCCCGCCGCCCCAAGACGATTTGTAGAAAAAGCTGTCTATAACCGCGCCTCTAAAATCGTAAATCATAACTCCATCAGTAGTATTTCCGAGTGAGCCAAATTTAGTTTGGAAAAATTTCTTAGGCGGAATAAATGCGTAAGCTTGTGTATCTGGTGTTACAATGGCATATTCTCCCGGCTGCAAATACTCATCTTTTGTTGTTACAGAAACTTTTGTCGGTGAAGGAAGCAAATCGCTTATAGCCCAGTTTTTCAAGTTCACTGCTTCGTTCGAAGCGTTAATAAACTCAACCCATTCGGGCTCGTTGGTTAATGGATCATACATTATTTCTGTTATTAATACCGAATTAGGTTTTGCGCCCGGTATCACATCTCCGCTAAAAGAGTTGTTTAGTGTGTCTTCATCGTTAATAAAAACTACTTTATACATTATTGTTTTTATATCGCTCAATTTTATTTTTGCTGTAGAATAAACAACTACGGAATCGTTGTTTTTTAGATTAGCAGCACTTACTTCGCCAAGATATTTGAATGCGTTGTTAATCTTTTCATAATATTTGATTGAATACTTATCGGCATCATTTGTGCCGTAATTAATAACTCTTGCGCCAATACTAATTTCTTCGTTAAGAGATGGATAAAGCGGTTTAGTAATAATTGCTTTAGCGGCGAGATCAAACTTTTTAATTGCAATACTGTTAATTCTGCCCGGCGTGCTTAATTCCAAATCTTTAGAAGAACCCCAATTTGTTTTTTCATTAGAGGGAGCTGAAATCTGTTTTCGTTCCAAAGATTTACCGCTCTCTCCGCCCCACTTGCTTTCATAACGCACAGAATCAATTGTAGTATTACGAGAATCTTTAATTACAACTCCGTCTGCATCGTTGTTCAAATTTGCGAAACTTGTTATAATAATCCTTGATGGAATTTCTCTGTGAAAATTTTTAATTGCAGAGTCTTTTGCAATCACTAAAAAAGTATTCCTTGGGAAGAAAGAATCTTTTGCCTTAATTACTTGCTTTTGCGGAGTAGTTAAAACATCAGTAATTGACCAGTCTTCTATATCAACATCAATGTTTGATGCGTTGAAAAGTTCAATCCATTCCGGTTCTCCGTTCAGGGGATTGAACATTATTTCATTTACACTAATTATTCCTGGAATATAACCGGGAGTTACCGAAGCAGTAAAGCTATTGTTAGTTTGGTCTTCATCGGCTGCTAACTCTGCAATGGCTTCAAAAGTTAATTTTGTTTGCAGGCTTTCAACCGAAAATGAAAACTCGTAAGTAAGATTTGCTCCTGCAGAAATAAGCATTGTGTTGGTTTCTTCTACTCTTTGCTTGTTTCCATTTTTATCAACTCTGTTTAAAAGAAGCCTAAATGATGTTCCGTTTTTTCCGCGATTGTTTACTGCAGCGGATATTTTAACACGCTGTCCGGCAAGAGGCGCAACAGGATTAAAATTCAACTGTGTTAATGCAACATCTATTTTTTTCTGAGAAATAGAATTAATAATTCCAGGAGTTGCGCCGAGCTGATGAAGAGAAGTTTTCCAGTTTGTTGAATCTGTAGAAGTTTTTGCAAACTCAAATCTTTCTAAAGACTTTCCGTTTGTTCCACCCCAACTGCTTTTGTATTCGAGAGAATCAATTGTTCTGCCAAGTGAATCGAGAATCACAACTCTATCGCTGCTGTTATTTAAAGTTGGAAATGAAGCTACTATTACTTTTGAAATATTTGCATAGCGTGTGAATACTGCGCTGTCTTTGGCGGCTACAAAATATTCTTCCGGGTTAAGTATAATATCTTGATTTACAACTTTAGCTCTGATTGAAGAATTTCCTACTTGATAGCCCTTCAGGTTAATTTGTTTCTGGCTGTTGTTATAAATCTCTATCCATTCCGGCTCGCCAACAACTGGCGCATACATAACTTCGTTAATTACTAAATCGCTTCGTTCTTCATTAACGGTTACACAATCTATTTTAATTACAGCTTGGTTGTTTTCCACATATTGATCTGCACTATATTCAACTACAGCTATGTAAGTGTTTATACCGGCAGTATAAGAACCATCTTCAACATCATATTTTACTTGTGCGCCAACGGCAAGATTTGTTTCATTTTTCAAATACACCAATTCACTCAATTCTGTTAAACCATTCTTGTTTGCATCCCTGAATAGTTTAACTGCAAAGATTGGTGCGTTGTTTTTGCCAATGTTATTAACCGTAATTGTAAACTTTACTTTCCTTCCAACAATGCCGTATTTCTGAGCTGATAAAATTGAAGACGCTACCAGATCATAATCTTTAGGCGAAACCGAGTTTATTCTTCCCGGCGTGCTTAGCTCAATATCTTTAGAAGAAGCCCAGTTGGTTTTAACGTTAGTTCCGTTTTCAATTAAAACTCTTTCTAATGATTTACCATTTTCGCCGCCCAAGCTTTTTTCATAAAACAAAGAATCAATTGTAACGCCGCGTGAATCTTTAAGCACAACGCCATCAGCATCGTTGTTCAAATTTGCAAAGCTGCTAACAATCAGTTTACCTGGAATCGTTTTATGAAAATCTTTTATTGTGCTGTCCTTAGCAACTACCAAATACGTTTTGCTTGGAAACGAATAGTCTTTAGAATTAATTTTTGATTTAACAGGACTTGTTAGCACATCTGTTATTGACCATTCTTCCAAATCAATGTTATAAGAAGAAGCATTGTATAGCTCTATCCATTCTGGTTCGCCGTTTACAGGATTGAACATAACTTCGTTAAGCACAACTGTTCCGGTGGTGTATCCGGGTCTAATTAGTTCGGTTACAGAATTATTAGCTAAATCCTCGTCCAAAGGGTAATCCGCTGCAACTTCAAAAACCTGCTTGGATGTAATAGACTCTACAGCAAAAGTGAATTCATAAGAAAGCGACGCATTCTTGAATAATGTTACGGTATTAGATTCTTCAATTTTTTGCTTAGTACCGTCTAAGTTAATTCTGTTAAGTACAAATTTAAATGCTGCATCATTCTTCCCAATATTTGAAGCACTTGCGGAGATTTTTACTCGTTGCCCTACAAGCGGCGAAGCAGGAGTGTAAATAATTTTAGATATGACAACATCAAACTTTTTTTGCGAGTTCGAGTTTACAGCTCCCGGTGTGCCGCCAAACTGATTTACAGAGGTTTTCCAATTGGTAGAATCGGTTGACTTGCGCACCCAATCAATTCTTTCTAATGATTTCCCTGTGGAGCCGCCCCAATTATTCTTATACTCTAAAGAATCTATTGTTCTATCAAGAGAATCTAGAATTACAACTTTATCTTTACTATTATTTAAAGTTGGAAATGTTGCTGTAGAAAAATTGGATGCTTTCGGGTATGTCTGGAACATCAAACTATCGCGTGTAATTACAAAATACTCTTCCGGGTTTAATAAAACATTTTTGGTAACAACTTTTGCTTTAGATGTTGAGTTTGCTACTTGATAACCATTAAGATTAATTTGCTTTGTGCTCTTATTATAAACCTCAATCCATTCCGGTTCGTATGAGTTTGGGCTGTACATAATTTCATTAACCACAATATCGCCCGCTGCTTCGTTTAACAGAACGGCGTTTATTTTAAAGCTGCCGCTGTTGTTTTCAATAAACTCATCGGTAATCAAATCAACTCTTGCCAAAAACTGATTTTGCCCGGCAACAAAAGTTCCAATAGTAAAAGTGAAAGTAGAAGTTGCAAGACTTGCAATGCTTGAACCGCTGAACTCTCCTATCTTTTCATCATCATCTGCAACACTATTCGCATTCAAATCTCGGAATAACTTTACCGAGTAATTGTTCTCTAACGACTTTCCCAAATTTTCTAAAACCACATTAATCTGAATAGTTTTACCAATTTCCGCATACTTAGCAGCAGAGCTAATAGTTTTGATGCTCAAATCGTTTTTCTTTTCAGAAACAGAATTAATTTTGGATGGCGTTGCTTTAAACTTACTAACAGATGTTTTCCAATTGCTAGGTTCGTTAGAGGCGGCATTAAAGGAAATTCTTTCCAAAGACTTTCCACCTGTGTTGCCACCCCAAGTTGGCGAGTATTTAACAGAATCAACAGTAATATTTGTGCTTCCTTTTAACACAACATTATCACCCGTATTGCCAAACGAAGGAAGTCCTTTCACAATTAAATTCAAGGAATGCTGATAGAAGCCGGCAATAGTTGCATCGCTGCTAACAACAACATACTCTTTTGGCTGCAAAAGAAAATCAGTTGTGGTAATAACAGCCGTAAGAGAGTTGTCTGCTATTCTCCAGTTTTTTAAATTTATAGTATGGTCTGTTCTATTATAAAGCTCTATCCATTCGGGTTCATCGTTAGAAGGCGCATACATAATTTCGTTTATTACAACATCGGTGTAAGAAGCTGGTTTTTCACCTATCGTTGTAAGAACAAATGTTTTATTGTCCGAAGTTTTTTCATCGAGCGTATAATTTACTTTAGCGATAATTAAATTCTTTCCTGTTTGCTCCGCATAAAATTTAGCTTGAACAAAAATCGAATCGCTTGAAGACAAATCTGTAAAACTTTGGCTGTAAATTCTTTCGCTCAACTGCTCAACAGAATCTGCGTTAACATCTCGAAATATTTCCACTGAGTAATTTGCTGCATCATTTACGCCGTTGTTTTTAACTATAAACCTTACATTAACCGAATCTCTTTCAACAGGAATTGCCGGAGTTAAAGAACTAAATCGAATAGTTAAATTGTGCAAATGTGTAATTGGAGTAACGGAATTAATTTTCCCTGGCGTTCCATGAGCGGTTGTGCTGTTACGCCAGTTGGCAGAGCTGTTATCCTTATTGATGATGTATTTCTCATCAGAAATTCCGGCGTTGTTATCGGCAGAATAAGTGTAGGTTTCTATAACAACATCCGTTGCATTCAGCAGGGAAACATCTCTGCTTGTTGTGTTTGCCATTCCTGAAGTACCAAAAGAATTATCTGCAATTTTTATTACTAATGCGTCTGCTGGAATCAGATTTTTGTAAACACCATTATTGTAATCGTAATCGTTTTCTATAATTACAGCATACTTTCCCGGTCTCAGCTCCATTCCGCCAATAAAAGAAACTAAGTTATCTGCGTTTGAAGTAAAGTATTTTATTTTAAACCCGGTAAGGTTAACAGTTTGAGTAGCCGAAGAGTTATAAATTTCTATAAACTCGCCATTACTTTCGGAAGGAGTAAACATTACTTCTGTAAAAGTAAGCGAAGCGCCAGTTTGACCAAGAACGCTTGTGCTTATTACAAACAGCGCTGTTAAAGTAGCCAAAACATAAAATACTCTTTTCATGTACGGTAAGATTTTGTGGGTGATTATTTGGATTGAAATATAATTAAACCAAACTATCTGTGCATCTGTTTTCTGTAGCAAGCTCGCAATAGCTGCAATGCGCTAAAAGATGACTAAAAAGCATTCATCGGCAACAATCCGGTAGAAGAAGAATTTCGGGTAAGCAACATTCATACATTACCCAAAATGCTTTTATAAAAGTATCTACCGGTCTTAATTGCAAATTTAACTCAGTTAGCATACTTTTGATTAGCAGTAATTAGGGAAATTTAGAATTGAGTTTGAGCAGGTTCAGAGATCTGTCAGATTTAGAGTTAATGCAAGAGATTTCGCGGTTCGAAAGCCGCGCTCTTGAAGAACTGTACGATAGGTACTCGCCGCTGCTTTATACAATTATTAAAAAAATTTCTCCTAATCAGAGTACTGCAGAAAAAATTTTGGCGGATGTATTTGTTATAATCTGGCGTAAAATTTCCAGGTTTGATATGAAATGTGGAAATGTTTACACATGGCTTGTTTCTCTCGCTAGAAATAAAGCTGTGGATAGCCTTCGCCGCGAACGTGTTGCCGGACAAACCGTTCAGCTTTATGATGATGAATATGAAGATTATTTTATTCTTCCTACGTTTGATAAAAATATAGACAGCGTAGATTTTAGAACGGCTTTTGCTATAAAGCCCAAAATAGAAAAAGCGCTTTCAAAACTTACCGATACTCAAAAGTATGTTTTACATTTAGCTTATTACGAAGGTTATTCTGTTGATGAAATATCCGATAAGCTTAATGTTCCAATCGAAACAGTACGCTCTAAAGTAATGAACGCGTTGCACAACCTTCGTGATTTTTTGGTGAGAGAGTAATGGCAGAAAAAGCAATTCACGAAATGGTTGCGGCGTTTGCCGTAGGATGTATGGACAAGCAAAATTTTGTCCAGTTCAAAGATTACATGCAAGAAGGCGGCGAGCTTCCCGATGGAGAACTTGGAGAACTTCAAAACATAATTTCTATGATTCCGGTAATTCTAGATTTGGAAAAACCGCACCCGGCAATTAAAGACATGGTTGCAAAAAAATTAATTGGCATTAAAGACGAAATTAAAGCAAAGATTATAAATGAACGTAACACCATGGTTAATACCAGCACGCGTATGACTTTGCCGCCCGTTACAGAAATTAGACTCCCCAAACCGCATGCGGTTAAACCGCAGCCAAATACGCCAACGTTTCAAACGCATTCAGCAATAACAAAAACCGCGTTTCATTTTTCCGAAGATGAACTTACTAATACTTTTGCGGATGAAAATATTGCCAAAAGAAAAACAACAATTAACAAGCCGGCAGCTCCAGAACCTGCTGTTCCACAAATAACAGAAATAAAACCTGTACAAGTTGATGAACCCAAAGTAACCACTAAAAATGTACACGAAGAAGTGAAGACAGATATTGACGATAAATCTTCATCGAACATTTTGCCGATAATCGGTTTAATTATTTCGCTTTTGCTAATTACCATTTTAGGATACTACGTTTTTTCATCCTACCAAAAACTGAACGACCGCTTAGAAGGAATGAAAAGTGAATTAACAGCTATGAAAAGCCAGCTTGCGGATGCTAATAATTTTGTTGGTAATTATTCTTCTTTAGTAGAGTTTTTTAATTACCAAGACATTAATGTGATTAGTTTTACAAGTGCAGCAGCAAATGTAAAGTCTTCTGCAAAAGTTCTTCTTTCTTTTGGTGAAAAGGAAGGGCTTATTCAGTTTAGAAGTATGCCGCAATTGCAAGCGGGTCAGGTATTTCAGTTGTGGATGGAAAGCAAAGGGCAGCCTTATTCTCTTGGAACTTATCTGCCTGTTGGTTCTGAGTACTTAAAAATTACTTCCTTCCCATTTCTGCCAAAAGAACAAATAACCGGCTACAAGGTTACTGTTGAACAAAACACAAACACAGCAACACCATCTGCTCCTTTGTTATCATCAAGTTTAATAGTACAGCCAAGAAGAACCCGCTAATTATTTTTTTCTGCTGATGTAAATGCTTACACCAAAAAAAATGAGTATTACCGGGAGAAAAAATTCAAACGTATCCCCAATAATTTTCAGCCATTTGAACAAACCAAGTTCTCTTAGAACAGTTAGCGAAAAAATACTTAGTAAAGCTAAGGTTACTCCGGTAAAGAGAAACGTTTTATGTTTAGTGTTCTCTATAAACATAATCACAAATGCAGAGCCGGAAATAAATAGAATGGAAACGAGCACCAAGCCGCGAGTGTCTATAATATCGTATAAGTTTTTTATCATCAGAACAATTCCAGCTAAGAATAAGATAGAAGAAAATATAATCATCTTACGCGGGCCATAACGGAAGGAATAGTTCGCATTGCTCAATCCAAAAGCTGTTAATACAATTCCAAATAAAATTTCTGGATTGTAAGACAAAACACCGCTCCAAATCAAAAGTGAGCCAACGCCAAATATAATTAACGATATTGCAGTTAGGTTTTTATTCATCGGCAAAAATGTGCTTTTGCGGTTCTGGTTGTGTTGTAATTGCTATTATTAAATAAGCTATGGCAAACATCCCCAATGTTAATCCGGTAAGTAAAAGAAAAATTATTCTTAGAGAAGAAGAATCAATCCCAAGATACTTTGCAATTCCTCCGCAAACACCTAATAGAAATTTATCATCTGTAGTTCTAAAAAAATTTTTCATCTCATTCGTGCTAAACTTACTACTTGTAAATTTATTCATAAGAAGAAAAACACCAGCAGCAACTGCCAGCAAAGGAAACATAAAATTGTTTGGCAGTAAAAAAATGCTTGTAGAACTCGTAAAGCCCAGCTCTTGTAATGTAAAATGAAGCCCGGTAACAATAAACACGCTACTCAATATAGTTCTGAAGTTTTCTTTTGAGATTGCTTTAGTATCTTTCTCTATAAAAGATTCGTTGTGTTTGCCTGGTGGAAGCAAATAAGCAATTAACAAGTAAGCGGCAACAATCCATGCACCAAGAAGAAGCAACACAGCTGCAATAATTCTTATTAAGGCGGCTTCCTTGCCAAAATACTCTGCAATACCTCCGCAAACGCCTGTTATAATGTAATTATCTGCAGAGCGCTGCAACTTTCTAACAGGCAAAGATTTATTTGATGGCGCATCATCACCAAACAATTCGTTATGTATGTTTTGTTCTTCCATTAAAACAAATATAATAAAACCTGTTGAGTGAATTAGAAATCAAATTATGGATAAATGATAAACCCAAAAAAATCATCCCACAAGGCGGGGCTTGTCGGCCCAAAGGGCAAACCTGCCTACCGCAGGCAGGTTTGCCTAACGGAAAATTTGGGATAAAAATATGCGTTCAGCTTTGTGCTGTTGAAACACCATAACTTGTTTACTTTCTGTAACTGTGAGTTATTAATTACCCTGAAATATATTGGCGCCTCTAAAAATATCAATTTCCTTTGCGGGCTTTCCTTTTTCTTTGTGTTCTTAGCATGAAATATTTTAAAACAAAAGTTTTTAGAGGTGCCCATATTCTCATTTAGTGCTGCACTGTTTCAGAACCGCTTAAGAGGCGAACCGCAATTTTATATTAACTGTATTATTGTATATATTTTCCAACCAAATTAATGAAAACAGGTTTTAGTTAGAGATGGAATTCAAATCAGAAAAAACAGGTGATATCGGAATTGTTCATGTATATCTAACACGAGCAACTTTAGCTAAAGCTGTTACTTTTAAGGATTTTACGACTGAAATTATTTCTTCCGGCACAAATAAATTAGTAATTGATCTTGCTATTTGCGAGTATATTGACTCAACCTTTCTCGGCGCTATGGTTGCTTTATTGAAAAAAGTGAATTCTCTTAATGGAGATTTAAGATTGGTTTACAACAAAGAAATGCCATCGTTGGTTTTTGTACTTACAAGAATGGATAAAGTTTTTAAGATTTTTCCAAATTTGCAAGAAGCAGTAGATAGTTTTAATGCCGGAAAGCCAAAGCTTACATGGAAATAGCTACTCTTTTATAGTTATAACTTTATAAATCCTGTCGTTAGGTCTTGCCAATTCTTTGCACGCAAACGTTACTTCAGTTCCTTTTTCGCCCGTAAAAATTTTGTTTTCGTCTAACATCAGCTCGTCAAGTTTCATTTCAATTGTACCTGTAGTATTGCCAATTATGTAAATAGTTTCTCCAATGCCAAGAGTATCTGCTTCTAATTTAACAGAAACCACGCCGCTCTTTTTGTAGTAGTTAATAACTTTTCCAACGTAAGATTTTTTTGTTGTGGCGGCGCTTCCGTAAATGTTTGCAAAATCTTTACTTGTTGGTGTTCCCAAATAAAATCCTGTAGAAAAGCCACGGTTGTAAACTTTCTGAAGCTCTTCAACAAACTGCATTTTGATATTTGTAGTAAGTTTTCCTTCAAAATAAAGATCAATTGCTTTGCGGTAGATTGAAACAACAGTTGCAATATATTCCGGTGCGCGTTTTCTTCCTTCTATCTTGAATGAGTCTATGCCTGCTTCGATTAACTTATCAATGATTTCTATTGTGCAGAGGTCTTTAGGAGACATAACATAATCTTCGCCAAGCACTAAAGAGCCGCTTTGGTCTTTGTCTATCACTTCAAATTCGCGGCGGCAAGGTTGAAGGCATTCGCCGCGGTTAGCGCTTTTTCCAAACAGCTCGTGGCTCATAAAACACCTTCCGCTTACTGCAACACACATTGCGCCATGCACAAAAGTTTCTATTTCAATTTTCGATTTACTCTTTATATCGCGTATTTTATCTAACGTACACTCTCTTGCAAGTACAACGCGTAATGCACCAAGATTTTCGTAAAACCGTGCCGCAGCAGAGTTTGAAATGGATGCCTGTGTACTTATGCAAAACGGCATTTTATGTTCAAGACATTTTTGTATTACGGACATATCCCAGCAAATTACTAAATCTATACCGGCGTGTTTTGCTTTTCTAATAATTTCATCTAACTCATCAAGCTCGTTTTCGTAAACTATAGTATTAAGGGTTAAGTGCGCTTTTACATTTTTTCCGGCACAATGTTTTACAATCTCTTCAAGTTCAGTAACATCAAAATTGCCTGCAGAAGCGCGCATGTTTAATTGTTTTACGCCAAAATAAACTGCATCTGCGCCATTGTTTATCGCTGTGTTTAACATTGCCCAGTTTCCGGCAGGAGCTAAAAGTTCCGGTTTCTTTATTTGTGGCATTTCGTCCTTAATTTTACCGGCGTAATTATAATAAATATTGTTTAGAAACATCTAAAATATTTACGCTAAGTCATGGTGAGTCTTCGACACAATCACTGCCTTCGCAGTGATTGGCTCAGACTGACATCCAGTACTCAATATTTTTTTGTCATGGCCTCCCGTCTCGCCTTCGGCTCATCAGGCGGGCGACTGGCTCAGCTTGCCTGCTGCAAGCAGGTGTGACAATAGATTAATTATTTAGATATTTCGTTTAATTAATTTTGAACCCAAACTTCTATTTATCAAATGAACAAGAATTTTATTTTAGCATTAGTTGGTATAGGCATTGGCGGGATAGGATTTGGTTTAATTACTCCTGTTACCGTTGTTTTGCTCGAACAAAATAACGCACCAAGCTGGATAACCGGAACTTCGGCAATGATTGGTTACTTGAGCGTTGTTTTGTTTTCTGGTATTGCCGGAAGGCTGATTGATAAATACAACATAAGAACAGCATTGTTATATGGTTTATCAATTTGGATGATAGGCGCGCTTCTTCATGTGTTTTGGTATGTTTATCCCCTTTTGTATGTAATAAAATTTTTTATGGGAATTGGCGGAACATTTGTTTTTGTTGCCACCGAAGTAGTAATAAATAATTATAGTAATGATTCAAACCGCGGTAAAAATATTGGTCTTTACGTTGTTCTTCTTTCGATTGGAATTGCCATGGGAACTTTATTGATTTGGACAATTAAGTTTGGAAGCTGGGTCCCTTTTGTAATAGGCGCAGCTATTATGCTTATTGTTCTAATAATACAATATATTTTGTTCGAACCGATTACAACTGATACCAACAAGACAACTCCGGTTAAACTTTCTATAAAACAAATACCGTTAATTGGTTTAGCAGCTTCGTTAGTTTACGGACTTTTTGAAGCGTCCGTAATTGTAGCACTTCCAATTTACGGATTGCGCAATGGCTTTAGCAGCAACGATGTTTCGTTCTTTCTCGCTTCATTTGTAATTGGCGGCATCATTCTAGGCTATCTAATCAGCGCTTTCTCAGATAATGTTTCTAAATTCAACTTGTTATTGTTTATTGCACTTAAGCTAGGAATGTTTTTGCTCTTGCCGATTGTAAACGCAAACTTTTATTTCTTGCTCGCCGTTTTTTTCTTGATTGGCGGAATTGTACCGGCTTTTTATACTGTTGGATTAAACTACACTATCGAAAAAGTTGATAAAATTTATGTTGCCCAGGCAAACGGGCACTACATAATGATGTATGGAATTGGCACCATTGCTGGTCCATTAATTGGTGCAGGACTAATTGAACTTGATAAAGAAAACGGGTATTGGATTTTTTCTGCGCTGCTCTGTTTTTGCTTTGCTGCGGTATTTCAAATTTTAAAAAGAATTCGTTCGCTGTAATATCAACCGAATTTATTATCTTCGTCCCAAAATATCAGCCAATTTTCAGATGAAGCCCAAAAACGCTAAGAAAAACAAAGAATCCGCATCCAGAATTGCCTCAAAAGGAAACACAAAATCTAAGAAAGAGATTATTGAAGTGGGCGATATTTTTGCTGCTGCAACGCCAATTTTGATTACAGATTCCGTTCAAAACTTTATAAAAGCAAATAAACCTTTAGCAGATATTTTTGACACAAAACCCAACAAGCTAACTTACAATTTTCTTAATGAGGAAATCTTTTTTGCTTCTAACAACAAAAAAATTGCGTTTGAGGAATTGCCTTTTATACGTGCGGCTAAAGAAAAAACAAACATTACAAATTTTGAGATTAAGATTACCGACCAGCATGGCGTCCAAAAATGGTTCCTTATAAATTCTTTCGTTTCTAAAAAAACCAAAGAGATTTTTGTATATAGTTTTTTTGTGGAAGTAACACGCCAAAAAGAAATTCAAAACATATATAACGAGACAATCAGTTCGATAACGACCGTGCTTTATTCAACCAGTCCGGATGGAACAAATTATAATTTTGTTTCGGAAGCTGTCCGTTCAGTGTTCGGCTATTCACCAGAGGACGTTTACAAATACAAGAATAAAATACTTCGATCTATTGTTCCGGCTTACTTCAAAGATTTCAAAAACTTTATTCATACTCTTAAACAAGGTAAAGAAGCCGCCGTAGAATATAAATTGCGGGACCGCTTTGGAAAAGAACATTGGGTCCGCCATACAGGCACGCCTATTTTTAAGAATGGTGAAGTAAGCAGAGTAGTTGGAATTATTCAAGACATTACCGAAGAAAAAAACACACAGCTAAAACTAACTAACTCCGAAGAACGGTTTAGAATGTTAATTGATACTGCTGATGATTTAATTTTTATTCTTAACGGCTTCGGCTACTTTAGCATGGTAAATAAAAGCGGCGCCACAACTTTGGGTTATATGCCGGAAGAAATGATAGGCAGGCACTTTCTTGAGTTTGTTGATAAAGATGAGGAAAAGAAAGTTGCCGAAGCATTTACGAAAATTTTGGAATCGAGCGGAATAACAATTTTTGAAGTTAATATTCTGGACCGTTTTGATAAACCCGTGCTATTCGAAATACACGCGCGCCCTGTTTTAGCAGATGGTATTGTTAGCGGTATGTTGAGTATTGGAAGAAACATAACGCGCAGAAAAAGCGATGAGCAAAAAATAAAAGAGCTTAACGCTAAACTAATTGAAGCCAACAGAATTATTTCTATAGAAAGAGAACGCGCCCGCCACAAAATTACTGTGCTCGAAGAATTAAATAAACTAAAGAGCGAATTCATTTCCAATGTATCTCACGAGCTGCGCACGCCGCTGGCCTCGATAGTTGGCTTTGCCGAAACAATTTATTTCGATCTTGATCTTTCGAAAGACACTCTTAAAGAATTTAGCAGCATTATTCTTACCGAAGGAAGGAGACTTGCTAAATTAATTAACGACCTGCTCGATTTCTCGAAATTAGAATCTGGCGAAGAAGAATTACAGAAAGATAATATTGATATTACAGAAGTCTTAGAAAAAGTACTTTTGAGTTTCGAACAAAATATCAAAGACAAAAATCTTATTCTATCCAAAGAGTTTTTAAACCGCGAAATAATAATAAATGCGGACCGCGAACGACTAAAAAAGGTTTTTTCAAACATACTATCCAACGCAATAAAGTTTACAAATTCAGGCGGAAGAATTTCAGTGTTTATTCACGATTTCGGCAAAGAAATTGAAGTTGCAATTTCCGATACGGGAATTGGGATACCGGAAAAAGATTTACCAAACTTGTTTCAAAAATTTGGAAAAGTTACGCGTCCAGGCGCGCTATTAACCGGCGCCGGCTTTGGATTAGTCAGCACAAAACAAATAATTGATCTTCATAAAGGTTTTATAAAAGTACGTTCTGAGGAAGACAAAGGAACAACATTTATCATTCGTTTACCTCGTTAGAAAGCCCCGCTGCGCTCAGCGGAGTAGAAATAATATTCATTATTTTGCGAACACTTGGTTAATGCCGCGTGTTCGCCATCCTGTTAGAAGGACGAAGGTCTTATAACGGGGTTTACCAAAGTAATAACAGCCGAGAGATATGGAAAAATTAATTTTTATTGTTGACGACGAAGAGTCAATTCTTAAAATGCTTTCCCACTGGGTAAAAAACCAATGGGGTTATAATGTAAAAACATTTACCAACGGAAATGATATGCTCGGCGCTATATCTGAAAACCCGGATTTGGTGCTGCTGGATATTATGCTGCCCGATATTAATGGAAACGAAGTTCTTGGAAAAATAAAACAACGAATTCCGCGTCTTCCTGTTATTATGCTCTCTGCACAAGGAAGCGTTGAGGTTGCTTTAGAATCTGTTCGCTTAGGCGCATTCGATTATTTTCCGAAACCTGTAGATAAGAACCGGCTTGAACCAGCAATAAGAAACGCAATCAAAAGTTATGATCTCGAAAGAGAAGTAGAAAAACTAAAAGAGAATCTCCAAAAAGAACACAGTTTCGAGAATATTATTTCTGCAGATAAAAAAATGCAAGAAGCTTTTAGGATGATCTCAAAAGTTCTTGATAACGATATTACAGTTTTGATTACAGGCGAAAGTGGAACCGGAAAAGAACTTGTTGCACGCGCAATTCATTACAGCGGAAAGCGTAAAGCCGCTCCTTTTGTTGTTGTTAACTGCGCTTCAATACCAAGAGAACTTCTAGAAAGCGAATTGTTTGGACATGAAAAAGGTTCTTTCACCGGCGCACATCAAAGAAAAATTGGAAAGTTTGAGCTTGCCAAAAGCGGTTCACTTTTTTTAGATGAAATCGGCGAAATGGAAATGTCGCTCCAAGCAAAAATTTTAAGAGTAATTCAGCTAAAAGAATTTGAAAGAGTTGGAGGCAACGAAGTTATTAAGACAGATGTTAGAATTATTTCTGCAACTAACAGAGATTTAAAAGCCGCGGTTGATAACAAGCATTTCCGCGAAGACTTGTATTACAGGCTAAGTTCTTTCCCTATTCATATACCGCCTTTGAGAGAACGAAAAGCTGATATAGTTGTTCTGATAAATCACTTTGTAAAAGCATTCAACGAAAAACTTGGCAGGAATATTAAAGGCGTTACAAAATCCGCACTCAAATATTTATATGATTATGATTGGCCTGGCAACGTACGCGAATTAGAAAATTTATTGGAAAGATGTATAATCTTAACCGATGCCGAAACTATTGATACAGATATACTTCCTCAGACAATTACAAATCAGATTGGCTCTGCTAACTTTAACGGAAGCGGAGTTTTGTTTGGCGATGAATCCCCGGTAATTCCTTTTGAAAAACTTAAAGAGGAAGCAATTAGACACTCTCTTAAACTTACCGGCGGAAACATTGTTGAAGCTGCTCGAAAGCTGAGAATTGGAAGAGCAACTCTTTACAGATTGATGGAAAAGTATAAAATAGATTCTTCTAAAAACTGAGTTTGATAAACTAATGGAATCCAAAATGGGCATAATTGAAGAAGTAATTGATGATGTTTTGGTTGAGATTATAAATCTCGATCGTGCGACGATTAGCGAAGCAGAGGACTTGAAAGTTAAAATTAACTCCAAGATAAATGCCGGCTTTACAAAAATTATTGTGGATTTATCCGCTGTTGAATTTTTAGACTCAACATTCTTAGGTGTTATTGTTGGAACTCTTAAAAAAGTAGTTAAACAAGGCGGAGACCTTAAGCTTGTCGGTTTCAAACCCCCTGTACGATCAATGTTTGAGCTTACTCGTTTATTCCGCGTATTTGAAACTTATTCGGAATTACAAGAAGCAATCAGAAGTTTTCATAAATGAGCCGAACCTAACCCGCCCGCCGTTTTATGAAGGGTTGGGCGGGTAAGTCGAAAACAATGTTTTTTTATCAATGATCATTGCTTTTTAGAGTAGGCTCATAAATAGAAATTAGAATGACAGTTCGAGAATCTGTTCTCGAAAACCGGAGATTAAAGTGGCAGAAAGGAAAGCAGCAAACAGAATACTTCTTGTAGAAGACGAATTCAACATTGCTAAATTATTTCAGTATAATCTATCTAAAGCTGGTTACGAAGTTACACACGCGCCCAACGGCAGAGAAGGATATGAAACGGCAGAAAAAATTTTACCGGACTTAATTATAAGCGATATTATGATGCCCGAAGTTGATGGGTTTGAGTTTCGTAAGAAATTGCTTGCAAATCCAGAGCTTAAGAAAATTCCTTTTGTATTCTTAACTGCAAAAGGGGAAGAAGACGATATTCTTCAAGGTTATGATTTAGAGATCGAAGATTATATCATCAAAACTTCCAGCCCAAAAGTAGTAATTGCTAAAGTTTCGGCTATTCTAAAAACTCTTGAAAAAGAAAGAACTAAAATTGTTGATGAAGTACAAAAAGCCGCAGATTCTATGGGAGTTAAAGTTGTTCCGGATGAATTTCCAAAATTCGACGGCTACGAAATTTCGCACTGGCATCAGCCTCACAAAAATGTTCCCGGAGGAGATTTTATAGATTATATAAAAGTGGATGACGATAATCTTGTTGTTGTGCTTGGCGATACAATGGGCAAAAGATGGGGCGCTTGGTATTTTGCTGTAGCTTATGCCGGATATGTTCGCAGCGCAACGCGGTTTGTTTTAGAATCTGCCAACGTGTATAAACCAAGCGATATACTCCACAAAGTAAACGAATCTATCTTCAAAGATGAACGAATCGCTGAAGTTTTTATTACTCTTTCCATTATTATTATTAACAAAAAGAATAATATTGTTAAATACTCCGGTGCAGGAGATCTGCCTCTTTTTTTCAAATCGAGCAACGGAGTGCAAAGTTTTGTATCAAAAGGATTGCTTCTCGGCTTCAGCCATTCCGGCGAGTATGAAGACCATGAACTTCAACTTGAAAGCCTGAGCGAACTTTTTTTGGTTACAGATGGAATTACTGAGGCAAGAAACTCTGCCGGAGAAATGTACAAAGAGGAGGGGTTTATAGAATTTCTTGGCGCGCTGGATTCTTCAACAGACAGCTTGGAGCAAATCAAGACTGAAATGTACAACTACACCTCTGGCGAGTTCGATGACGATGTTAGTTTAGTAAGAATAAAGATGCTCTAAATCTTTAACTAGCTTTGTTCCCCCTTCTGCCAGAAAAATTACAGCTAAAGGTAATTTACGTTACTTATTAGAAAAATTTTCTTTTGCAAATAGTGCGAATTCAATCGTTTTTCGAATTTTTGAGTTATCAAATGTGATTTAACCTCTATTCCATTTTGTCTGCTTTGTCCAAAATGCCTAACTTTAACCCAACGATTCTCTATAATGCTTATAACAATTGTGAAAATTAAAATTTTAATATATTGTCTTGGTTTGTTGACTGCCGGTTTTGTAATTGCAGCTCACGGTTCAAATAATGCCACCGGAAAAATTTACTCTAGACAAACTATTGTTAAAGATTCCACTGTTGAGATATTTATTAGCGAGAACCCAGCAACTAATCAAGCTGGCGGTAAAACAAATTACGCCCTTATCTTTTCTGGTTTCCAGTCATCATTTCTCTCACTCGATTTTCAAATTGAGCCTATTGTAGCTTATTACGAAAATCTGTTCAGAACCAATAGAAGGTTCGCTGCCAACTTAAAAACATAGCACTTCTTGTAAGTCGGCTCTCTTATTATTCCTTTTAGCAGTTATGTTAAACTAATTTAGAGGTTTTGTTGCGCTACATAAAAACATTATCAATTATAAGTCTTGTTGTTGTTTCTGCGGGATTAATAAATCTTGGCGATACTCCAGCAAATATTAACCACGGCTTGACAAAAGTAAACGTAAGCAAAGATGCTGAACCGAATTTGGCACCTGTAGAACTAAGCGATATTGGAGTTATGACCGCTTCCTGGTACGGACCAAGATTTCATGGTAAAACTACTGCAAACGGAGAAATTTACAATCAGATGGCTTTAACCGCGGCACACAAATCTTTGCCATTTGGAACGCTGCTGCAAATCACAAATCCGCGAAACGGAAAGTCTGTTATTGTTAGAATTAATGACAGAGGTCCTTACATAGAAGGGCGCGAGCTCGACCTATCCAAAGGAACAGCAAAAACATTAGGGATAATACAAAAAGGGGTTGTACGGGTCAAAGTTCAGCAAGTTGTAATCAATTCCGAAAATATTCCTGTTGGTACACTTAACTAATTATTCAAGTTAACCACTTACAATTATAAACCGTTAAAGCAGCTAAAAATCTTTACCTTTTTCTCATTAACTCACGGATTAAGAGGTTGCGTGAAAATGATAAAATAGTTGGTAGGCGCAACTTTCAAGTTGCGGTTTTATCAAAGAAACGCAAGCTGACCCGCTTCGCCAAGCGGCTTAGCGCGGCGAGAGCTTGCGGTTGAAAATTGAGAATTTCGACATAACCTATTTACTCTAAATGACTTAATGCCTGTCAGCCATCTTGTTGGGCGGGCTTGTCGGCCCAAAGGGCAAACCTGCCTACCGCAGGCAGGTTTTCCTAACGGAAAATTTGGGTTAATATTAACACAGTCTCTTAATCCGTGGGTTAATGAACCAAAAAACTAATTTATATAACCGTTTCAACGGTTTTAAGTAACCAATTATTTGACTGACAACTTGAGTAAATATAAATTTGTTCCAAAAGTAGTTTTACCATGCATTCTACCCCGATTATAGTAATTACTTTTTCGAATAAGTTTTTGCTAAAAGCATCTCTAAAAATTGTCATTCTGAATCCGCTTTAGCGGATGAAGAATTTCAGCTTTGTCAATTTGAAAGAAAACGAAGATTCTTCGTCGCTCCGCTCCTCAGAATGACAAACATTTTTGGTTTTTAGAGATGCCCTAAAGCTATTAGTGGTCAATCAAAAACGGAAATGCTTTTAAAAAGTATTTCAATAGGACCAATAAATATTTTATATTAAAAACAAAAAGCCGAGAATTATGACTGTTATTTTTTCTAAAGCATGCGAGCTGGGTCTTCAGGCAGTGCTTTTTCTTTCTACAAAAGGAGATCAAGTTTTTAACGCTACAGAGGTTTCGAGAGAATTAAAGGTGCCAAAAGAATTTATTTCCAAAGTAATGCAAATGCTTACTGTTAGCGGTATTGTTGGCTCGCGAAAAGGGAAAAAGGGTGGTTTTTATTTAGGTAAAAATCCTGTAGAGATTAAACTTATTGATATTGTTGAAGCTATAGATGGCTTAGATATTTTCAAATCTTGCGTACTTGGTTTTCCTGGCTGCTCGCACGAAACACCTTGTCCAGTACATGATAAATGGGGAAAGTTAAGAGAAGAAGCTTATCAAATGCTAAGCGAAGAAACTTTAGAAGATTTGAAAGAGAAAACGAAAAATAAAATAATGCTTCTTTAATGGTTTGTTCAAAAAGATGTAATGCTTAGAAGAAGATCATCAAAAAAAGATTACTTTCTGAGTTTATGGTTAAATTCACGGGTATAAAACTAGAATATTTGCAGCACATAATTCTTCACAAATTAAAATCGTATATTGGGGGTGAAATTAATTAACGTACAAACAATTAGAAGTATCTCTTGCTCAAGAAAATCGCATCTAAAATTAAAAGCCTATTTGGTTCTAAGCCTAAGAAAACAGTTACAAAATCTGAAATAGCAAAAAAAGAAATATCTGCTCCGCATAAACACAATAAATCTTTAACTCACGAAAAATTATCTACCGAACATAAACAGCGAAGACCATACAAAAAAGAAACCAAAGAAGAGTACCGGCTTCGCCACGAAAAGAAGGCCCTATCCCAAAAGAAAATAGAAAAGCCTGCACAAGTTAAGCCTGCACAAGAAGTTTGGGATGAATCTCTTTTCAAAGTTCCTGCAGAGAATGGAAAAACCAGGTTTCATGATTTTAAACTTCCTACCGAAATTCTGCATGCAGTTTACGATTTGGAATTTAGTTATTGTACGGAAGTGCAGGCGGAAACTCTTCCAAAATCTTTAGCCGGTGAAGACATTACAGCACAAGCTCAAACCGGAACAGGAAAAACAGCAGCTTTTTTAATTACAATCTTCCATCACTTTCTGGCAAATAAAATTGATAAGAAGCGTAGGCACGGAACACCGCGCGCTTTAATTTTAGCTCCAACACGCGAGCTTGTTTTGCAAATAGAAAAAGATGCGCGTGCTTTAGGCAAATATGTTACATGCAAAATGTTATCTCTTCTGGGCGGAGTTGATTACGCTAAGCAGCTTAAAGCTCTAAAGTATGAAGAAGTTGATATTTTAATTTGCACTCCTGGCAGATTAATAGATTTTATGATGAAAAACCTTGTTGATCTAAGCAAAATTGAATTACTAATAATTGATGAAGCAGATAGAATGCTCGATATGGGATTCATTCCTTCCGTCAAAAAAATTATTGCATCAACTCCGGCAAAAGCAAAACGGCAGACAATGTTTTTTAGCGCTACTATAAGCGGAGATGTAAAACGGCTTGCGGAATCTTGGACTCGCCAGGCATTTCAAGTAAATGTAAAACCGGATGAAGTTGCGGTAAAGAGCGTAGAACAGATCGTTTACATAACAACAGTTGAAGAGAAGAAAACCCTTCTTTACAACTTGATTATGCAAAAAAATCTTGAACGGGTTTTGGTTTTTGTAAACCGCCGCGACGAAGCTAAGCATGTAAAAGAAACTTTTGAGCATTACGGAATTAGCTGCGCGCTTCTTTCCGGAGATGTAGATCAACCTCAGCGTATAAAAAGATTGGAAAGATTTCGCGAAGGAAAAGTTCGTGTCTTAGTTGCTACAGATGTGGCTTCACGCGGTATTCACGTAGAAGGAATTTCTCATGTAATCAATTATAACATTCCGCAAGATGTTGAAGAGTATGTTCATAGAATAGGTAGAACCGGAAGAGCGGGCGCAACAGGAATTTCGATAAGTTTTGCAGACGAAAATGATTCGCACGAATTACCAAGACTCGAAGAATATCTTGGCAAAAAGCTCGACTGTGTCTTCCCGGAAGAAGATCTGCTATTGCCGATTCCGGAAAAACATCAAAAGAAAAATTTGCCTAAACCTCTGCGTAAAGAATTTAGCAAAAGAGATCAATCTGTTCAGAATAGAAACTATAGAAGTCGTGGAAAGAAATAACTAAGAAAATCTTTCGAGCGACGCCTCGACTTCGCTCGGCGTGGCTTCCGAGATGTCATTTCGAGCGGTGCCGGATCTCAGTTCGAGCAAAGTTGAAAAATGATTTTGCTTTCTAAACTGAAGTGTTTCAGCGGCTGCAAGTTGTTTACTGCTGTGATTTTTATACTTGTTTTATGTATTATTCGACTAAATAAACCAGCGCCATAAATTTCAAATGTTCGAACGGGAAATAAAATTTATATATGACTTCAATCTTAATAAGGTCAATAAACTTGGTCCTTATTTCACGTTTGAACAGCTTCAAAGCGTTGATCTTCACCCTGCAATTCTAAATTACATTTCTGCCGAAATAGATTTTTTAGTTTTTGAAGACCGGCAGAAGCTACTCAAAAATTCTGTGTTCGATTATTCTGGCGAAAAAATTGCCTCTTTCTTTACAGAAATAAATAAAGAACTAAAAAAATCAAAACGTTTCTCGCTTGAATACATTGCTAAATTGATTTTGCATGCTGCTTCTTTTACGGTTAATTACCTAGTGCGCCCAAAATGGACTTTAACAAGATTTGTCTTTGATGAAGCAAAACATAAATCAACAAATGAGATTAAGCAGATTCTAAACTATGTTTACTATTACAAGTTTGTTAAGAAAATTATTATCTCTTACATCAACACAAAAAAAATTCTTTCGATGAATGCCGAGGAGTTTGAAGAACTTCTCAAGCGAACAGATAAACTTGGAATGGAATCCAATTTAAAAGGAATTATGTCCAGCTCGCTTATTTCGATGGCTGAGTTTTTTAATATTGGACAAATGCAAAAGACGCGCATTCCTCTCTCTGCAGTTGAATTATTTTTAGAAGAAAAAGATTTGCCGCTTCATATACAGAAAATTGCAAATACACTTGGAACCGATGAGAACGCGCATTTTTATATTGGCGATTACATGAAAGCAATAACAAGTATAATGCCGGTTCTAAAAGAAGAAGAACCTTTGCAGCAAGATTTATTTCTCTTTGAAGAACAAGCAATAGCTCCAGAAACTGAACCTAAGGCTGACCAAGATAGTTTCTTTGAAGAATACAACGACACAAACGATGAGATTGCTGCTTCACAAAAAGATGTTGAAGATAAAGAAGAGGTTAGCGCATGGATTTCCGCTGAACACAAAGCTGAAAATACAGAGCTAATTCCATTCGTTGATGAAGAAGTAACAATCAAACCAAATGCAAAGATTAGAATTAAAGTAAACGAAGGAAATAAGATAGAACCTGTTACCGAGGAAGAAAGCATTGAAATTATTACAGCGTCTCTAACAGAAGAAAGCCTTGATTCATATTCTTCGGTAATTAAAGGATTCGACAATGAAGAGGAGGTGATTGAAAAGACTAATTCTGATGAAAGCGATAAAGAAAACACTTTACTGGAAATTGTTGAGGACATAGAAAAAGAAGCAGAAGAAACAGAAGAACAAGAGTTGTTTTTTGGGCAGACCAACTCTGCGTTTATACACGAAGTTGAAGATGAAAAACACTACGAAATAAGATCTAAAGAAGTTGATCAGGCTTTTGTGGAAGAAAGCCAAGAAGAGGATGAATTAATTCAAAAGCGGTTTGAAGAACAAACAACACTTGAACTATCTGAAATCTTAGAGCATAAAAACATTACAAAAATTATTGAAGTTGTTTTCGATTACGATATAGAAGATTTTGCTAACATGTTAGATGAAATTTCGAGCTGCAAAAATGTTGACGATGCACATTTCATAATTAACGAAACACTTGCAATCCGTAGAATAAACCGAAACTCAAAGGAGGCGGAAATACTCCGAGATATTATTTCAGAGTATTTTGACCGCAGATAAAAATATATGTTTATAGATTACGCAAAAATTACCGTTAAATCTGGCGATGGCGGCAACGGCGCTGTAGCATTTCGGCGAGAAAAATATGTTCCTAAAGGCGGCCCAGCCGGCGGCAATGGCGGCAATGGCGGCAATGTAATTTTTCTTGCTGATAGAAATCTTAGTACACTTTTAGATTTTCGCTACAGAAAAATTTACGAAGCACGCCGCGGCGATCACGGAGGCTCATCTTTGTGCGATGGCAAACGAGGCGAAAATATAATTATAAAAGTTCCTATTGGTACTATTATTAAAGACTCCAAAACTGAAGTAGTAATTGCAGACCTCGATATAGATGGTAAAGAATTTATGGCTGCAAAAGGCGGTAAAGGCGGCAAGGGTAATGCACATTTTGCCACCCCAACAAAGCAAACACCTCGCTTTGCAGAACCGGGAAAGCATGGCGAAGAAAAAACAGTAATTCTGGAATTGAAACTAATTGCTGACGTTGGTTTAGTTGGATTTCCAAACGCAGGTAAATCTACCTTGATTTCAGTAATCTCTGAAGCAAAACCGAAAATTGCGGATTATCCTTTTACTACTCTCGAACCAAATCTCGGCATAGTTCGATACAAAGATCATAAAAGTTTTACAGTAGCTGATATACCCGGTATTATTGAAGGCGCTCATCAGGGAAAAGGACTTGGCTTAAAATTTCTCCGTCATATCGAACGAACAAAAATTCTCTTGATAATGATTGAGATCACATCGGAGAACTATCAAAAGGATTTCAAAACACTAATCAAAGAATTGAATGCTTATTCTGAGGTGTTGAGCGAAAAGAAAAAAATACTTTCTTTCTCGAAAGCTGATTTAATTAATGAAGCCGCCTTGAAAAAAGTTTTGAAAAGAAAAATCCGCGGCTTCGATGGAAAAGTTTTAATTTTTTCCGCTGCCACAAAATTCCAAATACCAGAATTGATCGAAGAGTTATGGAATCAATTAAGAGATTAAACTTATCAAGGTTCATTTTGATGATTCTTCTTTTAACCGTTTTTCTTTTGATTACAAGCATAGTTGCTTTAATTGTGGGTCCAACAAGTATAAATTTTTTCGATTTATTTACCGCACTCTCTTCTTCACAAAACGATTCTATTGTTTCCCAAATAATTATTGAAATACGATTACCAAGAATATTGTTTGCTATTGCTGTAGGCGGCGGATTATCAATTGCGGGCGCAGTATTCCAGGCCATGCTTTTAAATCCTTTAGCAGAGCCTTACATTTTGGGTATTTCGAGTGGCGGTACTTTTGGCGCTGTCCTTTCTTTTTTGCTCGGATTAAGTTTTATCGGCACACAAGTATTTGCTTTCGGCGGTTCAATTTTGGTTATGCTGCTCGTTTTTGTACTTGGAAAAAGATTCGGCGAGTTACACCCCAATCAACTTTTACTTTCTGGAGTAATGATTGGCGCTTTTTTCTCCGCCGGAATTTTGCTGATGATGACTTTGTTAAACGATTCGCTACGCACAGCGGTTTTTTGGCTTATCGGAAATTTATCTCTCGCTCAAAGAGACAATCTAATTTTTGTTCTACCATTAACTTTTATCGTTGTGCTTATTCTGATTATGCTTTCTAACAGATTTAACGTCTTAAGTATGGGCAGCGATTCAGCTAAACAGCTTGGGCTGAATGTTTCGCATCTAAAAAATTTCACCTACATTCTAGTTAGCTTAATGATTGGTACTATAGTTTCTGTTTCTGGAATCATTGGTTTTGTTGGTCTTCTCATTCCTCATATTTGTAGGATAATTTTCGGGACAGATAACCGTATTGTGTTTCCTGCATCATTTTTTATTGGAGCGTCTTACCTTACATTTGCCGATACAATAGCAAGAACCATTGCGGCTCCAGTAGAAATTCCGGTTGGAGCAATTACTGCTTTAATTGGCGCACCGGTTTTTATTTATCTCATGAGAAGAAAGTTTAATTATAATTAGTGGAGTAGTTATGTTAAAATTAGTCAAAAGAAAGAAAGCACTCTTTATAGTTCTTTCGTTTATCGTAGCAGCCTGCTCGGCAATTCAAACCCTAAACATTTTCCCTGTTGAACAAGATGTAGCCCTCGGTTCCGAGTTTGCACTTCAGCTTCAAAACAGTGCTAAAGATTATCCGGTTTATAATAATCCAGCTTTGAAAAATTACATTACTCAAAATATCTTCAAGCCTATTCTTAACTCTCCCGATGTTCTTTACAGAGATATTTTTAAGTACAATCTAGAAATTATTAAGAACGATACTATTCTAAATGCGTTTGCAGTACCTGGTGGGCCGGTTTACGTTTACACGGGATTGCTAAAATACCTTGATTCTGAAGCCGCTTTAGCAGGCGTGTTAGGGCACGAAATTGCACATGCAGAAAGAAGGCATTCTACAAATAGAATGACCAAGCAATTGGGTTTGCAGATGCTTACTCAGTTGGTTCTGGGCAATAATCCATCGCAAACCGCAATGATTGTATCTAACCTTTTTTCCGGTATGGCACTGTTAGCAAACAGCAGAGCAGATGAAGATGAAAGCGATCGGCTTTCGATGAAGTATTTACAATCAACAAAGTATTATCCAGGCTCAGTAAAATTCTTTTTTGAAAAGATGCGGGATGATGGAAAAGTTTCTGCCGGAGGCGGCGGTGTATTTGCTTTTTTCTCAACTCACCCTGATCCAATTGCTAGAATTGCCTCTGCAGATCAAAGATTAAAAGATGCGGGCATTCCAGTTAAAGATTATAGAGCAACCGGGGCGGGAGTCTTTAAAGAAGAGTATAAAAAGTACATTTTAAGCCAGATTAAGTAGTTTGGCTTAAGCACTGTTCTTTGCTTGAAGTTTGGAACTCCATAACATATATTTACCATCCGTTTTTAGAAATTTTGGCGAGGTAGCTCAGTTGGTCAGAGCAGTGGAATCATAATCCACGTGTCGGGGGTTCAAGTCCCTCCCTCGCTACAAAAACTAAGGAGTTATAGATGTTCACTTTATTAATGACATTTTCTGTGGTTATAGCAGTTGTTTTGGTAATCGTCGTATTGTTACAATCAAGTAAAGGCGGCGGACTTGCCGGCTCTTTTGGCGGTGTTGGGCAGTTTGGAACTGTTTTCGGTACTAGAAGAACTGCAGACTTTTTAAGCAAATCTACATGGTGGTTAGGCGGCACTTTAATAGTTTTAGCCGTAGTTATAAATCTTTTTTTCTTACCTGGAACTACTGCACAAGGAGAAGAAAGTATTATACAAGGCGGGGCGCAGCAGGCTGTTCCAACTGCTCCTGCGTTACCGCAGCAGAGGGCACCTCAAGCACCAGTTAAATAATTCTATTGAGCCCCTTTGCAAAGGGGCTTTTTTATTAATGAGAAATTGCTTTTACAAGTTTAGTACAGTGTTAAAGCAATTTTAATTATGCCGTTTAAGGCGGCGCAGGTATCTAAAAATTTATGGTGAATAATGAAGAAAAATGAAAAGGCTGTAAAAGCGTATAATGATTTAGAGTTTTTGAATTCGAAAGATGCACGCACAATTAGAATTTTAGCGGAGTTTCTTCAGCCTAAAGCACGGTTTGAGCAAAATAAAATTGTTGATACGATTGTATTCTTTGGTTCTGCTAGAATTGTCTCCCGAAAAGATGCTTTGAAAATGCTAAACGATGCCAAGAAAGATAAGAGTAAATCAGGTAATGCTAAATTTGAAAAAGCTCTCAAGGCTTTAGAAATGTCTCAGTATTACGAGGACTCTGTTGAACTTGGAAAAAGACTGACCGAGTGGAGTATGTCTTTGCCTACAGCGGGCAAGCGTTTTATGATTTGCAGCGGCGGCGGACCTGGCATTATGGAAGCAGCTAACAAAGGGGCTTATAATGCAGGCGGTCTTTCAATTGGATTAAATATCAGTATTCCTTTTGAACAATTTGTCAATAAATATGTTGACCCAAATTTAGCTTTTGAATTTCATTACTTCTTTATGAGAAAGCTTTGGTTTATGTACTTAGCTAAGGCACTTGTTGCTTTCCCAGGCGGGTTTGGAACTCTTGATGAAATGATGGAAGTATTAACTTTAGCACAGACCAAGAAAGTAACTAAGCCAATTAAAGTAGTTTTGTTCGGAGAGAGTTATTGGAGAGAGGTTTTAAACTTTGATGCGTTAATTGAGCACGGAATGATTAGCAAAGAAGATCTGAAGTTATTTGATTTTGCAAGCACAGTTGATGAAGCTTTTATTAAAATTACTACATACTTAACCAAACACTACTTATCACCTCAGAAAGCCAAAAAGACAGCAAAGAAGAAGGCATGAAAAAATTATTAGTGGTTTTTTTTATAACCGGCGTTGTAGTTGCTCAATCTGGCAAACTACAATTAAACATTAACGAGCCGTGGATTCGCCCCGCAGCGAAAGGGGCAAACTCCGCTTTCTTTTTCCAGCTTGAAAACAAAAGCCATAAAGCCGATACGCTCTTAGCTGCAAAGTTTGCACATTCCGAAATTGTTGAACTACATGAAACTTTTAAAAAAGAAAACGACATAATGGGAATGCGCTCTGTAAAGTTTGTTGCAGTTCCGGCTAAAAACACTGTTATTTTCAAACCAAGAGATTTACATATAATGCTTATCGGTTTAAAACAAGATATAAAGATTGGCGAAAGCCATGAGCTAATATTGGTTTTCAAAAAAGCAGGGGAAGTTAAAACTAATGCTGTTGTAAGTGATATGCCTATAAACAAATAAGTTGCTCGCATAAAAACTTATTACACTTTAACACTCTTGCCTTAAACATCTTCGCTTGTTCTCTGAAGAAAACTTTAACCCAAATTTTCCGTTAGGAAAATTTGCCATTTGGGCCGACAAGCCCGCCCAACAAGATGGCTGACAGGCATTAAGTCCTTTAGGGTAAATAGGTTATGTCGAAACTCTCAATTTTCAACACTTACTAATAACCCCGTCCCGATTTTCGGGACGGCCTTCGGCAATCCCGCTTATATTTAGCGGGACATTTCTAATGAATTTTTTGGGGTTAAATAATATGTAACAACTTCTCACCGGAGAACACGCTATTTATAGCAGGCAGTTAACAAAGCAGACAATCAAAACTCGCATTATAGAAGGCAATAAACCGCACACTCGGAAAAATAAAGTACTTTAGATAGTAACCTTAAATCGGGATAAGTGTCAAAATATTTCTCTTTATTCTAAAGATTAAATTCGTAAAATTTGAGTAATGGTTGGAGTGATTTATGAAACGGCTGCTACTTTTAGTAATCAGTTTAATTTTTCTTTTAACATTTAGCGGATGCCAGGATGATGTTTTGCTTCCTAGCCACAGCAGTATTGATATAACAAAAGACTCGCCAAAGGAAGCCGCGCTGAAAATCGGCGAATCTGTTTTGTTGAATAATGAAATGCTTATTACATTTACAGGCGTTGGCGCAGACAGCCGCTGCCCAATTGATGTGATTTGTGTTTGGGCGGGCGATGCAGAAATAAAATTGAAACTCAGAAAAGGAAATTTGGAAAGAGAAGTTATTCTTCACACCGGATTACTACCAAACTCTGCTTTGTTTGATGGTTATGAGATTTATCTTGCAAGCGTTCTTCCCTTTCCCAAAAGCAACGAAAATATTAAGCCGGGTCAATATTCAATTCAACTAAAATTTAATTACAACATCAATTCCGAAAAGAAGCAAATTCACTTTATTAACAGCAATAACGATTGGGTTTTGAAGAAAGATGCTCTTAACGTAAACTCAGCAAACATTGAAAAAGACGAGCTTGTAATGTCTGTTAGTTATGGCGGCGGCTGCGCTAATCATATAATTGATCTTTATTCTTATACGGGAATTTTAAAATCCAATCCGCCTCAAATGAATCTTGTGATGTCTCATAACGCCAATAACGATATGTGCGAAGCTTACATTACAAAAACTTTTCGGTTTGATTTAAGCAAGATAAAAAAATATCTCGGCGGGCAAACCGGAACTGTTATTCTTAACACTGCCGGAACAGATGGCAAGCCGATAAAACAATCTCCGCTCAGTTATAGATATTAAGACTACTGAGCATAAATTGTCGGCAGACTAAAATTTTGTTCGCTATATTGTAAATCATGACCAAAGAATACTTATCAAATTTATTTAAGACATATCAAAAAGGGGACGCAAGAGAGGAATCTTATTACAAACATCTTGCGGATTTTATTACAGCCTTTTCTGAATCTGAACGGAAAAAGAAAATTGATGTAACAGTTCTCCCCAAAAAGACTGAAGCCGGAAATCCCGATTTTAGAATTTGGGATGGCAGACAAAAAATAATCGGTTACATAGAAGCAAAAGATTTAGGCGTTGATCTCGGCAAGATTGAAGACAGCGAACAATTAGCGAGATATTTATCAACTTTCCCGAATGTCATATTAACGAACTTCACAGAGTTTTGGTTATACAGAAATGGCGAAAGAATAGAGAAAATATCTATTGCGCGTCCTTTTGTTATTAAAAAAATTTCTACAGTTCCGCCTCTTGAAAACGAAGCTAAATTATTTGAACTACTTGAAAGATTTTTAGACTTTTCACTTCCCAAAACTTATACTGCTAAAACTCTTGCCGTTGAACTAGCAAAAAGAACAAAATTTTTGAAAGATGAAATTGTTACAGAAGAATTAAAACTCGGCACAAAATCAATTCACGGTTTTTTATGATGCCTTCAAAGAGTTTTTAATTGCAGGAATAAATGAAAGTGAATTTGCCGATCTTTATTCGCAAACCATTACTTACGGTTTGTTCGCCGCCCGTCTCCGCTCCGAGAAAGATTTTAACAGAAAACTTGCTTACTCATACATTCCTAAATCTATAGGCATTTTAAGGGATGTTTTCAAGTTTATTTCTTTAGAAGACCTACCCAAGCAGATGGAAGTAATTATTGATGATATTGCTGAAGTTCTCAACGCTGCGGACGCTAAAAAAATTCTCGACCAATATTACCACGAAGGCAAAGGAAGCGACCCAGTTTTACATTTTTACGAAACATTCCTTTCTGTTTATGATCCCAAGACAAGAGAAAAACGCGGCGTTTATTACACTCCCGAACCGATCGTCTCTTTTATTGTCCGCTCTCTCCATGAAATTCTAAAAGAAAAGTTCGGTATTTCTGATGGATTGGCATCAAAGAATGTAACTCTGCTAGATCCCGCCGGCGGAACTCTAAGTTTCCTTGCCAAAGCAATCGAAACTGCGGTTGAAGAAATTGAAAGCAAATACGGTAGGGGCACTGTTAAAACATTTCTGAAAGATCAGATTCTACAAAATTATTATGCTTTTGAATTAATGATGGCTCCTTATGCAATCGGGCATATGAAAATGTCTTTTCTTTTGGAAGAACTTGGCTACAGAATGGAAGACGATGAGCGTGTAAAATATTATTTGACCAACACTCTCGAGATGAAAGAACTTGATGAATCAAAATTTCCCGGAATGTCATCTCTTTCCACAGAAAGCCACGAAGCCGGAAAAGTTAAAAAGCAAGTTCCAATTCTTGTTATTCTCGGCAATCCTCCTTATTCGGGACATTCCTCAAATACCGGCGAATGGATTTCCGATGTAATTAAAAAATATTATCAAGTTGATGGCAAACCTCTTGGTGAAAAAAATTCTAAATGGCTGCAAGACGATTATGTAAAATTTATTCGCTTCTCTCAGTGGAAAATTGATGAAGCTGGTGAAGGCGTTCTTGGCTTTATTACGAACCACAGCTATCTCGATAACCCTACATTCAGAGGAATGAGGCAATCTTTGATGTACAGCTTTGACGAAATCTATGGTCTTGATTTGCATGGAAATAGTTTGAGGAAAGAAAAAGCCCCCGATGGAAATAAAGATGAAAATGTTTTTGATATTCAGCAGGGTGTTGCAGTTTGTTTTATGATAAAGTATAAGAAATAATTTGTGAGATAATAAAATGAGTAACGAAAAATCATTGGCTGCATTTGAAACTTTCAAAATTCGCCGTAATTACGACGAAGTGAAAGAAAAGTGGTATTTCTCTGTAATTGATATTTGTGCTGCTCTAACTGACCAAAAAAATTTTAAGAGAGCACAAAGTTATTGGACTACACTAAAAAACCGCTTGAAAAAAGAAGGAAGTGAGATTGTCACAAATTGTGACAAACTGAAACTAACAGCCGCTGACGGCAAAAAATATTTCACTGATGTTGCTGATGTTGAAACAATTCTTCGTCTTGTTCAATCTGTTCCAAGCAAAAAAGCGGAGCCAATTAAACTTTGGCTTGAAAAGGTTGGCTATCAAAGAATTGAAGAAATGAACGATCCCGCAATTGCATTAAACCGCTCGCGTGATTACTGGCAGAAACAAGGAAGAAGCGAAAAATGGATTCAGCAAAGGATGCTTAGCCAAGAAACAAGAAATAAACTTACAGATTATTGGAGCGAGCACGGTATAAAAAAGGATGACGAATTTGCAATCCTTACAAATATAATCCATAAAGAGTGGGGCAACTTATCGGTTAAAGAGCACAAAGAAATGAAGGGATTAAAAACTCAAAATCTCTGCGACTATATGAGCGAGGCTGAATTAATTTTTACTGCACTTGCAGAACTTTCTACAAGACAAATTGCTGAAGTTGAAAAAGCAGAAGGATTTGAAGAGAATAAAATGCCGGCAAAAAAAGGAGGAAAAATTGCCAAAGACGCTCGCAAAGCTCTTGAACTGAAAACCGGGAAAAGTGTAATTACCGGAGATAATTTTTTGCCGCCAACAAATACTAAAAAAACAATTAAAAGAAAATAATATGGCAAAAGTTTATCACTCAGAAATTTTTGGATTACGGGAAACCAAATACGATTGGCTTAACAAACACAATATCAAAAATGTTAAGTGGAATAAGATTTATCCGAGCCGGGATTTTTATCTCTTTATGCCAACTGATAATAAGCTTGCAAACTATTACTACTCCTTTGAGAAGATTACCGAAATATTCCCTGTGAATAGTGTGGGAATAGTAACAGCAAGAGACAAATTCGTTATTGACTTCGACAGAAAGAAACTTGAAAGAAGACTGGAAGATTTTCGAAACCCTAAAATTGATGATGAAATATTAAAGCAAACGTATGATTTGTCGGAAAACAAAAGCTGGAAGATAAATGAGCAGAGAGAGAAACTGAGAAAAGATTTTGATTGGAAAGATTCAATTACAAAAATTCTTTACCGCCCTTTTGATGAAAGATGGGTAATATATAACGATGATATGGTTGAACGAACAAGAAAAGAAATTATGCAAAATCTGATGAGTGAAAACATCGCTTTAATTACCTCAAGGATGACAAAAGGCGAAACTTTCAAGCATGCGCAAGTGACTGATAAAATAACTGAGGTTATTTGTGTGTCGCCAAAAACTTCCAACAATGGTTTTGTTTTTCCTCTGTATCTTTATTTGAAAAAAAAGGATAAAAAGAAAACTTCTTATATACAGATGATGATGTTTGAACCAGAAGCTGAGTATCAAACCCGCCAACCTAATATAAACCCATCCTTGTTTGAAGAGTTTAAGAAGAGTTACAAAAAAGACGTTACTCCTGAAGAAATATTTTATTACATCTACGCGGTTCTTTACAGCAATACCTACCGTACAAAATATGTAAAGTTCTTAAAAATAGATTTTCCGCGTGTTCCTTTTACAAAGAACTACAAACTTTTTATTCAACTCGGTAAACTTGGCAAACAGCTTGCAGATTTACATTTGCTAAAATCTGAAGTGTTAGATAAATCTATTTCTGAATTTCCTATTGAGGGAAACAACAAAGTAGAAAAACCACACTTTGGCTACGCTCTGCGTGGCAATGGAAAAGTATGGATAAATAAAGAACAATATTTTGACGGAATAAAAGAAGAGGTTTGGCAGTATCAAATAGGCGGTTATCAAGTGTGTGAGAAATGGTTAAAAGGTAGAAAAGAAAAAACACTCACATTAGAAGAGATACAAACCTATTGCAAAATTGTAACCGCACTTTCAAAAACAATTGAAGTTCAGATTGAGATTGATAAGTATTATGAAAGCATAGAAAAATCTTTATAAACTCGCAGCAGAATATTACACTCCTCTTGCCGAGAAGAAATATCTCAAACTATATATCAATAGATTCTTCAGCCACCGCTGGCAGATTCAGAATGACCAAACGAAAAACTCACAAGTTTAATTTTTTTTCCCTTCTCCAAGTGCATCTTTTCGTACTTGGTTTTAATTGTGTACTCAAACGTAATCTGCTCAAGCGAGTAAATATCGTTGTGAACAAAATTTGTTTTTAGTTTCATCTCGTCAATCATTTGAAGTGTGTATTCGTAAAGAGTATCATCATCGGTCTTCAAATTAATCTTACCGTTTTCGGTTAATATCTTTTTATATATCGCTAAAAATCTTGGGTGTGTTAAACGCTTTTTAATGCTGCTCTGAAACGGATACGGATCGGGAAATGTAATCCAAATTTCTTCTGCTTTAATATCTTTTAGTGTTTCATCAAGACGTTCTATGTAAGCAATAAGCAGTGCAACATTTTTTGTGTTTCTTTCATTTGCGTTTTTTGAAGCATTCCATAAACGATTTGGTTTTCTATCAATTCCTAAAAAATTTCTCTCTGGATAATGCTCTGCTAAGCCAATAGAATAATCTGCCTGCCCGCAGCAAAGCTCAATTGTAATCGGCTTGCCGTTGCTAAAAAAGTTTTTAATTCCAGCTTCAGCGTTTTCGTTTTTGTAATCAAACACATTTAGAAACGATCTTACTTCGGTAATTTTTTTATATTTTTTTCTTCCCATCTCAGTGAACGAAGAACGTAGAGTGAAGAACGAAGAACTAACTGTTAATTCAATCCGCGTTAATCAGTTCAAGTCGTGCAATCCGCGTTCTATTATTTTGTTTATGATTTTGCGACGCGAAAAATAGAAAAGTTTTTTCTCATTTTTCTTAATGCTTTTTTCAGTTCAAGTCAGTTTAATAAGTTAAACCTGCCCGTCCGGCATGCGGGTCTGCGTTCTATTATCTTTATAAAATAGTTGCAGAAAAATTTCCTCTCTCTCTTGTATCTATTTAATCTGATTACTATACTCGCTCCAAGAATTGAACATTTTGCAAAATGATAAAGCAAAACACAAAATATAACCCCGATCATAAATTTTACTGTTCACTGCTGGCAAGTAAAGTTATTTCGATTCTGCTTCAGGCTACATCCACGTACACGCAAACCACGATTCGTTAATATTAACGCAAACTTTTAGCTTCCACATAAATTATTAAAACAAGGGTAAAGTTTATCATGATAGTATTAAAATTTGGCGGGTCGAGTGTAGGCAATGCAGAAAGGATTGATGGCGTAATTTCAATACTTATAGACAGCTACATAAACAAGAAAAAGAAAATAGCAGTTGTGTTTTCTGCTTTTCAAGGTGTAACAGACAAGTTTATAGAAATCGGCAAACTTGCATTTCAGCGCAAGCTTTCTTACAAAGCAGAAATTGAACAATTGATTGAGAGGCATTACGACACTGCTTTCCGCTTAAACCCAACAAGCATGCATGAGCAAATTGTTGAAAATCTTGATCGTCTTTTTGACGATCTGAAAGAAGTTACGCACGGAGTATATCTTGTTCGCGAGCTTTCTCCACGCACGCTCGATTACATTCAAAGTTTCGGCGAAAGATTATCCAACACAATTATTGCGGAATCTCTTTGCAACCGCGGAGTTGAAGCAGAATATCTTGACGCGAGCAGTCTTGTTAAAACAAACAGCGAGTTCGGAAATGCGAAAGTTAATTTTCCTGTTACCAACAAAAACATAGCCCAACATTTTAAGAAGCACAACAAAGTTCAGATTATAACTGGATTTATCTCATCAACAGAGAAAAATGAAATTACTACACTAGGACGCGGCGGCTCGGATTACACAGCTTCAATTTTTGGCGCAGCTTTAAATGCTGGGGCAATTGAAATTTGGACTGATGTTGATGGAATTTTAACAGCAGATCCGCGCAAAGTGAAAGAAGCATTTTCGCTTAAATCTGTTACTTACGAGGAAGCAATGGAGTTATCACATTTTGGAGCAAAGGTAATCTATCCGCCAACAATGCTGCCAGCTCTTCAAAAGAAAATAAAGATTGTTATTAAGAATACATTCAATCCTTCTCATCCAGGTACAGAGATTATAGAAAAAAGCAGCAGCGAAAAAATGTTGATCAAAGGAATTTCATCAATAGATGATATTTCTATTATACGCGTGCAAGGAGGCGGAATGGTTGGCGTTACGGGCGTTGCGGGAAGGTTATTTACCGTGCTAGCACGGCACGGAATCAATATTATCCTTATTACACAAGCTTCTTCAGAGCACAGCATTTGCTTAGCGGTTCTTCCTAAGTTTGGCGAGCATGCAAAGAAAATAATAGAAAGTGAGTTTAAGCTTGAAATTATAGAAGGAAAAATAGGCGAAGTAGTAGTTGAAGATGAACTTTCCATAATTGCTGTTGTAGGAGAAAAAATGCGCCACACAATTGGCGTTGCCGGAAAAGTTTTTAACGCGCTTGGTAAGAAGGGGATTAATATTATTGCCATAGCGCAGGGTTCTTCAGAGTTAAATATTTCTCTCGTAATTAATAAAAACAATTTGACAAAAGCATTGTTATCAATTCATAAAGATTTATTAGCGAGGTTAAAGTGAGTGCAAAAATTTCAGTTGCAATTTTAGGCGCTACCGGCAGTGTCGGTCAGCGTTTTATTGAATTGTTATTAAATCATCCTTGGTTTGAAGTTGCTGAGTTAGCAGCATCGGACCGTTCTGCAGGCAAGAAATATTCCGAAGCAACAAACTGGGTAATGCAAACACCTCTGCCGGAAAAATATTCAAACATGATTGTAAAGAAGTGTGAGACAAATTTGCAATCTAGAATTGCTTTCTCCGGTTTGGACGCGAGCGTAGCCGGAGAAATTGAAACAGCTTTTGCAGACGCAGGCTGCTTTGTTATTTCAAACGCTCGCAATCACCGTTTTGATGCAGATGTTCCGCTAATGATTCCAGAAGTAAACCACAATCATCTCGATGTGGTAAAATTCCAAAACTATAAAGGCGGAATTGTTACTAACCCAAACTGCTCAACAATTGGATTGGCAATTGCACTTAAACCCCTTTATGATAATTTTGGTTTGGAAGCCGTGAATGTTGTTACTATGCAAGCCGTTTCCGGCGCCGGTTATCCAGGCTTACCAAGTTTGGATATTATAGATAATGTTATTCCTTTTATCGGCGGCGAAGAAGCAAAAATGGAAACCGAGCCGCGCAAAATTTTTGGTTCTTTTATGAACAATAAATTTGTTGATGCTGATTTTAAAATAAGCGCACAGTGCAACCGCGTTGGCGTTATAGATGGACACACAGAATGCGTTCAGGTGAAGTTGAAATCGAAAACGAGCAAAGAAGAAATTATAAAAGTGTGGAATGAGTTTAAATCCATTCCGCAAGAACTCGCGCTGCCTTTTGCGCCAAATCCAGTTATCACTTATTTCAAAGAAGATAAATACCCGCAGCCGCGCGTTCATCGTAATTTAGGCAACGGAATGGGGGTTGCAATTGGAAGGCTTCGCGAAGATTCCCTTTTCGATTATAAGTTTGTTATACTTTCTCATAACACTATACGAGGCGCAGCCGGCGGAACAATTCTTATTGCAGAATTAATGAAGGCTCAGGGAATTATCTGATGAGAAAAATTAAAGTTTTTGCGCCAGCTTCGGTTTCAAATGTTGGTCCCGGTTTTGATATGATGGGATTTGCTCTTAACAAGCCTGGAGATGAAGTTGAATTAAAACTTAACAACACAAATGAAATTAGAATTATCAAAATTTCCGGAGATAGCGGAAGGCTTCCGCTCAATCCAGAAAAAAACACAACTACCGGCGCTATTAAATCTTTGCTCAATAAATACAATATTAATATCGGGCTCGATGTTTCAATTCACAAAAAAATGGGAATTGGAAGCGGACTCGGTTCCAGCGCAGCAAGCGCAGCAGCCGGAGTTTTTGCTTTGAACAAACTACTAAATTTAAAACTGAGCAAGCATGAGTTACTCGAACACGCCATCGCCGGAGAGTTCATCGCCAGCGGAAGTGTTCATGCCGATAATGTTGCGCCTGCTTTGTTCGGCGGGTTTGTTTTGATTCGCTCTTACATTCCGATTGATATTGTTCGGCTTGATTATCCGAAGAATTTATTTTGTTCCATTGTTTATCCAAATATTGTAATTAATACGATTGAGGCAAGAAAAATTTTAGACAAAACTTTTGAGCTTAAGTCCGGAATTGCACAAGCCGGAAATGCAGCGGGTTTAGTTGCTGGTTTATTAACTAAAAATATTTCCTTAATTGGTCGTTCAATGGTTGATCAGTTTGCAGAACCAAAACGCGCTGCACTAATTCCTTGTTATGATGAGATTCGTAAAGCAGCTTTTGAAGTTGGCGCGATTAACTGCAATATTTCCGGTTCCGGTCCATCAATGTTTGCCTTTTCAACTTCGTTAAAGGCAGCAGAAAAAATTGCACTCGTAATGAAGAAAGCTGCAAAGCAAAAAGGATTTGGCAGCAAAACTTATGTTTCCAAAATAAACGAAAAAGGCCCAATAGTTATAAAATGAAATATTACAGCACAAACAATAGGTACAAATTCTTTTCTTTTGAAGAAGCCATTACGAAAGGTTTGGCTGACGATGGCGGTTTGTTTATGCCGGAGTCAATTCCAAATCTTGGAAAAGAATTTATACAAAATTTAGAGAAGAAATCTTTTGTTGAAATTGCTATCGAAGTTTCAAAGCATTTCGTTTGTAATGAAATCCCTCAAAGCAAATTAGAAGAAATTATTTCGGATGCAATTAATTTTCCCGCTCCAATTATTGAGATAAATAAAAATTTATTTGTGCTTGAGCTATTTCACGGACCAACTTTAGCTTTCAAAGATTTTGGCGCACGCTTTTTGGCTAAAATAATGGGTTACTTTGCACAGAAAAAAAAATCTCACCTCAATATTCTTGTTGCAACAAGCGGAGATACCGGAAGCGCAGTTGCTAACGGGTTTTATAACACGCAGGGAATTAATGTTTACATTTTATATCCAAAAGGAAAAGTCAGCAAGATTCAAGAGCGGCAGCTTACTTCTCTTGATAAAAATATTACCGCGCTTGAAATTGATGGAACCTTTGATGACTGTCAGCGCTTAGTAAAAACGGCTTTTGTTGATTTAGAGCTAAACAACAAAATGAATTTGTCTTCTGCAAACTCTATTAACATTGCTCGCCTTCTTCCTCAATCTTTTTTTTACATTGAAGCTTTCAAGCAGATTTATGATAAATCTCTTCCTGTAGTATTTTCGGTTCCTTCCGGAAATCTTGGTAACATTACCGCAGGTTTACTTGCCAAGAAAATGGGTTTGCCAATTCACAAGTTTATAGGTGCTACAAATAAGAATGATGTTTTTACTGAGTTTATTAAGAGCGGAAATTTTAAGCCACGTGCTTCAGTGCTAACACTTTCCAACGCAATGGATGTTGGCAATCCAAGTAATCTTTCCCGGATTATTGATTTATATTCAAACTCGATTGATGAAATTAGAAATGATATTTACTCTGCAACATTTACCGACGTTCAAACACGTGAAACAGTAAAACGTGTTTATAAAGAATACGATTACATTATTGAACCACACGGCGCAGTTGGATATTTGGCATTAGAAAAATTCTTAAAAGAAAACTCTGAGCAAAAATTTTCTTCTGTTGTTTTGGAAACAGCACATCCGGCAAAATTCAAAGATGAAGTCGAACAAGAATTATCTGTAGAAGTTGAAATCCCGGAACGATTGGCAAAATGTTTATCAAAAGAAAAGAAAGCCGTTGAGCTTTCCTCTGAATACAAAGAGTTAAAGAAATATTTAATCGGCGGATATAGTGTTTAGGTTGGGTTAGCCTGCCTAATAAGCGGTTGAGGAACATGTAATTCTTCGCTTGTAAACTCGATCAGAATGGAATATTCGAGTTGTACAACACGCCCTTTGCGCAGTCGGTTTACGAACCTGAATGACAATTGTTGAAATGTACTAAAGATATGTTTCTTTCATAACTAATGCCCTTTCTTTATTTTTCGATTGAGTGTTTGATAGAAGTTTCTATTGCTTAACCGAAAGACGAGAATGAAAAAACTACTAATTGAATTATTAAAAAAATACTATTCGCAGATTAGCGAAAAATGGATTGATATACTTCTGCAGATTTACAAAGACAAACTTACAGAGCCACAGATTCAATCTTTTGTTTACAGCAGCCTAAATACATTTATAGATGTAATAAAAAAAACAGATTATAAAGAAGCCGATCAATTTTTGATTTCAAGCTACAATCTCTTTTCTGCTACAAATCTTAACCTTTTAGAAATAAGCCAAATTTTTAGTCAAGGCAGGTTTGCAGTATTAAACGCAATTGAAACAGAAGCCTCTGCCGAGACGGATCCGGTTATACTTTTAGGATTTCTTGATGACCTAATCGAGCAGATTTACGCACGATACGGTATGCTTCATCAAGAAACAAAAATGAAAGAAATTGAGCTTGACCGCGACAGGCTTGCCTCAAAACTTGAGTTTGACCAGCAGTACCTTAAGAGCATTCTTGTCTCTGCAGATCAGGCAATTATGGTTGTTGATGAAAACGAAAGATTTATTGCTTGGAACAAAGGCGCTGAGAAAATTTTTGGCTACAAAGAAGAAGAAATAATTGGCAAGCCTTCAAGCATTCTATTCCCTGCAGGTGATAAATATGTAAAAGAAAGAGACCGAATTATAGAAGATGCGCGTATAATTGGGCACACAAGTATTGTTGAAACCGAACGCATCAAAAAAAATGGTGAGTTTATAACTGTGCGTTTAAGTGTTTCCCGGTTGCCTAGTACAAACGGGGAATATGTTGGACGCTCGATTATTATTAAAGACCATACAGAATACAAACGCTTGCAAGCGCAAATTGATCAATCTGAGAAACTTGCAGTAATTGGGCAGCTTGCTGCCGGCGTAGCACATGAAATTGGGAATCCGCTTACATCAATATCTGCATTAGTTCAAATTTTACAGCGCAGAAGCCAAGACACATTTATGAGTGAGCAGCTTGTGAATATTAAAGAAAACATAGATCGAATTACAAGAATTGTGCGGGAGTTAGTTGATTTTAGCCGTCTGCCAAGTTACGAAACCAGCGTGCAGGATATTACAGATATTATAAAAACAGCTCTTGGCATAGTTAAATATGATAAGCGCGTACGTAAAGTAAAATTCTGTACCGAGCTAAAAGATTTTTTGCCAAGTATAATTGTAGCTGCAGACCAAATTCTACAGGTCTTAATAAACATATTAATAAATGCGTTGGATGCAACAGAAGGCAACGGAACAATAATTGTAAAATCTTATTACGACAAAGCAAATATTTATATTGATATAACAGACGATGGCTGCGGAATGGATAGTCCAACTATCGAAAAAATTTTTGACCCCTTCTTTACTACAAAAGAAGTTGGCAAAGGAACAGGGCTTGGTCTATCCGTAAGTTATGGCATTATAAAAAGATTTAACGGTGAAATAAAGGTTAGCAGCAAGATAAAAGAAGGCAGTACTTTTACAGTATCGCTTCCAATAGCAGTTAATTAAGGAGAAAAAAATGTCTTCCAGAATTTTAATTGTAGATGATGAAAAACCTATTCGTGATTCGCTAAAAATGCTTCTTGATGAGGAAGGATACACAACCTCTGTTGCTGCGGACGGCGAAGATGCTTTGCAAAAACTGCAAGAAGAAAATTACGATGTAGTTATTACTGATATAAAAATGCCAAAGTTAGACGGCATGCAATTGTTAGAAGCTGCCTCAAAAGTTTCACCGGATACATTCTTTTTTATAATGACAGCTTTTGCATCTGTAAAAACTGCTATTGATGCTTTGAGGCACGGCGCTTATGATTATTTAATAAAGCCTGTTGAGTTTGAAGATGTTATTCTTCGTCTAAAAAAATTAATTGAGTTCAAAACTCTTTCTACTGAAAACCGTGCCCTGAGACAAAGACTTTCTCTAGAAACCGGTTTTGTTAATATTATTGGCAACAGCGAGCCAATGAAAAAAGTATTCGATGTAATAAGCCAAGTAGCGCCCACAAACAGTAATGTTTTGATAATGGGAAAAAGCGGAACGGGTAAAGAAATGGCTGCAAAGGCAATTCATCAGAATAGCAAAAGAAAGGATAAAATTTTTCTTCCGATAAATTGCGGAGCCATTTCCGAAAATTTAATTGAAAGCGAATTGTTTGGACACAAAAAAGGTTCTTTTACCGGCGCCAGTGAAGATAAACTTGGGCTTTTTAAGGTTGCAGATGGCGGCACACTTTTTCTCGATGAAATTGCTGAGCTGCCGTTAAACCTTCAAGTAAAACTATTACGCGCGCTCGAAGACAGAGCTTTCTTTCCCGTTGGAGGAACAAAACCGGTAAGCACAGATGTACGCTTAATTGCTGCAACAAACCAAGACTTGTTTGAAAAAACAAAATCCGGCGGCTTTCGCGAAGACTTGTTCTACAGACTGAATGTTGTAGAAATAAAACTTCCAACGCTGAACGAGCGCATAGATGATATTCCTCTGCTTGTAAGCCACTTTGTTGATAAGTTCTGCAAAGAAATGGGAAAGAAAATACTTGGTGTTGATAACGATACAATGAAAATTCTGCTTTCGCACGAATGGCGAGGCGGCGTACGCGAACTAGAAAATGTAATTGAGCGCTCTGTTATTTTTGCAAGCAAGGAAATAATTACACCTGCCAACCTTGCAGATTACCTTAAAAATAATACTTCTCAAGCTGGAGATACCGAATCGTTAAAAGAAGCACTTCGTGTTTTCGAAAAGGAGCACATAACCAAGACAATTAAGAAGTACGAGTTTAACAAAGAAGAGGCGGCTAAAGCGTTGGAAATTGGTCTTTCATCATTATATAGAAAAATGGATGAATTAGGAATTCCAACTAAAACTACTTCGGACGAAAATAGTTAATACGAGTTTGCTCATTGATGGCATTTTGCAATAATTTATTGAAATTATTAGCATTGCATGTTTTACCAACTCAGCAGGAATCCCATAGGAGGATGCGCATAAACCGCTTTCTTTTGTAACGGCAACTTCTCGTCGCACTAAGCCGAAATACGCAACGTAAAGAGAGGCGAGAGCTTACGGCAGCCAATGTTATTTTAGTTTTGCTACAGTTAACGAAGTACAAAATACAAAGACTCTAAAAGATTCAAACTTCTAAAAATGATTTCCCTAAAACTCTAAACTAATACCTATCGAAGGAAGTATGCCGATAGATGATTGTTGATCAACTTCCCCTTTTCTGTAATCCCAGCGGATTGTATTGCTTTGCTTGTTATTGTAAATGTTCTGTATATCGAGATAAGTAATTAGCGCCCATTTATCAAAATTCCAGCGACGGTCAAACCTTAAATCAAGTGAGTGAAATTCTTTGAAGCGGGCTGTGTTGTAATTAACAACGCTTTGTGTCCCGTTGCTATTAAATGGTGTATAAGGGCTTCCTGTAGCAAATCGAAATTTTAGCGCTGCTTCCCATTTATTATTAAAGATGTAACCTCCGCTCAAATTTACAATCCATCTTTGATCGTAAGTTCCCGCTCGCTTTATTTGGTCTATTCCTTTAAAGTTAGACTCGCTGTAAGTAACACTTAATATTGCATAATGAGGAGTGTTTGAAGATTTTTTTTGCATAGAAAATTCAATTCCGCGCACATCGCCAACGCCTTCGTTTACCAATGGTTCAAAACCAAATGAATCGAAGTTCTGATCACCGCCGCCAAACCCAGCGCCGGTATTTACCAAAAGCAAATATGGTCTTGTCAAACTTGCCGGATAATCAGAATAATCTTTATAAAAACCTTCGAGCTTCATTCTAATATCTTCTCTTAAATTTTGTTCGTAGCCAAGTACAAATTGATTAACGCGCACAGCTCTTAGATTTTTGTTTGTAGGAATTGCCGCAAGCCAGATATAAGATGGACTTTGGTGATAAACACCCGCGCTGAAATTAAACGCCGCTGCATCACTAATCATATATGAGAAAGACATTCGCGGACTAAAGTAACTCTTTGATTCTATCCCATCAAAATAATCTGCGCGCGCACCTAAGCTGAAACGAACTCTTTTGAAAAGTGCATCTGAATATTGCAAATAAGAACTTAGCTTTACATAATTATTTTTAGCGGTTAGCGCGCTTAGAGAAAGTGTTTCGCCAAACGTAGTTTGGAAAGTCGGCAGCACAATGCCCGCATTGAATTTAATCATTTTTGCAGATGCTCCAAGATTTAACTCAGATGATTCAGTGAGTTTGTAAACCACATCTGCTTTTAATTCATTTTCGCCTTCGCGGGATTTATTTAAGAAGATTGGGTTAAGAAGCGAATCGCGTTGCGCTGAATCATAATCTGTAAAATTTCTACTCAAAGTTAAAGTGAAGAATCCTTTATCGAATAAACGGCGGTATGATAATCCAGTAACGTAAGTATTTTGGTCGCTGCCAAGTATTCTAGAATTCTCATATTTGTCTTCAGAAGTTTCATTGTTGAACTTAACATTATCAAAGGCGCCAATAAATAAATATGAGAGACGGCTTTTAGAATCTATGTTGTATGTAAATTTAGAAAGCAAATCGTAATACTGCGGCACAAAGTTAAATCCAGCAGCGTTGAAGATAAAATCTAAATAACTTCTTCTTGCAGAGAACAGAAAATTTCCTGCGTCTCCAATTGGTCCTTCTAAATTAAATCCAAATTGAGAAGCAGAGATTGTTCCTTTGCCGCCAATTTTATCTTTTCTTCCATCTCTTAAATCAATAGTTAAAACAGAAGAAAGTTTATCGCCATATAAAGAAGAAAATCCGCCGGTAGAAAAGGAAGTTTCTCTTACAAAATCCAAATTGATAAAGCTGATTGGACCGCCGGTCGCGCCTTGTGTTCCAAAATGATTTATGTTAGGAACAACAAACCCATCTACTATATAAAGATTTTCTGATGGCGCTCCTCCGCGAACGATTAAATCGTTTCTGCCTGCGTTTGTTTGCGCCACACCTGGCAAAACAGAAAGCGCGCGCACTACATCTTCAAACCCGCCGGGCGCGCGTCTTATTTCTTCGTAACTAAAGGAAGCTATGCTTCCTATCTCGGTTGGGTCTTTTGAAAAAAAACCTGACCTAACCGTAATTCCCTCAAACTCAATTACTGTCTGCGATAGCTCGAAGAGTAACTCTGTAGGTTTTGCGCTGCTTACAACAACATCCGATTTTACAATTGTGTTATAACCCACTGCACTAACACGAACTTGATAAGTTCCAATTTCCAAATTCGTTACATCAAATTTTCCATCAATATCTGTGGCGGCGCCAATAGCAGAGCCAACAATAGTAACGTTTACACCCGGAATTGGTTCTTTAGTTGCTTCATCAATTACTTCTCCAATAATCTTTGCTTTGCCTGCTTGAGCAATAAGTAAAGCGGAGTTTATAAACAAGAACAGAATTAAGAATAAGATTTTTTTCATTTTCCTTCACATTTAAGTTTTAAGCTAAACAGGTTAATCTGTTAATAAGTTTCTAAATTTGCGCCCATTTCTCATAAATTTGTTATATTAGTTTTAGTTCAAAGAGAAAATTTTAATGTGCAATTTCAAATTCGATTACTCGCTGCTTAACCATTTTTGTGTTGGTTCAAAGACATTAGCTTTTATTGCTAAACGCAACGAGGCAGCAATAGAAACTTACGTTACCGAATCTATTTATGAACTTACCGGTTATACAAACGAGGAAATAAAAAAACTACAGGATAATCATTACTCATTAATTTACGATGAAGATTCTTCGGAAGTAAAGCGTTCTTTAATTGAATTCGAGAGCAATCCTCACAAAAACTCTTTAGAGCTTATTTACAGAATTGTTTCTAAAAGCGGCGAACTGGTTTGGATAAAAGACCAAGTTTATCTAGAACGAGAGGAAGAAAAGATAAAACTAAGAAAAAGCTCTCTTTTGAACATTTCTGATGTAAAACAAAGAGAAGCATTTTTAGAAGCGCAAAACGAATCGCTTAAAGAACTAAACTCTCAGAAAGATAAGTTTATATCAATAATCTCTCACGATTTGCGCTCTCCGTTTACTACATTGCTGGGTTTTTCGGAAATACTGCTAAACGAAGAAGATGTTTCTGAAGAAGAGCGCATTGAGTATTTAAAATATATTTACGATGCTTCCAAAACGCAGCTCAATCTAATAAACTGTTTGTTAGATTGGAGCCGCTTGCAAACCGGAAGAATTAAAGTTGAACCTGTTCGCCTTAATGTTAAGCATGTTATCACTACTGCAATTGCTCCTTTAACTGGGGATGCAATCAGAAAAAATATTGATGTAAAAGTTGATATTGCTTCAGATCTCTCTATTAATGCAGACGAAAGGTTAATTGGACAGGCGTTTGTTCATCTTGTAAGCAACGCAATAAAATTTACTCCAGAAGGAAAAGATGTTCACATAAGCGCAAGCCGCTTTAAAGAAGGGCTTGTTGAAATTGTAATTAGAGATGAAGGGCTTGGGATTTCTGAAGAGAACCAGAATAAACTATTTAGAATTGATCAAAAATTTTCGTTGCGAGGAACTTCGGGTGAAAAAGGGAGCGGACTTGGTCTTACTTTAGTTAAAGAAATTATTGATAAACACAATGGGCAGGTTTGGTTTTACTCGCAAGTAAGTGAAGGAAGCGAATTTCATTTGACAGTGCCAGAAGCAAAGAATATTATTTTGCTTGTTGAAGATGACTTGGCTGCGCGCGAGCTTTTTAAAAAAATGATTGAGCAAGAATTGAACAATTTTGAAGTTCGTTTTGCTGCAAACGGTTACGAAGCAATAAATGTTTATCGAGAACTTCTTCCAACATTAGTAATTACCGATCATGATATGCCGTTGATGAACGGAATTCAGCTTGTTGAAGCGATTCAAAAGAAAGAAACAGGAAAATCGTTTCCATTTATTGTTTTATCTGCAAACATGAATGAAGATATTTCAAAAAGGTATAGTAAAATTGGCGTTGATAAATTACTTAGTAAACCAGTAGAGCACGCGCTCTTAATCAAATCCATTAAAGAATGTTTGTATTGATTTAACACTTCTACTAAATCCGGGTTAATTATTTATGTCTATTTCTTCTACACAAGAAAAATTTTGGCTGGCGTTCTACACAAAAGCTCAACAAGAATTTAAAACAGCTCTTTATTTTCAATCGGCAGAAATTGAGCATTACTTACCTGCAATTGTAACACTAAAGCAATGGTGCGATAGAAAAATGAAAGTAACTGTGCCCTTGTTTAAGAGTTACATATTTGCCAAAGTAAATGAAAAAGAAAGACTTACTATTCTTCAACAAAAAACAGTTATCACAAACGTATCCTTTTCTGGTAAGCCATCACAAATACCTGAATGGCAGATAGAAAGTATAAAAAAAATGCTTTCTGAAACGCCAGATATTTTAGTAACAAACGGATTGGATGTTGGGCAGCAAGTAAAAATAATTGAAGGCTCTTTCTCAGGCGTTGTTGGTACTATTAAAATTGTAAACAAAGAAAAGTGGATTTCAGTTTCGTTAGATTTATTAAACAGAACTGTTTCTGCTCGTTTGCCAATTGAAAGTGTAATCAAATTTGTTGAAAACTAATTTTTGTCCTACACTGTTTTTTTTTGATAAATGAGCCTAATAAAAAAAGCGTAAACGATGAGAAAACGTTTCATTTTTTGTATAAATTACAAACCGCAAATCACTGAAATAGCCTTTTTAGAATCGGCTCAAAAATCGAAATAGAATAAGAGTGGTAAGATTATGCTTGACCAAAAAGACTTGAACGAATTATCAATTGGAGATGAATTCACTTTATTCTTAATTGTTAATAAAAGCGAAATAAAAACCAGCAAGACTGGAAAGTCGTTTCTAAATTTAGAATTAAGAGACCGCTCGATTATGCTTCCTGCAAAAGTTTGGGATAACGCAGAATCATCATTCCTTAAACTTAGAGAAGGTTCAATTGCCAAAGTAGCTGGAGTTATCGAAGAGTTTAACGGCGCTCCGCAAATAAGAATTGAGAAATGGCGTGTTGCTGCAAGCGAAGATGATGTTACTCCGGAAGACTTTCTTCCTAAATCGAGGCGTGCGATTTCAGTAATGGTTGAAGAATTTGAATCTCTCATTAATTCCATTAACAATCACTACTTGCGCAGGCTGCTGCAAAATATTTTTACCGATGAAAATTTGAGAAAGTACACAAGAGTTCCAGCAGGAAAAGCGTGGCATCACGCATATATTCATGGGCTTTTAGAACACACATTAGAAATAGCGCGCATTTGCGATTTGATGTGTAACATTCATCCGGAAATTAACCGTGATCTATTAATCTGCGGCGCTCTACTTCATGATTTTGGCAAAACCGAAGAACTTACTTACGACACTGCGTTCGATTATTCTGACAAGGGAAAACTTTTAGGACACATAATGATTGGTGCCATTGCAGTAGAAAATGCCGCATCCGAGATTGATACTTTTCCAATTGAACTAAAGGAGCGATTGCTGCATCTTGTTCTAAGCCATCAAGGCAAATTAGAATATGCATCGCCTGTTGAACCCAAAACTTTAGAAGCAATTGTTCTTTATCAAGCAGATGAACTTAGCGCCAAGACTAACGCTTATAAATCTGCTATTGAAGCTGAGAAAAACAAAAACAGCAAGTGGACAAAATTCTTACCTCTTGCAAACACTTCGCTAATGATAACTGAAGAATTCACTAAAGAATAAAACATCCAACAATAAATTGAGGAACCGCAGTATGAAGCAAATCTATAAAACACTGTTAGCAATTTTCCTCGTTACATTACTTGCTCCACAAGCAATATTTTGTCAATCTGTTGATAAAATGATTGATGAAGTTGACGAATACTATAAACAATTTAATAACGAAAAGGCTTTAGAAATTCTAAAAAAAGCCGAAAAAGCCGAACCAAACAATTTTGAAGTTGTCTGGCGTTTATCAAGAACTTACATAGATATTGGTGAGAAAATGCCTGCAAGCACAAGCCAGCAAGAAGAAGCTCAATTAGCATCATATCAAAAAGCTCTTGAGTATGCCGAGAAATCTGTTAAAATAAACGAAAATAATTCTATCGGCTTTCTGCGCAAGGCTATTGCTAATGGAAGAATTGCGCTCTTCAAAGGAGTTTTTTCTGTTGGTGGAATGGTAAACAGCGTAAAGGCAGATGTTGAAAAAGCAATTCAATTAAATAATGGCGGAAATTTTATTCAAGGTGTTGCTCACTATGTTCTTGCACGAACTCATTTGAAAACAAGCGAAAAATGGAAACCAGCTCGTTCGGTTTTAGGATTAGGCTGGGCAGACAATGAAATTGCTATTAGCGAATTCAAGAAAGCTATTCAGCTTTATCCAAACTACATAATGTTTTATGTTGATTACGCTCACTCTCTTATAAGAGAAAAAGAATATAAAACTGCAAGAGAAATGTTGAACAAAGCTCTCAAAACACCTATTGCTCACCAAGAAGATGAAAAACGGCTTGCTGAAGCAAAGAAAATTCTAAACGATATTAAGGATGAATAATTAAAAATTAGAGCGCAGATTAATTATGATCTGTTATGAAAAACCATAAACAATCTTAACTGATCTGCGTTCCATTCTTCAATTTGATATATGCAATTCAAAGATCAATTTCGCAAAAAACTTTCATCCGCAAAAAAACTTGTGTTCTTTACAGGCGCTGGTATTTCTGCTGAAAGCGGAATTGCAACTTTTCGCGGTGCAGATGGAATTTGGAATAAAATGAGACCTGAAGAACTTGCAAGCTTTTCCGCCTTCATGAAAAACCCTAACTTAATTTGGGAGTGGTATCAGCATCGTAGAGAAATTATTCACAAAGTAGAACCAAACGCCGGACACAAAGCTATTGCAGAATTAGAAAAATATTACGATGTAATAGTTGTAACACAAAATGTTGATAATCTTCACAAACGCGCTGGTTCTACAAAAATTTTTGAACTGCACGGCAACATCGAAAGAAATTTTTGTATTGCCTGCCACACGTTTGTTTCCGAAAAGCAGTTTGAAGGAAATGAAGTTCCTCAATGTGAAAAATGCGGCGGTATGATTCGTCCAGATGTGGTTTGGTTTGGAGAAAATCTTCCGCAAGATCAATTTAGCGGTGGAGAAACTGCGGCGGAGTGGAGCGACATTTGTTTTGTAGTTGGAACAAGTGCAGTTGTTTATCCGGCAGCCTATATTCCTCAAAGCGCAAAACGCGCTGGTTCTTATCTTGTTGAAATTAATATTGAGCCGACTGAATTATCTCGGTTTGTTGATTATTCAATTATAGGAAAAGCCGGAGATGTGCTGCCGAAAATATTAAAATTAATTTCTCAAAAATAAAAGACACATTTCATTTTAATTAGCTTGTTGGCACTTCTAAAAACTGAAACTTTCTTGTGGCTCTTCACATTTTTTTAGAAGTATTGTGGAGAGAAAAATTCTTGTTTCGACGCTAAAATGAATCTCCTAGCCGCAACCTGCCCGCCGCTTTGCTTTGGCAGGCGGGGCAGCGAGGTTTCTGAAAACAAATTTTATTTATTCGCTCCTGAATAATAGAAAAAACAAAGAAAAGAGGACAGAAACGAAGAAATCAAGCAATTAGACAATGGAAAAAAATGCAAGAAACAAATAAATTGGGGTTAAAATCTTGCAGAAAATACAGAGCAAAAAATGATAGGGACCTTACCTTTTGAAAATCAAACGAACCTTTTTAAGCCACTGATAGTTGATTTTATTGATTTACGACATGAGTTAGTATTGCTTGCCAAAACAATAGATTGGAGAGGATTAGAGAAAGAATTAACGGAATATTATTCAAAGAAAGGACAACCATCAATGCCAATCCGTTTTATGAGCGGGTGTTTACTACTAAAGCAATATTATAATTTAGGAGATGAGACCTTAGCCGAAGCATGGGTAATGAATCCCTACATGCAATACTTTTGTGGTTATTCACACTTTGAGCACAAATTCCCATGCGACCCAAGTGACTTTGTACATTTCCGAAAAAGATTAGGAGAAAAAGGGATAGAGAAAATATTTGTACATACAGTAAATCTTCACGGGGAAAAAGTAAAAAGCAAACAATTACTATCAGATACAACAGTGCAAGAGAATAACATCACATATCCAACCGATTCGAAATTATCGAAAAGGTAAAAAGTCAAACTTAGTTGAAATTAAAGAGACTCTCATATTTTAAGCAACCAACTTTTGTTTTAGTTTAAGTTCTGTTTTTAATGCTTCTCT
>WPAE01000410.1:0-919 GCA_009773205.1 Ignavibacteria bacterium
ATTACACATTCCCTGGTAGAGTTCGACCCCCTGATCACGAATATGGTGGTCCCCCTGCGCGGCGACGTTCCTGTGCGTAGCTGTGCGGCGCCCAAGGTCGCTGTAGAAAATGTATGGGCAGAATACACGTGAAAAATTTTCATCTTCCAAACCTAGCAATGTTATATATCAAAAGATTCGTCTCGGCGAGCTCTATCGAATTCCCAACAGCACCAGAACGTGAAAATGTAAGATTAAAAAGTTATTGAGGGTACAACGACCACATCCTATATATTTTGAGGGTCGAAAATTTACATTTGACACTTTTTCTCTTGAACATAGGCATATTGTATCTCAAATGAAAGGGATCATTGAGCTGAGTAATATTCTCTATTGTTACAAAGCGTGAAAATGCACCTGCGTGGAGTTATGACCTAAACAGCATGCACACATACACATGAAATTAATATAATCTCTACTTATCTTCAGAGTATGGTCATGTATGGGCTCAAATGAAAGGTCTTAACGAGCTGATCGCGATTTTCCATACGAGAACATACTGCCATGCACCCATAGCGAGAGATACCAATTTCAATGTTTTGTCATCGCGGAGTAATATTAATATGCTTTCTCATCGCGGAGTAATATTAATGAAAACTATCTCTTACATCTTCACTTCATTGTTCGCGTTATATGATGACTCCTCACAGAGGATACTATCACATAGACTGCTTCACTTCGTCATTTTCTGTACCCGAACAATGGTCGCGTGACTCGTCGAGGATGAATGTCTGTAAAGTTAAACCATCAAGAGTGGACGCGCATTTTACTCATGCTGCGCAGAACGAAGACGCAGACGGACTTGAACGGCAACAAACTGGTGTCAAATTTGCCGGACAAGAAGATGCACACAGTTGCTATAAATCTTTCAGAACACTAA
>WPAE01000410.1:982-1612 GCA_009773205.1 Ignavibacteria bacterium
AGAACGAAGACGCAGACGGACTTGAACGGCAACAAACTGGTGTCAAATTTGCCGGACAAGAAGATGCACACAGTTGCTATAAATCTTTCAGAACACTAAAACAAGTACTACAAACAACTCTTGCATGAAGCCCACTCCCAGAGAGATGTGCACTTCAAAACTTAACACCCCGGACTTATATTAAGTGCAACCATCTTTAGATTCCAATCATTGGTCGCATTACTCACCGCCGAGGAATATTGAAAACTACCTAACAGCCGCTTTACATCATTATTCTCCATGGCTCAACAGTGATCACGTGACATGGTGACTCATTGTGGAACAATCTTTTTATTTGGAAAACTATCTCGTCGGCGCATCTCTTTTTTTTGTGTTTTCACGGGATCAACACAAAAATAATTTAAGAAATTCAGCTTTATACTTCTGCAACGTGACGTAGTATAAGAGAAGATCTATCTGGCTCAATTTTTCTACTAGCCTCGAGGGAAAAATCGACCAAGGCCATGTACATTTGGGCCCTGGTGACTGTAGAATGTTGGCCTTGGACGGAAAAATGATTTGCCTTGCTCGATGACCAAGGCCAGCACCAGAGCAAGCCTAGTAGATATGCTTAGTTACCAGAGCAAGCCT
>WPAE01000411.1 GCA_009773205.1 Ignavibacteria bacterium
TACTCTATTTAATCATTTATTTTCTGGAGCCTCCGGGTAGTGTAGCGGTAAGAACCTGATCTAAAAAATCATTTGGTTCTGGGATCGAACCCGAGCTCCGCAAATTCAAAAAATGCTCTGTGCATAGAGCACCGTCTCTACCACTATTTCTGCATCATTTCCAGATAAGTTACATGTGTTATGCACTATATGGACTCTAATCTGAAGCGAACAACACTTGGCACTTATATTCAATGTGAATTTCACTGTACTGGAGCTCTCCAAACTATTGATGTACAAGTTCCACTACGATTACATCAGTAAAGAGCTCCAATACTGAGCAATTCATATATGGAATCGAAATGATGAAGAAATAGTAACAATTTTTATATTGTTAAGAGACGGCGCTCTTACCGCTACACCACCAGGCGCAGCAAAATATACCATAAAGAATTAACCTTATAAGGATTTAATTTCCTTAATGGATAAAGTAAAAACTTTTAAATGTCGTCAAAAATTTGGATAGTTGAAAAGTTTAAAAGTAAGTTTTTAATCATTTATTTACTGGAGCCTCCGGATAGTGTAGCGGCAAGAACCTGATCTAAAAATCATTTTGGTTCTGGGATCGAACCCGAGCTCCGCAAATTCAAAAAAATGCTCCTGTCATAGAGCACCGTCAATACGACTGCTTCGTCAATGGAATCTTCTTCGTGAACCTCTGCATTCTTCCATTGTGAGAATTCGATTGAGATTCCGTTGAGTGCAGACAGGTAATGGTGATGTACTCGACGGAAAACCGGAGCGATCATTCCAGTAACTAATCTTAATCGAATTCGATCGAAGAATATTTGCAAGATTAACGAGCCGGATGAAGCAGTCGTAGCAATTTTTATTGTTAAGAGATGACGCTCTTACCGCTACGCCACCGGGCGCAGCAAAGAGATGACGCTCTTACCGCTACGCCACCGGGCGCAGCAATATAAATTGCTTATTTTCTGGTACTTAATGATTGCAATGATTAATGTACAATAAGAAGCATATGGTTTACTTTTTGGAAAAACCAAGCACTATTGTGCAATAGATCATTAAGCACGTGCTTATTTTTGGTAAAACCATACGTTTAGCATGTGATTACATTTTGCAAATTCCCCCACTGTTATTTTGATAAAACCAACCACTATTGCGCAATCAAATGTTTAACATGTGCTTACGTTTTGGAAAAACCAGACGTTTAGCACGTGATTACTTTTTGGAAATTCCACCACTTTTATTCTGGAAAAACCAGACACTATTGCGCAATCAAATGTTTAACATGTGCTTACGTT
>WPAE01000095.1 GCA_009773205.1 Ignavibacteria bacterium
TATTTTTTAGAAAGTTTCTGGTAACTCTGATAACTGGTATTATTTTTATTTATTTTTTAGAAAGTTTCTGGTAACTCTGGCAACTGGTATTATTTTTATTTATTTTTTAGAAAGTTACTGGTTACTCTGGTAACTGGTATTATTTTTATTTATTTTTTAGAAAGTTTCTGGTAACTCTGATAACTGGTATTATTTTTCTTTATTTTTTAAAACGTTTCTGGTAACTCTGGTAACTGGTATTATTTTTATTTATTTTTTAGAAAGTTTCTGGTAACTCTGGTAACTGGTATTATTTGTAGAAAACTTCTGGTACTTCTTGTAACTGGTATTATTTTATTTATTTTTTATCAAGTTTCTGCTAACTCTGGCAACTGGTATTATTTTTAGAAAACTTCTGGTAACTCTTGTAACTGGTATCATTTTTATTAATTTTTTAGAAAGTTTTTGGTAACTCTGGTAACTGGTAACTTTTCTGGTAAACTTTGCTTTGGTAACTTTTCTGGTAACAAGTCTGGTAACAACTCTGGTAAACTACAATTAATTTAAATAAATTAAAATCGAACCACGGGCAGATGCTTTTTTAAATTAAAAAAATTAAAATCGAACCAGGTGGCAGAAGCTTGTTTTAAAAATAAATTAATTAAGTAATAATTCTGGTAACATTTTAAATTTATAGCTCTTTAAATTCTTCAAAATCGGAAAAATTAATCAGATAATTAATTAATTAATTCTTTTTAGAAAACTTTGTTAAATATTATATATTATTGAATAAATATATTATTAAGAGGACTAGATCTACTATCTTTTGTTCTTTCAAATCATAACCAAGCCTTGCAGGCACATGCCATTTCCACTGATAAGATAAAGTTTATGTAAATTTTTTAAAGCGAAAGAGAGGCACTCTGCATCGGGGACAGAAATGTACGCACAGGGTTTTAGCAATTTCCTATTTTCAAGTAGAATCGACAAAATTAGTGTCCTCTATATCCAGGCCTGTATATTTTCTATACTAACTTGCTCTATATCTAATGCAGGGTCGTACCACAAAATAAATATCGGAATTTCCGACCACAGGGCGACCTGGGAATCTGGCGAGGGACTGAATGCTGGATCTCTGTACGCAAGGGCTGCTTGATCATGTTAGGCTGATCACAGGAGTAGGACTCCTAACAGCAGCCTGTTCGTCGTATCCGTATCCGAATTCGACAAAAATTTTATCAGGGATACGGCATCATCCGCTACACTTGCCGCTTGCCTGGTTCTGATTGCTCGACAGGGGTGTCTGCCTACAGGCGAGCTTAACTCGTTCAAAGGTTAAGGGATAGGCAGGTCCGCTCAAGGGTTCATCAACATCCAGGCGTCCTGGTCAAGTGGAAAGTTCTAGGACTGTGCATTGCGCGGTCTCGGGTTCAAGGCCGATCTGGATCCTGGTCAGGCCGACTCAGCCTTCCACTCTGAAAAGGGAGGAAAATGAGTACGTCCTAACTGGTGGCGGAATATGAGGTTCACTGCTTGGATAATTGCGAAGACCCATGCTATGGGCACGCAAGCTGACACTCCGGTGCCTTGCTCGGATCATCTCGTCCGGGCTCTGCTTGGTTGCCATGCAAGGGAAATAGTTCCTATTTGCTGGCTTATCCTTTCAGATTTCCAATTTTCTAAGATAATTGACAATAAATAGAGGATATTTTTAACACCGCGTGTATGCAGTAGCTGGAATAAGCTCCCTTCTAATGTCGTCGGGGCTTGAACTGTCAATGAGTTCAAATCAAGACTTAATATTCATTTTGCAATATCCCCATTGTTATACCATCACAGGGCGACCTGGGATTCTCGTGAGGGACTGAATGCTCGATCTCTGCACGCAGGGGCTGCTTGATCATGTTCGGCTGAGCACGGGAGTAGGACCTCCTAACAGCAGCCTGTTCGTGGAATCCGAATCCGAATTTCTTTCCGTTTTTATACTTTAATTTCTAATTACTTCTATGCGAAATAAGGTACTATATAAGTACTCCTCTATATAGTACGTTAATGCGAAAGCAAACTCTACTACCAATTGATCTTTCTCTAGGTTTGAGTTGGATCTGGTTATTAACGTGTTATAATCTTATGTCTTTGATTATTTATTGTGTTTTATTTCATTATCGGGACAAGTTACTGCTGTCCAGTTTAGGGTGCGAGGCTTGAATATAGGTCAACTGTTATTAACACCTTGTTAATAAAAGTTAATAACACCTGTTTATAAACTGTTAACTAGAGGTGGTCAAATTGTTAACAATTTTTGTTAACACATCGTAATTATTTTTAACAATTGTTGACAGTTTATAAACATGTTAACAAATGTTAACAATTTATTATATTATTTCTAAAACGTAGTAGAAAAATTGGGCTGCCACATCTGAAATAATCAAAACATTAAAAAGTGCGAATAGCTCTGCAGTTTGGTCAATTTATCGCAACGTCAGACCGAGTCCTTCAATCTTTGACTGCCTAATAAGCTTAAAATTTTTTAACAACAAATGTTCTTAGCCTTAGAAAAATTATGCATTCAAATATCAGTATTTCAATCATCTCATGACGGCAAATATTATCTTGATTTTAAATTCAAAATAAGTGGTCTCATTTTAGTTTATTTATACAATTATAATTACTACATAATTTCTATTGCTAACGATAGTGATATTCCAACTTCCTAAGCAAAAAATGAGGGCAACAGTGCAAAACCACCTTCCCTCGCAGAATATGACCATCTTGCAAGGCTTTTATGAATTTTGTAAAAATTCAAGGAGTGACGCGAAATGATTACTTACTAACACGAATCTGCAAAATCTTAGGAAAAAATTTTGCAACTTGATAGATTTTGACAAAATGTTAAATTCAATTTTAAAATAAAACATACACTCTTAGTATCGTGAGAACTGTAAGATCCTTTCTTTCCATTTTTGCTTATATGAACATAAAATGTATTTCGTTGTACATTGATAAAATATATAATGAAAATAGAGCATTGATGCAATCAAGATACGAACAAGAAAAGAACTAGCAACAAGATTTATGAAAACCACCTTCCCTCACTGAATTTTCAATTATCTCATTATGATAATTTGATGACATTGTTATGCAGATAGGTTTCTCTTGCGTTGAAACTATATTTTTCTCTATCTGTTAATAACATGTTTGTTATTAATTTTGTTAACAGTTTATAAACAGGTGTTATTAAC
>WPAE01000412.1 GCA_009773205.1 Ignavibacteria bacterium
TAGCGCCAAATAGCTTCAATTAAGGCTAAATAGCACGAATTCGCGCCAAATAGCTTCAATTAAGGCTAACCAGCACGTAATAGCGCCAAATAGCTTCAATTACGTGTAAATCGCACGGATTAGCGCCAAATAGCTTCAATTAAGGCTGAACAGCACGTATTAGCGTCAAATAGCTTCAATTAAGGCTAAATAGCAAGAATTCGCGCCAAATAGCTTCAATTAAGGCTAACCAGCACGTATTAGCGCCAAATAGCTTCAATTAAGTGTAAATCGCACGTATTAGCGCCAAATAGCTTCAATTACGGCTAATCAGCACGTTTTAGCGTCAAATAGCTTCAATTAAGGCTAAATAGCACGTATTAGCGTCAAATAGCTTCAATTAAGGCTAAACAGCACTTATTAGCGCCAAATAGCTTCAATTACGTGTAAATCGCACGTATTAGCGGCAAATAGCTTCAATTAAGGCTAAATAGCACGTATTAGCGCCAAATAGCTTCAATTACGTGTGAATAACACGGATTCGCGCCAAATATCTTCAATTAAGGCTAAACAGCACGTATTAGCGTCACTTAGCTTCAATTACGGCTAATCAGCACGTTTTAGCGCCAAATAGCTTCAATTAAGGCTAAATAGCACGTATTAGCGTCAAATAGCTTCAATTACCGCTAAACAGCACGAATTCGCGCCAAATCGCTTCAATTACGGTTACCAGCACGTTTTAGCGCCAAATAGATTCAATTAAGGCAAAATAGCACGAATTCGCGCCAAATAGCTTCAATTGCCGCTAAACAGCACGAATTCACGCCAAATCGCTTCAATTACGGCTAAACAGCTCGTTTTAGCGCCAAATAGCTTCAATTAAGGCTAAATAGCACGAATTCGCGCCAAATAGCTTCAATTAAGGCTAACCAGCACGTATTAGCGCCAAATAGCTTCAATTATGTGTAAATCGCACGTATTAGCGCCAAATAGCTTCAATTAAGGTTACCAGCACGTATTAGCGCCAAATAGCTTCAATTACGTGTAAATCGCACGTATTAGCGCCAAATAGCTTCAATTAAGGCTAAACAGCACGTATTAGCGCCAAATAGCTTCAATTACGTGTAAATCGCACGTATTAGCGCCAAATAGCTTCAATTAAGGCTAACTAACACGGATTAGCGTCAAATATCTTCAATTAAGGCTAAATAACACGGATTAGCGTCAAATATCTTCAATTACCGCTAAACAGCACGAATTCGCGCCAAATCGATTCAATTACGGCTAAACTGCACGTTTTAGCGCCAAATAGCTTCAATTAAGGCTAAATAACACGGATTCGCGCCACATATCTTCAATTAAGGCTAAACAGCACGTATTAGCGTCACTTAGCTTCAAATACGGCTAATCAGCACGTTTTAGCTCCAAATAGCTTCAATTAAGGCTAAATAGCACGTATTATCGTAAAATAGCTTCAATTAAGGCTAAATAGCACGTATTAGGGTCAAATAGCTTCAATTAAGGCTAACCAGCACGTATTAGCGCCAAATAGCTTCAATTAAGTGTAAATCGCACGTATTAGCGTAGCGCCAAATAGCTGCAATTAAGGCTAAACAGCACGTATTAGCGCCAAATAGCTTCAATTACGTGTAAATCGCACGTATTAGCGCCAAATAGCTTCAATTAAGGCTAACCAGCACGTATTAGCGCCAAATAGCTTCAATTAAG
>WPAE01000413.1 GCA_009773205.1 Ignavibacteria bacterium
GCATGCTAACCTTTTTGTTCCATCCTTTTGTACTTCGAATAATAACTCCTCTACATCTTCGATTTTCTTCTTTGCCGAATCGGTTTCTTCTTCTTCTTCCTCACTGATTGGCTGCTTACATTTTTCGCATTTCGTTGCCTTTTCATTTTGTAATTTAACGTACATTTTACAATGCTTGCATCTCCCAATTACTGTTTGCTTGCATTCTGAGCATTGGCTGCCAAAAGGTAGGTTCGTTTCGTTTTCAAGGTATGCCATATTTTGTTTAAATTAGATGAAGACAATGAAGTGAAAGATACATAATGCTACTTATATACCCTAAGATCATGCGATACGCTGTTCTCTTTTAGCCCATGCCAAAAACAGGTTAACGCATACTATACTGAGACTGCATTTGATTGCTTATGAGGTCAATTAGTTCGAATTCAATACATGTAGTAATAGTAAGTGAGCAGAATTCACTGAGCATTTATTGTAGGCTATAGGATAATGCTTTCAGCACTCAGTACAGATGTTAACTTTTCGAGGTCAATTAGTACTATTACAATACAAGTCGTATAAGGAAGTTGTATAAGTGAGCAGAACTCACTGTTAACTCTTTACTAATCATCAGTCCTCAGCTTTACACCTGACAATACACTTGAGAATTTTAACAGTTCAATGAGTATATAAATATGCAAAATAGTGCAATGATGACATTGTGAAGTAAAACACTACTACTACATGTAAGATGCCAATCTTCAGCAAGTCTTCTTTAGTAGCCATGATCAAATCAAAAAGCAATAATATAGTATTACACGAGTTTTTTAGTAACGAGAGCCGTTCCGTAAGAGAGCACATCAAAGTTTGGCCCAGTTACGTAACTTGAGGGAACTCCAAATTAAAAAGCAGTTACTTGATCATTCTTCTACTGATGAGATCTGCTCACCTGTGAAGAAAGAGACTAATCAAGTCTCTGAGAGTAATGATCCAGGTAAGTCTGCACTTGACAAGAGTGAGGAGAGCGAGGCTGGGACAATATCACTAGAAGCGACTAGGGTATAAAAGCAGGCTATGATCAAGCATATGTCAACTATCATTTTTTAGTATTAATAACTTAAAATGAAAGCAGTTACCAATCAATGGACCGGATTCGGGACCTTTCTTAAGCCAATAAATAAAGGTTATCACGGATGGGGATGCTGGCTTAACCGGGTAAACAATAGTTATCCGGGTTTCGGGGTAAACTACAAGGTGTTACCCGAAATGAAAATCAACGCACCTAGGCCACCACAAAAAATGATTCACTTATCGCCTTTACCACAAGGTCCAGAGCATCTGGAAGTAGTACTGAGACAGGAACAGTTAATGAAGGAGTGGTCAGCCGCGGCTAAAAAGAAGAAGCTGCTAGATAATTTAAAGAAGAAGAAAAAGCAGACGAAGTTCGCCCCTGCTTACCATTATAATTCCATTATCACTAACTTTTAAATTAATTCAAACTTTCGCATTTACTTCATTTTGAATTGATTATTGAATTCATGCATATAAAGTTCGTTCATTTGCATATCATCATTACTTCATTTATTCATTAATTCTTTTGATCTGGCTGAAAATGTGATTTATAATAAAAATTCTAAATA
>WPAE01000414.1 GCA_009773205.1 Ignavibacteria bacterium
TACTGTTTGCTTGCATACAGAGCATTGGCTGCCAAAAGGTAGGTTCGTTTCGTTTTCAAGGTATGCCATATTTTGCTTAAATTAGATGAAGACAATGAATTGAAAGAAACATAATGCTACTTATATACACTAAGATCATGCGATACGCTGTTCTCTTTTAGCCCATGCCAAAAACAGGTTACCGCATACTATACTGAGACTGTGAGCAGAACTCACCGTGCATTACACTAGTGCTTTACGCAATACAACACATTTGGTTGCTTATGAGGTCAATTAGTTCTAATTCAATACATGTAGTAATAGTAAATGAGCAGAACTCACTGAGCTATAAATTGTAGGCTATAGGATAGTACACATGTTAACAATTCGAGGTCAATTAGTGCTAATACAATACAAGAAGTATGAGGAACTTGGATAAGTGAGCAGAACTCACTGTTAGCTCTTTACTATTCATAAATCCTCTTCTTTACACCTGACAATACACTTGAGAATTTTAACAGTTCAATGAGTATATACATATGCAAAATAGCGCAAAGATGACATTGTGAAGTAAAACTGTATTACACTTAAGATGCCTATCTTCTGCAAGTCTTCTTTAGTAGCCATGATCAAATCAAAAAGCAACACGAGTTTTTTAGTAACGAGACTGAAATTAGATATATAATGCGCATTTACCTAAACAATAAGCTTATTGATGATTATGTCTATTGCACCTACTGCAACAAAACATTAAGGAATTGCCCAAGACGATTTTCTAATCTCTTTCGTCATTGTGAGACTCAACATGGAGCATCTCCAGTTACGTAACTTGAGGGAACTCCAAATTAAGAAGCAGTTACTTGATCATTCTTCGACTGATGAGATCTGCTCACCTGTGAAGAAAGACACTAATCAAGTCTCTGGTAGGAATGATGAAGGTATGCCTCCTATTGAGGCTTGTGAGGAAAGCGAGGCAGTTACAGCAGAACCTCAAAAGATCTAGGGTATAAAAGGAAGCAATGATCAAGCAAATGACAACTATCTTATTTTATTATTTATAACTTAAAATGTACGCAATTAACTAAGAACGGCCCGAATTCGGCAATTGGAATAAAGTGGATAAATATAGAACAGCAAGTTTCGGTGTGTGTCATAAGAACATCTTATTGAAGTCAATTTTTCCAAGGCTGGAATACCGAACACTAAAGGAGCATAAAGAATTGATGCCGCAACAAAAAATAATACACTTATCGCCTTTACCGCAATGTCCAGTACACCTGGAAGTAGTACTGTTGGACGAACAGAGGAAGAAGGAGTTGTCGGCCGCGGCTAAAAAGAAGAAGCTGCTATTTAATTTAAAGAAGAAGAAAAAGCAGATGAAGTTCGCCCCTGCTTACCATTATAAATCCATTATCACTAACTTTTAAATTAATTCAAATTTTCGCATTTACTTCATTTTGACTTGATTATTGAATTCAAACATATAAAGTTCGTTCATTTGCATATCATCATTACTTCATTTATTCATTAATTCTTTTGATCTGGCTGAAAATGTGATTTATAATAAAAATTCTAAATA
>WPAE01000415.1 GCA_009773205.1 Ignavibacteria bacterium
ATATATGGTTTGAGCCATTCACTCTGTTCAAATTGCAATACTTTCCTCACTTGACTAAGTTGCATCCCTTCTTCCAAATAGAATTTTAAATTGCGATAATGAATCACATAGTTCTTTCTTGGCAGGAAATGCGGAATCAACTTTTGCACTTTGAGACTACTCTTAGGCACCATATAATGTGATAATATACGAAGTTGTGTTTGACTTAACATCTCGGATTGAATAAAACGCTTTTCTGGTGCTAGTGGGAACTCATTGTGGGCGTCGTGCAAAGCTGCTGGATATACTAAATCACACTCTAAGATATACCCGATAGGTGAATCGTCGGGAATGCTCGGCCAATCCAAAATTGCCCATTCATCGTTTGAAAGCCATTTAAAATTTCTTATGGGCATTGGCTGGCTCATCGCCCATCCATACAAATTATTTGCATCTAGGTAGATAATATATGAAAGTTCTTCTGCTGAATTGTATAAGGCCCCCATATCGGGGTTATTCGCTTTTGCATATCTGTGACTAATCATGGAAACCCCACCCCGGATGCCAGAGTCGATCATGTTAAACATTTTGCTGTCAGAGATTAATTCCATTTCACAGTGTGTAAAGAGGAGCATAGCATCCCAAGAAAGTTGAGGCGAACTCAAATAGTGCGCTGCATCTAATCTGTACTCGGTCTTGAGGTAAAGGTCTTGATAATCATTCATACTACTGCACGCAAATTTTTCCCACACCAATTTCGCATGTTTATAATCGTCGTCCGATATATCGCTCTGTCCAAGGTGCGAATAAAAATGTTCTTTTAATGGCAGGTTTGACAGCTTTAGTTTTTCCCAGTCGTCCATATATTCATACGGGTAGACGCCTTTTCGAAGAAGGAGTTTAAATTCTTCGTCTGCTAGGTTAGGAAAATGTTTGCGGAGATGTGCGAAGACTGCTGAACCAGAGGCTGAAAGTTCCTTCGTTAACTGAGCCAACGAGAAGCCCAAGAATTGATAACTATCCTTAAAAACGATTTGTGGGCCGAACGACAATGTTAAATATTTTTCATAACCTTGCCCAATTACTCTGATCTTCATTTGGGGAAACGCATCGAGAGACCTCGTTATGATATGCGCATCATAGCCGCGGAAATTATGTAGAATGACTGGCAGCTTTCTCGATTGCTGTAGCTGCAAATTACATGATGAATGGGCCGCGCCGCGAAATTGACCTGTGAGATGATCGTGATCTCTGACTTTTGTTTCTGGCTTCCTCATGTCGAATGCTTCTTTGCATATCCAGCAAAAATTTGAAGCGTTATATGCGGCCCAATCAGCCTGGGTCATTACCAGCCGTTTTGGATCTGAAAGAATCATTTTAATATTTTCACTTA
>WPAE01000031.1 GCA_009773205.1 Ignavibacteria bacterium
CTTCGACACAATCACTGCCTTCGCAGTGATTGGCTCAGACTGACATCCAGTACTCAATATTTTTTTGTCATGGTGATCATTCGGCAAGCTCATGACAGGTTTTGTCGAACCATAACACTACAACGAAATTGCCACACTTCAGACTGACATCCAGTACTCAATATTTTTTTTGTCATGGTGATCATTCGGCAAGCTCATGACAGGTTTTGTCGAACCATAACACTACAACGAAATTGCCACACTTCCCGCCTCCCGTCTCCCGTCTCGCCTTCGGCTTGCCGAGGCGGACGCCTTCGGCTCATCAGGCGGGCGACTGGCTCAGCTTGCCTGCTGCAAACAGGTGTGACAATAGATTAATTATTTAGATGTTTCAACTCATAACTTAAAACTCCGTTAAAAACATTTCCGAAACATTTCTTGTTTATAAAACACTAACCGCACTTACTAATTTTAAGTAACAGAATTAAGGAGTAAAGCATGATATTATTTTTGGGCACACACTTTTTAGCTATAGGCGTTGTTTTTTTGTTGCACATAATATTGTATAAACGGGTTCCAAAATCTCTAAGCTATTTTGTTCTATACCTTGTTTCTTTTGGTATGCTGTCAACAGTAACAGTTCATGGTATTTGGCTTGGGTTAACCACTTTAATTATAGGAACCTTATGTCTAAGATATTATCACACACAGAAACTAAAAGGAGAGCTATAACTATGAAAAACAATCTTTACCTGTTTTCCGATTCTTTGATCAGAAGAAAAGACTCATCGCTTCTCTGCGAAAAACTAATTAAAAAAACTACCGAAGAAGATGAGCTGGAAGTTCAAGAAGAAAAAGACCTTAAGCAAGAAGAGTTTTACCTTGACCCGGATAGCATAATACCAAATGGCGATAAAAAGTACATACCAGTAGAAAGCGTTGACGGAATCTATACCTTTGGTTCAATACACTTTACCAGCCGCCTTATATACTTTTTATCTCAAAACCATATTCCTCTTCACACGTTTAATTTTAATGGCTCCTATGCCGGCACTTTTTTCCCATCAGAAAGAAAAGTTTCTGGTTCAACACTTATACAGCAGGCAGCACACTACACAAACTATAAAAGAAGAATGATTGTAGCCAAAGAGTTTACAACAGCAGCGGTTAAAAACTGTATGGCTAACCTAAAATATCACATGAACCGTGGTGCGCATGTTGAAGAGGAATTTAGCTTTATTGAAGAAATGTTAGAGTATGTGCCCACTGCCGAAGATGTACAAGAGCTTTTTGGAATTGAAGGCAGTATCAAAAAAACTTATTACTCCGCATGGAAAAAAATATTCCGTTATCCGGTAGATTTTTCACACCGAGTTAAGAATCCGCCCAATAATCTTATTAATGCACTTATTTCATATGGTAATGCAATAGTTTATTCTGTATGCTTAAACCAAATTTACCAAACACGTCTATATCCGGAAATTGGGTTTATACACGAAGTTGGCGAGGGCAAACTACCTCTTTGTTACGATCTTGCAGATATCTTTAAGCCTATTTTTACAGATAGAACAATCTTTAAAGTTATAAACAAGAATATGGTTAGCGAAAAAGATTGTATTAGAAAAAACGGCAAATGCTTTCTTAAAGAAAGCGCAAAAAAAATATTTGTAACAGAACTTGAAGCAAAACTGCAAACCACAATTACTATAGATGAAAACAGAAAAATGAGTTACAAACGGCTTGTTAAAGAAGAATGCTATAAGCTAATTAAACACCTTAACGGTGAAGAACAAATAAAACCCTATATATCAAAATGGTAACCAACAATAACAGAAAAACTATGTATTACATAATTACGTATGATTGTGCCTCGCCAAAGCGTCTGCCAAAGCTTCTTAAGACTTGCAGAAGATACCTTAACTGGGTACAAAACTCCGTCTTCGAAGGCGACCTAACAAAATCTCAATTTATAGAATTAAGAGACAGGCTAAATCATATAATAGAAAAAAAAGATGATTCCATAATTGTTTATGAGATCCGAAACCAAGAAGTTGTTGATAAAGAAATATTAGGTAAAGAAAAAAACGAAATTACTTTTATGATTTAGAAAAAAGCCCAAATACGCGCTTTTTGCAAACTGGGCAGATAAATTTTTGCTCAGTTTTCCTACTTCGACAATTACTCGAAATCTGATATAATACTTGACATACACCCTTAAAAAAGCGAATTTACAGCTATATAAATCGAACCATCCTGGAATTGAGACTAAACACCCCAAATTTCGCCATTATGCTTTAGCGATATAAATCGAACCATCCTGGAATTGAGACTATCATTTTCCCATCGTTGTTAAATTTCGGCAATTTGATATAAATCGAACCATCCTGGAATTGAGACTTTGTGTGAAATTGCTCGGTTAAAAATGAGGGCGATAATATAAATCGAACCATCCTGGAATTGAGACGTGTAGTCATCAATATGTCAAAGACTGATTTACCCATATAAATCGAACCATCCTGGAATTGAGACTTTATATATTGTACAGTTGTTCTCTTCCCAGTCTATATAAATCGAACCATCCTGGAATTGAGACCAGGGATATCATAAGATGATTGAGGGTGTTGTGTTATATAAATCGAACCATCCTGGAATTGAGACTGATAATTGCTTGCGTCCGGTTATTAACTGCCCCTCTATATAAATCGAACCATCCTGGAATTGAGACCGGGATTTAGACTTTAAAATATAACTGGTGCCGTTAAATATAAATCGAACCATCCTGGAATTGAGACAAAATTTAGAAAATTCTACCGTATAACCATCGTTATATATAAATCGAACCATCCTGGAATTGAGACAGATAAGCGAGTTTTTCTTTTCTCTCTTTGAGCCAATATAAATCGAACCATCCTGGAATTGAGACTTGATTGAGCCATTTGAATCCTCCTATTTTTGGGATATAAATCGAACCATCCTGGAATTGAGACGATTATTACGTCCATAACTTTAGCGAATCTCTCCATATAAATCGAACCATCCTGGAATTGAGACAGCGTTTCCCCTTTTTTCGTTACGTAATGTTTCACATATAAATCGAACCATCCTGGAATTGAGACAGTTTGGCGTATTTTTCAGCAACAAACTTATTTTATATAAATCGAACCATCCTGGAATTGAGACATTATAAGCCTCTTTCAATACGTTCTAAAAAATCATATAAATCGAACCATCCTGGAATTGAGACTCCTTTTTAGTTAAAAAATCATTCTCATAATAAAATATAAATCGAACCATCCTGGAATTGAGACCATTTAACCTCAGTTTCGCAAACAGTTCGCCCGGTATATAAATCGAACCATCCTGGAATTGAGACAAGATTAACTGCTGGGATACTTACTTGATATTGAATATAAATCGAACCATCCTGGAATTGAGACACTGAGTGAGAGTTTGTACCAGCAATTAAGCCAGCATATAAATCGAACCATCCTGGAATTGAGACCCACTTTATGATATATCATTGCAGCCTCTTAAATGCTATATAAATCGAACCATCCTGGAATTGAGACCAGGTATAGTTAGTTATACGAAAAACAGTAGTCAAAATATAAATCGAACCATCCTGGAATTGAGACTTTTATTACGTTAAATATGTGTCCGTTTCTTTTGTCAATATAAATCGAACCATCCTGGAATTGAGACTTTAATAGTAGATTCTAATGCAAAAACTTTGAAATATAAATCGAACCATCCTGGAATTGAGACTCCTTGCAGCTCTCGCTGCTTTTTTGATTAAAGAATATATAAATCGAACCATCCTGGAATTGAGACCATCTGTTTTTTCAGGTTAAATATTGCTCGCAAAAAAATATAAATCGAACCATCCTGGAATTGAGACATACCGTAGAATATCGTAAGGGTAAAATGGAGGGCATATAAATCGAACCATCCTGGAATTGAGACGAAGCGTTTGCGTTAATATCTGAGTGTCCAATACAGGATATAAATCGAACCATCCTGGAATTGAGACAAAGACTACTCAAACTATGTAGTTTTGACAGTTCAATATAAATCGAACCATCCTGGAATTGAGACTAAAATCAATCTCTTGCACTGTACGTGAATTTGAATATAAATCGAACCATCCTGGAATTGAGACGATTTCTGATGAGCGTATAGCGAAGCTGGTCGAGGATATAAATCGAACCATCCTGGAATTGAGACCCAAACGGCTAAGTGATGTTTTGGGACTCTCTCTCTCAATATAAATCGAACCATCCTGGAATTGAGACACCATAAATTCCAAGCACTTCAAAAGTGCTTAGTAATATAAATCGAACCATCCTGGAATTGAGACGAATTAGAGTTCATAACACAAGACCCGTTGTTAAATATAAATCGAACCATCCTGGAATTGAGACTAAAGTTCTCATCAATGCTGCGTGCCCATTCAAGCATATAAATCGAACCATCCTGGAATTGAGACAAATCATTCTGTCGTCTAAGACGCAATTTAATCCTCTTAATATAAATCGAACCATCCTGGAATTGAGACTAAGTGTACGTGGTTAATTATAAATTTACTTGCTTCGATATAAATCGAACCATCCTGGAATTGTTGTAGTGAGCGAAGCGAACGGAAATCCCGCAAACGGCGGGAAGACATATATCCCGCAAACAGAGCGGGATCATCGAAGTAAACCATTGAAATAATTTTGGTTTACTTCTCGAAATCGAACCACTTGCCCGCCTGCTGTAAGATTACTAGAACCTGTGATAACAACACCATAGCCGTGATCGTGTTTTTCTTTTTCGCGGAATACATAAATCTTAGCATGAATATTCTTAGCTGGATGAACGCGTATTTGAATCCTCTTTTTAGAAATATCTTCGATTAGTCTTACAATTCCGGATTCGATTTCTTTATTATAATTGGAACGCTGAATATCTTTTTTAGTATCGTTAAATAATTGATCTTGTGCCTTATCACGGTCTTCAGCAAATAAAAGCCCTTCTTTCTGAGCTTTATAGATCAGATGGTCAACATTAATACCAACAAGGATTCTTACCAGAGAAGCTTTTTCAATAAACTTTCTGATTTTGAAATACCCAGATGCTCTAAAATAACCAACAAGCGCATCTAAGTAGTAAATATCTCGGTGATTGAAGATCCCTTCAATTTTATTAAGAAGGGTATTCTCCTCTTCATTAGTGAAAAAGCGAGAATTCATAGCCCTCAAAAGTAAATTAGAACTTTAATTAAGATTTTGGGTTTGTATAATAGAACAAATCTGCCCAAAAATAAATAAAAGTTTGGAAGTAAGTATTACAATTTCTGTGTAACTAATTTTTTGCTTAAGAATAACACAGAGGTTCACTGTGTTGTTACAGATCGAATTTCTGAGGTTGCTTAATCCACAACCAAAAGATTGTCTGCTGCAAGCATGGTTACAGCTATTTTATTGCCGTCTCTAAAAATTGTCATTCTGAATAAAGGGATGAATCTCAGCTTTGCCTATTTGAAAGAAAATTGAGATTCTTCCCGTTCCGCTCCTCAGAATGAAAAACATTTTTGGTTTTTAGAATCCCATATCTAAGGTGAGTTACTGAGCATCAAAAATCGTATTTTTACTACAACAAAATGACTTAACATGAAAGACAAAGAATTTTATAAAGCACGAGCTGAAGGCTGGAACAAAGTAGCTGAGCTGAGGAGGGAATATAATACAAGCGCATTCTTTGAGCTCTTGGACCTAGCCGAACAAATCGTTAAAGAGAATAATTCAGAATTTTCTTTACACCGCGATGAAAAGATATTAGCAAAAGTAAAATTTAGAAAAGAGCTAAACTCGTTAAAATTCTATGACAAATTTTGAAATTACACTTCTAGAAGTGGATTCTTTTTGCAATAAAGAAGGACTAAATTACGCGGTAATTGGGGGAATGGCTTTAATTGCCCATGGGGTAAATAGAACCACAGAAGATGTTGATATTACTCTCCAGTTAAATTTAGAAGATATAACAATTGTTGGAGAAAAAATTTTAAAATACTTCGAGCCAATTCATCAAAATCCATTGTTGTTTTTTCAAAATAATTTTGTGCTACCGGTATTACACCCACTTACCAAAATAGGAATTGACTTTGCGGCGGGACTTTCCGGTTTTGATTTTAAAGTAATTGAAAGAAAAGTAAGATTAAAATTTCATTCGATTGAATTACCTTTTGCGTCCATTGAAGATATTATTATTTACAAGCTCTTCGCCTCAAGAGGCAAGGACATTCTTGATCTTTCAGAAATAGCAAAGCAAAATAAAAACAAGATTGATACTCGTTATCTTAAGCAAGCCTTGAAAGAATTTGCAGAACTAGAACGTGAAGATATGAAAAACAATTTCGATAAGATTTTCGGTTAAGATGTGTGATAGGTCTAAGACCTATCACTACAACTTTTATAATGAGCCAAACAAAAGCTTAACGATAAACAATGCACCCAATGCACCAGCAATATCGCCAATTAGACCAACCGATACTGCATGACGTGTTTTTGATATACCTACTGAACCGAAATACAAAGCCAGCACATAGAATGTAGTCTCCGAGCTTCCATTCAGTGTTGAAACCAGAATTCCTAAGAAAGAATCTGCGCCGTGAACTGCAATAGTTTCTGTCATTATTCCAATTGCGCCGCTTCCGCTAAGAGGGCGCATAAGCGCCATAGGCAAAGCTTCAGCAGGAAACCCAATTAATGAAGTAGCTGGAGAAATAATCATTATAAGAAAATCCATTGCACCGCCCGCTCTAAAAATTCCAATTGCAACAAGCATTGCAACCAAGTAAGGAATTATTCTTAGTGCAACATTAAAACCTTCTTTGGCGCCCTCAACAAATACTTCGTAAACCTTAACTTTTTTTAGAAAGCCATAAGCAACAAACGAAGTAATTATAAATGGAATTGCAAGAACAGCAATTAATTGAATTATACTTTTTATTGTTTCTGTGTCTCCTAAAGAAGAGACAGCTCCGCTGAATACAAGAAAAACAACAGAAGATGCAAACAGAAAAAGTGTTGCTAAAATCTTCCAAGATGATTTAACTAAAGAAATAAATTCCGAGAATGTCATCGGAAATTTTTCTAAAAGTTTAGTAGCAATTATTGCTGCTATAGTTGCGCAGCCAGCGCCAAAAATTGAAGTGCCTATAATTATTGCCGGGTCGCTGCTGCCTGAAGCGGCTCTTACTGCAATGGCAGTTGCTGGTATTAATGTTAGCCCTGCAGTATTAATCCCAAGAAAAGTAATCATCGCGTTTGTTGCTGTTCCCTTTTTGGGATTAAGTTTTTCAAGTTCTTCCATCGCTTTCAAACCGAATGGCGTAGCTGCATTTCCTAGCCCAAGCATATTAGCAGAGATATTCATTACAATAGAACCAATAGCGGGATGATCGTGCGGTACTGAGGGAAATAAAAACTTTGTTAAGGGTCGAAAAACACGGGCAATAATATTAATAAGACCGGCTTGCTCGGCAATTTTCATAATGCCAAGCCATAATGCCATAATTCCAACTAAACCTAATGCAATATTAACTGCTTTGCCGGCGTATTCTATAGCAGCATTTGTAACAAATTTCATCTTCAACATAGAGACAGATTCAAAAACAATCCATGCAGAATATTTCCCGGGTTTAAGCTGCTTACCTAACCAAAGTTTTGCTGTTAAATCATCTTCTTTCCCTGAAGCAGAAGCCATCTTTTTCCATACTTCGGGTGTAGAGCCATCAACATTTATGTAAACAGAATAATATCCTTCAGCAGAGTTGTAAGTAAGTTTAGCTTTCTGAGAAATTTTTTCTGCATAGCTCTTGTAAAATCTCGAAAAGTTTTTCGAATCAACCGTTATTGCTGCTTCGTTTTCTTCTTTTAGGTTTGAGTCCGATGTTTCTACAACAACAGACAGTGGTTTGTAGTTTTGGAACTTATCAGTAGATGAATCAAAAATATCCATAACTACTGCTGTAAAAATTCCTAATCCAAGTAGAGCAGCCCAAATGTAATTTAGCATAGTTTATTCTGAATGTTGTTTCTGAAAATTAAAAATTCTGTTACTAAAAAAGGCTTGTTTTTTTATTAAACAACTAAATGAAAGTCTTGAAAAAGCAACAACTCGTTAGAGAAAAAATTCAATTCAGCAAGACGCTTTTGTCAGTCAGCCGAAATATTTCTAACTATCTCCAAAATTTCTCCAATCTATACTTGGCAGCAAAGTCATTAATAATATCAATGTTAATTAATGTTTCAGATTGTTTTAGCATACCTAATATATCTGTAGATACATCTGAATAATTAATCTATTGTAACACCTGCTTGCAGCAGGCAAGCTGAGCCAGTCGCCCGCCTGATGAGCCGAAGGCGAGACGGGAGACGGGAGGCAGGAAGTGTGGCAATTTCGTTTGTAGTGTCATGGTTCGACAAACCCTGTCATGAGCTTGCCGAATTATCACCATGACAAAAAAATATTGAGTACTGGATGTCAGTCTGAGCCAATCACTGCGAAGGCAGTGATTGTGTCGAAGACTCACCATGACTTAGCGTAAATATTTATAAATAATTCACTCCCAGAAAGGTCTATCTTTTTCTTATTTCTAATTGCCCACAATTGAATATCATCAGCCCCAATAAAATAAAGGTCGGCTTTGAAACCTGTTTCATGATGGATTAGATTGATATGACCACGTGAAGTACGTTTGATCTCTTTTATAATAATTTCTTTAGGAGGACAATAAAATAAATCTTGAGGAAATGCGCTTATTAATTCATCAACTTTACTTTCTTTTAATATAATGACTAAATCAATATCATGAGTAAGTCTAGGTTCACCATAAGCAATTGAAGCAACAGAACCGGTAATAGCATACTCTATTTTGTGCTTGCTTAACCTTTCAGTAAATAAAGAGAATAAATTAATGCTTTGCATTACTGAAGATTTCCTTAACTTTTTTCTCAATTTCTTCTTCGCTCATATTTGGTTCAAGTGTTTTTAAGGCAGCTTTTTTTAATTCACGAGCAAGAAAATATAATCTCAAAGATTCTATCAACCGTTGCTCTGCTGTTAAATTATTCAGTAAAGGAACTTTATTTTCATCATCTTTTTGCATAGATAAAATTAGAAAATTCTTCTGCAAAAGACAGAATTATTTAGTATAGACTGCACAGAAATAAGTATTAGAAACATCTAAATAATTAATCTATTGTCACACCTGCTTGCAGCAGGCAAGCTGAGCCAGTCGTCCGCCTCGGCAAGCCGAAGGCGAGACGGGAGACGGGAGACGGCGAGGCAGGAAGTGTGGCAATTTCGTTTGTAGTGTCATGGTTCGACAAACCCTGTCATGAGCTTGCCGAATGATCACCATGACAATATTAATTACAAAGGAAGTTAAAATTTCATGCTTGTTTCCCCAATCAGCGGAATTGTTTAATTAGTGGTATCGTGGTTATAAAGCATTACTGTAAAGAGGCACATATGTGAATGACAGTTGGTCCTTGTGTGTTTGCGTAACTTTAGAAAGTACAATAGTTTTTCTATCTCTCGCTAAAATTAATTAAAACATCGCCAACCGGCCAGCGAGCACGTAAATTTAAAGTATCGCTATGAAAACGAAAATCTTCGGCATACTTAAAAGGCATAATTGAACCTTTATCATATTTCCCATTATGATTTCTGTCCTTAAAAGCCCATACTTTGTATTTACCAGGCACAACTTTCTTAAAGTCAAATTTATTTTTCTTATCGTTTTTTTTCTGATAAACTCTTTTAGGTGTTGAAATACTTTCAACAACTGTAACCAAAGTGGAATCTTCACTGTTCACAATTCCAGATACTCCGCCAAAGTCCAACTCTGTTGTTGTTACAAACTTGATTTGATAAACCGTATCAATAGACTTGGCTGAAAAATCTTTCAATTTGTCTGCTGCAAATTTTACTAAATATTCTGAACCCGGTTTAAGCTTACCTGGAATATTTAGGATGAATAATGCATCATCAACTTTACTTACACCAAAATCAACTGGATTCTTCTTCGCGTCTTCTATTATTGTTCTTCTTTTTACATCATCTAAATCAATTCCATCCACAAACTGAATTTTGACAACAGGCTCCTCGAAATCCACTTTCTCGCCGGGCATCTCTCCATAAACCTTGAGCAATTTGTTTACAGTTGTATCCTTTTCCGTCTTATAAACAAACCCGATTTTATCAGTACTATTTATATTCGAACTCAAGTCCTCAAAACTGTTTGCGTACAAAACATAATCTTCAAAAGAACTTGTGTCATCAAAAGCAACATAGAATTGATTTGGCTTTAGGTCGTGCTTAAAAAAGTATTTAGAGAAAATCTTCTTTTGCGAAACTGTATCAACCAATTCAAAATTTGAGGCAGATAATTTAGTACTGTCTATTCCTTCACTAAACTCTACAACTAAATGATTTCTATCTTTCATGAAAGCAGCACTTAGCTTAGGAGCAATAGTATCTTCTTTGCTGAGGAAAAAATCTACATATTCTGCTATAGTCTTATCTTTTTTCAGTTCAATTTTTTCAGATTGAACTCCAAACTCGTCATCGTTTTTTTGATAAAGCATATCAAGCATATTATCACGAATTGCCAGTACTTTATATTCGCCGTTACGCAATCCTACTAAAGAATAGTTTCCATTTTTACCAACTTGGGAAACATAGTTTGGTTTTTGTTTAGCTGCATCAATATCCCCTGAAGTTTGATAAGCATAAATCATAACACCATCAACTTTGCTGTCATAAACTCTTCCCGAAATTTTTGCTGTATCAATTTGCTCGCCGGTAGAAAAAGCAAACACGTAAGGCTGAACCATCTTATTACGGTTGTTAAGATCAAATACTTCTGTACCGATTGTAACTGTGTAAGTTGTATTCAATTGAAGCGTGTCTTTAAATTCGATACTAACGCTTTTGCCAGACCAATCGTAAGTTAAACCGTGTTGAAGCGCTGGTGAGATGAAAACTGCATTTTGTACAGAAAGTTTATCTACGTATTCACTAAATTGAAGTTCAATAAAGTTATCGGAAAAATTTGTTGTTCTGTTTTTTGGAAAGCTTTCAATTATTTCCGGCGGAATTTTATCAACTTCACCGCCTGTTGGAGCCATTTGATTTGCGCAGCCGGCAAATATTAAAATTACTCCAAACAATAAAACTATTTTTGATTTCTTAGCCATCTTCTGTACTTGCTCACATTAATTGTGTGCTGCTCATAAGTTGCAGCAAAAGAATGAGTGCCATCCTCATTTGCTACAAAATAGAAAAAATTATTTTTCTCTGGATAAAGCGCCGCATGTATTGCCTGCTTGCCTGGATTATTAATTGGTCCCGGTGGTAAACCTGGATACTTATAAGTATTGTACTTAGAATTTATTTGTAAATCTTTACGCGTAATTGTCTTGTTTTTTCTACTTCGGATTAAGTACGCAACCGTTGGGTCGGCTTGAAGAGCCATTCCAATTCTTAATCTATTATGATAAACACCCGAAATAGTTGCAAACTCTGAAAACAGATTTGATTCACCATCAATTATTGAAGCTAATGTAAGAATTTGATGTTCAGTCATTTTCAACTTCTTTAGCTGCTCTCTATTCTTTTTTGTCCAAATAGTATTTAGCTCATCGTTTAATTTACGAATAACAGCTCTTGCTCCGCTTGAAGTATAAAAATAATATGTTTCCGGAAGTAAGTATCCTTCAAGATTATCGGCTGTTATATTTAGTGAACGAAGAAAAGTTTTGCTGCCGGACAATCCAATAAACTCAGTCGAATCAATATTTAATTCTCTTTGTATAATTGATGCAAGCTCTGGCTGCTCAATTCCTTCTGGTATAGTAACTTTCTTCTGCATAGAAACTTGAGAGCCGCTTAAAACATCAGTCAATTCTATATAACTCATCGGTTTATCTAAATAGTACGTTCCAGCTTTAATATTCTTTTCAGCGCCTTTAAGCATAATTGCAATCTTCATATTTAATTTACTTGGAATAATTCCTTTAGAGTAAAGACTATCTACAATCTGCTCAACAGAATCGCCGCTGCGTAGTTCTACTTCAACTGCTTTGTTATTTGGTAGAGAATTAGGCGAATAAAATGTGAATATTAGAAGGATAAGCACAAAAGCAAAAAAGGCAGTTACAATATAAAACTCGTTTCGCGTAAGCAATGTTAAAGGTATTTTTTTCTTAGTGTCGGGCATTTTTTCTTAGTATAATTTTAGCGAAATATAAAGAAATTATTTTATGAATGAATAGTCATTTAGACTTGGATAGGCATTGAAACTAAAATCGTAGCGGTAGCCTGCTTCATAAACTTTTTGAGCTCGGTAAGCTATCATAGCAGCATTGTCTCCGCAAAACTCAAAAGAAGGAATTACTAATTTCTTGTTAAATCTATTTGCAAGTCCTGCAAATTCTTCTCTAAGAAGTTTATTTGCAGCTACTCCTCCGGCAAGAGAAATAGAATTAACATCGTATTTTTTTAAAGCTCTTTCTGTTTTTTCTACCAACGCTTTTACAACAGATTTTTGAAATGATGCTGCAATAAGTGGAAGATGTTCTGCTGGAATCTTGGAAGTATCTCCATATTCTTTTTGAACAAAACGAAGCACAGAAGTTTTTATTCCGCTGAAAGAAAAATCAAACTCACCTTTGCATTGCGAAACCGGAAAGTTTATAAAATCTGTCCTTTGGTTCTTAGCCGCTTGTTGAATTAAAGGTCCGCCTGGATAACCAAGTCCAAGCAATTTAGAAACTTTATCAAAAGCCTCTCCTGCAGCATCATCAATCGTATTTCCAAGTTTTATGATCTCTGTGTCACTTTTCACAAGAAGTAATAACGTATGCCCGCCGGAAACAACAAGACTCAAGTAAGGAAATTCTGGTTTTTCATCCATCAAAAAACCAGAGAAGAGATGTCCCTCTATATGATTAACCGGAACGAAAGGTTTATTAAGTGAATAAGCAAATCCTTTTGCAAATGTTAACCCAACTAACAATGCACCAATTAATCCGGGTCCTGCAGTAGCAGAAATTAAATCTAACTTTTCATTTTCAATCTTTGAATCAACAAGTGCTCTTCTAACAAGCGGCATAATAATTTGTAAGTGCGCCCGGCTGGATAGTTCGGGAACAACACCGCCATAAATTTTGTGAATATCTTGAGAAGAAACAAGATTAGCTAAAATTTTCCCGTTCGATAAAATCGAAACCGAAGTCTCATCGCAAGAACTTTCTATTGCAAGAACATTCATCAGTTAAACGAAAAAAGGCTTTTGACAATGTACCATGCCATATTAGGGTTTTCTTGCAGTCTTCTTATAGAATACTTATACCAATGTTCGCCAAAAGGAACATAAACACGTAGCTTATGACCACTTGAATTAATTCTATCTCTCAGACCTTCCTTAACACCATACAACATCTGAAATTCATATTTGTCTTTAGTAATATTTTTTTCTCTCAGAATCATATAAGAATTTTCTACTAAATAATCATCGTGTGTTGCAATTCCAACGTAATTGCCGTCATCCAGCATTCTTTTTAAAATATCTAAAAAATTATCTCTAACTTTTTGATAATCTTTATATGCAATTTCAGCTGGCTCAACATAAATTCCTTTGCATAGACGGTAGTTAGTACCGGATTTATTAAGCTCATTTACATCATCTAAAGTGCGCTTTAAGTAAGATTGCACAACAATACCAACGTTGTTATACTTTTCTCTAACTCTGTTAAAAAGTTTAATAGTAGCATCTGTAAAAGGAGAATCTTCCATATCAATGCGTACAAAATTATTATAACTTTTCGCTTTTTCTAAAATTTCGCAAAGCAAATCGTGGCAGAAATTTTCATCAATTGCTAAACCTAATTGTGTAGGCTTCAACGAAAGGTTTGAATTGAGTTTGTTCTTTTCAATTGCATCAAGAACATCAAAGCACTCTTTCTTAGCTTCTTCACATTCTTTTTTTGATGATACAGCTTCCCCCAAAACGTCCATAGTTGCAATAATTCCTTTTGCATTTAGTTCTTTAACAGCTTTTACTGCATCTTCTAACTTAACACCTGCGATGTAACGCTTAGCAAAAACAAAAACGACCGCCTTTGGAAGCAGTTTTACAAACTTTACAATTAATTGATTGAAGAAATTCACAAGTTCACCTATTCAAGAATTTTTAGGGGTGAAAATTAGGAGAGCAAGGTCTTTAAAGCAAATTAGCTTTTTATTAAACGGCAAGTTGGTTAATTAGAATTAACAAAAACTCAATTCTTTTCTCTAGTTCTTGAACGGAAGAATTATTATCGAGCACAAAATCTGCATCGCCTTTTTTTTCTTCGTCCGGAATCTGAAACTGCATTCTTGCACGAACTTGTTCTTCTGTTAAATTTTCTCGTTTCAAAACTCTATCAATACGTAGATTTTGATCAGTAAAAACCAACAGAACAAAATCAAAAAAATCTTCGAGATTGGCTTCATAAACCAATGCTGTTTCAATAAATACAATGTTTTTCTTCTTAAAAATTACAGTACAGAGAGAATTAATTTTCTCCATAACAGGCGGATGTACAATTGCATTTATCTTTAGAACATTTTCTTCGTTATTGAAAACATTTGCTGCAAGGAATTTAGTGTTTAATATATCACCGTTAAAAGATTCATCCCCAAACTCAGAAATAATCCGCATTTTTATTTCAGCATCTTGCGCCATCATTTCCTTAGCAATAAGGTCTGCCCTTAAAACCGAATGACCTTTCTTTTCCAAAAAATCTGAGACACTCGATTTCCCGGAACCAATTCCGCCAGTTATAGCAATTTTAATTTTCTTCATAAAAAAGAAGCCCCGCTAAACGGGGCGTAAATTTATTTTGCGTAAGCTATTTTTCTTAACTCGCGGATAACCGTTACCTTAATCTGTCCCGGATATTCCATTTCTTCTTGAATTTTAGACGCTATATCATTTGCTAAACGATCTGCAAAAACATCATCAACTTTATCCGGTTCAACAACAACACGCACTTCGCGTCCGGCTTGAATTGCATAAGTTTTAGCAACACCTTCAAAAGATTTTGCGAGAGTTTCAAGATTTTCCAATCTCTTAACATAGCTTTCTAAAGGTTCGCGTCTTGCGCCAGGTCTTGCACCGCTAATTGCATCTGCCGCTTGAACTAAAGCCGCAATCGGATGCTCCATTTCGATATCTTCGTGGTGTGAACCAACTGCATTTACAACTATTGGATGCTCATTGTATTTCTTTGTTAAATCGTAACCAAGCAGAGCGTGCGGTCCTTCAACATTTTTGTCTATAGTTTTGCCGATGTCATGCATTAAACCAGCACGTCGCGCTAAGTTAGTATCAAAGCCTAATTCGGCTGCCATAATTCCGGTTAAGTATGCTACTTCTATGCTGTGCTGCAAAAGGTTTTGCCCATAGCTGGAACGGTATTTCATTTTGCCGATATGTTTTACTAATTCTAAATGAACACCGTGCAGCCCTAATTGAATAATAGTGTTCTCACCTTCTTTCTGAATTTCTTCATCAAGCTCGGATTGAACTTTGGTAACGACTTCTTCAATGCGTGCCGGATGAATCCTTCCATCAGCAATTAACCGCTCTAAAGAAATTCTTGCCACTTCCCTTCGGAACTGATCGAATGCCGAAAGGATTACTGCTTCAGGAGTGTCATCAACAATAACATCAACTCCGGTGGCAGCTTCAAAAGCACGAATGTTTCTTCCTTCGCGTCCAATTATTCTTCCCTTCATTTCATCGTTCTGAATTTGAACAACTGAAACTGTAGATTCTACTGAGTGATCTACAGCAGTTCTTTGGATGGCTTGAACAACAATTCTTTGAGATTCTTTCTTGGCCTCAAGTTTTGCTTGATCACGAATTTCTTTAATGGCTTGAGCAGAATCTGTTTTAGCTTTGTTAATCATGTTTTCCATCAACATCTTCTTTGCTTCATCAGAAGTTAATGCAGCAGTTTTTTCGAGGCGTACATTTTGTTCTACTATTAAACCATCTAACTCAGCATGCTTTTTATCCAAATCTTGTTTTTGAGATAAGATGTTTTTTTCAGAAGTCTTTATTTCCTTCTCTTTCTGAGTAACTGTCTCAAATTTCTTTTCTAGGTTTTCTTCTCTCGATTCTAATTGCTTTTCATGGTTCTGAAGCTTTTGTCTCTTAGAATTAACATCCGCATCAAATTCTTGTTTCTTCTTTAACCATTCATCTTTTACTTCTAACAGCTTTTCACGTTTGATATGTTTAGCTTCTTTTTCAGCTTCTTCAACAATTGATCTCGATTTCTCTTTTGCTGCTTCGATGCTGTTCTTTGCTGCCTCAACGCTGTTCTTTGCTGCTTCAATGCTGTTCTGGCCAATTTTAGAATTAATGAACCAGCCTAGAAAAAATGCAGTAGCTGCAGCTACAACTATAATTACAATACTCAATATTAAATCCATCTGTCCTCCGTATAAGGTATAAATAAGCCGCACTTACCGGAAATTATCTTGAAAAGAACTATATCTACCCGAAATGTGGGAAATTGCCCAACGCTTTTTACTTCCACTAGTCTCGGTAAACCGAGAGCCCGAAGTATCGGGATGAGGCCTGTAATACACGCCGCGAGTCAATAACCCTTAGGTTATATAATTTGTTAGTTCTTTCGTATAAAACCGGCAGTGCGGTAAACTACGATTGGCTATCGTAAGCAATATTTAGTGCGGCTATAATTGCTATTGTATCTTTTGGTTGATCAGGTAACTCATCGCGTGTTTCTTCCATTATAGAATTAACGTATTCAGCTAACTCAGCAGCTATTTCTTGATTCTCAACAAGGAGTGAATATTCTCTATCAAAGATTTTTACTTTCAGCTTCTTCTTTTCGGTCATTTTATGCCAACCCACATCCAACATTAAATTTTATGAACGCAAATGATAGTCTATTCTTGCTATCAATTCTGAAATTTTATGCTTTAAGGCTTCTTTTTCTTCAATGTTGAATGCATCATCGCCAAAAAGATTCTGATCATTCAACAAAGTTCTACTTACTTTTGATTCAATTTCTGCAATTTTCTTTTTTAATGCTTCGTTTTCCCGTTCAAGTAATGCTATGCGGTTATTTAAACCTTGATTCGTCTCCGCAAGTTCAGTTCCTTTTTGAAAATAATAATAAATCTGCTTTTCAAGGGAATTTAGTTCATCTAAGAACATATCATATTTTGAAGTTTCCGACAATCAAGATCCTCTTAATTGGGCGCCAAATTTAATTTCTACAGCTTTGATTGCAGCTCTAAAATCTTTTTCAACTTCTTCTTCAGTCAAAGTCCTGCTTAAATCGAAGTACTCTAATTGAAATGCAAGACTTTTCTTATCCTTACCTAAACTTTCACTTTGGAAAATATCAAATAAGATTACATTATGCAATAGTTTAGTGCTCGATTCTTTAATTACTTCCGCAACTCGAGCAGATTCAATATCCGAATCCAAAACAAATGCACAATCTCTATAAACTTTAGGAAACTTCAATAATTCATTAAAAGCCTTTTGTAGAGATTTAATCCATTTCAATTTGTCAAGGTTCAGTTCAAGTACGTAAACAGGCTGATTTACATCAAATGCCTCGACAACTTCAGGAATAACTTTTCCTATTATCCCAAGATCTTCGTTATTAATAATTATTTTTAAACAATTTGAATAATTCGAGTTAGCATCTGTACACTCCTCAAACTTAACTACTGCGCCAGGAATAATTTTATTAATTAATGCTACAACTATTCCCTTTAGCTCATAAACATCAAACTGTTTATCACTTGCATACCATTTTGTTCTAACAGAGTTGCCTGTAATTGCAGCAATTAAACTTTCTGTTTCTTCAAAATCATTGAAACTGCTAATCTTTTCTATCTTTTTATTGAAAACCTTTCCGATTTCAAATAGCATTAAATCTTTTTCGCTGACTTTTAGATTATGAGAAACTGTTGTTAGAAGTCCGGGAAGCAACGAAGTTCTAATATGAGACATTTCACTGTTTTGCGGATTAATCACAGCAATAGGATTTCCAAATTTTGCAGCTACACTTTCACTAAGCATAGAGTTGGTTACAATTTCATAAAATCCAAGCGATGTAAATGCGTTTCTGAGTTTGTCTGTAAACTCATATTGATCAACTTTTTCTTCAAGTGTAATAGAGATTTTGTTAATTTCTGGAATGTTGTTGTAACCGTAAATGCGAGCAACTTCTTCAATCAAGTCTATTTCTCTTTCAACATCACTGCGGAAAGAAGGAACTTGAACAATCAATTTATCTTCAGATTTTTCAAGAAGTACAAAACCAAGATTAGTAAGAATACTTTGCACAATTTCTTTAGGTATTTCGTAGCCTAAGACTCTAGTAATTCTCGCAAAACGAACTTCCACTTTTGAAGGCGTAATTTGAATTGGATAAGCATCAATTTCTCCAACAGCAATTTCTCCGTAGGTTGTTTCTTGGATTAGCTGAGCGGCGCGCTTTGCAGCCCAAAGTGTAATGTTGTAATCAGTGCCTCTTTCAAAACGGTAAGATGCATCTGTTGAAAGCGACAAATGTTTTGCAGTTTTTCTAACCGAAGAATGATTGAAATATGCGCTCTCTATCAGAATATTTTTTGTGCTTGTTGTAACTTCTGAATTTTTTCCACCCATTACACCTGCAATTGCAACAGTTCTATCAAAGTCGCAGATCATCAAATCTGATGATTTCATTTTTCTTTCTTTCGAATCAAGCGTAACAAACTTTTCACCTTCATCGGCTCTTCTAACAATTATCTTTTTGCCTGCTAAGTTATCCAAATCAAATGCGTGAAGCGGCTGTCCAACTTCATAAAGAACATAATTCGTTACATCAACAACGTTATTTATTGGTCGCAATCCAATGCTTTTTAATCTTTTCTTCAACCACTCTGGTGAGTCTTTTACTTCTACATTTGAAACTACTTTGCCGATATAGCGCGGGCACTTTTCAAAATCTTTTATTTCTACTTCAGCTAATTCATCGGATTTCTTACCGGATTCTTTAAGATCAAGAATTGGATATATAAGCGGGCGATTAAAAATTGCAGACAAGTCTCTTGCAACACCAATGTGGCTTAAAGCATCGGCTCTGTTTGGGGTGATATTGATTTCCATTGTAACATCATCTAAACCTAACGCGGCAGATAAATTAGTTCCTTCGGTTAAAAATGAATCTAAAACCAAAATTCCATCGTGATTATCACTTATGCCAAGTTCTTTTTCAGAGCAAATCATTCCTTCAGAAATCTCGCCTCGGATTTTTGTTTTTTCAATCATAAATCCGCCATTTGGAATTACGGCACCGATTTTTGCGAACGCAATCTTTTGCCCGGCATCAACATTTGAAGCTCCGCAAACAACATTGTAATCGCGAGTCCCATCTGTAATAACACACAAAGAAAGTTTATCAGCATTTGGATGCTTCTTTCTTTCCTTTACAAATCCAACTACTATATTTTCAAAAATCTTTTTCTGGTCAACAACTTCTTCAACTTCTAAACCGGCATAAGTAATTTTCTCAACAATTTCATCAGATGAGATGCCGCTCAAATCAATGTAGTCTTTTAACCAATTAAGAGAAATCTTCACTGTTTCACCTATAAATTTTCAGTTTAGAACTGAGTTAAAAATCTCTTGTCGTTATCAAACAAAATTCTGATATCATCAATACCATACTTGCGCATTGCTGTTCTTTCTATTCCCATTCCAAAAGCGTAGCCAACATATTTTTCCGGGTCAATGCCAACATTTTTCAAAACATTAGGATCAACCATACCGCAGCCAAGAATTTCCATCCATCTTCCCTCTTTACCTTTTGGCTCCCACCAAATGTCCATTTCTGCACTTGGTTCTGTAAACGGAAAAAAACTTGGACGAAAACGGTATTTAACATCTTGTCCAAAGAATTGTTTAACGAATGCAACCAATGTTCCCTTCAATTCGGCAAATGTTACATCAGTATCAACGTACAAACCTTCAACTTGATGAAACAGACAATAACTTTTTGCACTTACTGCTTCGTTTCTGTAAACTTTTCCAGGCATAATTGCACGAAGCGGCGGCTGCTTCGAAGACATCAATCTAATTTGAACAGGCGATGTATGAGTGCGAAGCAAAAAATTATCAGTTACAAAAAAAGTATCTTGCATATCACGCGCTGGATGATCATCGGCAAAATTTAACGCCGTAAAATTATTGTAATCACTTTCAAGTTCCGGTCCTTCATACACAGAAAACCCTAACCCTTTAAAAATGTTTTTTATTTCATCAAGAGTTTGAGTGATTATGTGTTTGCTGCCAAGAGTTTTTTCAACACCAGGCAAAGTTAGATCAACAAATTCTTCTTTTCCTTTTGATTCACTCTCAAACTTTTGCTTCAGTTCATCAAAACAAGAATTTGTGTGGTTCTTAAGTTCATTTACTGCTTTACCGGCTTTGGGTTTATCTTCTTTAGCAACATCTTTTAGAGAATCTACAATCTGAGTTATTAAACCTTTTCTGCTGAGATATTTTATGCGTAGTTCTTCGAGTGATACAAGATCGGTTACTTTGGAGAGATCTTCATCAAAATTTTTTCGGGTTGATTCGATTCTATCTAACATTACTATAGTCCCGACAATTTAAAAAAATTCCCTCCCGAAACTTTAAGAAAGATTTCGAGAGGGATATAAATTAGTTAGTTGCAAATTTTACAACTTCGGCAAAAGCTTGAGGATTTTCGACAGCCAAGCTAGCAAGCAACTTACGATTAATAGTAACGCCTTTTTTATTGAGAGCGTTGATCAATCTGGAGTATGTTGTACCATTGATTCTTGCAGCGGCGTTTATACGAACAATCCACAAACTTCTATATTCACGTTTTTTAAGTTTGCGATCTCTGTATGCGTGGACAAGACCTTTTTCGACGTGGGTTTTAGCAACAGTCCATACGTTGCCGCGGGCACCCCAGTAGCCCTTCGCCATTTTTAGTACTTTCTTACGTCTTGCTTTGGAAGCGACGTGATTTACTGAACGAGGCATTAGTTGTTTCTCCTATTATTGCAGCATTATAGCTACACGTTTTTCATCAGCTTTAGAAACCAACACACCTTTTCTCAAATTTCTCTTTCTTGTACGAGATTTTGATGTAAGAATATGTGATTTGTAAGCCTTGTTTCTTTTGATCTTACCGGAGCCGGTTTTACGGAATGTTTTTGCAGCTCCTCTGTTACTTTTCATTTTGGGCATTGATTCACCTATCTATTTTTTCTTTTTGCCTTTAGACGGCGCTAATATTGCGTGCATTGCACGTCCTTCAAACTTTGGCTCTTGCTCAACTTTGGCTACTTCACTCAATCGCTCTATAAATTTTTTAAGAAGATTTTCTCCAATTTCTGTGTAAGCTAATTCTCTGCCTTTGAAAATAACAGAAACTTTAACTTTATCGCCATCTTCAATAAAATTTACCGCATGTCTGGCTTTAAAATCAAAATCGTGAGTATCTGTGTTTGGATGCAACCTTATTTCTTTGAGAACACTCACTTGCTGATTCTTCTTTTGCAATTTTTCTTTTTTCTGCAATTCATAAGCAAATTTACCATAATCGATAACTTTACATACAGGCGGAACTGCTTGAGGTGCAATTTCTACCAAATCTAAATTTGCTTCTTCAGCTTTTTTAAGAGCTTCTTTAATGGAGACAATTCCTATTTGCTCTCCATTAGCGCCAATCAAACGAACTTCTGGAACACGAATTTCTTGATTGACTCTATTTTTTATTTGAGTGATTTGATACCTCGCTTAGCTGTGATTTATTTTGTTATCTATTTCTTCTTTAATATTTTTTATAAACAACTCGAGTTTAACACTTCCTTTATCTCCAACTTTATGCTGCCTAACAGAAACAGATTCAGCTTCTCTTTCTTTTTCTCCCACAATAAGCATATAAGGAACTTTCTTTGTTTCCCAATCGCGTATCTTGTAACCTATCTTCTCATTTCGTTCATCAAGCTCAACTATAATATCGTTAGCTTTTAATTGATCTGCAACCTTTTTCGCATAATCTATAAAGACCTGCGAAACCGGTATTACAGCAACTTGCAGCGGCGCAAGCCACGTTGGGAACGAACCGCCGTAATGCTCAATAAGTACTCCAAAAAATCTTTCTATAGAACCAAGTAAAGCTCTGTGAACCATATACGGACGATGCTCTTTGCCATCTTCACCAATGTAAGTCATTCCAAAACGTTCAGGCAGATTAAAGTCAAATTGGATTGTACTCATCTGCCACTCGCGGTTTAGTGCATCTTTAATTTTAATATCAATTTTAGGTCCGTAGAAAGCACCGCCACCTTCATCCATTTCGTAAGTAATACCTTCTTTATCACAAGCATTTTTTAATGATTGTGTTGCTTTTTCCCAAATTTCATCATCGCCAACAGCTTTTTCAGGTTTTGTAGCAATGTAATATTTCAAAGTTTCAAAACCGAAAGACTTCCACATATAATTTGAAAAACGAATTACTTCTATAATTTCATCTTCAATTTGTTCTTTGGAACAGAAAATGTGTGCATCGTCTTGGGTGAAACCACGTACTCTTAACAAGCCATGAAGAACGCCGCTCTTTTCATAACGATAAACAGTTCCAAGCTCAGCCCAGCGCAGAGGCAAATCTCTGTAAGAGCGAAGTTGAGACTGATAAATTAAAATGTGGAAAGGACAGTTCATCGGTTTAATAAAGTACTCTTGGTCATCAACATTCATCGGTGCGTACATATTATCTTTATAATTTGATAAGTGCCCGCTGGTTTGCCACAGCCAGCTTTTTCCCATATGCGGCGAGTACAAAATATCGTAACCATTTTTAAGATGAGCTTCGCGCCAGAAAGTTTCAATTGTGTTTCTAATTCTTGCACCTTTGGGATGCCAATAAATTAAACCAGCGCCGGCTTCCTCGTGAATGCTGAATAAATCTAACTGCTTTCCAACTTTTCTGTGATCACGCTTTTTTGCTTCTTCAAGAAATGCTAAATGGTCTTCTAACATTTTTTTCTTAGGAAAAGTAATGCCGTAGATTCTTTGCATTCTTTGGCGCTTCTCATCGCCTCTCCAGTACGAACCGGAAACGTTAAGAAGTTTTACAAATTTAATTTTGCCAGTATCAGGAATATGTGGGCCTGTACACAAATCAGTAAAGTCGCCTTCATCATAAATGCTTATTACTTCAGCATTTTCATCAAGTTCGCTGATGATTTCTAATTTATACTGATCAGCTTTCTTTTCAAAAAACTTCTGTGCTTCAGATTTACTAAGTTCAGTTCTCTTAAAAGCATTTTTCTGCCCGGCAATTTCAATCATCTTGTTTTCAATCTTAACAAGATCATCTTCAGTTAACGCTGAACTAATATCTATATCGTAGTAAAATCCACCTTCAATAGCCGGGCCAACGCCAAACTTAGCTTCGGGAAAAATTGATTGCACAGCATGAGCCATCAAATGTGATGATGAATGCCAGTAAGTTTGTTTTCCTTCATTAGAATCAAAAGTAAAAAGTTGTAGTTCGGAATCATTATTAAGTTTGTAAGAAAGATCGCGCATAAAGCCATTAACCTTAGCAGCAAGCGCTTCATCGGCTAATCTAGTAGAGATTGATTTAGCTACTTCGAAAGGTGTTACGCCTTTATCAAATTCTCTTACAGAACCATCGGGGAATTTTATGTTGATTTTTTCCATAACCCTTTATAAAAAAAAACGGAGAGAACTCCGGTTATTGTGGGTCCTATAGGATTCGAACCTATGACCTTCTGCACGTCAAGCACAGTAAAAAACTTGATGTACATAAATAAACTTGTACCGAGAGCCGGAGTCGAACCGGCACGGGCATAAATGCCCACAGGATTTTAAGTCCTGTGCGTCTACCAATTCCGCCATCCCGGCAACAAAGAACAATTAGCTTAAAAAGCGAAGACAAATATATAGTTTTTTTGGAATTTCTTGCAATGTTTTAACAATGGAAGAACCAATTAATTTATTACTTTAAGTGCAATCTTGTAGCAGTAAGAATAAAATGGAAGATAAAGAAGATTCTAAACTTGTACGCCCGGAAGGATTTGAACCCTCAACCCTCAGATCCGAAGTCTGATGCTCTATCCAGTTGAGCTACGGGCGCATTTAGTTAAAACTAGTGAGCAAAAATATCCGAAATAACTGATTAGAACAAATTGAATTTGTTGTAAGTAATTTTAAAAAGTGGTGGAGATTTTTTGAATCTCCACCATAAAGCAGTTATGCCAAAAACTACATAGCGATAAGCACATAGGTTAAATTCATTCTTTTGCTTCTACGGCTCGAACGGATTCGTGCTTTGTTGCTTTAGCAGCAATTTTGATAGCTAACGCCTTAGCATTATCAGAAAGCTCAACTTTATCTTGGTTGGTTGGGTAGTTTACCGGAGCAATCATTTGTTGTGCTCTCATAAGCTCTGCTTTAGTGACCGGAGGGTCTCTGTATAGAAGACTAGATACACTGATATCCATTTCATCCTCCTTGATTTAGTGGAATAATTATCCTTCCTTGGTAATACAGTGTATACCAACGGTATTATCGGCTTATGAGCTAAAAAGTTTATGGATTAAGAAAGAATGAGTTTTAGAATAATGCTATGAAAAAATCCTTTGAAGAACTTCAATAATTTTATCGCGAAGCAAAGGTTTGGAAATAAACTCTGTAAAACCAGCAGCAATAAAACTATCTCTTGCATCAGGCTGAACATAAGCAGTTGAAGCAATCACTGGTATATCTTTGTAACCAGGCATACGTTGAATAATGCGGAGAGCATCAAGTCCATTGTATTCACCCTGCAGATTAATATCCATTACAATAAAATCGAATTTTTTAGTTTTAAGAAGCGGTAAAGCGGATTCGAAGCTAACAGCAAACTCTAAAGATTTAAGGTCCTTCATCTGCACTTTGAACAACATCTGAGAATCAAGCTGGTCTTCGAGATACAAACAACTTAGAGTAGAAAGCTCTAATGATTTCGCACTATCAACAGCAGGTTTAAACAGTGGAGTTTCTGTTTTAATAGCAGGTATAATTTCAAACTTTTTGCTTTGCTTGTTTAAAGTATTTTCTTTTTTCTCTATAGATTCAATTTCAGCGTTAAGAGATTCACCAATAACGAACTTTAGAGGGAACAACAAAGCAAATTCTGAATACTCTCCACCTTTAGTAATTATTTCTTTCTTTACCGAAAGGAGATCAATCAATTTTTTAGCGAGTTTAATTGAGAACCTAGAGAACCCGTAATTTCTGCGAATCACATTATCGTCATCCGAGAAAACTTCGTTGAATGTTTTTATTAAATATTGAGAAATACCGCCTGTCAAATCTTTGACTCCGACAGCACAATAGTTTTCTTGATATACAGATGCAGATAAATAAACCGACTTTTCTTTTGTTATTTGTATAGCAAACTTTATGAACAAACTGAGTAAATAAATGAATTTTTGTTTATCGGTTTCAATTGTAAGAGATGAGGATATTTTACCATAATTTAATTCTATCTTCTTGCTTTCTGCTGTCTTTTTAGTCTGTTCTTTTAATTCATTCAATAAATCTACAAACGTTATTATTTCAGGGCGAAACTTTATAACTTTTTGTTCTAATGTAGAGTACTCAACTGCGTTATCCATTATTTGAAGAAGAAGTTTTTGGTTTTCTTTAATTATATCAATTGCTTCTTTTTGTTCTTCGTTCGGAGATTCGATGCTATCGCCTAATTCTTGAGTAAACCCTAGAATCACATTTATAGGCGTAAGAATTTCGTGAAACATATTTGATAGGAATGAGGCATCAATTTTATCTGAAGTATCTTCTTGCGTGTGCTGTAAATCTTTTACGGCAGCGGGCTCTTCTAATAATCTAACGATAATGCTAAAAGAATCAACTTCGCCTGTATAGCTTTTAATTGGAGTTGCAATTAAAGCAGCTTTCTGAAAAGAACCCGAAGGTTTTTTAAAGTCAACTTCAGAACTAACCGTTTTCAAAATTCCGGAGTGGAAAATATTCTTGTTAATTGCTGCTCTATCATCATCGCTTAAAAGAGAAATTATTGGTCGCCCTTCCAATTCCCTTTTTGGATAGCCAAGTTTTTTAATTGCAACTTCGTTCACATCTTTAACAAAACCATCTTTATCTGTAATAATCAAAAGCTCGGAAGTATTCTCATAGAGTGATTCAAGGAACTGCCGTTTTTTCTTTTCCTCAATATTCTCACTCACATTTCTAACAAGGTTCAAATGTGCCTGGTGTTCTTTAAATTCGATAGAAGTACGTCTTAATTCTACGTAAACAGAAGTACCATCACTTTTCTTGTGCCTCCACGGTCCGGTAAAAGATCCGGAAGGTGCTTTCGTATCGGAAGTTTCAATAAGCGTTTGAATATCTTCCGGCGCGTACAAATCTGTTAAATCCATGTTAAGAAAATCTGTGCGTTTGTATCCATAAAGTTTTAACGCATGGTTATTCACTTCCAAGAAACGAAGATTTTCGATATCGTAAATAAACATTGCTTCCGGAGAATGCTCTATTAAAGCATCGTACATATTGGCTTTGACTTCTAACTGCGAATCTTTTTCTAAAACCGGGACCAACACTACCTGTATTAAATCCTCCAACTTGTGCACAATTCTTATCAGCTTAACTACGCATTTTAGGTTTCCTCTTTCAGCAAATAAATAATTAAATGTAGTTTCGCCGGTTATGCTCCTATCCTTTCTCATTACCTCTACTTGATCGAGAAAGTTTTTTTCAAAAATTTTAATAGCATCTTTACCTACTAAATTTATTTGTTCGCCTAGAGACAAAAGCTTAAGTAATTCTACCGAATGAGAAACGATCTTGTTTTCATTATTTAACAAAAAAATTGGAAGAGGCAGAGTTGAATAATTTGGATTAGTTGTTACTTCACGAGTAATTGTTTTATGTACTTGTTCCTTCTTAGAAAAGCCAATTATTGCAACGACGTTATTATCAAGATCAGAAAGCGGTAATTCGATAAGTGATAAACCAACAAAGCTGCTGCCAATTCCAGCTCCGGAAATATTTTCGATAGTGATTGGGTTTGTTGTACTCTTTACGTAAGAATCCAGTGTTGCATAGATGTCTGTAAGATATTTTGGCAAAACATCAGCTTCATTCTTGTTTTCCAACTGAATTGTTTTATATCCTAAAGCTGCAGCATATTTATCATTTATTAATAAGAGCTTTCCTTCTACATCTTTTAACCAAAAATATTCTTCTATGTCATTTATCTCTTTCTGAATCTTTGCTTTTTCGATAAAAGAAAAAGGGAATGACAATTTTATCCGTTCGATTATGCTGGGAATTTTAGAATCGGGTGACAGCATATCTAAATCTATTGAAGCTACTTTGAATTTTTTTGTTTCAGTCTTTGTTTGTGTACTCTTATCTTCATCAAAAATTATATTAAAGTAAAGATTATTTTCGCTTTTTAGCGGAGTAATAATTACTTCGAACGAAATAGTTCTATCTTTAGTTACAAGATCAAATTTATCTGTAACAGTTAAATCATTTCTGCGTGCTTCGGTGAATAATTTTGAAAGAGTTTTTGTTTCTTCGGTGTTAAATTGTTCGAGAAAATTTGAATGCGGAGTTAAAGATGGCACAAGACTTCTTAGAGCAGCGCTTAAAGCAATAACGCGCCCAGTTTTATCAACAATCATAGACCGAATGGATTCTGGACTGATTGTCTCTATCGTTGCAAAATCGTCTATCATGTTGTTCTCATATTGTTTAGAACGGCCCAATTACATTAGAGTAAGCCGAATAGGTTTTTGACGAAGAAGAAATTATTAACCTAACTCTGTACCTATTAATTGTCCGCGAATCAGCTTTTGTATGTGTATAAACATTTGAAGTAGTAGATAAATTACTTGGTACGGTATCAATATTTGTAAAATTTAGACCGTCAGTACTCCATTCTACTTCAACATCGTAATTGCTAGCAATGTTAGAAACTTCCCATTTAAAGAGAATATTGTTCAAACCACTCCTTCCTACAATAGCAAGTTTAGGCGCTGCAATATCTGTATAAGCTGTTGAAGCGCTTGCAATATTAGAATAAGGGCTTTTGTAGTTTGAAGTGAAAAAACGAATTCTGTAAGTGTAAGTTCCGTTTGCAGCAATATTATCAGAATCTTCGTACATAGTTGAATTAGGTGGAAGTACTTTTATTTGTTTAAAAGTTGTTGTAGCTGCATCCAACTTTTCGAGAATAAAACCGGATTCGTTTGGAACAAAATCTGTCCAAATTAACCGAATTAAACTGCTGCCAATTCCTTCAGCGCGTAGATTCCACGGACCGCCAGTTGAAGATTGCGGCGATGCTTCTTGGCTGAAATCAGAATATCCTGAGCCGTTGAATGCCCTAACTTTATAGTAGTATGCAGAAAATGAGGAAAGTCCAATATCTGTAGTACTTATTGTATTTTCTGTAAGAGATTTAATTCTTCTGTACTCAATTACACCGGTTGAGCCAATATCTTTTCGCCAAACTTCAAAACCTTTTTCGTTGCTGGAATTATCATCCCATATCAAAGTTACAGTAGAAGCAGAAGTAAAGCTTGCAAGTAAGTTAGATGGCGCGGTTGGCGGTTTATCTTTAATATAAACATTCTGTTGAACCTTGCTTACTTTTAATTTTCCCTGCTTGTTATAAACAATCAAGTGGTAATTTATAGTTTTCCCTATCATTGTAGAATCAACAGTAATGTAGATAGCCGGATTAGTTCCGTCTGTATTAACCGTAAACTTTTGTAAATAAATACCGTTGACGAACAATTCAAAGTGAGATAACCCTTGGCCGCCGGAGCCATCTAAAGCAGTGTAAAAGATGTTATTTCTGCCAACAATAATTGTATCGTTAGTTTTGGGATATGCAATTTCAATAGAAGGAGTTGCGCTGGATGAAGATGTAGTATCTGAAAGAGATTCTACACAAGAAGAAAAAAAAGCTCCTACTAAGAACAGGAATAAAACTCTAACAATTCCGGAGTGTGTAATTTTTGTTTTCACTTTCAATTCGTCTTTTTTCTTTACAACAAAATAATAAAAACAGCTCGAGTTTACATTACAATAACTAATTTTTGTATGTTTTATAAGGATGTTTTCGGCTGGAAAAGAAATTGATTAACACATAATAATTACGCGCCAACATTTTCAAAATCGATAATTAGAGATCTCGTTTCGTGCGGTTCCATTTTATCAAGATAGAAGTAAATTATTTGTCCATCTTCGCTAAGGCTGTGTTTAGGAATCTTTGTATTAATCATGTCCGAAGAAACATCTACGTTTTTAACACGTTTGTTAAGATTAACCTGAACAACAAGCGCATCTGTTTTTTCGTTTTTCGGGTTATTTAGCTCAACTGCAATTCTGCGCTTGCTTCTTGGCTCATATCTTACTTCTACACTACCCTTACGATTCCACCAAGTTTGCAATTCATTTAGAGAAGTTAGCCATAGTTTTTTACTCTTAGCATACTTAATAACATCTTTAATAACCGAAGCATACTGAGGCTGCAATTGATACTGAGAGTGAACCTTAAAGACAAACAGTCCACCTTCAAACAAAATTCTATCAACGTCCTCCTCATACGTATATCTTTGGAATTCCGTATTAACTAAACCGTAATTACGCACAACTTCATAATCGTCTCTTGCTGTTTTTGTAATTATCATTATTGGTCTATTGTTTCTAAATCTCACTTCGGGCACAGAACGATCGGTAAGAGAATCAGTAACTAAGAATTCAAAACCGGTAGCGGACATAGCAAGAAGCGTATTATCATCATAATATCCGTTTAGAGGCATTAAAGCAGTAATTTTTTTACCACTTATTTTGCTTAGAGAATCCGAAGCAAATTTAAGGCTTGCCGTTTGCACATCTTTAGAGAACAATTTGTTAATAGTGTCTTCGGGCGCTGATATGTAGCCAATATCTTGAATAATTCCAATTTCACCATACTTAGCTAAAGATTTTACCAATTTCGGATTTTGCATCGCTAATTTAGGTTCAATAAAATAAGTAAAAGGAGTCTTTGAAGAGCCAAAAATATTGGCAATGTTCGAGGCATTATGTGGCTGCTCGATCATAGTTGGCAAAATCAGCATAGCGGCTTCGTATTGGTTAGGCCAATCCTTAACAAAAGCAGTTGGGTGATATACTAACCAATTAACAGAATTATTAAAGAGCCTTTCAAAGTTTATCCAATCTTTCTGCACGCCAATAACAGAATTTAACTCAAAGCCATACCAAACAAACCTTCCTTTGCCGTAAGTGCCAAAAGCTATACCCGCACTTTTCTGAATGCCTTCTCTAACAAGCCCTGCTTCTTTCCGGAAATCATACCAAAAACTAACCTGCGTTGTTCTTGGTTCTAATACTTCGGCATAAATCGGTCTATCCCAAGTAGCGATTTTTAAAGTATAACCAGTTGGAATTTGTGCAGTAAGCGGCAAATTACCACGAAGAGTATGAACTTTATAAGTTTCTTCTGGTTTAATTTCGCGGTTGAAATTCATACCGAAAACTTCTTTGAAGAAATCCCAACCTCTCCACTTTGCTTCATCGGAATAAGTAGCCGGACCGCCAGTTGAAAAAACACTACCACCATTTTCGATATAGCGCTTGAGATGCATAATCTCTTTATCGCTAAGCGATTTCGCACCAGGCAGTACTATCAATTTATATTCGTAATGCTCTCCGCGTTCAATTGTTTGGTCAGAAATAATTTCATAATCTAGCTTGGCATTTCTAATTCTTTCTTTCCAGCTGTTAACATTGTCTCTAAGCCAAGTGCTGCCTGGCTCTAACATATTTTCTGTGTACTTAGAATAAAGAATAGCAGCTTTTTCTTTTTTAACGGAGCTAAAGAAATCCAAATTCTGCTTAGATGGAATTATTTCTTTTATCTCGTAATTACCGTAAATATTTTTTATGATTAAAAGAAAAACCAAAGCACCAGTAATTAGCAAAACCAATCCACTAAGGAAAATGATTAGATAATTGACCCTAAGTCCTTTTGCCGCTTCTTTTACCGCCACCGTAAATTATCCTCTTGCTTTCGCTCTTGTTTCGATGGTTCAACATAGCCTTCGTTAGTATAGCGCATAAATTTGCCTTTAGCAGCTTTTCTTTCCTGTTCATATTGCTTAGGCTGTTCGCCTGTTGCTCTTTGATAGCGAGTTTCGCTATACTGAGAAGGAGCGTTACCAACAAAAGTTGGACGAAGTTCCGGTCCCCTGTTATAATCTTCTTGAGGAATATATGTTTGCTGTCTCTGCTGCTCGTAAGAATATTCTTGCTGCGGGAGATCAAAAGTTTTTCTATCTGAAGCCGGAGTAACAATTCTCTGTTCAGAAACAAGCGGTGCAGGCGCTACTAATTCAGCCGGAATTGCCGATGGCTGCGGAGCCGAAGAAGTCATACCTTTTCTTTCTCTAATCTTATAAAGAATGTAAGCGCCAACCGATAGCATAAAAGTAGAAATGGTTGCTACTAAAATGATTAACGAAAGGATTGGAATAAGTTCCATTTTAAGCCTCTAACTTTAATTTTTATTTAGCGCCTTGCGGCGATACTTTACTTCCACTTTGTGCAAACCCTGTTCTTTCAAGTTTACCCCAAGTCATACTTACACCTAAAAATTCTTCTACAGTAGCCATTGCTTTTGTAACATCAATTAGCAAAATAAAGATCATACGATAAATAATAGCGTAAGGTACTAATCGAAATTCTTCTTTTTCGGCGGCAACACAGTAAACGGCAGCCATTAAATCTAAAACTGCAATTCCTATCCACCAAAGAAAAATAAAGCTGGACATTCCATAAAAAATGGCTACAACAATAAAATATAGGTTCACAAAAATATTCATTGCCGGCCATATTAAAGCTTCATAAAACATCTGCCAAAGAATAACACTATTATTAAAATTTAATGTTGGATTAATTAAATACTTTTTATGTTTTCTGATAGCTTGTAAAATTCCGCGGGTCCAACGGTATCTTTGCTTTAGTAATTGGTACACAGTAACTGGAGCTTCTGTAAATGCAATTGCATTCGGCTCATAAATAATCTTCCAGCCTGCGGCAAGAATTTTGAGAGTAACATCTGCATCTTCGGCAAAAGTATCGCTTGAATAAAAACCAGCATCCTTAAAAGCAGCTTTTCTAAAAATGCCTATTGGTCCGGGAATGATATTAACCATTTGCAAAAACCCCTGAGCACTACGAGCCATGTTCAGACCTTCGAGATATTCTAAGGCTTGCAAATCTGTAAGAATTTTTTTTCTATTCTGCACCTTAACATTTCCGGCAACGGCACCAACAGCGGGATCAATAAAATGACGAACCGCCATTTTCAAAGTGTTTTCGCTTAACTGAGAGTCACCATCCATACATAAAACAAACTGAGCTTCTGAGTATTGAATTCCGGCATTAAGTGCTTTCGCCTTACCACCGTTTGGCTTATTTATTAACGAAACTTTTACTAATCCAGAAACTCCTTTTTGATAACCAACCAAAGTATCGGCTACTGCGGCAGTATCATCAGATGAACCATCATTTACAATTATTATTTCGTAATTAGAGTAGTTTATTTCTAAAAGAGATTGTATAGATTCTCTTATTACTTTACCTTCATTGAACACAGGGACTATAATTGAAACAAAAGGATAATAGCCCGACTTTTCTTCGACCGTATATCTGGTTATATAAAAATACGCCATAAATAAAGTGGCAAAATATCGTATCAAAAGGATGAAGAGAAATATAACTAGCGATACAATTGAAGAATAAACGAAAAGTCCGCTCCAGCTAAGAACCGTAAGTGGCAATGTTAAAAAAATTGTAATGATTAAGAAAAGGGAAATAACGCCCGAAACGATAATAGTTCTAAGTTTTTCGCTGCCTACATCTCTTTTAGGCGGCTTAAGCTCTCTATTATCCAACGCTATTTGATATCTCTGTTTGCTCATGATTTTATTTATAACTTACAACACTAAGAGGCAAAATGAATGCCATTTTAAAATCATTAATTATTCACATTTTTCTACTTTATTCACTTTAATAAATGTCCCATCAGTAAACACTACTTGATGAATGCATCATTAAGAAACAATTTCGCAATTAATATAAGCGAAATATTAAATTATTGCAAGAAAATAGGTTAAGAAACAAATCTAAAGCATAAGTACAAGCAAAAGCCGTAAATCCTTTTTATTTATCAGTTCCTATTTTCTATATTTTGAGTAGGTATCCATTATTGCATCGTACAAAAATCCAGCTACTTTTGAGCCGCCAAGCTGCGTAAAGTGGGCATAATCTTTTAAAGCTAATGGTGGGGATGCATTTACCCAATCATTCATCGAATTTTTACCGCCCATCATTTCCGAAAGATTCCAAAATGTTATGCCTGTTTTATCTGCAATTTTTTTCTGTGCTCCGATGAGCATTAGAACATCCGGATTAGTTACAAACCGAGAGCCTACTTTTTGAGTGCGGTCTGACGAACTAATTAGCAAGAAACTTGTATTTGGAAAGGCTTTTTGGTACTTCTTTATAACATTAACCATTTTGTGTTCGTAAACGGTAAAAATTCCTTTGTTAGGGGAAGATACGTTAGCACCGTAAGAAAGTATAATTAGATCATAATGTAATTTCTTGTTAAACTGTTCTAATAACGCTTCTGGAATATCAGCTAACGATGCCCCCGAATTGCCGCGCATCGGGAAATTATCTATATAGACCCCATTGCCAGATGTTTCCAGACTAACGCCGTAAAAAGAAGGACTTGCACCTGACAAAAACTGCATATAGAACTTTTTAGAATTTCCTTTAGTCTTTATTACTAATTCATTCAAGCTGCTTCCTGGTTCAAGCACTAGCTTAATCTTTTCACCATCATCAATCGAGTAATGAATAGTAGAATTTTGATCGGCATTAGAATAGTAAATCTTTACAATATTGAATTGAGAGGAAGATTTATAGATCGAATTTGTTTCATACTTTACCCAGCTGCCTGCTTTTGGTATTGCCAAAGCGCCGGAGATACCAAGCGGCAATTGGTTCGGATTTCTGGTGAGAAATGAGTAATAAGTCCAATCACTAGAATATGTGTGAATTGTAGTAACTCTCATTCTGTTATCATCTGAAACAATATTAAGCATGCCAGCGCCCTGCCCGCCAAATTTTTGCTGAAATTTTTCTCTTAGATAATCTGTAATAATATCACCGAGAATTAATGAATCGCCATAATGAGCAATTCTAACTGAATGAGTTCGAGCATTATTTAATGCTTCAAAAAAATAATTCATCTGAGAAATAGTTCCGGAAAGCTGAGTAAACTTTCCAATAGCTTGAAAAACCGGTAAAGTTAAGTTATCCGCGTAGGCTATTTCGAGACTGAGACTGGCATTAAACTCTTGCGATGTCTTCATTTCGAGGTTTTTTGAAAATGTATCTGCCCAAATAAGAGTAATCAATGCAGTAACAACGGTTGTACTTAACTTCATGCTAACCTTTTTTTGGATTGCTTAACTAAAAAATAATTTGGGAAAAAGTAAAATGATAATTAAAATAGATTCCAGTATGCAGACAATGCACCATTAAAACTTCGATATCCTGAGCCGTACCGGAAACTGTTTCCATAAGTAGCTGTTGCAGAAATAATTAAATTTTGAATTGGATTGTAAACTGCTTCTCCAAAAATTTCGCTTATAACAAAATCTACAGCCGGAGCGTATCCAATTTTGCCGCCTGCTTTAAATTTCCATTCTTTCTTATACTCGTAATCATATTCCGTCCAAATACTATGAGTTGCGTAATCTTGCGGCGAGTAGTAATAAACCGAGTTTGCCGCATAATCCGAGAAGAAGTACTCATAGCCAAACATTCCGAAACTCAAGAATCTTCTTCCCAATCTTACTATAAAATCATTTCCTTTGTTGCGGTCCGAAAGGTTAAAATATTGATAGTAAGTTTTAAACAATGCAAGGTTTTTCACGTTGTAGTAAAAGTTGAGCCTATAAACATCAGCAGTCATTCTGTTGTAAAACATATTTGGCGAGTATAAAAACAATCTTGCATCTGTATTCTCAAAATTAGCGGATAGCAAAATTTCATTTTGTTTCTCATACTTTATAGTTGCATCCCAAACTCTATAGTTCGGTTCTCCAGGTGTGTTCATTTTGCCATAAGTACCGCCAATAGAAATGAAACGAGTAAAATAAATTGAAACAGCGCCTTTAAGCTGCGTAAAATCTTTTGTTAGAGCTATGTTGTTGAGCCTAGTTTTATTCCAAATTAAACCAAGATTTAAGAAACCAATAAAACCTGCATCGGCACGAATGCCATAATTCCACAAACGAAATTTCTGGTTATCTGCATAAAAATTACCAAATGGAGAAACGCTGATATTTGTAGGAATAAAAAGATTGAAAAAGCTCTGAATGCTGCTAAATCCCTTGCTGAAGCCCGATGGAGGCAGCCATTTAATTCTCTGGTTAATTTTATTTACTATTGAAGTATCGGTAACAGTTTCTAAAAGTGATTTGTAAGTAGAGCGTGCATCTCCGTAGTCTTCATTCTGCACATAAGCATCACCTAAGAAAAGTATCTTTTCATTTAGATCATAAACTAAAACTGTGTCTGTAATTTTTGTCTGAAGATTTTCAAAAAGCTCCTCAGCAAGTTCAAACTCTTTATCTTGAGTCATTAGATAGCCCATATAAGTTTGCCTCTTGTAAAGGTCGTTCAACATTTCCGGCTCGGTTATTCTTTTTTCGAGTTTCTCAAATTCTTCTACAGCTAAATCATATTTTTTGTCAGCAGCGTACGTATCAGCAAGAAAAATATATCTTTGTTCTAATTGTTGTTTAATCTCTTGTGAAGTAGTATCAGTATCCAACTCGCGATAAATCCGAGTTCCCTTTTCGTATTTCTTAGCGTCAATATAATTTCCGGCTAAGAACAACAACTGCAGGTTAATGTCATTCTTTTCAGCAGTGCTAACAGCTTTCATTTTCAGTTCACGATAAATGCTCTCAGCACCTTCGAGCCGGTTAGTTGCGGCGTATGTATTAGCTAAAAATAATCTTGCTTGATCATCCTCGGGGTTCATTTTTTCTAAACTTTCAAGTTCAGTACGGGCTTTGGTTGTATCGTTATTTAAGAAGTAATTTTTAGCTCTAAGCAATGCAGCTTCATAATCAAATCCATCTTTTATTATTTCATCGTATAACTCAATTGCACGTTTATATTGAAGTGCACATGTTGCAATTTCGGCGTATTCAATTTTTTCTTCTCGTGTTAAACTTTTTCTTTTTTCAAAATATTCATCATATTTAGCCAACGCATCAACACAGTTTCCTTCCATAGAAAGTTTACCAGCTTCTCCGCGTATTTCGAAAAGCTTAGTTTCATCATCAGCTTGCTGCCGCAGTTGGAAAATGCTTTCCATGTTTGCAACTTCGGGATTGTTAGGAAAGTAGCTTACCAGCTCATCTAAATATTTCTTGCCTGCTGCAAAATCTTTTCTCCAAGTGTGAAGATTAACTAAAGACAACAATGCCTCTAAGTTTTTAGGGTTTGAATCGTGAACCTCATTAAGATATTGTTCGCCAAGCTCTAAATCGTTCAAGGTCCAAACCGCTATTTGTCCGCGTAAGAGTTTGTAATCGGAGTTATTAGGATCAAGCTCTAACAATTTATCCAATTGCGAAATTGATTTTTCCCACTCATAATTCCAAGCTGAATACTTTGCATACTTAAACCGTACATCTAAATCTTGGTCTTCAGGAACATACTGCAAATACTCATTTAAGATTTCGATAGCGCTATCGTAATAAAAAAGATTAGCGTAAGCATCTGCTAATTTCACAACTGCATCTTTATCCGATGGATTATTCTTTAGTAATTCTGTGTAGTGGTCAACATCTTTATTAAAAGTACTGTCGCGATAATCGGAAACAAATTTGAAAACAGTCTTAAACCTCTCTTCATCAGCATATTTAGGCTGAAGATATTGTAGCTGCTGAAATGCTTCTTCATACCGAGAATTTTTAACTAACTCATTGAGTAAATCGAAGCGAATATCATCGTCATCTGGATTCTTTTCTAACAATCTGTAATATCTATCAATTGCATATTCTTGAGAAGCAGGGTCTCTTCTATCTCTGCCAATATCAATATTTAGATAAGGCTGCCGGCGTGCTAAATCTAAACCATCTTCTGCTTCTTCAAAAAAAGGTTTAATACTAAGTGACTTTCTAAAAGCATCTTCTGCAGCTTTATTTTTACCAAGCCATAAAGTAAAATAACCGTATCGGCTCCATAATCTCCAGTCATTCGGATAGCGAGTTACATACTTTTTAAGTATTCTTTCTCCTTTTACAATGGAACGTGTTTTAGCTAAGATAATTGTGTATCTAATAATTTCGTCAGGAGAAGCATTATCATCTCGTTTTAAGTATTCATCGTACCATTGTTCAGCATCGTACCATTCTTCAAGCCAGCGGTAAGATTTTCCAATCTCCAAATAAGTAAAAGCATTATTTGGGTCAACTGCTAAATCTCTTTTGTGTCCTTCAATTTTTTGATAAAGCTGCTTGTGCCAAACCGCAGTAATTCTATCTAAATCAGAACGAACTTTAGCATCTTTTGGAGAAAGTCTCAATGCTCTTCGCAAATCAAAAACAGCGTCCCAATACTGAAGGCGCTGTTCAAAGCATAATGCTCTTAAATGGTATCCATCAGGCAAGCGTGGATTGGCAGTAATATACTTATTAAACTGATCGATGGCTTCACCAAATCTGCCATCATTCATTAATACCTGTCCTTGACGTTTCATTTCATCGTTACGGCTTTGAGCAAAAAACAACCCAGCCGATAGAACAGCAAGAATAAAAATTATTCTAAGGTAAGCCCTCATTAACCAATATATTTATTCAACGGTTGATAGCTTTGAGAGGAAGAATCTACGGATAAAACTGTTTCCATTAAGATTTCTGCATTCTCAAATCTTTCATTTACTTCCTGGTTAAATATAGAAATGAATTCTAAAACTGCATTGATGTAATTAAGATCTTTGTTTGGCAAGTTATTCTGTACATTGCTCATAAGGTCAACCACACTTTTCATGTTTCCTCTTACAAGCAATACTACAATTTTATTTTCTACTACACAAATTTTGTCTTTTTTAGATGTAGATAATCTTATTGCATTTTGAAGCTGCCCCAAATTTAGTAATCCTCTCATCTGTGCGGTTGCATCCAGCTTAAATGAAATTAAATTAAAAGTTTGCCCAGTGCTTTTATACAACGCAATTTGGTTGTTCAAGATGAGTAAGAAATCATTGAAATTATAGATATTAGAAAATGCATAAGGCTCGGATGGCATTTCAATTTTAGTTTGAGCATTAAAATTTCTGCTTTTTACCAAACGAGGTGTTTCTTCAAATGTTTGCGTGCTCAGCCTATCCGGCGAAAACTCTGTAGTTACTCCCTTATTAGGTTCAATTCTGTAATCACTAACAAACTCGCCTTCTGTGTGCCCAACATTTGGAGAAATTATTACCTGTCCTGTATGAAACCGCTCTCCCCTTGTTGCCGTTTCCTTTTTTAGCATAATTGTTCCGGTTACAAATTGAGATAATCCTTCAACAATATTTTGAGCTTTTTGGGTAGCCGGCTCACTAATAATGAACATACTTGTAATATCACGTTCTTCTATATTTTCAAGCGTTCTCAAAAAAGTATCACGTAAGTAGTCAAGATTCTTGAACCCAACAAAAGGAGTCAGCTCATCAAAAATAATTCTTGCTGGGCGGTACTGATCTACAACAGTAATTATATCATGAAAATATTCTACTAAATAATCATCTGGATTGTACATATCGTAAATTTCATTTGGCGGAGCTACTCTAACAACAATAATCAAGTTTTGATTCATGTAAGATTGAATATCGAAGTTGAGTGAAGCGGCTTGAATCATCAAATCTTTTGGACGCATCAAAGTGAAATACAAACATACTTCTGTGGATTTAGCAGCTTCTAATGCGGACTGTAACCCTAATAAAGTTCTGCCGGATTTTCTTGGTCCAACAATCATGTAACTTCCGCCTCGATAAATACCTCCCCAATTTTTATCAATTAAGGAGAATCCTGAAGTTATTCTTTTGATTGAACTGCTCATTGTAAAGCCTTTTGGATTTTTCTACAAAATGTTTTCAATTATAGTGCCACAGAATGATAGAAATATATCCATAAAATGGAGAATAAAAGCGGATTAGACATCTAAAAGTGAGATAAATCAGCTTGGTGCATCAAAATAGAACATCCAATTACTTTTTTGAGATTGCTCTAAAGACAAAAATAGCAGTTGCATTCCCTGTAATTGTTGGCTCGTTTGTTATATAGTCATTTCTATCATCACGGTAATACGAATCTGATGTCTGAAATCTCGCATATTTATCGTTCTTATCTAACGGCATATTAGCTTTATCTACTAATTCTTTAGCTGCAGGACCTGCAGAAAAGCCGCCCGGCAGCCTTCCTTTGAAGTGAGCAACTTGATGATGAAAATTTCTTGTGTAATTTTTACCATACCCATTTATAAAACTTACTCCCCATTGGTTTCTGCCTAAAATATAATCGCGCGAAAATGAATCTAAAGAATCAAAGCGCGCATCGTTTGTTAATTTTTTAAAGAGAATATTTTGCAAAGAAATACCAAGCAAGGTTACATTAGTGCCCCAGCTAAGAGAAACTCCTTTACCAAAAAGATTATCATTTTTTTTACGGTTAAATTCCTCCAAATTCAATTTAATGTAATCTGAATATTTTGGTATGATTTTAGCTAAACGGTAATGAGCTAAAGAATTAATATTACCCCAGCTCCACCAAAGATCAGGCCCGGCTAAATCTGCAAATGCTGCTGCATCATTCAAATAATTATTTTTGTTTGTAGAAAGGTATAATTCTACAGCGCCTAAAGCCATCTTTCCTTCGTAAGATTTATCTAAATAAACGCCGGTGCCGCTGCTATCAACATCGGGCACTGTTTTATGAATCGAATACAAATTTTGAGCAGCATTAAGACATTGATTAGCAAATTCCGGGTAATTCAATTTTGTGCTCCAAATTCTGTAAGCCAATGCCATTGTAGCCGAGTAAATTCCAATTAGATTCTTCCCGATACCAAGAAATGCAGGTCTATCATAGCCAACGGCATCATTTTCGGGCAATCTCCAGCCAACACCTTGATCGCGCAAATCTTGTACTTGAGTTACAAGTTTGTTCTTATCGTAATAAGCGCGAAGCATCCAATCCAATCCTATTTTAGCTTCTTCTAAAATATCAGGCACATTGTTTTTGTTTTTATCGCTAGAAAATTTTGTCTTATCAAATTCATAAGAGAAAAGCAGCATATAAGTAGAAAATGCAGTAGTATTAAGAAACTTCACATAATCGCCGGCATCATGCCAGCCGCCGGTTACATCAATTTTTTTATTTATAATCGTTTCGCCGTCAATCAGTTGAGCGGCATCTGAGATATGGCAAACTTCGTGTAAGAATGGATTTGTGTAACCACACCGCTGAACTTTGAAAAACCCCAACAAAGAATCTGCAATTCCGTTATAAACATTTTCTCCAATTTTGAAACTAAAAGTTTTTTGACTTGAGTATTGAAAATAATATTCACCCATTTTTTTAAGCGCAGTAAAATCAATTCTGTACGAAAAAGAAAAATTGCCAAATCTGCCTAAACTTTTTCCAAACTTATAATCATTAACATTTTGATTGCTGCGAATGCTTTTAATGCTGATCTTTTTTCCTTCTAACGAATGCGAAGATAAGATGACAGCAGATTTTATGTCAGAAGGTAAATATCCAACTTGATTAAAACGAATAAATATTTCCGGCTCTGCTTTAATGCTCGGCTGGCAGTTTGCTATAACAAATGTTAGTAGAACCACAATAAACAAGAAATATTTTTTAGACATTTTTTTAGTTTCTCAAATTTTATAATGTGAGTTAAAAATACATAAACGCTGTAATAATTACTTAAAGAGAGAATAAAAAAAGGGTCACAAAAAGTGACCCTTTTTTGTATGCATATTTTATTTGTTTCTACGAAAAATAAGTTACGTGGCAAGCATAGAGAGCTAAGCCTATTGCTGCCAGAACTAAAATGACCATAATAGATGCGCTAATTTTTCTCATTTTATTCTCTTCTCTCTATGTTGGCAATTATTTAATTAATAACATCTTTTTAACAGAAACAAAGTTTCCAGCAGTTAATCTGTAGAAATAAACGCCGGAACCCAATTGAGAATTGAGAACTTGTCCGCCGCCTGCTTCGGCTCCTGCCAAGCGAGACGAGTTTGTTTGGCGGATTGAGAATTGAGAATTATAAGTCCCGGGTTGTTTGTGTTCATCTACTAATGTTGCAACTTCGCTTCCTAAAACATCGTAAACTTTTAGAGTAACATAGCTTGCCGCTTGGATCTTGTAGCTAATAACCGTACTTGGGTTAAAAGGATTTGGATAATTTTGAGCAAGTTCAAATTTACTTGGAATCTCACTTATCTGTTCAGCAGAAGTAAGATTTCCAGAAGTTCTGAATGTTGCAATATCAGAAAACTTACTGTAGTTACCTTGAGCATCAAGAGATTTAGCTCTCCAGAAGTACGTAGTGTTATCTTTCAAACCGGTTACACTTAGCTTAGGTTCAGAAAGTCCCGTAACTATTTTGGAATTTGCGAAATCAATATTATCTGAATATTCAACAGAATACGTTAATTTAGATTTACTTGGGGCTGGTGTAAACCAAGATAAAGTGGCGGCGGTAGTCCTTAGTTCTACATTGTTAATTGGGCTTCCAGCTAATGGAACAACAGAGCTTGAACCCGGATCAATTACAAATGAACCTGTTGTAGAAATGCTTGAACCGCCTGTATAATTTACTGTAACCTGCCAATAAATTGTTGCACCTGCTAAAGCTGGATTAGAAGGCAAAGTATAGAAATTATCAAGTCCAGTACTAATTGTAGTTACAAATGCTGGAGGAGCGCCTCCTAACAAGTTTGAAGTATTGCTGTATTTTAAACTATACGAAGTAATGCCGGAAACTGCGCCAGTAGCGTACCAGTAAAGTGTTGGTGTTAATGTGTAAACAGTAGTTCCACCAATTGGTGTTGATAAATAGACACTAACAGCAGTAGTTGTGTTTGATACTGTAAACGAACCAGTTGACCAAGGTGTAACCTTAGTAACGCCATCATAACCAGCTATTGCCCAGTAATATTTTAATCCAGCAGTAAGATTTGTTGGTATTGTGTAGGATGTTTCAGACAAGGCAAGATCAACGCCTCCGCCAAGTCCTGTCCAAGTAGCTTGTGATAAATCAGTATTTGTTTGCGAATACTTGATAACATATTTAGTCAGCCCAGTCTGCGAACCATACATATACCAATAAACTGTAGGTGTTAAAGAGTAAACTGATGGATTGCCAACAGGCCAAGATGCTACAGGGTAACCGGTGCCTATACTTGAACTGACTATAAAAGTACCTACCGTAGAAGTAAATGCGCCATTGCCGCCTTCAGCAACTGCATACCAATTGTAAGTACTTCCAGCAGCAAGCGTAAAAGGATTTAGCAATACGCCGGATAAATCTAAGAAAAGATTTGAGGTATTATCTGCTACTTTTGTGTAAGAGCCGGCAGAAGAAAGTTTAATGTAAACATCAAAGACCACGCCTGCAGTTGAAGTACCAGTGTACCAATAAAGTGTTGGTGTTGTAGTATAAACTGTTGTGCTACCTATAGGGTAAGCCAGAAACGGTGTTGAAGCTGTACCACTGCCCTGCGGAATAAAACTACCGGTAGAAGAAGTTAAAAATTGCTCTTCTGCAGAAATACCTTTTTTATACCAGCATTTAACTTTCCAATAACGTGTCGCTCCAGGAGCAAATGGTGTCACAATCCAATCGTATTGTAATGCTGCAATATTTTGAACTGAATCTACTCCAACTGTAAATCCTGCATTTGAAGCAGTAATTAAAGTAAATGTGAGATTAGTTAAATCGCTTGTTCCAATATACCAACTAAAGGTTGGGCTATTTGTATAAACTGGCAAGCCGCCTATTGGGTAACTTAGATAAGGAGTAAACGCACCAGATTTAGTAGTGAAGAAGTAGCTACCAGAATAGCTAACAACTTCATCAGAAGAATTAAGTATTACTACTCTCCAATAATATTTTTTATTTGCTAAAAGTGTTGATACCGGATAAGGTAACTCCGAAAGTAAATTTGTTAGTGTAAAATTACTTGAGCCACCCCATTCTGCAATAGTAGGTACAGTTGTCTTGGCAAAGTATTGAACTTTATACTTTAGAGAACCAGTAAATCCATTTACAACTTGGAATGAAAAATATGTAGGGCTTAACTCAACATTTACAGAACCGTTAATAGGATTAATTGGTAAAATTGAAACTACAGGTATTGTCTTAAAACTCCAGACGCTTGAAATTGCAGTATTAGCACCTTGAGTAGCAGTAACTCTCCAATAATATGTAGTATTATTAGCAAGTTTGCGGGCTTCTGGCATAGTTAATGTCAACAAAGTTAATCCTGTTGTATCTATAACTGTAGTTCCAAAAGCGTTACTTGTAGAAACTTCTAAACGATAAGTTACTGCCCCAAAACCAGCCCAAGTCCAACTAAACGTAGGTAAAATAGGAACGCCAGTTAACGTATTTGCGGGAGTTACTAACACAGGCGAAGGAATTGCTTGCGTTGTAAATGTGAATTGATGCCAAGTGCCATTAGCGCCGCCGCCATCAGTATCTGTATCTCTAACTCTCCAAGTGTAAAGCTGATTATACAACAATGGATTTGTTAACACAAAAAATAAGTTTGTTGTAGAATTAATAAAGAAGTCCGGTGCGCCATCATTTACGCCAATATAAACTTCTACATCATAAGGTCCGTTGCCTGCATTGCCTTCATTAATTGCAGTCCAGCTTACTTGCGTAAGTGTATTTACGTTTTGGTTTGTGGCAGCATTTGCAGGTGTTGGTGTTGGATATGTGTAAGTAGTAAAAGTTCTTGATGAAGAGTACTTATCACTTTCACCAGCTTTCTTAGCTACAATTCTCCAAGTAATTGTTTGATTTGAACCAAGCCCTGCTAATGTATGCGGTGCAGTAACTCCAGTCACAGTTGTACCTGGGAAAGCACCTATTCCAACATAATACTGAAGATCAAATGTTACCCCACCTGTACCGCCAGCTAAAGTCCAATTTAGTATTGGAGATGTTAATTGATTAGTCGCTACGTCAGTAGGCGCAGTTAAAACTGGCGTAGCAATTTCTGTTGTGAAAGAAAAATTAACCCACACATCATTATCTCCAGCAACACCATCATCATTTAGATCTGCGTTCCTTACTCGCCAATAATAAGTAGTGTTGAATGCCAAAGCAGTTCCAATAACAGCGTTCACTGTTCCTGTAACTTGTTGTCCCACCTCTAACAAAGAAGTGTATGCACCATTAGTGTGAATCTCAAAGTCATAAATATTTGGATTCAAACCAACAGCAATGTCTGTCCAAGTAAAAGTAGCAGTGCTTTGCGTAACTCCAGTTGCTGCATCTAAAGGTACAACAGCAGGCGTTTGCCCAAAACTCACCCCAGAAAAAGATAATACAAGTAAAACTAAAACAGATAATTTGTTTTTCATAAACACCCTCTCAGGATATTTGTAAATAAGTTTATAAATCTCGGCTGATTTACTTTTTTGGCTGGTATTTCATACGGCAACTTCCTGAAACTGCATTAGCAGATTTCAATTTGTCCTTTCAATTATACTATAGTTGCACTCAATAAAACATATCGGCTGGAAACTGAAGTAAAACTAACATTCAAAAGACTCAATGTCAAGTAATTTTTTCACAAACTAAAGAAGAATAGTGATATTCTGCAACAACTGCTATGAAATTAACGTAGAGCAAATAAAGTCCAACACATTTGCTGCTCTTTAAAGATTTTCTTTCTTGTAACGCTACTTACTAAGTCACGTTACGCAGAAATATAAGGGCATCTCTAAAAATTGTCATTCTGAACGACCAGCCTCGCCGGCCAATGCTGTCAACTTAAGAAAGGGCCATATTCTGTACATTTAGAAAGCTCTCTTTTTATTAAGTGGATATTTTAAGTTTCCCTTTTTCTTTCTTGGATA
>WPAE01000096.1 GCA_009773205.1 Ignavibacteria bacterium
GCTCTAACTAGCCTTCCATATACTACTGGCGGAGCCCCCGGACTCCGGAGAATTTTCGAAAATTTTCAAATATTTTCTTAAGAAAATAGCAAAAATGCATTATTTTAGCATATTTTTTAAAAATTTTACAAAATGCGTTAATTTTTCGCGCATATGGACGAAAAACACAAATTGGTGGGAAATTTTGAGAATTTCTTTGGTAAAAATTCAATAGGAAAATGGAATTTTAACGATTATTGGAGAAGCTGTTGCTAATAATAGAGCCTTCGGAAATACCATCATTTTTCTACAACATTTTTCCCATTTCGGCGGGGGGGGGGTCGTTCCCTAAGTTCCCCCTGGAGGAGCCTATGACCCTTCAATTCTAGTAACTTTCGCTATTAATCAAAATGAGAATATTATTTTTAAAATACTATATCAAAATTTAATGAATTTCTAACTCTTTCTAAAAGGATGTTTTAAAATGCTTTCTACTCAACAAAAATCAAAGTCACTTACGATTATTACTAAGTGCCCTCAGTAGGGAAGGGGGAATATCCAGTGAAACCGAAAAAAAATTTGTAGAAAAATGGCTCTATTTTCGATTGCTGTAGTACATTTTAGCTTTCCAAGAAAAGCAGATAAAAATGCTTAAAAATCAATTTTACATTGAGATTTTTATGAAAATCCAAAATATTTTATCGAAACTTTCATTTTACCCGAACAGCACAAAGTTTTGCCCACAAGAAAACAAGAAGATTGTTTTCGATTTACTAAAGACTTTCAAGAAGCCATCAAGGGTACCTCAATTCTTATTTAAATTGGCTTTTTCAACTACTGTGTTGATAGATTCGTTATCTTCGGGGGAAGGATGTCTGCAGCCCGAACATAAATAAACTCATATATCTTAAATTTTCTATTTTATTGCCAAATTTTCGCGAAAATTTTCAAAACGTTCATTACAAATTAGGAAAATAGAAGAAGTTTGCTCACGTGTTTTTAATTTTTTTATTGATTTCTGGAACCATTTTTGAAACCTCCCGTCTGGGGGCTCGCCCCCAGACGGGAGGTTTCAAAAATGCGGCGACCCCTCACATAAGCTGCGTAGCCTGCCGGAGCTCAATCCCCCACTAAAATTCTTGCGGGGGTTTTATTTATTTATTTATTAAGCGAAATGCCGCAGACAAACACCGAAGTGCATGAGGTCTGCCAGATATCCGTATATTGTAAGATAACGAAGGATTTACGAAGATTGCTAATTTGCGAATAGAAACACAAAAACTCGAGAACTAAAAGTCCAACTAGAAAGAGTACAGACATGATGTTTATCAAGATCGTTTATTAGATCGTAAAGGGAACTGAAGGAAGATTTACGGAAGATGGCTAAATTACGAGCAGAGAGAACTCCGAAAGATCATTCAACGTATGTCCAAGACGGAGCCCGAAAAACCAAGAAGGCGTAGAAGTAGGAGATTGCAGTTTACATATACGTTTCCATGTATGTATCCGTAATTGAAGCGAATGCTGGCGCGTAAGCATTCGAGAATCGAGAAAGGAGAATCGGAATCGAGGGAGAAGAAAGCAGAAAGACGAAGATATCGTTTCAATATTTACAAATAGAAAGTGGTGAGCATATCGTTACGCATCCTTCGCAATTCTAGACTTTCAAGCCCTCATGCAGTCTCAGTCGTTCGTTCCAACTAGCTTAAGTTTTCCCATTTGAAGAGAAACTTCGTGAATTTCCGGTGATGAAATTCTAAGTGAGCTATTTGAGTTTTACTTAAACAATTCCAAACGATACGGAAGAATATTCAACGTAGTAGAATATTCAAGATTCGGCCTCACAAAAGAGTGAAAGAATTTCAGAAGACAATCTCGATCCTGAATAGAAAGATAAGTTTCCAAAGATTTAACACACACATATTATGAAAACGCTTTCTTGCTAATATCATCGACATAATTTCAAATGTTTTGCGTACTATCGAGATAATTCCTACAAATAGATCTTTAATTTCCGCTACATTTTCTAATAGAACATTATCGACTAGTTTCACGGATGCAGGCAATTTCTTAGAGCGCATCATACTTTTCGTTTTAGACTTATTAATCGATAATATATTTTGATGACACCGATCATTAACAACGTTGAAATCATTTTCAAATTCCCCCAAATGCTCATCTACATTTATTAATTTTAAATCATCCGCGATACTGATTTAAACTCATTTTAAAGCGAGTTTCTAATTCTTATTATATACTTTTTATAAGAAATACATCGGTTGGAGCGGCGCCGCCAAGATTTCGGTTCGGGGGAACATTTTCAGGGGTCGGCCTAGTAGGGGATGCGGGGGAGGCGGACCCCAGGAAATTTCCAGAAAATTTTCCTAAAAAATTGCATAAATGGATTAGTGCCTCAGTGCAGCAAACTTTTTGGTTATTTTTCTTTTATTATTTCACATTTTTATTTCGAAGTTTGCAACGAAAAAGAATAATACAGAATGTATCCCGATTAGAGATTGAAAAGTGGTGCATGAATAGTTATATGTCGGAATTCAGTGCAAACGTCGACGCATGGGAGTGTAACCATTTGCCTGCTCTCAGTTGCGTACGCAGGAAAAAATTTCGGGGGGTTCAAGGTTTTCGAAATTTTGCAAAAAATTCCTGGAGAAAATTGCAAAAAATGTCGTATTTTCGCCTATTTTGCAAATAAATTTCAAAAATTTCCAAAAATTATTTCAAAATTTCACTTTTTATGATATCCTATAAATCCAGAGAAATTCTCTGTGAATTCTAATATCTAATTGAGAAATTTATGAAAAAACCTCAAAAAATAGCTTAGATAGAGAAGGACTATTGAAAATGGCATGAAAATTGTTGAAATTTTTGGAGAAAATCGACTGGAATTTATAGAAAAAAGCAGGCTCATCGAGATCTGATGAATGATCTCGATTGCCCAAATAAAATGAAGCAACGGGCTTGCAAAACTTTGCGCGTTCGGACCAAAAATGAAGAGAATTCTGAAAATTTTCAAGAAACTTTTTAGATTTTTTGATCAAAATTTCTATGGAAAATTGAGTTTTTTCACAATTTTTTACTAAATATTTCTTGGATTTCTGACTCCGCTCCGAAAGTATAGACCTCTGGAAGATAAAACCAGATTTCTACAACAATTTTTCCGGTTTCGGGG
>WPAE01000416.1 GCA_009773205.1 Ignavibacteria bacterium
GCCTCTGGAGTTCAACATGCTCTACCAGAATATATAAAAAAATTTTCAAAATCAGCATGGATAGTAGTAAGGTGAGGGCTACTTCTACGCCACTTTGTACTTTAAGGGGGGGGGGGAAATCCACCCCCCCCGAGCACACATAGGGGGGGGGTGGATTTCCACCCCCCCCAAGGCAAAAATTTTTTATTGCTTTTTCGGACACTAGAGCGAATTCTATTAGGGTCATTTTAAAAAAAAATCACCCTTTGCAAAAATTTTTCATGCCGGGGAGCCATGTTCGTGCCACTGTATCTCCACAACCATACAACTTCATACAACTCACCATATATCCTTGTGATCCTCGCCGGGGGTAGAACAACTTTCTCTCTTACCACCACACTTACAAACATTCCTATAAAAAGTTACAATGTCGGTTTACTACCTATGCACACGTTTTTCAGTTTTGGTATTTTGGCCATATCTCTGCAGTCGTTCAAATTTATGAAAGGGGATATAGCTCACGTGATAGAGCTCCTCAAGCCGAATCTTTTAATCTCTTACAGCATCTTTCCATCTCATTCCTATCAAAAGTTATAAAGGGGTATCTGATTTTCCTATAGGACTTTTTGACATGACCATGACCCCAACCGATAAAATTTCTCAGACCATCCAAGATCTCTATAACGGTTACTCTGTATATAGTCATGTTGTATATCGTTGGATTCGTCTCGTCGAGCTGAGTCTAAAAATCCATGTCCCGTGACCTAGATCTATACCACTACCATAGCATGACGTTATCTCCCGCCCACGCATCTACACATACACTTTTTCTCATGGCTCTGGTCAAGTAGTACCTCAAATGAAAGGTCTCGTCGAGTTGAGTCTTTTTGCCTCTTGGATCAAGTATTCATCTCCTTCCGATCGTTGAGTCTTTTTGCCTCTTGGATCAAGTATTCATCTCCTTCCGATCAAAAGTTATAAGGATATTTTCGAATACATTCCTTTTCGTATACGTTTACCATTGTGGGAATGACCCCCTATTTGCTACGTGATTGTGAGAGCTGAACCAAAACAAAAATATGGATAATTCTCGGGTATGCATTCCAACAATAATCCATAATAAATCTTAATAATGTTCTTCTTATTTCTCGTGAGTGATCATGTATAATCATTTTATTCAAATAAGGGTGTTCAATTTCAAGTCATTTGAGTCATTTCATGGTTTCGCATTCTATATTAGTAATTGTTTCACGTATTCTGATTTAATTTTCCTTATTTTCCAACTAAGTTTATAATATTAATATCTCACTTATTTAGTTGTAGAAATGAACAAGAACCTCGACGAAGTGATCAAAGAGTGCGAACGGAAGTTACAACTGGCAACGGTATGCTTTTCTTGTTCTTCTTTTCTTTTCATCTATCTACGAGTTTTCTTCTTTCATACATTCTTAATTTTCTTATTCAATTGATTATTTTCTTCTAATGTTTTATCAAGGCAAAACACGATCAGCTTCTACGAAACGGACAAGCAGTACCTCCACAGCTGGTGAGTTTCATCATCGA
>WPAE01000097.1 GCA_009773205.1 Ignavibacteria bacterium
CGGTAGGATCCATCTGAAGTTATCTTAGGATGTAGACTCCAACTTTTTAGAGTTGAGAGGGGAGAATGTAGAGGTTGTGCCTTTATCTTAAAGTACAACTCTACATGTTTGTGGGTCGTTATGTCTTGGATGAGTAGTAGTTGATTATTATCTTTATAATCTTATCTTATATTTTATCAATTCATCACAGATTGTTTATTATTGTTATATTGATTATCTTATTTTCTAGAAGTTTCTATCTTTCAAATGTGTATTTTCATTGGAGATAAACTTTAGATTATCAAAAGTTGGTTTTTATTTCGCATTTTGGTATAAAAACGCATACGCATAAGCATTAAGTTAGACGCCGTTTAAGCGATTTAGTAAAGCGAAAAAGTTCTGTCGATTTTAAAGTTAACAGTCACTGAATACAATTAGGAAGAAATTCTGTAGTTGCAAGTATCGTATAGCTTCTACGTTATACGCTTATTCATTTATTCGTTAAAGAAATCGATTTCGACTTGCAATCATCTTCTTTTCTCAAGTATTCGCCAATGTGTTTCAATGCACATTCGCAGGTTTCGCTCTTGTGTTTTTGAGGCACAATTGCAGGTATATTCTATCATTTTTGAATTTACAGAATTTGAGTATTCTCTTTAAATAGAAATTCTGCTCCTTTCACTCGATTTTCGTCAAACGTAATTGTATTAATTGTGTGTGCCCTAATTTGTATTCGAGTATTCGAGTGAGTGAATGAGAGTATGAATTTGTGACTTCTACAAAAAATTACTACTTTGAATTACTTGAAATGAATATTGAAGAGTCGACAACTCAAAGTCCAGAGTCAGTTGAAGACGTTTCAACTCTGGCACTTAAGTTAAGAACGTCTAACATTGTAATCGATCCTAAATTTACATCTGTAGACCAAGCTAGTCTACTAAAATTCTTCCAAAATTTACCTTCGCCACATCCCAGGGATGTAGACATCCCATTGAGTTTAACGAGAGAGTCTCGAGGATCTACAGACTTAGAAACTGAAGGAGGCCCTCGAGAAGCTCTCAACCCGAGTGTTAAGACCTCTTCTCCTATATTAATTGATGAAGAGTCATTAATTAATGAGAATAAAGAAACAGGAGATTATTTAAGAAATGGGAAAAGATTTAGACAGCTAGAACAGGAATTAGCTAATCAGTCTCCAGTTGAGTTGTTTAATTCAACTTCAGAAGATTCACATTTGTGTGAATCACGAGAAATAATTACAAGAGAAGATTTAAATCTTAAACAAAGCATTATCAAAAATCCCTTTCTTTCCCATAGTTCTTATTTTGATGAGTCGCTGTTAGTTCAGCCTTTATCACCCTGTTCATCTTCTAGAATTAATTCTCAAAGAGAAGAATTAAATTCTAATGTATTAAAAATAAGGGAGTACGAATTAGTACTTAAAAATTCAGTATTAGATAAGTTATGTAGAAATTTACATTCTTCTAATATCTTCCCTTTCGGATCAAAAAGGAGTTTTTCTACAGCTGCTTTTGAAAGTAATTCAGTCATTCCTATTCATACTGAATTAGAAGTAGAAAAATCGCTAATTGACTTAAATTTGCAACAGACTAATTTGCCTGGATTAAATGCAACAGGAGAATTAGAAATTACCAAAGAAAATCCAGAAAACACACATAGCATAAGGAAAATACAGTTAGATAGTTTTTCTGTTGAAAATAATTCACCATTGAAAAATATAATGGTTGAGAAAATAATAGAAAATAATCCAGATGCAAATATGCAAATGAGGGGGTTGGATAGTTCCTTTATCCGCCTAGCTAATATTAGTGAAGATAATTCAATAGTGAAGAATTTACCTATTTCCATACATGAAAACTTCACTGGCTATTCAGATAAGCCGGTGAAGAAAAATGGCAAAAATGTATGTGAAAACTTCACAGGCTATTTTCCCAAGCCTGTGAAGAAAAGTGAAGAAAATACATATAAAAACTTCACAGGCTCTTTCGGTAAGCCTGTGAAGAAAAACGAAGAAATTATATGTAAAAACTTCACCAGCTATTCGGACAAGCCGGTGAAGAAAAGCGATGCAAAAATAGTCAAAAACTTCACCAGCTATTCCGATAAGCCGGTGAAGAAACAGGAGGGAAAAATAGACCAAAACTTCACCAGCTATTTTGACAAGCCGGTGAAGAAAAATGAGGAAAAAACATGCAAAAACTTCACAAGCCATTCTTCTGAAGCACATTCAAAAAATCATATCTCCACAACAGTACAACCTACTGAGGAGATTAATAGCTTGTTGAATAGATATTCTTTCAGAGAAGAATATAATAAGGAGAGAACAGAAGAATATCCAGATGAAGTGGTGTTAATTGCTCCAGAAGCAGAAAATACCATTATTAGCCAAAATTCACCTGTAAATTCGCCTTTAATTAATTCCAGTACTAATACTGAAGGGATTAAAATTCCGGAAAATGTTTTAATAGATTCATCTACATTAAAACATGTGGATCCAACTCATTTGGAACAAACAATTCTTTTGGAAGGAAATTTAGAGAAAATTTCAAGAACATTTCCTACATTAACAAATAATGTACAAAGGAATATTTTTAAATCAAATTTGTTAGAGGATATTTTTAATCGGGTTTCACGATTGTCTGCAGAGTCACATCCTGTGGATAGTAGTGTGAATCCGAAAGAAAGTCATCTTCTTCCTCCTAGGCAAAAAAGAGTAATGGAAGAAATGGATTCCACTAATACTATTGGAGAAAATTCTACAATTTTATCCGAGAATAAAATTGATTTTAAATTAAATCCAAATTCTTCTTTGAAGTCTCCTGAATTCGACTCTGTTGAAAATAGGTGTACGGGTCCCACGGATTTGGAGGTTCTGCGAACTAAAGTGGTAAATCAATTAAGTCAAAAATCGGCGATTAGTCCTGATCCCGTTTGTAATACAAACACATGCACAACGAACCAGATCCCTATTAGATCGTTGTTGATGCTTCCAACATCTAGTAAATCTCTCGCGGATACGCATAAAGTAGCTAAAGTAAAATTTAGTGAAATTCAAGGCCCAGCGTACACAATAATATGGTAATTACCTTATTAATTGAGAGTTTAAAGCAAATTTCCAAAAGAATGCTGTTGTTAAATGGAAAGCAAATTT
>WPAE01000417.1 GCA_009773205.1 Ignavibacteria bacterium
CTTGACTTCCGTAATGAGTTCCATTCATTCTAGAGCTGGAGTAAAATACCCTATTACATGCAACTACCATTGCAATTTTTTGTAAAGTATTTATATTCTCTAACTGCAAATCTGAATTATTCATAGAAGCGACAAATTTTGTTTGATAGAGCTCGTCGTGCTCTACAAGATCTTTGTATGGACAAATGAGATCTCGCATGTCTCTCACGAAAATATCCAATATTATAGAAACAGGAAAAAGTGCTACAATATTTGTCCTCTACCAATGACCCGCATATATTTCCTCAAATTCTTCCAGTAATGTACTAACGAAATGGTAGATTCTAGAACAGAACTCAGAGATCGGACAAGATAATTATAGAAAATGAAGTGTGCTATTGGAAAAATGCAAATATATGATGGGGTAACCAGACGTTAACCATAGGTTAACTTGACGTTAACTTGACGTTAACTTGACGTTAACTTGAAGTTAACTGAACGTTAACGAGCAACTAAAGAAGGAATAGTAAATGCATCCGTAGAACTTGTGGAGCTCAGTGTTCCCACGAAATTGTAATAACTCGGGGGATTTTATTTTCCCTTTTACTTGACTTCCGTAATGAGTTCCATTCATTCTAGAGCTGGAGTAAAATACCCTATTACATGCAACTACCATTGCAATTTTTTGTAAAGTATTTATATTCTATTTTGTTTGATAGAGCTCGTCGTGCTCTACAAGTTCTTTGTATGGACAAATGAGATCTCGCATGTCTCTCACGAAAATATCCAATATTATAGAAATAGGAAAATTTGCTACAATCTTTGTCCTCTACCAATGACCCGCATATATTTCCTCAAATTTTTTAAGTAATGTACTAATGAAATGGAAGATTCTAGAACAGAACTCAGAGATCGGACAAGATAATTATAGAAAATGAAGTGTGATATTGGAAAAATGCAAATATATGATGGGGTAACCAGAGGTTAACCGCACGTTAACTTGACGTTAACTTGACGTTAACTTGACGTTAACTTGACGTTAACTGAACGTTAACGAGCAAGTAATGAAGGAATAGTAAATATATCCGTAGAACATGTGGAGCTCAATGTTCTTCCGAAATTGTAATCACTCGGTGGACTTTATCTTCCGTTTTACTTGACTTCCATAATGAGTTCCATTCATTCTATAGCTGGAGTAACATACCCTATTTCATGCAACTACCTTTGCAATTTTTTGTAAAGTATTTATATTCTGTAACTACAAATCTGAATTAGTCATAGAAGCGACAAATTTTGATTGATAGAGCTCGTCGTGCTCTACAAGTTCTTTGTATGGACAAATGAGATCTCCAATTTCTCTCAAGAAAATATCCAATATTATAGAAATAGGAAAATTTGATACAAACTTTGTCTCTCTACCAATGACCCGCATATACTTCCTCAAATTATTCAAGTAATGTACTAATAAA
>WPAE01000098.1 GCA_009773205.1 Ignavibacteria bacterium
GAAAAATTTTCTATTACGGCCTGTAGAAATTTCATTTTTCAATCGCTTATATCTCCGTAACGGAGCATCCTGGACCCCCCAAACTTTGGAGGGTCAGGAGCCTAATTTTCGGTCTAGTATCCAAATCCGTTGACAGAATTTCAAAATTCGCTTTAATAAAAAAGTTAGCAAATTTTTTTACATTTTTCTAAATTTTTTCTATCTAAATTTTTCTAACACCTTTTCATCCAACCCGGAAATTTTTAATTTTTTCCCTAACTTTTTTATTAAAGCGAATTTTGAAATTCTGTCAACGGATTTGGATACTAGACCGAAAATTAGTGTACCAACCATCGAAAGTTTGAGGGGCCCAGGATGCTCCGTTACGGAGTTACAAGGCATTTAAAATTCAATTTTCTTAAGAGCGTAATACTTTAAAATTTCAAAAATTGAAATTTTTAACATTACCAACAGTGATTTTTGAAAATTTTTTCACATACAGTCGCACCTCGTTTATCCGTCACGCTCCGTTCCCAGAGTAAATGACGGATTAGGAAAAATGACGGAATAACAAATTTTGATATAAATTGGTCAAATTATTGGACAATAGCTGGGACAGGCAATTTTGTGACAATTAAAAATAGTAAGAATTATAATAACTGATTGTAACGAGGTGAAAATTTTCACAATTTCTAATTTTTCGCATAATATTACCAAAACAAGTAATAAAACGTTAAGAATGGAAATATGAGTGAAGAGGCTATGATTACTCGTGAAACAGTCTAAAATATGTGATAACTAGAAATATGGAATGTTCACCTTACGTACATTTCGAGCGTAGCAGAGAAGAGCAATTTAAGGGGGATAGGAAAATAGGTACAAAACAATTATGGTAAATAAGCGTAGTTCATGTTGATGAAAAGAAGTCTGTAATTCTGGCCTGTTTCGTTGTTTCTCCCTTAGAAATTAACAGATCTTTCATCAACGTTGAGAGCTGGTCCAGATGCTCAGATGTGGTGGACGGCAGTTGTTCGAAGTACTGAGTGACCGTCTGAAGGGCGCTGACTGCCTCTGAATGGGAGATCGTTCTAGGTGGAATGTCGTCAATGTCAGAGTCTGGGCCTGATATCATGCCTTCGTTCGTAGTGGAAGATTCGGCACCCGTGACACTATTAATAATGTCATCATCCGTCATTGGCTCGATCGTGGGAATCGCTGTATCAACTGCAAGGTAGGTATTAGCGTCCATCAGCTGGTCTGGGGGAATCGCGAGGGCCTGCAGCAGTTCATTGAGTTCTTCGAGGTCATCTGCTCGCCTATGCGGTTCACGCTCTGCGGTTATCTCAGCTCCAAGTGCGGGAGGGAGGATTCCCACGCGATTCCAACAGCCAGCTATTGTTGATTCGCTAACTGTATTCCACGCGTCTCTAATGAAGTAGAGGGCCTGCTTGACGTCGATTGTCATGTCCTGTTTGGTATCGACACATTGCACATAATGTCTTACCAAAAGCTTGCGATAGTGAATCTTGAAGGTCTGGATGATGCCGGCATCCAGCGGCTGCAAGTGGGCAGTTGTATTTGGTGGGAGGAAGTGGAGGCGCACGTTCGTTAGATTCCCCTCGGGTGTGCTGTGGCTGCTGCAATTATCCACAAGTAGGATGATTTTCCTGTTACGAGAGCGCATCTGAGCATCCAGCTCTTTCACTAGCTCGTGAAATTCTCGGGTAATCATCCAGGCATTGGCGTTTGACTTGTAGGTGACGAGATTGTTTGGATTGAATGTTTTTCCGAAACATCGGGGTCTGGCTGCCTTCCCAATAACGATTGGTTTCATCTTGAATGAGCCGGTTGCATTGGAACACAAAACCACTGTCAATCTGTCCTTGATTTTCTTCGTTCCGTGAATTGGCTTTGTCGCAAGTGTTGAATTAGGGGGCAGTCGATAAAAGACGCCTGTTTCATCTAGGTTTGCAATGTCTTCTGGAGAATAGGCAGCTAGCACTTTTTGCAGCTCAACTCGGCCAGTATTTACACTCAGCAAATCAACTGCATTGGATTCCCCGGTCAATTTGTACCTGGCGATGCCGAATCTCTTTTTGAAATTGGATAGCCACCCGGAGGAGTAGCTGAATTCTTCTGCTGAAATTGCCAATTGAGCTCCAAATTGCTTTGCCTTCTCTGTTAGAATGTCGTCTGAGAGTGGCACGTTTTGGCTTGATGCTTGTGCAAACCATTGGAAAAGACACTGCTCGAGATTCCCGAATTTCGCCGCGCGATCTCGTTTCACATCGCCAGCATGTTCGGGAATTGCAATCCACCTGTCCCGCTCTCGAAGTATATCGCCAATGGTCGTTCGAGCAATTCGCTTGTTGAAATACGCTGAAAAGTGGTCTGCGATTTGTTGCTTTGTTGATTTCAGATTGGATTGGGCGTAAATGCATACGGACCTCTTTTCTCCGTGGGTTAAATCAGATCGAACTCGTTTTGCACATGCCATGATTAAAAATAAAATCGATATGTAAGTATTTGCATTGCATGCAAAAAACAGCTTTTACACTACATATACAGGCGATTTATTCCGAAATATTTCAGTGTAAATGCGGGCGTATTATTTTTATTGAAGATGATGTATTTCATTTCGAAACTCTCTTCCCACGCTGTCAATTTCCTCTCCCGAATTAGTCGCTATTCTTTCAATGCATGAAACCCATGTCATTTCCGATACATACATACAATGGTGGAAGCAAACATTTTATACAAAATATGATTTTTCTATGTACCTTACTTTATTACTCTTTACATTAGATTTGTGATTGCACTTTTGTGTGCGACGGATTATCAAATATTATTTAAGGCTTTTTCGATCGTCCGTCCATTTTTATCAGTGGCGGAGTCGGAATTTGAAAATGACGGATTATCGAGACCATTATTTATCATTTCCATCTGTTCCCTACTTTTTGCTGTCGGATCTCGAGAAGGACGGATTACCGAGTGACGGAATAACGAGGTGCAACTGTACTTAGCATGGCTATAAGTTTCACACATCAGTGCCATTTAGCTCTCTGCCCGTGTTCACTCAAAAATAAAAGCAAACTCTAAATAGGAGCGAGCAATTGCTATAATAAAAATGAGAATTTGC
>WPAE01000099.1 GCA_009773205.1 Ignavibacteria bacterium
AAATTTTGCAGCCGCCTCAAGTGAATATATAAGGGAGTATTTGGGTGTTCTCGAGGGTCTATCGATCGATACTGGGAATAAATCTATAGCTTTAACACCAACTGAGTGGGCAAACGATTATCCCCTCTTTATTTTTCGTATTTCACCAGGAGGATTACCAACATTACCAAAAACTGGAGCGGCAAATCTAAGCATTAAATTTCGTGATCCTACGCCAAACATTATAACAATCATTGTATACTCTGAATTTTCTAATTTTCTTGAAATTGACCGCGACCGCAATTTAGTGATTGGTTAAAAGAAGCTCAAACTCCTCAACCATACATGGAACCCGAGGGGGTAACAGTTGAAGGAAATGGGATAGGTGAAGGAGGAGGATTAACAACCACTGAAATTGATGTTTTCCTTCGCAATTACTTTTCTTCTTTCAATTCACATATACATTACCTAGGCACTTTTCCTATTGATCAATATCCTCATCAGAAATTCACTCAACCATTAATCTCCTCTGCTCTTTGCTGTGTTGTAAACATCGATCCATCATGTAAACCTGGCAAACATTGGGTAGCATTATATCGCGAAAAGGATGCTCCTGGGCAGAAACAAATAGAATTTTTTGATTCCTACGGTTATCCTCCAACCGCATATAACTTTGAGTCTTTTATTTGCATGTCTATCATATCGAATACCCAATGCCTTCAGAGCTATGCTACCAATGTCTGCGGGCAATATTGTATTCTATTTCTTTTACTTCGCTTCGCCTCGATTAACTTGCCTAATGTTCGTAATAGATTCAAAAATGTTATTGATTTTCTATTGCGCCTTTCAGAACACTCACCACTTAACAGGGATATTTCTGTAAAGCGTATATATGAGAAAAATCGCACTCTCTTAACACATCAAATTAGGCAACCACTATCCATTTACCAAAAGCATTTTACATTACCTCCTATGAGACTAATTCAAAGATCATTTCCCTTTCATGCTCACACAACTACTCTCCTTTCTAATTCGCAAATTGATTCCGTTTAACATGTCTCTATTTTATTTCACGCTCATTTCTGAAATAAAAAATAAATATGAAGGAGAGATGAATTTGAGATGAAGGATGAGAAACATGAATGAATGTTCATGAAAGATGTAGCAATTTCAGAATCAAATGCAATGAATTAGCTGTAACATTTAAGAAGTTTAATTTTCTTCCCAGGAGGGCGCGAGGTGGAAAATAATGGAGGAGAAACTAAGCTCCCACCTTTCCCTTGCTGTAAGCGAGAAGAAGCATGTCGAGTGTTAGTTGAAGTAGTGGAAGTCGCATGTTCCTCGGATGAAGGAACGGATGAGGCTGAGGAGGGAAAATGAGAGAGGTACTCCTTTTTCCCAATTAAATCAGTGGGGCGAAGTTTAGGATCACCGCTAAATACCTCCTTTAAAGCGTTGAAAAACTTATCTTGACCGTTTAAATTATGATTCTTTGAAGTATGATATAGTGAACGCAGAAGGTCCCCATATTTGGAATCCTTAATATTTTGTCCCTTTATTTTCATTTCTCCAGTGGCCGGGTCATGCGCGATAAGTGCCGAATTTTTAGAGAGTAATGAAGTAAGTGTAGCTAATTTATCTTTATATTTTGGGTCAACATCAATTTGGAAAAATGGTTCATGCTTAACGTTCACATCTCTCTCCTTGGGTTTTTCATCACCGCGCGATTGCAAAGATGGAGTAGTGTCTGCTATGTTTTGCATGTCACCAGCCTGGACATCAATAGCGTCTCCTTGATCGTCAAGGAGTGGGAAAGGCATAGGATCATTGGCGGGAGCTAAGGGCTCGAGGGCATCTGCAGGCTCTATCTCTTGTGTAGGAGGATGTAGCTGATTTATAGATGGAACATTCGAAGAAAGTGATGGTTTAATTTTAGCAAAACGAAGCTGAGCACTTTTGTATAGTGCTAGTTTTTCTTCGGGTAGCAGGTCGTCTCGTTCCATTACAGTATCCATTTCGTGTCTGATATTGGCCAGAACCTTTAAACCGGGGTCATATTGACGAATCTGTTTTTCAATTAAACGTGTCAATTCTTGTTCATTTACCAATTTCAACTTCCGTAAAGTTGTGTCCATTATTGACGATTTAGAAAAGCACTTCCAAATAGGGTTAGGGCGGTTGAAATGGCTGCTGGAATTAGGGCTGCGAGAAATGGACCACCTCCCTTTTGAATAATCTGTTTCTTTTGTGGTAAACTAATCTTTGTCGAAATCAAACGAGAGATCAATTTCTTATGCTTGCGATATTTGTTTTTCTGAAGTTCCGTTAAAGGAATATCTGGGTTTTCGGCAATATTCTTAAATGCGTTGCAGATGGATTTATAAACGCCGTCTGGTGCTTTTTGAAGCACTATACGTTGGAGTTTTGGGTCTTTGCGCAAACTGAGATATTTGAGAATTACTTTCGTTTGGTGAGAAGGTCTTTTTAGTTTGTATGATAAACCCATCTATTCCTCGTCCTCTGTCGCGCCCTCTTCACTTACGCAATCTACCTCGTCAAAACTTTCCGCTAGCCTACGATGGGAAAAACCGGGTTCCCTGCGAATACGATCAATTTCCCTTATTTCCACTGCATAAGCCTCTATCAATAATTTTGAAAATAACTCGGCAATTTGTATAATGAGGCCACGAAGTGCTTTTTCTCTCCACGATAATATTTGAAAATTATCCGTTTTGGTAGGAAATTTAATTAAAAGTAATATCCATTTTTCAAATTTTTCCGATTATATAGAGAACAGCTCCTGGGGAGGGATCATCAGGAAAAATATTCGTTCGCAGTCTGTACTCATCCGCCGTCCTAGGTAGAAGATCGATCACCAAGTAACTAAAAGGTGCTAGTGTCGCATCTTCAAGGGCGCTGATAAATGCTTCCCCTTTGAAAGGATACATTTGCCGCCCCAAGACAGTTGCTTGTACTTTATCACGAGGATTCTTAAACAGCACTATATATTTTGCATTCAGCGTAGCAGTTCGAATGGATTTCCCTTTTTGGAAAAAGTTTTGAAGGAGAAGAACTACAGTCAAATTCCGATGATGGGAGCCTTGGGTAAACAGTTT
>WPAE01000032.1 GCA_009773205.1 Ignavibacteria bacterium
GAAACATCTTTTATGTTAAAAAGCAAGCTGCTTCAATAAGTAAGGGAGTAAAGATTTTGTCTTATTTCATATAATAATGTGTTTGATAAAGTCGTTAATCAATTCAATTATTCTTTTATTAGCGGTCATACTTCAATGGGTTTAGTAGCCGCAAGATAGTGGTTAAAATAAAATTGTTGTGGCTTGCAATCTGAAAAAAGCGGACAACTTACTTTAGTGCCGCAGATGTTTCCCTGCAATCAGCCACAAATAAAATTATTCTTTGATTAAGACTCCTGTTAATTAACAACACTTATTGCATACCGCTGTTTATTCTTTAGAACAAATCTTATTCTGTTTAGTAATTTTCTAGCAATTTTAATGATTGCTTTTTGTGCTATCATTTTTTTCTTGTAATCAGTGTAAGCCATCATAAGTGCCGGGTCTTTTCTTATGGCTATCCAGGATGCTTCTATAAGTAAATATCGTATGTGGCTTTTTCCTCTCTTTGTCATTTTACCAGTAATTATTTTTTCTCCGCTGGAATGTTCTCCGGGAGATAGACCAATATAGGATGCCAATTCATCTAAATTCTTAAATCGGTTGATATCAACAATCTCCACTAAAAAGTGCATGGCTGTCAATAACCCTATCCCGCTGATACTTATTAACAGTTCTGTAAATTCACGATAACGGTCAGTTTTTGACAGATGACGTATTTGTATTACTAATGATGCTATTGTCTTTCGTGTAGAAAGTAATCTTTCTATTTGTATGTCCAGCGCTAAACGTCCACTTTCGGTTTTGAATTCAATTTTCTCTAACCACTTTATAAATGCTCTTGACCAGTTACCAACAGCTTTTTCTTCTGATATTGTTATGCCGTAAAAACCAAGAATCGATTTTATCTGATTCTTTATTCTAGTTTGTTCTTTTGTTAATTGAATATGTAACCGAAGAAGCGTTCTATCTTCTTGGACTTCTCTGCTTGGTGTGTAAATGCTCATTAATTCTCCACTACGTAAACAACGAGCTATTTTTCTACAATCCACTTTATCATTTTTTGTGCGTCTCTCTTTGTCCATCGTTGGCACATCTGCTGGGTTTACTACTATGGAGTTTATTCCCAACTGTTCCAATTGTTCGTGTGCCCAGAATCCACAATACCCCGCTTCGTATGCGCTAAAATAATTACCTTGTGGAAAATTTTTACGTAAATATTTATTTAATATTTCGGGTGCGGGTTCCATTGTAAATGTTTTATGGTCTATAGATTCACACAATATATTTACCTTCCAACTTTTTTTATGATTATCGATTCCTATAAATATATTTTTGTTTGTAAAATCTAATGTCCTTCTTTCTCTTGTTTCCATTTTGTTCTCCTCAAAGATTTTCCCTAATTTACTTGAGGAACTCTACTTTTTAAACATATTATCTGAAATATTTACGCTAAGTCATGGTGAGCTTGTCGAACAATGACACTACAAACGAAATTACCACACTTCCTGCCTCGCCTTCGGCTCATCAGGCGGGCGACTGGCTCAGTGTGACAATAGATTAATTATTCAGAGGTTTCTGCTTAATTAATTATTTTTTTGGAGATTAGATGAAAAACAAAACTCTTCCAGTTCTTTTAGTAATTATCATTAACACTATAATCTTTTCTGCAGGCGGCAAAACCAAATCCTTAGATGGAGTAGAAATTGCTTACACTGTTTATGGTAAAGGTGATACCGCTCTTGTTTTTGTTCACGGCTGGGGCTGGGATCAATCTCTATGGAAAGGACAGGTTTCTAAGTTTTCTTCGAGACACAAAGTAGTTACGCTTGATTTAGCAGGACACGGACAATCGGGTAAAAACAGAAAGAATTTTACTATTAAAGCATTTAGCGATGATGTTGTTTCTGTCATCAATAAACTGAAACTTTCTAAAGTTATTCTAGTTGGTCACTCAATGGCAGGAATTATAAACCTTGAAGTTTATAGACAAGCAAAAGAAAAAATAGTTGGCTTGATTGGCGCTGACACATATCAGATTTTTCAACAAGGAGAAAACCCTAAAAACGCGGAAGATTATTTAACCACCTTCAAAGAAAATTATTTAGCAAGTGTGCGCGAGTATGTTAGAACCTTGTTCTTAGATGATGCAGATACTACTTTTGTTGAAAACATTGTGAAGAGAATGCAAAAATTACCGTCTAAAACCGGAATGGATATCTTTAGAAATATTTATCAATACAACTCTCTAAAAGCGGCAGCCGATTTACAGCCAAAGATAATTACAGTAAACGGGCAAAAATTTAAAGTTAAAGAGGCAGAAAATATTAAACTTATACCAGGCTTTTCTGCTAAATATATTCCTGGCACAGGTCACTTTCCAATGTTAGAAAAACCAGAAAAATTTAATGAACTGCTGCAGGAAGCTATTATTGAAATAGTTAAATAGTATTGCAGCATGTAAGAGATTGTTGTTTCGATTCAGCCGCAGACATTGAAAGAATCTCTATTCTAATAATTGCGCCAACTCTAAATTGAAGTTAGAGATTCTTCGTTCCTAAACTCGTTCGGAATGATATATTCGAGTTGTGCAACACTCTCAAATATTTTTCGAAAGCTCCCGTAAATTTTAATTAACAACAGTAAAAGCTAATAATTCAGTGTTATAAATTCTCGTCCCAAAAACTTTTCTGTTTTTCCGTACAGCACGGCTTCTGCAAAAGAGGCGGAAATTAATTCAACCAGAATGTTTGAGAAAACTAATTTACTAAAGCTACTAAATCGTATATTACTAACTCGTAATATAATTTTTATTCTTTGTTTTTGCATTCTTGTTACTGCTGTTGAATTATGATAATTTTGCACTTCAAAGGAAAAAGTATGTTGCAAAGTCTCTCTCAAAACGAAGATACAATAGTTGCTCTTGCAACGCCAAACGGTGTTGGCGCAATTTCTGTTATTCGTGTAAGCGGTCCAAATTCAATTTCATCAGTAGATAAAGTTTTTTTAGGCAAGAAGAAATTAGCCGATTGCACATCTCATACAATTCATTATGGAAAAATTATTGATGCTTACGGAGAAACCATTGACGATGTTTTGGTTTCAATTTTTTTGAACGGACAGTCTTTTACCGGCGAAGACAGTATAGAAATAAGCACACACGGAAGTCCTTTTGTAGCACAAAAAGTTATTTCAATTTTGCTTAATGAAGACGTAAGATTAGCAGAGCCGGGCGAGTTTACAAAGCGAGCATTCTTAAATGGAAAGATAGATTTAGCTCAAGCCGAAGCCGTTGCCGATGTTATTAATTCCCGCACAGAGGTTTCTCTTCGCGGTGCGCGCAATCAATTAGATGGAATACTCTCCAGCAAAATTGATTATCTGAGAGAGAAGCTAATTCAAACTTCGTCACTTATAGAACTTGAGCTCGATTTTGCCGAAGAAGACATACAGTTCATGTCAATGCCAGAAATTGTTAAAAATTTAGAGGAGATTAGTGATGAGCTTGATCAACTCCTCTCAACTTTTTCTTTTGGAAAAGTAATTCGCGATGGAGTTAATGTAGCGCTTGTAGGCCCGCCAAACGCCGGTAAGTCTTCGCTATTAAATTATTTCCTTAAAGAGGCAAGAGCAATTGTCAGCGAAGTTCCCGGCACAACACGAGATATAATTCGAGAAGACCTTTTCATTGATGGAATTTTATTTAGACTGTCTGATACAGCAGGCATACGCGCGACAGATGACCATATTGAAAAAGAGGGAGTGTTTAGAAGTCGTAATGCTCTTAAAGAAGCCGATATTGTTCTTTTTTTGAACGATACAACAATTGAATTTTCCGAGAACCTTTATCAAGAAATATTAGAGCTAAACCACAAAGAGAGAGTTGTTTCTGTAGGCAACAAAGTAGATTTGGAAAAACCACATAATGAAAATTACGATGTTTTGATTTCGGCAAAAACCGGCGAAGGGATTGAAAAGCTATTTGCAAAGTTGAAAGAGGTTGCTCTTGGCTCATCCAGTTATACCGAAAAAACAGCAATAGTAACCAACATTCGACATTTTGAAGCGTTAAAAAAAGCCAACGAAAGTATAGAATCTGCAATGAACTCTATAAAAGAAGGTTTAACCGGAGAATTTATTTCTGTTGATCTGAGAAATGCAGTAAGCTCGTTAGGAGAAATAATAGGAATAATTACCGCAGACGATATTCTGAACAATATATTTTCAAAATTTTGTATAGGAAAGTAATGTTTCATGTGAAACAAGCTGAAGTACTAGGGGCGATTTATGAAGTAGGAAGTTTGGAGCGCTATATAATATTGAAAAATTCATTTTCTTCTGATTTCCATCTCCTCACTTATAACTTCTCCCGTTCCACGTGAAACCGAAAGGATGTAATGAAGAGTTTTGATGTTTTAGTAGTTGGAGGCGGACACGCTGGCATAGAAGCGGCAGTAGCTTCCGCAAAAATGGGCTGTTTGGTCGGTCTCATTTCTATGGAAAAAAATGGAATGGGAAAAATGTCTTGCAATCCGGCTATAGGCGGAAGTGCAAAAGGACATTTAGTTCACGAAATTGATGCTTTAGGCGGGGCAATGGGCTTGTTAGCCGATAGGTCCGGTATTCAGTTCAGAACTTTGAATAAATCTAAAGGACCAGCTGTTTGGGCAGGAAGAAGCCAAAACGACAGAGATATTTATACTTCGATAGCATCTAAGCTAGTTACCGAAACAGAGAACATCACAATTGTTGAAGAGATGATTGTTGAGGCAATTGAGGAAGATCAAAATATTGTTGGTGTAAGAACTTCTAAGGGCGAAGAGATAAAATGTAAAGCACTTGTTGTATGCAGCGGAACTTTTCTTAACGGATTGATGCATACAGGAATGACTTCTACAAAAGGGGGAAGGTTTGGTGAACAGCCCGCTGTCGGTTTATCAGAATCGTTCCTTAAAATGGGTTTTGAAGCGGGAAGGCTCAAAACCGGTACGCCGCCTCGTTTACACAAGGATTCTGTTAATTGGAAAATTTTGGATGAGCAGCCGGGCGATATTCCACCACTGCCATTTTCTTTAAGAACTTCTAAAGATAAATTTCCTTATCTGCCGCAAGTAAGCTGCCACATAACTTACACTGATAAAACAGTACACGGAATTTTAGAAAAGGGTTTTTCAGAATCTCCTATGTTTACAGGAAAGATACAAGGAGTAGGACCGAGATATTGCCCTTCGATAGAAGATAAGATAAATCGTTTTTCTGATAAGGAAAGGCATCAACTATTCTTAGAGCCTGAAGGGTTGCACACAGATTTAATTTACATCAATGGGTTTTCAACATCGCTTCCGGTTGAAATACAATTGGAGGCATTGAAAAAAATTAAAGGACTTGAAGAAGTTCAAATGGTACGCCCAGGCTATGCCGTTGAGTATGATTACTTTCCTCCTTACCAAGTTGATTTAACATTAGAGACAAAATTAATAAAGGGATTATATTTTGCAGGGCAAATAAATGGAACATCGGGATATGAAGAGGCTGCTGGGCAGGGAATTGTTGCTGGAATTAATGCTGCTTTAAGAATTCAGAAACGTCCTGAGTTTGTTTTAACAAGAAACGAAGCTTACATAGGTGTATTGATTGATGACCTCGTTGGCAAATCTACAAATGAACCTTACAGAATGTTTACTTCAAGAGCAGAACACCGATTGGTTTTGCGTCAAGATAATGCAGACCAACGATTGTTGAAATATGGTTTTGAATTTGGGCTTATTCAAAAAGAAATGTATGATGAGCTAAAACAAAGAGAAATTATTATTAGCAATGCAAGAGAGATTGCCGATAAGAAAAGAATAACACCAGGCGAAATAAACCCTATGTTTGAAAAGAAAGGGATTGCTTTTGCAGAGAACTCCGATACTGTTTCAAAATTAATTAGAAGACCGGAACTAGAATTAATAGACGTGCTGAACGCATTACCCAAAGAAGATGAGTTTAGACAATTGATTAATAGCTCTAAAATTTATGAACAAGTTGAAATAAATATTAAGTATGAAGGATACATTAAGAGGCAGCAAGAGTTAATAAAGAAAATGGAAAAATATGAAAAGATTAATATTCCATTAAACTTCGATTATTCAAAAATAAAAGTTATATCAACTGAGGGCCGAGAGAAACTGAGTAAGGTAAAGCCAAGAACAATTGCGCAGGCTTCAAGAATATCGGGTGTAACTCCTTCAGATATTTCTGTTTTGTTAGTATATTTGAAAAGCTAATTCTGGAAAAATTGTTTGGATCTTCAAGAAAAGTACTTACACGAGTTAAAGGTTTTCTTTTGGGATAATGGGATTAATCCCGACGAATTTCAATTAGAGCGTTTAGCATTATTTGGAACATTAGTTAATCAAAAGAACACAAAGCTAAATATCATCTCCCGAAAAGATGTAGAGAAAATAGTAGAAAATCATATTTTTATTTCTTCTTATGTATCTGAATTCATTCCCCCAAAAGTTACACGCTTTTTAGATATAGGAACTGGCGGCGGCTTTCCCGGAATTCCGCTTGCAATTACTAGACCAATTTTACGCGGCGTGCTTGTTGATTCAACCGCAAAAAAAATTGATGCAGTGAAAGAATTTATCAGCACACTTAAGATGAATAATTTAACCGCAGAAAATGCACGCGTTGAAAGCGATCAGTTTATTCAAAAGTATGCTAACTATTTCGATCTTGTTGTCAGCCGCGCAACAGTTCCGCTAATAATTTTATTCCGCTATGCTCTGCCGCTCATAAAAGAGAAAGCTTATATAGTTGCTCTTAAAGGTGGCGATTTAATGGATGAATTTAAAACCGCAGAGCTTAAATATAAATCGCACATTAAAAAATCTACAATATTTGAACTTGCCTACAAACCAACAAATACTAGAAACGAAAAAGGTAAAAAGTTGGTGTTAATCGAACTAAACAAATAATTGCGGCGCGGTTTTTTCGTAGCAAACAAAGGCGAAACGGGTATTAAATGAGCGAAGAAAAATTTTTACGCTACTTCCCAGAACGTGATGCCGTTTTTATCTTGGGCGCAGGCACATCTAATCCAGATGGAGTTCCTCTTCAAAAAGAAATGCTTCCGATGATTATGTCTCGCGAAGCAGAAGAAATCTGTAACTCAGAAATTGGTAAAATTGTAATCGAGTTTATAATTGAAAATTTCCATATAGATGTAAAAAATAATCTTTATCCGCAGTTAGAAGCCGTTTTTGGCTTTATAGATTATTTTATTCAACAAGATGAAAGCCTAAATGCGAAATACACCAATGAAAAAATCCGCGATATAAAGGAATATTTTATAAAGATTTTACATTTTGTTGTAAACATCAAAACGAATCAGCGCAGTCCATATTACCACAAATTTTGGGAAGCAATAACAAAACATTCTACAAACACTTCTATTATAACACTCAATTACGATACACTTTTAGAACAAGCATTTGATTTTCTTTTTCAGAAGAAAGCAGGCTATATAGACTATTGCATTCCATTAATGAATTATGAAAAGCACGAGCAGCTTAAAGGATACAATTTTTGGGTGAACCCAAGAGAACCTGTAATGCTGACTAAACAAGAAAACCCATTCACGTATAAAATTATAAAAACACATGGCAGCTTAACTTGGAAGTATTGTAATTGCTGCAATCAGACTTTGCTAACGCCCTGGGACAGGAAGATAGATTTAAACCATGGAAAATTTTTGGGCTATTCGTATCCAGAGAATGAGGAATATGAATACCGCTGCCCAATAGATGGTACAGAATTTCAAACTTTGATAATGCCGCCATCGTATCTAAAAGCGTTACATCACCCAATTATTTCTCTTCTGCTAAGTGAAGCAGCAAGAGAAATAAGAGCCGCAAAAAAAATAATTTTCATTGGTTACTCGCTTTCAAATGCAGATGTGCATGTGAAGGCTCTCTTCAAAAAACAAATTACAGAAGAAAAACAAATTATAGTAATTAATCACAAACAGAAAGCGGAATCGGAAATGAATTACCGCTCACTTACTAAAAATGTGAGATTCATCTACGAACCATTTGAAAAGTTGGTGAATAACGACGAGTTGCTCTCTACGGTATTTTAATCCGCCAGAGGCGGACGAGGGTCAAATTTCCCGCCTCTTGAGGCGAATAAATAAAATTTGTTTTCAGAAACCTCGCTGCCCCGCCTACCAAAGCAAAGCGGCGGGCAGGTTGCGGCGAGGAGATTCATTTTAGTTGTGCATCATGCTCTAAGTACAAGACGGCGGACAGGTTGAGGCAACAACAAGAAATTCTTTTTTGCGAAAACAATACAATGCTAAAGAATGAAGCTGTTTGTAAAATATAGAGTTTGATTTTACAGTCAACAGGCTCTATGTAGAACACAATCTTGCTTATAAATATTTTCTAAAAATCAAAAATGAGGACAATGGTTGTATTTTCAATCTAACAAAGTATTAGAGGTTAAAGCAATTGGAAAAGAGTATGGAAAGATTAAAGCCGTTAATGGTTTATCCTTTCATATAAACAAGAGAGAAATCTTTGCACTTCTTGGTCCTAACGGAGCAGGCAAAACAACTACTGTTAGAATGCTAATGAATATAATTAAGCCTGACACAGGTGAAATAAAATATTTTTTAGAAAACTCACAAGAAGAATTTCCGAAAACAGAATTGCTTGGCTATTTACCTGAAGAAAGAGGTTTATATCAAGATGTAAAAATTTTGAAAACGCTAGTGTTTATGGGAATTGTTAGAGGGATGGACAAAACACATGCTAAGAAAGAAGCGGAAATGTGGTTAGAACGGTTTGAACTAAGTGATAGAAAAAATGAAAAATTAAATACTTTGTCTAAAGGAAATCAGCAAAAAGTTCAGTTGATCTCGGCAATATTACACAAGCCCAAGTTTTTAATTTTAGATGAACCTTTCTCCGGGTTTGATCCAATTAACCAAGAAGCTGTTATTGAAATAATGACGGATATGAAAAACGACGGCACTACAATTTTGTTAAGCGCCCACCAAATGCATTTAGTAGAAAAAATTGCAGATAGAGTTCTTCTGATGAATAGCGGCGCATCCGTTGCTTATGGCACAGTTGAAGAACTTAAAAGAGATGTTGCAGTTGATGAAAAAATCATAATTCATTTTAGCGATGTGCCATTGTTAAGCGTTTTTGAAAACGATGATACAGTTGAAAGCGTTAAACAATTAAGCAAAAACGAGATTGTAATTTATTTAAAAAATAAAGAGTCTTTATCGGCAACGCTAAATAAAGCTTCATCTTTGTACAATATAACCAAAGTTAAAACAGAAGATATTTCGTTGCATGAAATCTTTCTTAAGAAACTTGGCGTTACAGCGGAGCAAAAACTTTGAAAAATAATCACCTTTTCTTTGAGGTTATAAAATGGGAGTTTAGCCGCTGGTTCAAAATAAAAGAGCAGATAATCTCCATTTCGTTAGGAATAGTTCTAAGTTTTATAATCTTTGGCGGAAAAAGTCTTTTTGATAAAAACGAAAACAAAGAAGCAACAATTGCTCTGTTGAACTCGCCCAAAATCTCTTTTGTATTACAAAAGGATACAAAAATTAAACTGTTAGAAAAAGATACAAGCGAATTGGAAAATCAAAAGAAATTGTTAGCCGATGAAAAGATAGACGGAATAGTTCTGATAGAGAGTTACGAAAAAATTAAAGTTTATCTTAGAGAAAAAGAACAATGGGTTGATGAAATTCATCAATCCATTTCCGAATCGTTTAGGAACAAGAAGTTAATTGAACACAACTTAAGCGAAGCCGATCTCAAAAAGATATTCTTGCAAACAGAGCTGGAGGAAGTATTTACCGGACAACAAAAGAAGAAATTTGAATTAGCGGATGTAATTGCGGCAGGAGTTTTTCTTGGAATTATGCTCGTAGGTGTATTTGTAGGGCTTGCATATCAGTTTGTTGTAATAACAGGAGAAAAACAGTTAAGAATAACCGAGGTTTTAGTTTCTGCAATTAAGCCGCAAACATGGATAGATGGAAAAATTGCAGGCATTTCATTGCTTTCTTTTGTTTCGATTGTTAATTATTCAATAAGCGGAGTTTTCTTTGTTTTTATTTCGCAGTTGTTTGGAGAAGGACTAGCGCTTCCTAATTTATTAGTTAATCCGGCAGGCATTATAACAATGTTGTTATTTTCTCTTGCGGGACTTCTTTTGTGGAACACATTTTATTCGGCAATAGCGGCAACAATCAGCGATCCAAACACCTCTGCAAGAAGCTCTTTAATGCTTCTTCCTTTACTACCAGTAACTATTGCATTTTTTGCCTTGAAGAATCCAGAAGCTATAATAGTAAAAATCTTATCATGGTTTCCATTTACATCATTTGCGGTTATGCCCATTAGAATTGCACTTACACATGTTAGTGTATTAGAAATAATTGGATCGCTTTTGCTTATGTGTATCAGCATTTATTATATGAGGAAAGCGGCTGGCAGAATATTTGCTCTTTCAATACTATTATACGGCAAGGAACCAAGTTGGAAAGAAATGGCAAGGTGGCTTAAAGAAGCAAAAAATTGATTGCAGCAAAAACCTGAAAACAAAAAACCTTAAAAAAGTCTTACTGCTTTACAGCTCTATTCTGGTAATTGTTTTGATTCTTCAGGTAGAAAGTTGAGTTTGATGTTTACAATTTCTGGTCTACTGCCGGTTCTTACCGGCGGACCCCAATTGCCAACACCGCAAGAAACGTAGTAATGAGTATTTTCACTAACTTTATAACCCCATGCAAGTTCGTAAATTTTTTCGACAATGTAATTTAAAGGCCAAAGCTGCCCGTTATGAGTGTGCCCGCTAAGCTGAAGATCAACTCCATTTCGAGCGGCTTGTTCTAAATTATGCGGTTGATGATCCATCATAATTACCGGAAAAGTTTTATCAACATCTTTCATTATCTCAGAAAGTTCTTTGCGCTGCTTGCCGTTAAACCGAATGCTTGAGCTGTCTTCTCTACCTACAAGATAAAACGCATTATTAATTTTTAATGCTTGATCGCGAAGCACATTTATATTGTGCTTTTGCAAATAATTAACCGCTTGTTCAGAGCCGCCTATAAACTCGTGATTGCCTGTAACAGCATAAACGCCATACTTTGATTTCAACCGCTTCAAATGTTCGCCAACATCATACTTAATTACTGGTCCTAAATCTTCATCTATAATATCTCCGGCAAGAAGAATTACGTCGGGGTTAAGATCGTTTATTTTCTCGCTAACTTTATACATAAACTCGTAGCTGTTAATCATTCCAAGATGAAGGTCTGATGCAACGGCGAGATTTAGGGATTTCAACTCACCTGCATTTTTCTTTATATCAACGGAATATTTTTTTACAACAATCATTTTAGTGTTAATGTAACCGCCAATAACAGAACTTAAAACCAGTACGCCTACAATAATTGCCACAACGCGCTTGGCATGCTCTTGGTTTGCTGTTATAAAAGAAGGAAAAAACGGAATAAGGTAATTAATAAAGCGAAACAGATCAACAGCAATTAAAAAAAGAAATGTGTAAACCATAATTGCAAGCCAGAAAGAACCAATCCAAATTAAAACAATGCTTATGGGAGAAATCCAAACATTTTCAATCAACCTTCCGGCTAAGTAAGAAGCCGCAATTAAAGAGGCAACAATAATAAAAACCGTTTTGTATTCAGAGGGAACAATAGACAAGCCGCGCCTGATAATGTAGAAGTTAATCAACCCGTAAACAGAAAAAACAATTCCAAAGAAGAAGAGCATTTGAGAAACCTTTATAAAGCCTAAAATGAATCTCCTCGCCGCAACCTGCCCGCCGCTTTGCTTTGGCAGGCGGGGCAGCGAGGTTTCTGAAAACAAATTTTATTTATTCGCCTCAAGAGGCTGGGAATTTGACCCTCGTCCGCCTCTGGCGGATTAAATTTCGATATATGAATGAGCCTACTCTAAAAAGCCATGATCATTATTAAAAACGTAATTTTCGACTTACCCGCCCAACCCTCCATAAAACGGCGGGCGGGCCCTACACAAAACGGCGGGCGGGTTAGATTCGGCTCATGAATAACAACAGAAAAGTCGTTAAAGTTTCTATCCGGAAGGAAAAACCTTAAGTGCGCTTTTTAATTACGGCTTGCTTGTAAAGTTGGACATACTTTTCGGCAGACCTTCGCCAAGAATAATTTTTGTTCATTCCGTTCTGCTGTATTTTTTGCCAAACATCTTTTAATTGAAAATCATGAATTGCTCGTTGAACGGTTTGAACAAGAGCATGAGCAGTATAATCGTAGAAAGAATAACCTGTTCCAATTTCTTCGCCTTTAGCGAGATGCTCGTTCCAATCCAAAACAGTATCGGCAAGTCCGCCGGTTTTTCTTACAACAGGAACGGTTCCATACCTAAGCGAGTAAATTTGATTAAGTCCACACGGTTCAAATCTGGAAGGCATTAAAAAAATATCTGAAGCGCCCTCAATAAAGTGCGAAAGCTCGTTATTAAATCCTCTGTAAAAATATACTTTGTGCGGGTGATGTTTTTTAGCATGCAAAAACATTTCTTCGTATCGCTGTTCGCCGCTGCCAAGTATAACCCATTGAGCATTCAAACTCATTAGCTCGTTCAAGCAATAGCCAATAATATCGAACCCTTTTTGAGAAACCATGCGGGAAACAATTCCTATCAACGGAACCTCTTCGTTGAACTCAAAGCCAAGCTGTTCTATTAAGAATTTTTTGTTTTGTAGTTTGCCCGAAAGATTTGTTGATGAGTATTGAAACGGAATCAGCACATCTTTTTCCGGGTTCCATATTTGATAATCAATTCCGTTTATTATTCCGTAAAAATCATGAGATCTCTTACGGAGATAACTTTCCATTCCTTCGCCATACTCTGGTGTTAGCAGTTCGTAAGCGTATGTTTGGCTTACAGTGTTAATTACATCGCTGGTAAGAATGGCGGTTTTCATAAAATTTATATCGCCTTCAAATTCGCCAAGCCCGCCGCTTAAATAATGCTCTTCTTTAATTTCGGCTTTAACAAAAGTATCTTTAGAAAATCTTCCTTGATAGGCAATGTTATGAATTGTAAAAACTGTTGCTGTATTATTAAACAACAAATCCCAGCCGTAATTTTCTTTGAGCAGCAGAGGAAGCAGCCCGGTTTGCCAATCGTTGCAATGAATTACATCCGGTGCCCAGCCAATGCGCTGCAAAATTTCGATAACGCCTTTCATGAAAAGTATAAAGCGCTCATCTTCATCGCGATCGTTTGTATAAACGCGAAAGCGGTGAAAGAAATATGGACAATCAACAAAGTAAACTTCTACATTAGAGCGAGGAATTTTAGCCGTATGAACGTGAACAGAGTGAACCTGCCCGGCTACGCGAACCGGAATTTCGCCAATGTTCCATTGATAGTGTAATCCGTGTTCGGCTTCGCCAAACATATTATACTTTGGCATAAAAACTTTTACTTCGCAGCCGAGTTTGCTAAGCTCTATAGGCAAGGAACCTGCTACATCTGCAAGTCCACCTGTCTTGGCATATGGAAAAACTTCGCTTGCAACAAAAGCAATTTTCATTTGCGCTTCATTTTTATTGGGACGAAAAAAAAACTATTTAGCTTTTACTCTTACATCAACAGCGAAAAACTTGCCGTTTGTATCAACAATTAATGGGTTCAAATCAAACTCTTCAAAGTTTTTGTTTTCGAGCATCATCAAAGAACATTGTTTAATTATGAGTTTCAGTTCATTCAAATCAACAGAAGTCTCGCCGCGCACGCCGTGTAAAATTTTTCCGATGTTAGTCTTGTTAATAATATCGTCAATGTCTTCAGCGCACAAGTAGCAAGATTTTATCTTTACGTCATCAAATATTTCTACATACTTGCCGCCGGAGCCAAACATAATAATTGGACCGAAAGAGGTATCGCGGAAACCGCCAATTAGCAGCTCATGTTTTGCTTTAACAAACTGCTGAACTAAAAATTCGTTTACTTCAAAACCGGCTTGTGCAAAACTGCTTTTAATTTCGTTAGCGGCGGCAAACAGTTCTTCTTTAGTTTGTATGTTCAACTTAACCGCATTCAGTTCAGATTTATGAATTATGTTTGGGTTAATTCCTTTGAGTACAAGCGGATAGTAAACTTGTTCAACTTTTTCAAGCTCGGCTGGTTTTAACAGAATGTTTTTAATTAATGGCAGATGATAATCAGAGCACAACGAAGCAATTTCCGGCTGTGTAAGAAAACCGCAAGAAAAAGAATTCGTTTTGTGTTGTATGCTAACAGCTTTTGTGTATTCGGCTTTGTTACGTTCTAGTTTACTTATAACAGAAGAATAGAAAAGCATATTAGATAGAATTTCCGCCGGGTCTTCGGGGTTTCTGAAAAGCGGAAGTTTCTTATCGCTTTCACTTCTGTATTTCTGCCAAAACTCCGGCAAAGGAAGAACCGCTTGTATAACCGGTTTTTCATTTACAATAGAAGAGACACTTTCTACAACTGCAAATGGTTCAACCATTACGGGTTCTACAAAAAGAGAAATTACCGCATCAACATTATCATCGTTGCATGTAATTTCAATAACACTTTTAAAGCTGTCTTTATTTCCACCGGGTAAAAGATCAACAGGGTTTTCAACACTTCCTTCTGGATGAACAATTTCGCGCAGCTTCTTTTTTGTTTCATCAGAAAAAACAGCAAGTGTTAAATTTTGTTTTTCAAGCGAATCAACACATAGTACGCCAGGCCCGCCAGCGTTAGTAACAACCGCAATTTTATTTCCTTTAGGAAGCGGAAAATTTTCAAATCCTTTTGCTGTGTTAAAAAGTTCGTTCAAAGTTTCGGCACGTATAATTCCAAATTGATTAAGCAGCGCATCAACAACTTTATCTTTACTGCTTAGCGCGCCGGTGTGAGAAGAAGCGGCTTTCATTCCTATTTGAGATTTACCGGCTTTTAGAACAATTGCAGGTTTAGTAATCTCTCCTTTAACGAATGGTAAAATAAAATCTTCGCCATTGACAAAACTTTCCAAATAGAACGTTAGCGAATAGATGTTTTCATCCTTTTGCCAAAAGTGTAAAAGATCATTTTCGTTCAAATCGCCTTTGTTGCCAACACTTATAAAGTGTGCAAGTTTGATATCAGATTCGCGCAGAGAGTTTAACACAGCCGCGCCAAGTCCGCCGCTTTGAGACAAAAATCCTGTTGCGCCTGTTTTTGGTTTCTCGGCAACAAAAGTAGCGTTGAGTTTTACAACATCAAGCGAGTTGATAACACCCATGCAGTTTGGCCCAACCATTCTTGCGCCGGCATTTACAATTTTTTGCACAATGCGCTGTTCAACTTCTTCACCGGATTTTCCTGTTTCTTTAAATCCTGCAGTAATTAAAATTATTGACTTAACGCTCTTTGCAAGCAATGCATCAACTGTTTCCTCTGCAAATTGTTTTGGTACTACAATAATTCCAAGATCAATTGGCTCATCAATTTCTTCGATTGAGTGAAAACATTTGTAACCAAGAACATCGTTGGCTTTTGGATTAACCGGGAATACTTTCCCCGTGTAATTGTAACCCTTGATGGATTTCAAAATTTCGTAGCCAATGCTTTTTTCTTTGGTTGAAGCACCTGCAACACAAATAGATTTGGGATAAAAGAAATTAGAGATAGGGTTCATATCGTTCTTCGCGTCTTTGCGTCTTTGCGAGAAACTACTCTTAAAGCCGCCAAGCATCCACCTTATTTTTATTATATGCAAATTAAGAAAGAGCTAATAACTTTCCGAAGGCGACTTGCCAAATTCTTCCTTATCTTTTGTCATAAAATTCACAAGTAGAAAGGCTGATATATGTTCAACCAATTGAGAGTTTCAGCAAAATTTCCTATTCGTGCAAAAGAAATTTACAAAGCTTGGCTCAGCAGCAAACTACACACAGAAATGACAGGCGGCGAAGCTGTTATTTCATCGAAAATAGGGGGCAAGTTTAAAGCGTGGGATGGCTACATAACCGGAAAAAATTTAGACTTGATAAAAGACAAAAGAATAATTCAACTGTGGCGATCATCCGAGTTTACCGAAAGAGATTTGGATTCTATTCTCGTTGTAAATTTTGAAGATGTTTCCGACGGATGCAAAGTAACAATTGTTCACAGCCAAATTCCAAAATGGCAAGGCGCAAGCTACAAACAAGGGTGGATAGATTATTATTTACTGCCAATGAAAGCTTACTTCTCAAAATAAATTTTAAGGCAAAAAATTGAAAAAAATTACCTTCGTACTTCATGGAAAACATTTGCGTAAACACAGAATTCAGCATGAAGCGGATAAGCATCTAGGAAAAGAATTTGTAACGGATTACTTCATCACGAGATCGAGCAAATCTGCCGAAGACTTTGCAGAAAAAATAGCAAACAGCGGAACAGATTATTTGATAGCCGTTGGCGGCGATGGAACAATGCACGAAGTTATTAACGGCATAATGCACGTTCCACAAAAACAGAGAGAAAAATTAATTACTGGATTGCTGCCGGTTGGAAGTGGAAACGATTTTGCCCGAACGCTTAAACTTTCCGGAAAGATTTCTTATCTGCAAAAGCTGATAACGAGCAACAGCGTTATTAACCTCGATGTTGGTAAAATTGAGTGCACTACTTTGGATGGAAAAGAAACAACGGTTTACTTTAATAACATTGCAGGCGTTGGCTTGGACGCTGAAGTTGCTAAGCGCGTTAACGAGGGAAACAAAATCTACGGACCAAACATTGCTTATTACACTGCAACAATAAAATCGTTTTTGAATTACAGAAAGAAACAAATTAAAGTAAGTTCTGCAGATTTTAACTACGAAGGAAATGTTTTGCTTCTCAGTTTTGCAAACGCAAAATATTTTGGCAGCGGACTTGGGATAGCGCCGCACGCAAAAGTAAATGATGGTAAGTTGGCGCTTACTTTAGCCGGAGATGTGAGCTTACTTGATTATTTAAAGAATGTAGGAAAACTAAGAAAGTGCGTGCAGCTAAACCTTCCCGGAGTGGTTTACGGCGAAACCGAAAGTATAAACATTGAACCGATTGGCGAACCGTGTTTTATTGAAGCCGATGGCGAGCTTGTTGGCAAACTTCCGCTAAAAGCAACTATGCTGCATAATGAAATAAAGTTTTTAACGGAAGTAAAAGAATAATTAATCATGATATTTAATGAAACAAGCACTAACAAATCTTTGGTTGATCAACTTCTTGGCAAAGGGCGACCGGTGAAATTAAACGACATACGAATTCCCCCGTCCTTAAAAGTAATTTTGTTAGCGCCTCATCCAGATGATTTTGATGCGATTGGAATTACAATGCGCATGCTTCATCGAAATGGAAATGAAATTTATTTAGCTGTGCTTACAACAGGAGTAAGCGGCGTTGAAGATGTTTATGCAGAGAAAACTGAAAATCAAAATAAAGCCGCAATACGCGAAGAAGAGCAGAAAGAAAGCATTAGCTTTTTAGGATTAGACGAAACGCATCTTACTTTCCTTCGTTTAGAAAACGATGAAACAATGCACATGGCTATGAACGAAAGCAATTTTCTTCGCATCAAAGAAATTTGGGATAGACACAAGCCGGATATTGTTTTTCTTCCTCACGGCAACGACACGAATCTTGATCATCAGCGGACGTATGCAATGTTTAAGAAAATTTTGAAAACGGAAACCAAGCCGGTTATAGCTCTCTTAAACAAAGATCCAAAAACAATTGGAATTAGAAATGATGTAGTTACTGCTTTTGATAAAGAAGAAGCAGAGTGGAAGGGAGAACTACTTAGGTTTCATAACTCTCAGCACCAAAGAAATTTACGCACACGCAACTATGGCTTTGATGAACGCATACTAAGCGTAAACAAGAAAGATGCCGATGCGCTTGGACTTCCAAATCAATATGCAGAAGTCTTCGAGATTGAAATTCATTTACAAGTGGAGTACAAATAACATCAACTTCTTTTACTACACATTACGATTTTTACATTGATGCGTTAACGGGGTTAAATTTTACAACCAACTACTCAATTACTCTATCTGGATTAGCGGCAACAAACTCTTTCCAATTTTTGCTTTTGCGAATTGGTGAAGAAACTTTGAAAGCGTGGCAGACTGCAACGGCAAGAGCGTCGGTTTCATCAAATTTAATTTTACTTTTTCTTATAGAAACAAGCTTCTTTATCATAAACTGAACTTGTTCTTTGGAAGCAGCCCCGTTTCCAACAACAGATTTTTTTATTTCGCGCGGGGCGTATTCTTTTACATCTAATCCGTTGTGTACTGCAACAAGCATAGAAACACCGCGCGCGTAGCCAATCTTTAATGCAGACTGAACGTTCTTTCCGTAGAATGCAGTTTCTAAAGCAAACTCTTTCGGTTTGTATTTTTTTATAACAAGATTTATTTCATCGTAAATTTTTTGAAGGCGCAGAGCTTGTTGTTTAGAAGGCGGTATTTTTATAACTCCAGAAGCAACATACTTTAATTCATTCTTTTCGAACTCAATTATTCCGTAGCCGGTAAATAATGTACCAGGATCAATTCCAATTATTCTCATTCAATAACTCTAAGACTTTGCCACAACACTGTTTGCTACAATTTAATGGGCGCCTCTAAAAATATCAACTTCCTTTGTGAGCTTTGCTTTTTCTTTGCGAACACCGCGTTAAAAAATTTAAAATACTAATTTTTAGAGGTGCCCTAATGTGTACCGTTAGATTTTTCTTTTACTTTTATATCTCTTAGACGAATTTGCGGATAGGGCTTACCATCTTTAATAATTGATTCTATAGTATAAACAATATCCAACATGTTTTTGTCTTTATCAATTTCTTTTGCAAACGAACCAAGATTAAACCCAATTGAATCGAAAACTTTATCGTGCCCATTTTGCTTGAAAGTAGTTACAAGATGGTTCGTTCCAACAATTTTAGGTTGAGTAGCAAGTGAAACATTTTCACTTAAAAATGTTGGTCTCATGTTTCCAGGTCCAAACGGAGAGAATTGATCTAAAATTCGAATAAACTTTGGTGAGATTTCGGAGAAGTTAATTTTCGCATCAATTTTAATTTCTTGGATAACTTGTTCTTCTTTCATGCACTTTTTGAGTACTGCATTGAACTTGGTTTTAAACTCTTCGAGTTTATCAACTTCTATTGCAAGTCCCGCAGCGGCTTCGTGTCCACCAAACTGAACTAAAAACTCTTCACAATTTTGGAGCGCTTCATAAATATTAAAGCCCGAAACACTTCGTGCGGAGCCTTTAGCAACTCCATCTATAGTTGTAAGCATTATTGTTGGGCGGTGAAATTTCTCAACCATACGAGAGGCAACAATTCCAATAACGCCTGGATGCCAATCTTCGTAGTGAAGCACAATTGCCAGTTCATTATCAAGATCAATTGTTTCTTCAAGCAAGGTCATCGCATGAGAAAAAGTCATTTCGTCAATCTTTCGGCGTTCAGTATTTTCTTCTTCAAGAACTTGTGCAAACTCAATTGCTTTTTGATGGTCTTCTGTAGTAAACAAATCCACCGCGCGGTTTGCATCTCCCAACCTGCCTACGGCGTTAACACGCGGCGCAATAGTAAACACAACCTGTCCCGCTGTTAAATTGCCCGGTTCCATTCTTGCAGAGCGAATTAAAGCAGCAATTCCAGGCCTTGGGTTTAAATTAATCTGTTCTAAACCTTCTCTAACTAAAACTCTATTCTCATCAACTAAAGGAACAATATCGGCAGCGCCGGCTAATGCAACCAAATCCAAATATTTTAGTGGCAGTTCTTTTTTGCCAATTCTTTGAGCAACCGCCATTGCAAGCTTAAAGGCTACGCCCGCGCCGGAAAGATGTTTGAAAGGATAACCGCAACCCGGTTTTATGGGATCAAGAATTGCATAAGCTTTTGGTAAAACCTCTTTTGGCTGATGGTGATCGCAAATTATTGTATCTATTCTGTGAGAGTTAGCGTGTTCAATTTCTTCAATAGCAGTAATTCCGCAATCAACAGAAATGATAAGAGTAACACCATGTTCTTTAATAATATCTATGCTTTGATTTGACATTCCGTAGCCTTCGGTTAACCGGTTTGGAATGTATGTTTCAACCTTAGCGCCTAGTTCCTTTAAAAAAAGATACATTAGAGAGGCAGAACAAGTGCCGTCAACATCATAATCGCCATAAACGCAGATTTTCTCATTTCCGGTAAGCGCTTTAATAACGCGCTGTGTTGCTTCTTGCATTCCATCCATTAAAAAAGGATCGTGAAGAGACTCTAGCGTTGGGCGAAAAAAAGATTTCGCTTCAAAAAAGTTTGTTATTCCGCGGTTTAAAAGTAGAGATGAGAGAACATTAGATACATTAAGACTATCTGCAAGAGCCAAAACAGATTTTTCATCTGCAGGTTCCTTTAGCTTCCAACGTTTAGTTTGCATAACGTCCTTGGAAGCAGAAAATCAATAGATGGTTTATGTCTATAAGCCGAATTCTGTAATCCCGCGTTTTTGCGGGACGGCAATTATTTATCTAGCCACAGCATTACTGCTGTAATCTTGCGGTCTACCCGAAGGAATTAAAGCGAGCAACTCTTTCATCCTAAGATGAAGGTGGGGTTTGCCTTGTTCCGCACTTATGCGGAATCTCTTACGAGACCCTCGATGTTACCATCGAAGCGGTGAGCTCTTACCTCGCCTTTTCACCCTTATCCCGCTTTAGGCGGGACGGTATTTTTTCTGTGGCACTTTCCGTATCTCAACAAAGAGATCCCGGGTGTTACCCGGCACCATGCTCTGTGGTGTTCGGACTTTCCTACCTCCCGAGTAAATCGGGTGATCAACTGCCCAACATAAACCATCTGCTGTTCTTCTACTTACTTATTTATTTAACAATTAACAATTATAACTGAGCAAATATAGTGAAATAATAATGAGATACATTACCGCCGTTTAAAGGAAGATATTATGGGAATCACAAATTTTAATTACTCATCAAATTTGTAATAAAGCGCATATTGCGGCTTTTGGAGTTCGAAATGATGATTTTTAGTACTGCTGTAAGCGGAACAGAAATAAACATACCAACTATTCCCCATAAATAGCCCCAAAGCAGCAACGAAAGTAAAATGACTAATGGATTTAGACCAAGCCGGTTTCCAAATATTTTTGGCTCTAAAATGTTGCCAATTATATTCTGAACAACAATTAGAACTACAGTAACAAGAAGCGCATAGCCGAAAGATTCATACTGAACGAGAGTCATAAGCGCAGGCATAATTACGGCAATAACCGAACCAATGTTGGGTATAAAATTTAGAATAACAGCGAGTGCCGCCCAAATAACAAAAAACTCAACTTCAAAAGACCAAAGAATAAAACCCATTATGAGTCCAACCGAAAGACTTATTAAAAACTTTGTGATAATATATTTTTGCACTTGTTCGGTTATGTCTTTGAAAGTTCGCTGTAAAGTTTCTTCACGCTGGATTGTTATAGTTGCAAAATTCAGTTCTTCAGAAGAAGCCGCTTCTTCATCCGAAGAAGAATTTTTGTGCTCTCTTTTCATTTTCTTTAACGAGTCCTTCACTTCTTTTTCAACAAACCTTGCGCGAATTGCCTGTAAAGTTTTTTCGTGCCCGCTAGAAATAAATATGAAAAAGAAGAGAACCAAAAGTACGGTTGTAACTAAAGAAAGCGTTGATTCAAAAACACCGGTTGCTAAAACCGAGTAATCTAATTTGTGTAAAACGCGCTGTATGCTAAACTGAGTTAGCGAAGAATCCCATAACCCAAGAGATTTTGCAGCATCACTAACAATGCTGTTTAACTTTTGCTCGTAAACCGGAAACTGCTCGCCAAACTGTATTGCAGAATCAATAATTACATGGGAAACGCCATAAATAAGAAACGCAGTTAGTGCAATATCTATAAAGATTACAATTCCTAATGGTATTTTGTGCCGCTCAAGAAAATTATTTAGCGGTTCAAAAAAGAAGAACATGAAGTAAGCAACAACAAGAGGAATAAAAACATGCTGCAACTCTTTCAAAAAAATAAAAATTACGAATAAACCGATAACCGAGACGAAAAATTTAACCGTTGGGTCTGTAAGCAGCCGTTTCACTTTAACACACTAATTATTTCGCTTACAAAATAGCAAAAATGATTTTATATCGCTGTAATTTTTCTGTAATTTGTAATACGGGTTAAACGTTATGGAGAAAACATGCCGCATATTTTTAATGTAAAGAAAATTGCTTTTTCATTTGTATTTGTTTTTGTAATTCTGCTATCCAATCTTTCTGCTCAAAGCGAAAAAAAGCAAAAAGAACATCCGGAGTGGTCTAAAAATCTTTCCATCTACGAAGTTAATCTTAGGCAGTTTACCAATGAGGGAACTTTAGAAGCCTTCTCTTCTCATTTACCTGCTCTAAAAAAAATGAATGTTGGAATTTTATGGTTTATGCCGGTTACTCCTATTGGAGAAGTAAACAGAAAAGGGAGTTTAGGAAGTTATTACTCGGTTAAAGATTATACCGCATTAAATCCAGAGTTTGGTACACTCGCCGATTTTAAGAAAGTTGTTGAACAAGCTCATGAACTTGGTATGTATGTAATTATAGATTGGGTTGCAAACCATACCGCTTGGGATAACATTTGGATGAATACGAATCCCGAGTTTTATTCTAAAGATAAAGATGGCAAGTTTATTTCTCCTTTTGATTGGACAGACGTGGTTGCTCTCAATTTCGATAACAAAGAATTGTGGAATGCTATGCGCGATGCAATGAAATTTTGGGTTGATGAATGCAACGTTGATGGCTTTCGGTGCGATGTTGCCGCTATGGTTCCACTTGAGTTTTGGAATTGGGTAATGCCTCAGTTACAAGAGAAGAAAAAACTCTTTATGCTTGCAGAAGCTCACGAACCGGAACTTCACGAAGCATTTGATATGACTTACAGCTGGCAGCTTAAAGATTTATTTGTTGGTGTTGGCAAAAATGAAAAAACAGTATTAGACTTTTACAATCATTTTGAAAAAGAAAAAAATGAATATCATAAAGATGCTTACAGAATGACTTTTACATCTAACCATGATGAAAACAGTTGGCACGGAACCGACAAAGAAAGATTTGGAGACGCAGCTAAAATGTTTGCTGTTATCTCTAACATAGTTCCTGGAATGCCTTTAGTTTATTCTGGACAGGAAGCCGGACTAGATAAGCGTTTATTGTTCTTTGAAAAAGACCCGATTGAATGGAAGCAAAGTGAAATGAGAGATTTATATACAAGGTTGTTCGCTCTCAAAAAGAAAAATAAAGCATTGTGGAACGGCGCTGCGGGAGGCGAGTTCTCTAAAATAAAGTCGAACAACAAATCGCTCTTTACTTTTATGCGGGAAAAAGACAATAACAAAATTGTAGCGATGTTTAATATTTCAGATTCTCCAATAGATGCTGTTATTGAGGGCAAATCAATCAGCGGCTCTTATAAAGATTTTTCTACTAACAAAAAATGCGTTATTAAAAACAGCTATTCTACCAGGCTTGAAGCTTGGGGCTATAAAATACTTTACAAATAATTTGCAGAGCTTTCGGCAAGTGAGTTACTTTAACAAAACATATTCTTCTCGAAAAGTTGTATATACAATTACCGCTGTTGCAATACTGCTAATTATTGTTACATCAACAGCAAACATAATTATTCAAAGCAGAGTAAATGCACTGTACGCTTCATGGTATAGTTCTGTTCTTAAAACAGAAACACACATTTCGAAAGCAAGAACTGCCGCTTTAATTACATTAGCAAACCCAACGGATGAATCTAAGAAAGAATTTTGGGATGAACTAAGCAAAGCCGAACTGCTTTCTTTTTCTCTCTCCGATGAAGAAGACTCTTTTGTTATGTCTTTACTTCCTTTTGATGACTTTGCTTTTCGAGTATCTATTAAACAGTTACAAGAATTTTTAGCAGAGTATAGAGAGCAGTTTGCTAAGATTCTTGATAATACTAATACGCCTTCAGATTCTTTAATGAAGCAATGGAATTCAGCTTATTATAGAATTGCAAATCAGAACAAGTTTATTGAAGCTGAACTAAACAAATTGTTAAACAAGCAGCATAAAATTTTCTGGTATGCACAAATTGGATTGGTAGGCTTTTTTATTTTGCTTACACTTTCGGCTGTATTCATTTTCTTTCTTATCCAAAGACAAAATTTAGCGTATGTTAAAAAATTAGAAGAGGCAGGCAAATATTTAGATCTTAGTTCAAGAAAAGCATTACTGGCAGAAGATTCTTTACATGAAAGCCAGCGGCAGCTAAATACTTTAATCAATAATCTGCCAGGTTTGGTTTACAGGTTCAAAGCAGAGTCTATCTGGTCTATGAGTTTTGTTAGCGAAAAATCTGAATTAATAACAGGCTACCGACCTGAGCAGCTTATCAACGATAAAGAAATTTCTTATTACAATCTTATACATCAAGAAGACCGGGAAAAAATATTTGAGCAGGTTCAAAAAGCAATTGAAGAAAGAAAACCATATCAGTTAGTTTACAGAATTAAAACTGCGGGCGGTTACGATAAATGGGTTTGGGAACAAGGCAGTGGAATTTATAACGGAACAGACGATGAGCTAATTGCTCTTGAAGGCTTTATTGCTGATGTAACCGAACGAAGAGGTTTTGAAGACCAGCTTAATTTGCAAAGCAATGCGCTTGAAGCAACTGCAAACGGAATAATTATTACAGATAAAGACGGGTTAGTAGTTTGGGCTAACAGTGCATTTAGTAAACTTACCGGATATACGCTAAAAGAAGTGTTAGGAAAAAAAACAAATTTCCTTAGAAGCGGCAAACATTCTTCTGATTATTACACTTCGTTATGGCTGAAAATTTCGCTTGGCGAAACTTGGGCGGGAGAAATTATTAACCAACGTAAGGACGGCTCTCTTTATACTGAAGAAATGACAATTACGCCGGTTAAATCTTCCGACGGAGAAATATCTAATTATGTAGCAATTAAGCAAGATATTACCGAGCGCAAGCATGCCGAAGAAGCTCTGCGCGAAAGCGAGAACCGTTTCCGCGAGCTTTATGAATACGCAGCAATAGGTTTATACAGAACAACTATAGATGGCGAAATTTTGATGGCTAATCCCACTCTATTAAAAATAGTTGGCGCAGAAAGTTTTGAAGTATTGAAAAATATGAAAGCAAATCAAATTTATGCTGATCCGGAAACAAGAACAATCTTTCAAAAAGAGTTGGAATTGAAGGGAAGAATTTTTGGTTTTGAATCTATGTGGAAACGTACCGACGGCCCAAAAATTTATGTTAGAGAAAGCGCAAGAGCTATTAAAGATAGCGATGGAAATGTTTTGTACTATGAAGGAACAGTTGAAGACATTACGGAAAAGAAGAAAGCTGAAGAAGAAATTATTCAAGCAAAAGAGAAAGCAGAAAAATCCGACAGACTGAAATCCGAATTTCTCGCTCAAATGTCTCACGAAATTAGAACTCCGCTTAATGTTATTTTAAACTTTTCTTCTATTCTTAAAGAAGAATTACAAAGTCTGGTTGATTCTGAATTAAAAAACGCATTCGATGTTATTGATATGGAAGGCAAACGTATAATGCGTACGGTAGAACTAATTCTTAACATGGCGGAGCTGCAAACCGGAAATTATACTTACCGCGCTGCGTCTGTAAATGTATCAGAGATTCTCAAAAAACTTCATCACGGGTTTGAGCCGCTTGCCACCGCAAAAAGAATTTTATTTGAAGTTAATCTGCTCGATAAAGAAGTTGTTTTTACAGGAGATGAATATTCGATCAATCAAATTTTTTATCACTTAATTGATAACGCTGTTAAATACACAAACAACGGCAAAGTTTCTGTTAATGTAACCCGAAGTTCTTCAGATCAAATTTATATAGATGTAATAGATACTGGAATAGGAATTGATGACGAGTATTTTGCAATGTTGTTTACGCCGTTCACACGCGAAGAAAAAGGCTACACACGCAACTTCGAAGGAAATGGTCTTGGTCTTGCACTTGTAAAACGTTACTGCGAGCTTAACGGAGCAGAAATTAAAGTTATCAGCCAAAAAGGTAAAGGTTCTACTTTCCGTGTTTCTTTTTCTGCATAACTTATGAAACTAACTTACAGAAACATCTGAAATATTTACGCTAAGTCATGGTGAGACTTCGACACAATCACTGCCTTCGCAGTGATTGGCTCAGACTGACATCCAGTACTCAATATTTTTTTGTGTCGGCTCATCAGGCGGGCGACTGGCTCAGCTTGCCTGCTGCAAGCAGGTGTGACAATAGATTAATTATTCAGATGTTTCTTACAAATTGTAATGGAGCAAAAACTGAACTCAAGTGTTCTTTTACCGTCTAAAAAATTATTATTTTAGAAAACTTAATCACGCAAATCTAGCCGATTAAAACACAAAGCTCGAAAAAGACCGCTGTGGCGTATTGATGGTTAAGATATACCATTAGGTAAAAAGACTTTAACTGTGTAATTAGATATGCGTTTTGATTTGTTTGAAGTAATGAGTTTATTGAAGAAGCAAAGTTAATTCGATTATGAGAGTGTATTTTAAACATAACTAAAGAGGTAAAAATGAGAAAGAAAATTGTAATATTATTTTTGGTTTTAACTGCCGGCTTTTCTTTTGCACAGGATGATCTTAAAGAAACAACTCTGATTAATGTTGGAGATAATCTTCCAAAGTTTACGGCAAAAGCGCTTAACGGAAATGACTTAACCAGCGATGAGTTAACTGGAAAAGTTGTGCTAATAACTTTTTGGGCTACTTGGTGCGGTCCATGTAAAGCAGAAATGCCATTTATACAAAAAGATATTTACGAAAAAATTAACGATTCTAATTTTGTAATTGCCGCAATAAGCCGAGGCGAAGAAAAAGAGATCGTAAAAAAATTTATTGATCTTAACAAATACCCTTTCCCAATTTATTTGGATAAAGAGGCAGCGGTTTACAACTTGTTTGCAAGCAAATACATTCCAAGAAATTTTGTTATCGGAAAAGATGGAAAGGTTAAATGGACTTCTGTTGGTTTTAAGCATGAAGAATTTGCAGAAATGGTAAATACTATAAATGACGAACTTGCCAAGTAGTTTATATGCGGCTTTTATTTTTCAACAATAAAAGCCGCAGTATTTCCGCCAAAAGTTTTTATGTAGGATTTCTCTGCAAGCACATCAACTGCTTTGGCTGTAATCATTTTATAAACCCACATCGTCCATTCTTTGTAAGATGTTTCTTCTCTGTAGGGCGAGTTTAAATACCATTTTACAAAAAGTGTCTGCCTGTTTTCAAAATAATTGATTATATCTTGAGATGCCGAACTATAGAAAGTTTTTACTTTTTCAAAATCTTCTTTTGTTAAAAAATGAATCGTTGATTTTTCGTTTACCACCATTCCGGTTTTTACAAAGCCATTATAAATATTTTCGCCCGGTTTATAATCTGGGTTAATATTCAGTTTTATAATTTCTTTTAGAAGATAAAACTGATAAACCGAATCGCTTTCAGTTACAGGTTTTTCAAAATCACGCGTTAATTCCGAAGTAGAGTATGTTGCAATATTTCTCTCGTAATAAGTTGATGCAAACGAAACAAGATAAAAAGCAGGGTAGTTATAATACAGCGTTTCATAAAATTTAGGATTACTTTCTTTGCGCCTGTTTTGAAGGAGACACATATAATAGTTCGTGTTACCGCGTTGAGGAACAAAAGCTTTAATAAACTGTTCTTGATAAATTCTCAACTGCTCAAAATCATGCACAACGCCGCCTAAAACCAACATTGATAAATTTTCGAAAGGAATATTCTTTAGCGATGAAATCTTTTGATAAGCTTCTTTAATCTTGCTCAGCCGGTCAATAGCTATTCCGCTCATTTCAATACCGAGTGAGTCGGTAAACTTCCTCAAAGCAATTCCATTTTCTTCATCGAGAACAAATATTGTTGGAATAAAGCTGCTGTCATTAAACTTTTTAATTAAGCCTTCGCCAAACAAAAAATTTGTTCTTTCGTTCCAAATGCTGTCGTTCATTTTGAAATGCTTCTTAATTTCCAACGGCGTTTTTCTGTGATGTAGTAAAACGAGAATATCTTTCAAATTATCCTTCTCAAGATTTATATTCGGTTTATCCTCTTCGAAAGTAATTGTGTGCATGCTGAAATTGCCTTCGAGCAGCTGCGGTATCTCTTTCTTGTTGCTGCACGAAGCAAACAATGAAACTGTTAAAATAATTAGCGCAATGTTTTTCATAAGGGCACCTCTAAAAACTTTTGTTTTAAAATATTTCACGCTAAGAACACAAAGAAAAAGGAAAGCCCGCAAAGGAAATTGATATTTTTAGAGGCGCCCATAATCAATTTTTAGTTCCAATCATTAACGCCCAGCCGTAACTGGAGTTTATTCTTTCAATCTTCGAAAAGCCTGCATTTGCAAACCAATCGCGTATTTCTTTTTCAGTATAAGTATCGCCGCATTTTGTGCTAACAAGCAGGTTAAGTGCAAACAAAGCGCCTCCAAGCGGATCGGTTCTGTTTTCGTTCATCACCCAATCTTTTATAACAATTTGTCCGCCTCTATTTAGCGCACGCTCACATTTCTTGATCAGATTAAGATTTTGTTCGTAGTTGTTAATGTGAACAACATCAGAAAGTAAAATTAAATCGTAGCTGCTTTCAAAATCATCTGTTAAATAATTTCCTTCTATGTAATTAATTTTCTCTTTAAGGGAAAAAGAATCCACATAATTTTTTGTTAACGGAATTACGTTTGGCAGATCAAAAATTACAGCATTTAATTCAGGATTGTGTTCAATCATTCTCATTGAATAAACACCTGAGCCTCCGCCAACATCAAGCATAATTTTAGCGGATGTTAAGTTTAGCAGCATAGCCAAAATTTTTGCTTCTTTTACAGCGCGGCTGTGCGTTGCGTAAATAAACATATCTGTGCAATTGTTATTCAAATCATCGTTTTGACAAAAAGATGCGCCTTTTTTAACGGCGTTTGTTAATGTTCCCCAAGAGTTCCAAAGCTCGTTTGTGTGGAATAAGCCGCCGAGAAAATCTGGACTGCCTTTAACTAAATGAAGCGAAGCGGCATCTGTGTTGTAAAACTTTCCATGTAATTTCTTTAGGAAACCGAGAGAGACAAGAGCGTTTAGCAATCTTTCGGCAGCGTGTTCATCGCAATTAATTTGTTTTGCTGTTTCGCTCGAAGGCAGCAAGCGTTTATCAAGAATTGTAAAAACGTTCAACTCAAGGGCAGTTAAAATAATTCTGCTAACTTGAAATCCATTAGCAAGTTCTAAAATTTTATTTTGGTCAAGAACATCATTTGCTATAGAACTCATATTAATTCCTAAAACATTTTCGTCAACTTAGCATGGTTGAAAAGTGATGAATCTTCTCGCCGCAACCTGCCCGCCGCTTTGCTTTGGCAGGCGGGGCAGCGAGGTTTCTGAAAACAAATTTTTTTATTCGCCTCAAGAGGCGGGGAATTTGACCCTCGTCCGCCTCTGGCGGATTAAAACTAAGCTACCTCATTTCTCGGCAGCACCATGCACGATTTGCAAGGCGAGTTATAAATTACAACTCCTTTTATTATATTCTTCTTCTAAAACCTTCGCCAAGAACTTCGTGAACGTTGTAAACAATAACAAACGCATGCGGATCTACTTCTTTAACAATTTCTACCAATCGAGAAACTTCTCTAAGAGGAACAACTGCAAGAAGCATTTCTCTTTCTATATTTTTATAAACGCCGCGTGTATCAATGGCTGTAACACCTCGCTCCATTTTTGTTAAAATTGCTTCAGAAATTTCTTCATACTTATCCGAAATTACATAAGCGGCGCGTGCATAATCGAATCCATCTATTATTATGTCTATTAACCTTGCAGAAATAAAAAGTAAAAAGATTGCGTAAAATGTAAGCGAAAGAGCTGGCTTATCCGGCGATAAATCTTTTAATTCTATTATAATTCCGGCGAGAGCAATTACAAAGAAATCAATTATCATAATAGATTGCCCTGGCTTAATACCGAAACGCTTGTGCATTATAGAAGCCACAATATCGGAACCGGCAGTTGTGCCTTTAAATTTGAAAATGATACCAAGACCAACACCAAGAAGTACAGCGCCAATAAGAACCATAAACAAAAAATCGTGTTTGTATAAATCTTGTATTGTAGCAGAGTCCTGTAATTTCAAATATTCAAAACCGGGGATATCGCCTCGGAAAAGATCTATAAAAAATGAATTAATTGAAAAACCTACAAAGGTTCTTAGCCCAAACTCTTTGCCTAATTCTTTCATTCCCCAAAGGAAAAGAGGAATGTTTAATATCCAGATCAGAATTCCAACAGAAATTGTATTGCCCGATAAATAATGAAGCGCCATAGCTAGCCCGCTAACGCCGCCGGGCACAACTTTGGCATCTACTAAAAAGACTCCAATTCCTATTGCCATTAACGCAGCGCCAATGGTTATTGCAATGTAATCTATTATTGGATACTTTTTTAAAAATGACTTGCTCATTAACCTGCTCTTTAGTTATTAAGTAAGCAAAAATAGTTAGAGGCGGGGCATCTTCAAAACAACTCTGCTGAAGTAAAAGCGTTTCACAGAGTTGATAGCCGAGTGTCTAAACTCACAATTTGAATTGAGGGCACCTCTAAAAATATCAATTTCCTTTGTGGGCTTTCCTTTTTCTTTGTGTTCTTAGCGTGAAATATTTTAAAACAAAAGTTTTTAGAGGTGCCATTGAGTCAATTCGAGATCACCATGCGAATCGTGCGGGGTAAACTCGCGGCAACTTTTAGTTATTTACTCAACTTCAAGTTCAACTAACTTAGAAGAAACGCCGGGCAGAAGAGAAAGTTTGCGGGCAATTTCTTGATTTTGCTCGTCGCTGCCAACAATTTCTAAAATCAATAAACCGGAGTCTGAGCAATTATCCAGCACGCCATCGTGAATTCCCAAACGAGTTTTTATTAAACATCCCCAGCCGGTTAAAATTTGCTGAACTTTTACAGCTTCCTCTTTTCTCCTGCCAATTAGAACCAAAAGAATCGTCTTTTTCATTTATTTCTCCGAATTATTAAAAATTGCATTTCAAAATAGACAAATCTAATAGAAGCAGCAATTTAGGTTACATGAGAATTTGTTGTTGATAAACAATAAATTTATCTTGATATACAGAAAATAATTATTTAATTTCGAACAACAACTTACAGGAGCTAAAATGAAAACCAGATTTTTTGAAAACTTCAAAATCTCAGGGAGTTACAGTGTGTTAAGCGTACTTTTAGGTTCTTTTGGATTAGCAACGGTGCTGTCAGTTCTAATTCCCTTGCTTTTTTTGTTCAGCGGAGAATCGCTGCCATCATGGATTGGGTTAATTGTGCAATTAGAACTTCCCGCTTCAGAAGTGAAGAGAATTGCCCAATCTAATTATTCCATATTTCCAATTTGGGGAGAGCTAACAATATCTCATCCAAACAGATTGAATGAAATATTGAGTGCGCTCATTCCAATCTTGGCTTTCGGCTCTATTTCTTACGGAATTTATCTTTTACGCAAACTGCTTAAGAATATCTATGAACAAAACTACTTTGCAAAAGAAAATAAAAATATAATGTACACGCTTGGTACGTTATGCATTGCTATTCCATACATAGTAAAACAACTTCAATTTGCGGTAGCGGCTTCTTTGCCAAAAGATATTATTGTTGATGGAATGAAAATATTATCGGCTCATCATCCTGGAATTGCAGAAGCAATATTAAGTCCATATTTCTGTGCTGGAATGCTGCTAATAATTTTTGCGGATGTTTTTAAAGAAGGGAAAAAAATAAAAGAAGAAAACGATTTAACGGTATGATGACACAATGATAAGAATAAACTTAGATGTAATGATGGCGAAAAGGAAAATGTCGCTGACCGAGCTTGCCGAAAAAGTTGGAATAACAATGGCAAACCTATCCATACTCAAAACCGAAAAGGCACGCGCTATTCGTTTCTCTACACTCGAAGCAATTTGTAAGTATTTGGATTGCCAGCCCGGAGATATTTTGGAGTATATACCAGACGCGAAACGAAATGAAATATGACCCAACGACCTTCTTACAAATCTTTTTCGGTTGCTTTATTTATGGTCAAATGCGAAGTAAGAGCGTCATATCGAAAAATATTCTCAAAAGTAATTAACTTGGTCTGGTCAATTTTGTCCGGAATATTGACGGTTTTTAACGGAAACAACAACAACTAACAACCAACAGCTATAACAGGACATTCATTACAACTTTGAACCTTGCGCTACATTCTCTTTCGCAAAGTAAGTCTTCGGAGCCAAGCGGAGATCCCGCAGTTCTTTTGCGGGACAATCCGTTTACAATCCGCCAGACAAAATGAATTACAATAAATCTTTTGGGTTGTTGAACCAAAACTCACGATAACGACGGGGAAGTGCCGTTACATTATCTGTGAATAATTTGAGAGACACATTAATATTATAGCCCAAATGCTCATAAGACTTTTTACTAAAGATTTTTTCGAAACCGTCAACTTTTAATTGGTAATCTGTATAAGCAGTTCCTTTCGGATCAACAAAGATAATTTTGTAATCATTACCTTTCTTTAACCAAAAGATAAAATCGGGGAAAAATGATTTTTCCTTATCTGCTTCCATGTAAGGAATATAAATACTGTCTAACGATTCATTAATTTTACTGAACATCCACCAATCGTATTTCTTCTTTATATCATAAGCATTTGCTACCACGTATGTATCTAATTCATTTAGGAAAGCAACTTCGCTTGGATGTTGAATTATATGTTTGATGAATTTTACTTTTTCATCAGATGTAATTACAGGAATATAATAATGTTCTGATATTCGTTTGATCGTAAGTTCTTCAACTAAGGCCTCTCTTTTAGGCTCGGCTTTTTCTTTAATAGTATTGAAGATTACTTCACTAATGATACCTTGTTTAAATAATTCTTCTGATTTTTTGAAATCTGCGGGATTTATTTGAGCTTGCGATGAAGTAATTTCCTTTATAGTATTGATTAGTTCTGAAAGTTTTGTGAATTCATTAGAAATAGAGATTTTTTTAAAGTGGATAATTTCTTCATCTAAATTTTTAAAGCCACTAAGATATTTACGCTTTGAATTGATATGAAATGAAAAGCGATTTATGATTGAATTTGTATCTGAATATTTTTTAGAATCATCTTCAGCTAAAAGTGTAGTGGAAGAAATAGACGATCTCAATAAAGAAAGATCATTTACATTAGCATTTGTGTTGAAAAGTAAGACATTATCATTAACTGACGATAAATAATTATTCAATTTTGTTTTTGAAGCGGCAGCTAAATAGAATGGGGTTAAGTCCTCAAAGTGGGATGATTTTATATCGTAATATGGAATAAATAAATCGCACTTGGATTCGTTTTGTGTTAATGACAAGATTGCATGATCAATAGCTGTAACGCTATCAGATTTAATTGCTTCAACTACTTTTTGAATCGCACTTTTATTCGTTCCGAAAATAAAAAGAGTTTCAAGCACATTTGAATATTCACTCAACTTTTCAAAATCGGATTGAAGAATTTGATTTGAATTGCGGAGCTTAATAATACGTTTTCTTTTACCCGGTAATGGTGATATACGAACACCACGACCAAGAGATTGAAGAATGAATTTTTGTGCATCGGTTGAAGTGCCAATATTGATATAATTAATAACATTTGGACGATTAGAATCCCAACCTTCATAAAATCTACGTGAGCCCATCATTATGTTTAAATGAGGATTTTCATTTAATCTATTGAAATAGCTTTTATCATCATAAGTTTTTGTAAACTCATACCCAATTAATTTGTTCTTTATCCATTCAGAAATATCACCGATATTTATCAGTGCAAACGGCTTATCAGATTCTTTTAACTTAAATGCAAGTTCATTGGTAGTAGAGTTAGTTGTAACTTCGATTTCGCCAAAACCATCGGAATTAAAAATAGATTTAAGAACATCCTCACGTTCAACAGTAGAAAAGAATGTAAGTGGAAACGTGTGAGGTTCATTTTCAAAGATATATTCTTTATGATTTTTAAATTCTTTAATGAGTTCATCTTTGGCTTGATTGAAAACAGATTTGGTTATTCTACCACGCGCAAATTTAACAAGGACGTTAAAAAAAACCAGTAGATCAGATTCCTCAGTGTTTACAGAATTGACAAGTGTTAACATTAATGGGGAATGGTAAGAAGATTTATCCTTGCGATGAACCTTCTTGTAGTAATCTTTACTGAATGACAAAGTAAGAAGAGATTTAATAACAATCTTTTCTTTTTCTTCTTGCGAAAAATCGTCTTCGTTTTTTGAATTAAATGATTTGTATTCTTCGCCACTTACATACAGATGTTTTCCGTAACCTTCCGTAATAAACTTTTCTAAATTGAAATTGAAAAGTGTTGTAACTAAATCCCAATTATCAGTAAAAGTAGCGGAGAAGTTAAATAGGAAGCCATTTCTTGAGAGAATACTAAAATAGGATTGCCGTTTGGAATCTTCCTTACCGCCTTTGTGAGCTTCATCTAAAAGAATATACCAATTGCCATTATTATCATAGTTTCTATAATCAATTTGAACTTCTTTTTGCTCATCGCTGAAGTTAACAGAACGATAATAGAAAACTGATATTTCATCTGAGAAAGAAAGTTTTTCGTTTTTAATTCTTTCGTAATCTTTGATGCTATAGAGATTGATCCTACGGTTTGAACTTGCAGCATTATATTCGTTAATAAGTTCTTTGATTTGATCTAACAAATCTTCGCGCGGAGCTAAAATAAGAATATCATGAGCAGGTATTTCGTCAAATGTTATTAGAGAACTTAATAGCTCGATAACTTTTATAATCAATAAACTTTTACCGGAACCGGTAGCCATCCAAAATGAGCAGCGATTAATGAAATTACGAAAGAGGATTTGGTCGTTTTCTACAGGATAATTGTTTGAAAAAATAGAAAAGAGGTCTTTGTTTGCTGGAGTGATTGAAAATGATTCTTCCTTAAATTCGTTTGTGTTAAAAAGGTTGAGCAAATGTTCTTTGCGTATGAGATTATTAGCGGGATTTTCAGATAGTGAAAAGTCTTTTGCTTCTTCATAATATAGATGTAGAAGCTTAGCAGTATTCTGCAAAGATTTTATCTGATAGTCATACAAAGTTTTTGATGCTGAGAAGGAAGAAAAATTAAAATTAGACCAAGACAAAGGAAGGTCTTCTATTTTTCGCGATGTAATTATCTCTTCTAAAATTAAGGATGGCATTTATATCCGTTAAAATCTTTTAAAAATGTTATTTACATTTAGTTTGAACTGAAAAGTAATGCTTGACAGTTGAATTATAGCAAAGCATTATTTCAATTTTCGTTTCTCTTCTGTTCTGCCAAGTTGTTTAGCATTCTTTTTTGTAACAACCCTTTTGCCTGTTTTATCTTCAATTGCTTTGCGCGTATTACCGGCAATAGTTCCACCTTGTTTGGCAATTACACGGTTATCTTCAAAAGTTTCCGGATTCTTTTCCTTTGAAATTTCTGTTGTAGTAGCTTCTGCAAGCATATTAAGAACAAGTTCAAGGGTTGTCATATTATCGCGGAGATTTTCTTTTTCAAGTTCTTGAATCTTTTGTATTCTTTAGTAGAAAAACAGGTCCATGCAATTGTAATATCGTCCGTTAAAATTGCGAACTGCTCACCCTTTTTTACACCACGATTTTCCCATTCATCAGTAAGTTCTTTACGAACTTCTATACTTTTAAGGCGTTGGTTGATCCATTCTTTGCTGTAACCTTTGCGGAGATAAGTTTCCATAGCGCGGTCAAAAGTTTTTTCCGGGTCTTCGGTTTCTTCAATTCTTTCGTAACCAACTTTTGCGAGCCAAAGTTTGAACGGCTCTACTTTTGGCGAAGGAATAGACTGTATTAAACGAAGAATTTGTTCAGCATCGGCAACATCGGTAAGATAGAGCTTACCGTCTGATGATTGCAATTTCAGTTGGTTACAATTTGTAACCGACTGATTTCCTTCTTTTAACATGCGGTGTTTTAGAACTTTCCAATAGTTGCGTGGGTTTGGGCTTTCTGTTAAGACCGCCACAACATCCACAACGGAGAAATACCATTTTTCTTGGTCATCATTCCATGAAGATCGTATTTGTTTCGACTCGAATAATTTTATGCTGGTTTCTTTAGCCATTACTGCCACCAAATAAATTCTTTGAGAAGATGATAATTTGGGTTGGTTAAACTTTCCTTTGAGCCGTCATTAAATTCAACTTCTTCTGCGGTTATTCTTTTTATCTTTTTGCCGGTTTTTAAGGAAAGAGTTTCGGCAACATCAATGTTTGGGTAAAGTTTGTTGAGTGTTACTCTTACTGTTGTGTCTTTGCCGTTAATTTTAATCGCTTTATCTGTTAGCTTATCATCACGCATAAAAATATATTGCTCGTATGCGGTTTTATTTTCATTAAAGATTAGAAGTTCATCTTCTTTGTATGATACTTTTTGAAGAGTGTCTTCGTATTGTTCAAGCGAATAGTATTTGAAGAAGCCGCCGCCTTTGTAATCTGTTTCTTTTGAGATGCCAGATTGAACACCGGCAACTACTTTTTTCATTCTTGGAAGAACCACTGTAAAGAAATGCTCACCCATTTCTATACCGAGCCATTTACGACCAAGTTTTTGTGCAACCGCTTGCGTTGTTGCACTTCCCATAAAGAAATCGAAAACAAGATCACCGTCTTGATTAATATTACTAAAGATTCTTTGTAATAATAGTTCGGAATTTTCGGTTTTAAAGTCCGTAGTATTTGCATAACCTTTTATGTCAAGCCAGTTTGTATCAGCTAATACGAACTCACGAGGCGGTATCCAATATTTAATTGAGGATATTCCTTCACCTTCTTTCGTTACAAATTCAAGTTTGCAATCTTTTCTAAGCCAATACTCTTCTAAAGTTTCATTAGTATGCTGAGATTCCTCAAGATAGTCTTTATAATTTTTAACAGCAGCTAAACCGCGATCAGATTCCCACATCCACTGACCCTTTTCTAAATTTACACCAAGAATTTCATAACGCATATTTTTACGATCAAAACTTTTCCAGAAACTATGCCAATGTGCAGCTTTTTGTTTATCAGTAGTTGGCTTCACAATTTTTGTAAAGCGAGTGGAACCATTTTTTGAATACCAATAAACATTATCATAATTAACCGTCATAGATTTCATATCACGGAATTGTTTATTTAAGTCACCCTTTGTTTCTTCTGCTCGGCGCAAAACGATTTCGTTTCTAAAATTTTCCTTGCCCAGTATAGTATCAAATAAAAAGCGAATCAAATAATTCCCATTGTAATCACAACGGACGAAAATGCTTCCGTCTTCGCTTAGAAAATCTTTAGCGATACTGATTCTATTTTCTAAAAGAGTAGCCCAGTTAGCGTCTTTATAATTAGTGCGGTAAAGGAATTGATCGCTGCTATCAAGATTAAAAGGTGGATCGATATAAATAGTTTTTACAGTGCTTCTATATTTTCTTTTAAGAGTGTTAAGTGCCTGGTAATTTTCCGAATGAATTAAAGTTCCGTCCAAAGAATCATCAAGATTATCGAACAAAGAAAGAATTTCAAGTTCTAGATCTTTGAAATATTTAGTATCAACCGGAAGGAATTTGAATTTTTTTTTAAGGAATGATTTTTCATCAAGAGTATTTTGATCTGCAATAATTTCTTTTGGCTTAAAACTGTCTTTTATAAGTCCAAGTTCTTTCCATTCGGCAATTTGTTCTTTAATACCGGAATGCTTAATAAGTTTATCTACAAGTTCTTTCGGTAAACGGTCGAGAGTAATTACGTAATTGCTGTTAAGAGGGAATTTGGGTTTATTCCAAATTTTAACAAGTTCATCTTCAAACTGCGAAATGAAGGAAATAATGTTGTAAGCAATTTCTTTAATGGATTGCAGTTGTTTTATTCGTTTTTCATCAAACTGATTAATTTCCTTAAACATGTATTGATAGAGATAAAGATCGAACTGTTCCCTAAGAAATTCTTTAGCGTTCTTGTTTATAAAGAAATCAACTTCGGATTGTTTTTTGAATATTAAAAAAGATTGTTCAAGAATTTCTTCGGTTACGTTTCTAAAATCTTCTTTTTTAAGAGCTTTAAGAATATCATCAACTTTGGTTACTCTACCGCGCTGGGAATAATTAACAGACAAAATGATTGCAGCTTTCTGATCAATTACAGCAACTTTTGAGAATTCATAAATAAGATCGCGTCTTTCATTATTCTTTTTGTTTTCTATCTGGGAAGCATCAAAGAAAAAGTTTATGCCTTCAAGCTCAACTTTCATGGATTTGTAAATGGCTTCACTTTTAACATAGTAAAGCATGTGTGTTTTCCAGAAAAGAATTACATCCCGGTTAGGATCGTAAACTTTATCGTAAATGTTCTGGTAAAGCGGAGTGTAGTTGAAGTAAATACTACCAGTTTGGTTGAAGTACCGAGAGAAAAAGAAGTAAAGTTTTTCAAACATCTCCTCCCGGAAATCCGGGTAACCGGCAAGTTTTACGTTAATATCTTGGAGTAAAATTGGGAAAATGCTTTCGAAGTATTTCCCTTTAATGTGCATTAGATTTACGTAACCGGATTGACCTTCAATTTTAGCCCCAACGAAAATGGATTTAAGAGCTGAGAGAAATTTTTGTTCTTGGCTAGCCATAGATACCAAAATTGTTAAAAAAGTATGATTTGATATACAAGAAAATATTTACAAGACTATACAAACGTATCAATAAAAATTTATAAATGTTTAAGAAGAGCAGCATGTTTTTGATAATCAATAATAGACTGCCGGCGACCAGATTATTCCCCAGCTGTAGGATCACATTAATCCCCAGTCCCAGGGTCAAATGATTCCTCAGTTCCATGTTCACATTATTCCTCACCACGCAAGCAAAAAATCTAAAAACGAGTGGCATTTTTGCATTTAGCAATCTTGGATAGACTGCTGCACCACTCCTATCCTTTTTTGATTAACG
>WPAE01000418.1 GCA_009773205.1 Ignavibacteria bacterium
GATGAAATGCTCAAAAAATTCCATACTTCAAATTCTGCTGAAAATCCTTTATTCTCAACTTACGATTAAGATTCTTCTGGCTCATAGGGGCGCTTCGATGCGCAATTGGAACCTTATGGAGGTGCACCTGACAGCTTGAGAAAATATTCCAAGATGAGAGCGGTATCTCAAAAAAGTTCAGAAATTTTCATAAAATGTTTCTTTGAATTATTACTGAAACCCGGTTAAACTGAACTTTCTATAAAGATAGAGCAAGGCTTCCATGCGCCTTCTATGAGTAATTCGAGGCGGATTCAGGCGCTCCAGGAAAGCTTTGAAAATATTATAGTATGAGAGAGTTATCAGAGAAATATGGATAAAATGCTCAAAAAATTCCATACTTCAAATTCTGCTTAAAATCCTATATTCTCACCTTACGATTAAGATTCTTCTGGCCCATACGGGGCCTTCGATGCGCAATTGGATTCCGATGGAGGTGCACCTGACAGCTTGAGAAAATATTCCAAGATGAGAGCGATATCTCAAAAAACTTCAGAAATTTTCATAAAATGTTTCTTTGAATTATTACTGAAACCCGGTTATACTGAACTTTCTAGAAATATAGAGCAAGGCTTCCATGCGGCTTCTATGCTGAATTCGATGGGGATTCAGGCACTCCAGGAAAGCTTTCAAAATATTCTAGGATCAGAGAGTTATCTGAGAAATAGTGATGAAATGCTCAAAAAATTCCATTCTTCAAATTCTGCTGAAAATCCTATATTCTCACCTTACGATTAGAATTCTTCTAGCCCATAAGGGCGGTTCGATGCGCTATTGGAACCGGATGGAGATGCGCCTGACAGATTGAGAATATATTCCAAGATGAGAGATATATCACAAAAAAACGTAATTTTCATAAAATGTTTCTTTGAATTATTTCTGAAAAACGGTTAAACTGAAATTTCGACAAACTAGAGCAAGGGTTCCATGCGCGTTCTATGCGAAATTCTTTATCGATTCAGGCGCTCGAGGAAAGCTTTCAAAATATTCCAATATCAGAGAGTTATCAGAGAAATAGGGATGAAATGCTCAAAAAATTCCATAGTTCAAATTCTGCTGAAAATCCTATATTCTCACCTTACGATTAGAATTCTTCTGGCCCATAAGGGCGGTTCGATGCGGAATTGGAACCTTATGGAGATGCACCTGACAGATTGAGAAAATATTCCAAGATGAGAGATGTAGCACAAAAAAACTTCCGAAATTTTCATGAAATGTTTCTTTGAATTATTTCTGAAAACCGGTTATACTGAAATTTCGACAAAATAGAGGAAGGGTTCCATGCGCGTTCTATAGAAAATGCGATGTCGATTCAGGCGCTCCAGGAAAGCTTTCAAAATATTCTAGTATCAGAGAGTTATCAGAGAAATAGGGATGAAATGCTCAAAAAATTCCATACTTCAAATTCTGCTGAAAATCCTTTATTCTCAACTTACGATTAAGATTCTTCTGGCTCATAGGGGCGCTTCGAT
>WPAE01000100.1 GCA_009773205.1 Ignavibacteria bacterium
TGAGTACAGGCTACGAACGAATATATTTCCCGATGACCCTTCCCCAGGCGCCGTTCTCTATATAATCGGAAAAATTTGAAAGAGATATTTATTTTCATTTAATTTCTTTCCAAAACGGATAATTTTCAAATTTTATCGTGGAGAGAAAAGGCTCTTCGTGGTCTCATCGTGCAAATTGCAGAGTCATTTTCAAAATTATTGATAGAAGCTTATACTGTGGAAATAAGGGAAATTGATCGAATTCGCCGGGAGCCCGGTTTTGCCCATCGCAGACTCGCAGGCAATTTTGACGAGGTAGATTGCGTAAGTGAAGAGGGTGCAACAGAGGAAGAGGAATAGATGGGCTTATCATATAAGCTAAAAAGACCTTCTCACCAAACGAAAGTAATTCTCAAATATCTCAGTTTGCGCAAGGACCCAAAACTCCAGCGTATCGTGCTTCAAAAAGCACCAGACGGTGTTTATAAATCCATTTGCAACGCCTTTAAGAATATTGCGGAAAACCCAGATATTCCATTATCAAAGGTTCAGAAAAACAAATATCGCAAGCACAAGAAAGTAATTTCTCGTTTAATTTCTGCAAAGATTAGTTTACCACAAAAGAAAAGGATAATTCAAAAAGGGGGTGGTCCCTTTCTCACAGCTCTAATTCCAGCAGCCATTTCAACCGCCCTGACCCTATTTGGAAGTTCTTTTCTGAATCGTCAATAATGGATAACTCTTTGAAAAAGTTAAAATTGGTGGATGAACAAGAACTGACACGTTTAATTGAAAAACAGATTCGGCAATATGACCCCGGTTTAAAGGTGCTTGCCAATCTCCGGCAAGAAATGGATACTGTAATGGAACGAGAGGATCTCCTACCCGAGGAAAAACTAGCACTGTACAAAAGTGCTCAGCTTCGATTTGTTAAAGTTAAACCAGTTCTTTCCTCAAACCTTTCATCTCTAGTTCAGCTACCCACCCCTTCACATGGGCCAGACCATGCGAATCCAATTGGACCCTTAGTTGCACCCGCGGATCCTATGGTTGCCCCATCTCATGTCGATCCAGGAGTACCTATCTATGCTCATGCTGATGACTTGCAAAAGGTAGCAGGCAGCGGTCCACCTGTGCAATTACTCGATGAGGAAGACGCCAAGGAGCATGTTCTGAACGTAAAACAAGAACCAAGTTTGCAAATTGTTGTCGAACCAAAATATAGTAAGAAATTAGCTACACTAACTTCGTTACTATCTGAAAATTCCTCACTTATCTCATATGACCCGGGTAATGGGGAGATGAAAATAAGGGGACAAAATATTAAGGGATCCCAATATGGGGATCTTGTCCGCGCACTATTTCATTCTTCAAAGAATTATAATTTAAATGGCCAAGATAAGTTTTTCACCGCTTTAAAGGAGGTGTTTAGCGGGAATACGAAGCATACCCCGTCTGAGTTAATTGTAAAAAAGGAATACCTCTCTCATTTTCCCCTCCCATCCACCTCCTCCACATCCGTAGAACCCACCACTTCCACAAGTTCAACTAATACTCGACATGCTTCTTCTCAACCACAGCATGGGAAAGGCGGGCGCTTAGTTTCACACCCATTCTCTTGCACTTTTCGCCCTCCCGGGAAGAAACTTAAACTTCTTAAATGCTACAACTAGTTCCTCGTATAGGATTCACAAAATCCTCTATCGTTCATGGCCATTCATTAATCTTTCACCTTCTTCACCTCACCTGATTCGCAAATTCATATCTCATTCATAATTATCTTTTATTTCAAAAATGTGAGTGAAAAATAAAAGAGATATGCGTTAAAAAGAATCGAGTTGTGCATGAGAAAGGAGAGCAGTAGGGTGAGCTTGAAAAGGACATGATCTTTGAATAGGCCTCATAGTAGATAATGTAAAATGCTTTTGGAAAAAGGCTAGTGGTGCCATATTTTGGCGTGTTAGTTGAGAGCGATTTTTATCAAATATTCGCTTAACAGCTATATCTCGGTATAGTGGTGAGTGTTTTGAAAGGTGCACTAGAAAATCAATGACATTTTTGAATCTACTGCGGACATTGTGCAAGTTAATCGAGGCGAAGCGAAGTAAAATAAAGAGAATACAATATTGCCCACAGACATTGGTAGCATAGCTTTGAAGGCCGTGGGTATTGGAAACGAGAGAAATTGAATGAAAAGGCGGAAAATTATAGGCGGTTGGAGGATACCCATAGGAATCAAAAAATTCTATTTGTTTGTGCTCGGGAGCGCCCTTTTCTCTGTAAAATGCTACCCAATGTTTGCCAGGTTGACATGAAGGGTCAATGTTTACAACACAGCAAAGAGAATGGGAGAGTAATGATGGCAGAGTGAAATTAGCATGAGGAAAATGGTCAAAAGGAAATGTGCCTAAGTACCGTATATGTGAATTGAAAGGTGTAAAGTAAGTGTGAAGGAAATCGTCAATTTCACAGGTTGTTAATCCTCCTTCACTATCTACCTCAACTGGGAGGCCCATGCGTTCCATGGATGGGTGATGGGTATGAGCTTCTCTTAGCCAATCACCAAATTGCGGTCTCGATCAATTTCGAGAAAATTTGAAAATTCGGAGTAGACAATAACGGTTATAATGTTTGGCGTCGGATCGCGAAATTTAATGCTTAGATTGGCGGCTCCCGTTTTTGGTAGAGTTGGTAATCCACCCGGTGAAATACGAAAAATAAATAGGGGATAGTCAGTAGCCCACTGGGCTGGCGTTAAAGCAATAGATTTATTTCCAGTATCGATCGATAGACCCTCAAGAACACCCAAGTACTCCCTTATATATTCGCTTGAGGCCGCGGCAAAATTTGGTTGGTACGCTATACGCGGGAGGTTTTCTCCATTCACATTCAAAACAATACTTGATAGATTAAAATGTTGAAAAACAAAAGGGTTGCGGTTCCAGTGCCCAGTTACCCGCTGATCTAGCACCAACCCAATAAGTGTACGCTCAGGTAAAATTCCCGAATACACACCATCAAAGTCAATGGAGGTCGAGCCCGTTGGAATAGTTAATGTTTTCATTTCAGTTTTCGTAAATGGCAGCCTGATATTATGC
>WPAE01000033.1:0-5214 GCA_009773205.1 Ignavibacteria bacterium
CTAATAACTGTCATTCTGAATCCGCTTTAGCCGATGAAGAATCTTCGTTTAGCTTTTAGAAAGAAAAACAGAGATTCTTTGTCGCTCCGCTCCTCAGAAAGACAAGCATTTTTGGTTTTTAGAGGAGCCCTAATGATCATGGCTTTTTAGAGTAGGCTCATAAATGGTACCTCTAAAAACTATCTTTTTAAAATGTAACCAGCCTGCTGCAGGCATGTGTGTTAAACACTTCGGTAGTTAGGTTAAACTCACCACAGGTGCGCTGAGTGTGATACAGAATTAAATTTTAAGACTCTGCTTAACAATTTTATAACTCATACTTGAGCAAAATCATAGTTACAAATGAATTATTTTTTGTAAGTTATTTTCTGAAAGAAGATGTTTTGTGATAATTTATTTTTATATGATTTTGCAAGAGCAAATAAATATAATGGCACCTCTAAAAATATCAATTTCCTTTGCGGACTTTGCTTTTTCTTTGTCCCGCTTTGCGGGATTAAAATTTTTGAAATACTAATTTTTAGAGGTGTCCATAAGAACCATTAAACGATTATTGATTTTACCGGAAGCGGGTCGGTGAATTTTTCTAATAACATACCACGAGAGGGTATTTAATATAACAGATTTTTTTAGTGCGCCATTAATGGCTATGGCACTTTATTTTTTTGCTCTTACGGCTAATGTGAGTGATGTGGCGGAGCGTGCCTAATTATGAGTTTTGAGTTTGAGTGTTTATTCATAACCAGCAATAAAAAAACATACAAAAAAACTCTCTGTAACTTATTATAAGGGCATCTCTAATAACTGTCATTCTGAATCCGCTTTAGCGGATGAAGAATCTTCGTTCAGCTTTTAGAAAGAAAAATGGAGATTCTTCGTCGCTCCGCTCCTCAGAATGACAAGCATTTTTAGTTTTTAGAGGCGCCCATAAAACAATAACTTACAAAGCAGAACTCCAATACAGTTTGCAATACAAGAATTTTAATAAAAATAATGTTTAGAGACCTCTGGAAAATTAAGTTGCAATACGCTGTGTGTCACACCTGCTTGCCGAATTATCACCATGACAAAAAAATATTGAGTACTGGATGTCAGTCTGAGCTAATCACTGCGAAGGCAGTGATTGTGTCGAAGACTCACCATGGCAAAAAAATATTGAGTACTGGATGTCAGTCTGAGCTAATCACTGCGAATGCAGTGATTGTGTCGAAGACTCACCATGACAAAAAAATATTGAGTACTGGATGTCAGTCTGAGCTAATCACTGCGAAGGCAGTGATTGTGTCGAAGACTCACCATGACTTAGCGTAAATATTTCAGATGTTTCAATAATTTAATTTTCAGCGTAAGATGAGCTAAGTTGGAAAAAATATTTTTTAAGGAAACGGCAATTTTCTGCCGCTCGCTTCGTTTAAAGGGTAAACAGATTACCCACAATGTTTAAGGAGGGAAATTGGATTTAGAAGAAAAAGGAAAAATTATTGAGTACATCAAAAAATTTGACAAGCATGATAAGTACAGAGCAATTAGTTTTTGTTACTCTTGGAACGGTACAAACGGCAGATATTTTAATGGAAAAGAGCCGGAAGACTATATAATGGAGATTTTGGCAAAATTTTTTAACGGAAAAAAATGTTATACAGACAGTTATGAAACATTTAGAAGCTCTATTTATCATTATCTAAAATATGAAATGCTCAGTTTTTTTCACATCAAAGAGAATGAGCCGAATAAAGGAAAAAACTCTGAAATTGCTTTTACATTTGCAGACAAAGAACAATTACTTAACGAAGAATTATACTTTGAAGGGGCAGAAATAATTTACTCCGGTGTAGAGCTTGATGAACTTCGAGAGATAATTTACTCATGTTTTGATAATAACAGTGAAATTGAGGAAATTTTTGTCCTTGGCGAAATATTCAATGGCGGTAAAAGAGAAGAAATTGCAAAGACGCTTGGAATTACCACTGATGATTATACCAACATATTAAAAAGGATCAAGTCCAAAATACTTAAGCGGACAACAGTAAATATTATAGAAGGGAATTAAAATGAACTTTGAAAGAGGAGGAATTAATAGTTTACTTAACCTTAATTTCAATCCGGATATATTAACCGAGGAAGAAACTAAAGAATGTTTGAGTGAAGCTGGTATTAATACAGCTTCTATTGAAGAAAAATTTGCGTTGTTTGAAAAGAAAATTGAGGCATGGTACATGCTAGAGCTTGCCCGGCAGAAAAGAGAAAATTTTGATAAAAATTATGAAGCGTTAAAAAATGAATGCCTCGAACCAAGCTGCAATGAGTCTGAAACCAACTACCGAGCTGCAGCAAGAAATAAAACTGCTACTACAGAAAACGATATTAAGAGCGATCTGCTCGATATCAAGATGTTGGAAGTGTTGAAGAATAAGTAACTGAGGAGCTGAGTAGCTAAGTGCCTTTTGCGAGGATAAAAGGTTCAAGGAACAAGCATCAAGTGTCAAGTATCGAGTATTTAGTATCCAGTATCCAGCAGTAGCTGAGTGAATGAGGGAAAACGGAAAGAAGAAATGAAGGAAAGAAGGAACTGAGTGCATTTTGCAAGGATAAAAGATTCAAGGAACAAGTGTCAAGTGTCAAGTGTCAAGTATTTAGTATCAAGAATCCATCAGTAGCTGAGTTCCTAAGTGCCTAAGGGAATAGTGAATAGTAAACAGTGAATCCCCGCTAAAAGAGCGGGGCGAGTGTGAATAGTAAAGAGTAAACAGAATTAGTAGCTGAGTGAATGAGGGAAAACGGAAAGAAGAAATGAAGGAAAGAAGGAACTGAGTGCCTAAATCCAAACTCAAGGAGTGGACTCAGTAATTAAAAGGTAATCCGCCTCAACTTGCTGAAGACGCAAGACGAGGCATGAAGCGGGCGGGCGGACAAGTATGAACCCTTTTTGGGTACACAACCGCTGATAAAGGAAGAGAACTTTGTGATCCTTCTTTTCTGTTACACTAAGTTTCACAATGTACTCACAAAGTCACACAATGTAAAAAACTTTGAGAAACTTTCCGCCTGAAGACACCAGTGTCGAATAGACATAGAATCTAGGCGGGCATGTGCGAAATTACTTAGTGTTACTTAATGAAAGATTCTTATAGTAACACAGAGAACTACATAGGAGTTCAAAATGAAAAAAATAGAAACGAAAAACATTATTGCTGTACTCAAGAAATATAAATCAAATTCAGGATACAAAGATAAAATTCGTGAACTGGGTATATTCGGCTCTTTTGCGAGTGATAGCAGCACTAACAAAAGCGATATAGATATTTTTTTGAGACTTGAACCGGCGCGTATGTTTGATTTGATCGATATAAAAGAGGATATAGAAAAACTGCTGCATAAAAAAGTCGATATAGTAGTTATTAGAAAATCAATGAATCCATACCTAAAGAAGCAAATAGAAAATAACGGTATATATGTATAATCAAGAATTGGTAAAAGAAATTCTTAATCAAATTCTAATATCTACCGAAAGAATTTTGAGAAGAATGAGACCAATAAAAACTTCTGATGATTTCTTAAAGAATGAAAGAAGTCTCGAAAAGCTTGATTCTATCTGCATGCAGCTAATTGCACTTGGTGAAAGCATAAAGAATTTAGATAAAATTACAAATAAATCTTTATTGAAAAATTACCCGGATTTTGAATGGGTAAAAGCCATGGGCATGAGAGATATTTTATCACATCATTATTTTGATATTAATAATGAGATCGTTTTTGATGTATGTGTCAATGAAATGCCTAAATTGAAGAAAACAGTTAAAAGAATCTTAAAATTAACGAATTATACAAATTAGGAAGAATTATCACGAACTTAATGCAATGGCACGAATTATAACGAATGACACGAAAATTTTCTTCAAAGAAGAAAGTTATAAAATTATTGGTGCGTGCATGAGTGCCTAAATCCAAACTCAAAATCCTGCCCCGTGCTTTTAGCAGGGTCAAAATTCAAAACTGCCTTCCTAAGTGCATTTTGCAAGGATATTATTATCACCCTTTTAGGAGTGGACTCAGTAATTAAAAGGTAATCCGCCTCAACTTGCCGAAGACGCAAGACGAGGCATGAAGCGGGCGGCGGATAGGCGTGGTTTATTTGTGGCATAGCCAACGCTCTACGAGTGAAATAAAAAAGTGATTGAAAAAATGCGTGAAGAAATTATAAACTATCTTAACAATTACAACGAAATTTTATTTGCAGTTATTTTTGGCTCTTATGCCTCGGGTAAAGCTAAGACTAACAGCGATTTAGACATTGGTATCTATACAGAGAAAGGGATTGACTTGCTTAGTCTAGGAAGAATAATTACCGATTTAGAAAAAATAACCGGCGCTAAAGTAGATTTAATTGAATTGAAAGACCTTTTCAAAAAATCGCCGGTTCTTGCTTATCAAATTATTACTAACTATAAAGAATTATTTATAAAAGAAGAAATAGCATTTGTTAATTTTAAGCGGCAGACTTTACTTTATTATTTTGACACGAGAGAATTAAGAGAAATGTTTAACTCAGCTTTTTATAATCGAATTTCTAAATTAGAATTTGGCAAAAGAAATTATGCTTGAAAGATTATTCAAATTAGAAACGAATATTGGCGAGCTGGAAAAATTTCAACAAAAATACCAAATAGATGACTTAAAAAACGATCTTCAAGTACAATGGATACTCCGGTACGGATTGTTTGAATCGATACAAATTGTTATTGATATTTCATGTCATTTAGCCGCTAAATATAATCTCGGTAATGCGCAGACTTATTCTGATTGTATATCGCTCTTAAAGAAAGAGAAATATTTAAGCGGCGAAATTTCCGAAAGATTATTGGGTATGATAGGGTTGAGAAATATTTTAATTCACGAGTATGTTGCTGTAGATATTGGAATGTTGTTCGGATTGCTAAATCATTTAGATGATTTTCGGCAATTTGCATCTGAAATAAAAGACGTTGTTTAACTAGATATACCATGAGTTAATAAATTATAAAACGGAAGAAGGGAAACGAAAAACGGAAAGATTGAAAGAAAAAAGTTACTGAGTTCCTAAGTGCCTGAGGGAATAGTAAATAGTAAATAGTAAACAGAATTAGTAGCTGAGTGAATGAGGGAAAACGGAAAGAAGAAATGAAGGAAAGAAGGAACTGAGTGCCTTTTGCGAGGATAAAAGGTTCAAGGAACAAG
>WPAE01000033.1:5219-25700 GCA_009773205.1 Ignavibacteria bacterium
CAGTAGCTGTCTTCCTAAGTGCCTGAGGGAATAGTGAATAGTAAAGAGTAAACAGTAAACAGAATTAGTAGCTGAGTGAATGAGGGAAAACGGAAAGAAGAAATGAAGGAAAGAAGGAACTGAGTGCCTTTTGCAAGGATAAAAGGTTCAAGGAACAAGTGTCAAGTATTTAGTATCCAGCATCCAGTATCAAGCATCCATCCGTTTTTCTTACCAACCATTGTTTTAGCAGTGATAATGGTGATGTAATATTACCTAACTAATCTTTGACTGGATTATATCATGTCGCTTCGGAACCAATTGCAAAATATGATTTACTAAATTTGATTGCAGATGTATATGGAAAAAAGATCAATATACATAAAGAAGAAGGTTTTTTCTGCGATAGGTCATTAGATTCGAGTAAATTTAAATCTGTTACAAGTTTGCGTATGCCAAAATGGGAAGATTTAATAACTAAAATGAAAAAAATGTAGGTTGTATGAAAGTAGTAATTCTTGCTGGAGGTTTTGGTACCAGGTTAAGTGAAGAAACAACGATAAAACCTAAACCTATGGTTGAAATAGGTGGGATGCCAATACTTTGGCACATTATGAAAACATATTCATATTATGGTTTTAATGATTTTATAATTTGTCTAGGTTACAAAGGTTATATTGTTAAGGAGTATTTTGCAAATTATTATCTACACAAGTCTGATGTAACCTTTGACTTAGCTAATAACAATATGCATATACACCATAATACTGCCGAACCTTGGAAGGTAACATTAATTGAAACTGGACTTAATACCATGACTGGTGGTAGATTATTACGTGCTAGAGATTATATAAATAATTGCACATTTATGATGACATACGGTGATGGTGTATCGGATGTCAATATTAATTCATTATTACTCCATCATTCTGCCACAAAGCAAATTGCTACAGTAACAGCTGTACAACCGACCGGTAGATTTGGAGCGTTGAGTATTGAAAAAAATAATATGGTAAGTAGTTTTAAGGAAAAGCCATCAAATGATGGAAATTGGGTCAATGCGGGTTTTTTTGTTTTGGAACCGGAAGTTTTTAACTATTTGGAAGACGATTTAACAGTGTTTGAAAGAAAACCATTACAAACTCTTGCCAAAGAAGGGCAGCTAAAGGCTTTTCACCATGATGGTTTTTGGATGCCAATGGATAAACTTTCTGACAAAGTTGAACTTGAAAAAATGTGGTATGGAAACAATGCGCCTTGGAGAATTTGGTAGATGTTTAGTGATGTATTTAAAAATAAAAAAGTTCTGATAACAGGTGATACTGGATTTAAAGGATCATGGTTAGCTATTTGGCTTAAACATTTAGGTGCGGATGTTTATGGATATGCTTTACCTCCATTAACTCCAAAAGATAATTATGTATTGACAGAACTAAAAGATAAAATTCATCATATAAACGGTGATGTTAGAGATTTTGAATTCTTATTAAAGTTTTTTCAAGAGATAAATCCAGATTTTGCATTTCATCTTGCAGCCCAACCATTGGTTATCGAATCTTATCATAATCCAAGATATACTTTTGAAACAAATTTACTAGGAACAGTTCATTTTTTTGAATCTGTAAGATTAACCAAGTCAGTAAAAGCAGCAATAAATGTTACCAGTGATAAATGTTATCAAAATAATGAATGGGTTTGGGGATACCGTGAAAATGATCCGATGGGTGGAAAAGATCCTTATAGCTCCTCAAAAGGGGCAAGTGAATTAATAACAAACTCTTATTTACATTCATTTTTTCAAAATGATGGGACTGCGAATATTGCTTCTACGCGAGCTGGTAATGTAATTGGGGGAGGAGATTGGGCTGAATACAGAATTGTGCCAGACTTCTTTAAATCAATTGAAAACAATGAAAAATTACAATTAAGGTACCCTGAAGCTACAAGACCCTGGCAACATGTACTAGAACCTTTGAGTGGTTATTTGAATCTTGCAATGAAACTTTATTTTGAAGGGAAAATTTTCAGTGGTGGATGGAACTTTGGACCAATTGGAACTACGAATCAATCGGTAAGAGTTCTGGTCGAAAAAATGATCTCTTATTCAGGAATGGGAAATTATGAAGCACCTATATTTGATGAAAAGTATCACGAAGCAGGATTGTTGAATCTTGATATTTCTAAAGCGATGCATTTGTTAAAATGGAAACCGACATTGAATTTTCAAAAAACCGTAGAATTTACTGTAGATGGTTATTTAATTAAAGGAATCAACAACTTCCATGATTCAAGAATAAATCAAATTGAAGAATTTTATAATATTGCTAAACACATGAAAATCAATTGGACAAACTGACAAGGAAAGATGGAACATAAAGAAATTCGCAAAAAAATTCTGGAATTAACAAGAGAGTACTATCAGGCTAAATTTGCTAACCAAAAATTTGAGCCAGGCAAATCAAGAGTAAATTATGCAGGAAGAGTTTTTGATGAAGATGAACTAGTAAATCTTGTTGATTCTTCACTTGACTTTTGGCTGACAGAGGGAAGATATTCTGAAGAATTTGCTGAAAAAATTTCTGAATACTTAGGAGTGTCTAATGTCGCACTGGTTAATTCCGGTTCTTCAGCTAATCTAATTGCTTTCTCAGCATTAACTTCGGAAAAGTTGGGGGATAGACGATTAATACCCGGTGATGAGGTTATCTCCGTGTCAGCAGGGTTTCCAGCTACTGTAACCCCAATTATACAAAACCAGTGTGTACCAGTATTTGTTGATATAAGCATACCGACTTACAATATAGATGTTGAAATGATGGAAAAGGCTGTTACAAAAAAAACAAAGTGCATTTTCCTAGCCCACACTCTTGGCAATCCGTTTAATGTTGACGCTGTGAAAAACCTTGCGACAAAATATAACCTTTGGATAATTGAAGATAATTGTGATGCATTCGGCAGCAAATATGATGGAAAACTTACAGGTACGTTCGGTCATATTTCAACTATCAGTTTTTATCCAGCGCACCATATAACTACTGGTGAAGGGGGGGCTGTTTGTACTAATGATGAACAGTTGGGTAAAATTATTAAGTCATTTAGAGATTGGGGGCGAGACTGCTATTGTAACGGGGGCGAGAATAATACTTGCGGAAAAAGATTTACACAAAAATTCGGCTCACTTCCATACGGATATGATCACAAATATGTTTATTCTGAAATTGGCTATAATTTAAAAATGACAGACATGCAGGCTGCAATTGGGGCTGCTCAGATTAATAAACTACCGGAATTTTGTGAGAAGAGAAAAACTAATTTTAACGAATTGAAGCGAATTTTCACGAAATATGATGAGTACTTTATTTTACCAGAGGCTACTGAAAACAGCGATCCGGCATGGTTCAGTTTTATTGTTACTGTGAAAGGAAATGCGCCCTTCAAAAGAGACGAGTTGACAAAGTACTTTAATGATAATCTTATTGAAACTAGAAATTTATTTGCTGGAAACATGGTTCACCAGCCAGCATTTATTGGGAAAAATTTTAGAATTGCCGAGCATTTAAACAATTCGAACTATGTTATGAATAATACTTTTTTTCTCGGTACGTATCCAGGCAATACAGATGATAAACTTACTTATATAAAAAAAATAGTTGATGAATTCTTGAGTAAGAAATGAGCGAACATTTCGAAAAAATAAAACTTCCAAGTGACGAATCATGCGACTCCAGCATTTTGTAAATGGCAATAGTTAAAAAATATTTAGCTAAGATTGAAAAGATTGAGAGTGAACCTGAGGGAATTTATACAATTTCATTCTCTTCGAATAAAAAATTTGTGTTTAACCCGGGACAGTTTTTGCATCTTGCATTGGATGAATATGACGGTGTTGGTCAATGGCCAGAGTCTAGGTGTTTTTCAATGAGAAGTAGTCCAGACGAAGATAAATTAAAGATAACCTTTGCAGTGAAAGGTAATTACACGAATCGTATGGCAAACGAATTAAAACAGGGAAAAGAAGTATGGCTTAAAATGCCTTATGGTGATTTATTTTCTCAAGCTCATTCATTAAATAATTGTGTCTTTATTTCAGGGGGAACTGGTATAACCCCTTATCTTTCACTTTTTACAGATAGTTCATTTGCAGATTATGTTAAACCGGTTTTGTATTTTGGAGCAAGAACTAAACAATATAATATCTATAGTAATGATTTAGAAAAAGCTAAACGAATAAACCCTGGCATCTTGATTCAAACATACTATGAAGATACTGATGGAATGCTTAATATAGAGAAGGTCTTTAATAATAACGGTAATTCAGCTACTTATTTTATATCAGGCCCTCCTATAATGATAAAAACATTCAAGATTTTTTTACTTTCGAAAAGTATAGAGGAGAATAAAATTAGAACGGATGAGTGGGAATAGGGTGAAATTTTATAATGAACTCCTTGAAGAAGACTTATCCCATATATTAAACCACACAAAAGATGTTTGGGATGCTTTTAAGGATAAAACAATTTTTATAACTGGCGGTACGGGCTTTTTTGGTAAATGGTTCTTGGAAACTTTTGCTTATGCAAATTATAAACTTGACTTAAATTTTAGAATAATTGTTTTATCACGGAATCCTGAAAAATTTTTAGATGAATTTGTTTACATAAAAAACAACCCCATTTTTAAGTTTATTAAAGGGGATGTAAGGAATTTTGATTTCCCAAACGAACAAATCGATTACATTATCCATGCGGCAACTGAAGCAAGCGCAAAATTAAATAATGAAGATCCTTTGTTAATGCTTGATACTATTGTTGAAGGAACACGTATAGCGCTTGAATTAGCAAAAGAGAAAAAAGTAAAATCTTTTTTGTTTATAAGCTCAGGCGCAGTGTACGGAAAACAGCCAAGCGAAATTGCGCATATTTCCGAAGAGTATAATGGAGCGCCAAATTGCTTAGAACAGGATTCCGCTTATGGAGAAGGAAAACGTGTTGGCGAGTTGTTAAGTGCAATATATTTTAGGCAATACCACATACCGGTTAAAATTGCACGTTGCTTTGCTTTTATCGGACCTTACTTGCCTTTAGATGCACACTTTGCTATTGGAAATTTTATATTAAATGTATTACAAGGTAAAGACATAATTATTGAGGGTGATGGTACACCTTACCGATCTTATTTATACACTGCAGATTTAATGATATGGCTTTTGACTATTATATTACAAGGTAAAAATAATGTGGCTTATAATGTTGGTTCTGATGAGGACGTAAGTATTAAGGAATTAGCAACAACTATTGCTAATTGTTTCGAAAATAAAATTGAAATAAAAATTGCAACAGCGTCAGAAGCAACAAAGAATATTGAAAGGTATGTGCCTTCTGTTTCTCGTATTAAGCAAGAACTTCAGGTAGATGTAAACTTTGACTTGGTTAGTTGTATTAATAAAACCATTAAATACTATTCGAGTAAAAAATCCGTATGATAAAAGTAAGTGATTTAGTTGCCGATATTTTAGCCAATCATGGCATTGAACATGTATTCATGGTAACTGGTGGCGGTGCGATGCATTTAAATAATTCATTAGGTAAACATTCCAAAATAAAATATGTATGTTGCCATCATGAACAATCTTGTGCTATGGCAGCGGAAAGTTATGCAAGATTAACAGGAAAAATCGCTGCCGTAAATGTTACTACAGGACCTGGCGGTATAAATGCTTTGAATGGTGTATTTGGTGCATGGACTGATTCAATCCCTATGATTGTAATTTCTGGTCAAGTCAGATATGATACTACGGTTTATAGTACTGGAATGAATTTAAGACAAGTTGGTGATCAAGAGTTCGCAAGAGTAATTGATGCTGTTTCGACGATGACGAAATATGCAGTAATGGTTATAGATCCTTTAGAAATAAAATACCACATTGAAAAAGCAATTTTTCTTGCTCAAAGTGGAAGACCCGGTCCTGTTTGGGTAGATATTCCGATGAATGTACAAGGTTCTATGATTGATGAAAATATTTTAAGAGAATATGATTCTAGAGAAGATAATTCTGAAATTCCCCCTGAGCCTAAAGATGAAATTATTGACTACGTGATTGAAAAATTAAACAATGCACAAAGACCTGTTCTGTTAGTTGGTTCTGGAGTTCGATTAGCTAAAGCAGTTGAAGAATTAGATGAGTTTGTTAATTTATTAAAAATACCCGTGGTTACAGCTTGGAATGCACATGATTTAATTGAAAATGGAAATCCATTCTATGTTGGAAGACCAGGGACTATTGGTGATCGAGCTGGCAACTTTACTGTGCAAAATTCTGACCTATTGATAGTATTAGGCTGCAGGTTAAACATACGACAGATTGGTTATAATTATAAAACATTTGCACGCGAAGCTTATAAAATAATGGTGGATATTGATGAATCTGAATTGAAGAAGCCTACATTGGAAATTGATTTTCCAATTCATGCCGATTTAAAAAGATTTCTTCCGCAAATAACTAACATTCTTAAATCTAGATCACTAAATACAAAAAATGATTGGATGGTTTGGTGCAGTAAAAGAAAGGAAATGTATCCTGTTGTTTTAAAAAAATACTGGGATAAAGATTCTCCTGTTAACCCGTATTGTTTCATGGAAAAATTATTCGATATAATCGAGGATGATCAAATAATAGTATCAGGAGATGGAACTGCATGTGTTACTAGTTTTCAGGCTGCCAAGATTAAAAAGGGTCAAAGATTATATACTAACTCAGGTTCAGCCTCAATGGGTTACGATTTACCTGCTGCTATTGGGGCATGTATTGGTTCTGGTTTGAAAAAAGTTATATGTCTTGTTGGCGATGGAAGTATTATGATGAATATCCAGGAGCTGTCTACACTTACTTATTTGCAGTTACCAATCAAAATATTTTTACTTAATAATAATGGTTACCATTCAATCAGACAAACCCAGGCTAATTTTTTTACACCACCTCAAGTTGGTGTAGGTCCTGAAAATGGTTTATGGTTTCCGAATTTTCAAATCTTATGTGCTTCTTTTGGGATTGAGTATTCTAGATGTGATAATCATACGGAATTAGAGAGAATTATTAAAATAAATATCGAAGGAAACAATTCTTCATTATGCGAAATCATGATTGATTTAGAACAGCAATTTGCACCTAAACAATCCTCGTTACGTTTAGAAAACGGGCAATTAGTCTCAAAACCACTTGAGGATTTAGCTCCTTTTTTACCTAGAGAAGAGTTTTTAAGTAATTTACTTATACCTAAATTAAAAGAAGGTTATGATTAATTTTACTTTATTGAAGATCCCCAGACCAAAATTATCGTTTGAGAAAGATAAACCAATTGCATTATATGGAGCGGGTAATTTAGGGAAGGAGTTCTGTCAATTTCTGAAGAAAGAAGGATATAATAATATTTTTTTTATTGATAAAAAGATCAAACAACTCACCACATGTGAAAATATATCTATCTATCCGCCAGAATATCCTATAGAAAAAACTACCCCAATAATTATAACAATATTTAATAGAGATGTAAATATAAACCAGATTGTAAAAGAATTAGAAGTTATTGGTTTCGTTAATGTTTTCACAATATTAGATATAAGCTCACTTTTTAAGAAGAAATTTTTCACTTCAAGATTTTGGATAACAGCTCGAGAATATTATAATGGAAAAGAAGCAGAAATCAATAACTGCTTTCACCTTTTTAAGGATATTAAAAGTAAAAATATCTACAAATCGATAATAGAATCCAGGTTAAGTGCTGATTTCCAATTTATGCCTAAAAAAGAAACGAACCAGTATTTCCCTAATGATATTCCAAAATGGAATGAGCCAATTAATCTGATAGATTGTGGAGCGTATGATGGGGATACTATTTATGATATTATTAATTATAACTATAAGTATAAATATAAATTTGAATCAATTATTTGTTTTGAACCCGATAGCATCAATTTCACTAGACTTAAAAAAAATAGTTTTGGTTTTTCTAATTCTTTACCAAATACTAGGTTAATGATTTTACCATTAGGATTATGGTCAGATTCAAAAAAAATATTTTTCTCTTGCAATGAAGGAGAATCGAGCCATGTTGTTTTAAATTCAGATTCTAAAGATTATATACAGTGTATAGCTTTAGATGAAATATTCATTAATCATAGCACATCTTTAATAAAGATGGATATTGAGGGTGCAGAAATAGAAGCAATTAATGGTTCGCAAAAGTTAATTAAGAAATATAAACCAGGATTAGCAATTTCTGTTTATCATCGTGCGGATCATCTTTGGGAAATTCCTAAATTAATAAATGATTTAGATCAAAACTACGATTTTTATCTAAGGTGTCATGGGTTCAACGGCTTAGAAACAATTTTATATGCGTTACCAAAATAAATTAAGAAAGATTCCAGTTTTTTTTGTAGCGAAATTATTTCGTTGTTCAAAAATAGATTCACATTGAAATAATGTGAAAAATTAGTCAATGTTAACTTACATATTGCATTCATTATTATTCTAAACACTTAATTTTAGATTGGAAAAATCTTAAAATGTAGTTAGTTTTATTCAAAACAGTTTTATAGAAAACAATTATCTATTAATTTGCAGTGGTTAATTTATGAAAGCTTTAATTACAGGGGGTAGCAGGGGAATCGGTGAAGCCATCGTATCGAAGTTTTTAGAAAATTCGATAGAAGCTATTGTCCCCACTAGAAAAGAATTGGACCTTGGTAATAATAATTCAATAGAAGAATTTTTAACTAAATTTAATACCCCGATTGATATTTTGATCAACAATGCCGGTATTAATGAAATTTCTCTTTTAGAAAATCTAAGTGATTCTAAAATAGAAGATGTACTAAATATTAATCTTGTTTCACCAATAAAGCTTATAAGAAATTTATTACCATTATTGAAAAAAAGTAAAAACGCCAGGATTGTTAATATTAGTTCTATATGGAGTGTGGTTTCAAAAGAGGGTAGATCAATTTATTCTATTAGTAAATCTGGCTTAAATGCGTTGACACGTTCATTAGCACTGGAGCTTGGTCATATTCCGGTGTTAGTAAATACAGTGGCTCCAGGTTACGTTAATACTGAATTAACACAAAAAAACAATACAATAGCGGAACTTGAAAAGATAAGAAGTCTTATACCGTTAAAACGATTAGCAGGACCAGAGGAAGTAGCAGAAGTAGTATATTTTCTTTCTAGTACTCAAAATACTTATTTAACTGGTCAAGTAATAATAGTTGATGGAGGCTACACATGCAGGTAATGAAAATTCATTCAAGTATAAAGGATTATTCAATTACATTTCATGACGATATGTCTTTTCTGAATAAATATTTTACCTTATCAAATTGTATGGTAGTAATCGACAAAATTGTATATGACCTGTATTTCCGAAAAAATTACCCATTACAGAATTATGCAAATATTATACTTCTTGAAATTAATGAGCATATTAAAAAATTGGAGTCTGTTCAACTTCTTTATGATGCCGCGATAAGTTTTTCTGCAAAAAAAAACTTGACAATAATTTCAATTGGCGGTGGAATATTACAAGATATAACAGGTTTTTTTGCTTCTACAATTTATAGAGGTATTAATTGGATTTATGTACCTACAACATTACTGGCACAAAGTGACAGTTGTATGGGAAGTAAGACTTCGTTGAATTATAAAGATTTTAAAAATATACTTGGTACTTTTTATCCCCCTAATGAAATACACATCAACACAATTTTTTTAAATACGTTAAATGAACTGGATTTTTATAGCGGACTTGGTGAAGTTATAAAATTGCATATTATGGGTGGTAAAGAATTAGAAATTAGCTTGCAGAATAAGCTCAAGCATATTCTAGTACGAGATCACGTTCATTTGAATGAAGCAGTCAAAAGATCATTAGAGATAAAATTATCTTACATTTCCAAGGATGAATTTGATACTGGAAGGCGTAATCTGTTGAACTATGGTCATTGCTTTGGACATGCATTAGAATCTACATCAGATTTTGATATACCACATGGACAAGCTGTCTTAATAGGTATTTTGTTAGCAAATATTGTTGCAAAAAACAGGAATATTTTAGATGATAAAAGATTTAGTACAATATTAAATTCATTAGTGAGAAATTCTATTGTAGTCAGACTTTCAAGAAAATCCTTTTCTGCAGATATGGTATTAGATGCAATGAAAAAGGACAAAAAAAGAACTGGAGACCTATTAAGTTTAATAATGCTTACTGATAGTAATGATTTAATCCGCGTCAATGATTTGAAAAACGAAGAAGTTTGCGAAGCATTAATTAAAATAAGTAAGTACATAGAAATAAAGGAGTAAGTTATGAATGGAAATATTTTTGAGAATTTATTTGTTTTAGAAATGACCAATAATCATTTGGGAAGCTTGGAACGTGGTTTAGAAATAGTCCGTCAATTTTCCCGAATAGTAAGATTTAACAATGTTAAGGCAGCGATAAAATTACAATTCCGTGATGTGGACAATTTTATTCATAAAGATTTTAGAGAAAGAAATGATATAAGATATATTAAACGTACAATTGAAACCAAGTTATCAGATGATAAATTTGCCATACTTGTTGATGCAATAAGAAAATCTGGTTGTATTCCAATGTCAACTCCCTTTGACGAGCGCTCAGTAGATCTATGTAATGAATTGAATTTACCAATTATAAAAGTAGCAAGCGCTGATTCAAATGACTGGATATTATTAGAAAAAATTGCAAAATCAAAAAAACCTGTGATTGTATCTTTAGCGGGATTAAGTGTCAAAGATTCAGACGATTTAGTAACATTTTTTCGGAATAGAAATATCCCACTAGCAATTAATCATTGTGTAGCATCATATCCTACACAAGATTCTGAGTTGGAGTTAAATCAGATTGATTATTTAAAGAATAGATATCCTAACAATGTTTTAGGGTTATCTTCACATGAAAGTAATGAAGAATATGGATATATTTATTCGATGTATATAGCTTATGCTAAAGGTGTTCGTTTGTTCGAAAGACATATTGATATTAATACAGATGGGACAAAGATTTCGACTTATTCGTTTTTACCCGAACAAATTGATCGTTGGTTCAAGGCGTACCAAAGAGCAAGCGTGATATGCGGTAGCTCCTCTAATGAAAGAAAACTCCCACTAAAGAAAGAATCGGATTTTCTTGATAATTATATAAGAGGCGTATATGCAAAAAGAGACTTACATGAAGGGCATGTGCTTACTAATGAAAGTTATATTAATGATATATATTTAGCTATACCACTACAAAAAGGTCAAATTTCATGTAGAGAGTTAATGAGTGGGGAAATTTTAATTAAAGAATGTAAGAAAGATGAACCAATTACAATAGATATGATAGATAGCCCATATGCGTCTAATGATGAATTAAAGATGTATATCTATAATCGTGGTCTATGAGTATTTCTATAATTTTATTCAAGATTTTCAAATCATTTTCTTATAGGCAACTCAAAGAGATTGATCAAATTTATTAAAATAATTGCAAGTAAATTAGGAATTGACAGAGCTATATCTTTTGTCCTAATAGGAAGATTTTTTTCTTTTTTATCCCAACCGATTACGCTTTACTTGATTGCAAGATTTTTTAGTCCCTCGGAGCAAGGCTATTATTACACTTTTGGCAGCATTCTTTCGGCATCCATTTTTTTAGAGCTTGGCCTAGGTATTGTATTGACACAATTTGCAAGCCATGAATATGCCAACCTAACATGGAAAAGTGATGGATCGTTGACTGGTGATGAACATTCGCAATCACGATTGTTAACAATACTTAGAAAATCTCTTAAGTGGTATGGTATTTTATCTATTATTTTTTTTACAGTATTAATTCCAGTCGGAATTACATTTTTTGGTTCAAACAGAGCTGCTGAAGATGTAAATTACATACTGCCGTGGGTATTTCTTGTTTTTTCTAGTGCTTTCAGTTTGTTTATTTATCCAATTTTAACAGTAATTGAAGGATGCGGTAAGGTTGCTGAAATTCAAAAACTAAAATTTTATCAGCTAGCCTTTGGAGCTGTTTCTGTTTGGATAATAATATATTTACAAGGATCACTATTTGCTGCTTCTATATTAGCAGTTACTAATTTTTTAGTAGCAGCAATTTGGATCATGAAAAATTTTAGAGGTCTAATTAAACAGCTTAAGCTAAGAAATGATAAATTTAATTATAATGAAATTTCTTGGCGATCCGAAATATTACCAATGCAATGGAGAATCGCATTAAGTTGGATATCAGGCTATTTGATTTACCAACTTTTTAACCCATTATTGTTTAAGTACCAGTCAGCTAGTATAGCTGGGCAGATGGGAATGAGTATTACTGTTGCTAACGTTGTACAAGGAACAGCTATTGCTTGGATATCGACTAAACTACCACTCTATGGTTCTTTAATAAAACAAAAAAAATACTGTGAACTAGATAATCTTGCATGGAGAAGTACAATACAAGCGTTATTTTTCAGCATATTATTTTCATGTGCAGCTATAATTTTTATTTATTTTATAAAAATTCAATTTCCTAATTATGGGCAAAGAGTACTTTCAGTAAGTGCTATTGCAGCCCTATTATACTCTAATATCATAAATATTATTGTAACATCTCTTGCGGGCTACTTGAGAGCGCATAAAGAAGAACCCTTTTTAATAAACTCTTTGGTAGGGGCATTTTTAACTGCTTTTATCGCATGGATTTCTGCAAAGTATTATAATGCAAACATACTCTGTTATTCAATTGCTGCACTAAATACTTTTATTGGCTTGCCATTAGCATACTTTATATTCAAGAAGAAGAGACTTGATTGGGGAATCGAAAAAATTAAGTTAGAAGAACTTGGAAAATTAGATTGAATAAAATAAAACTATGCATCTGTATTCCAACTTATAATCGTTCAAAATTTTTAGAAGTTTGCTTGGAATATTTAGTCCCCCAAGTGAAACACAAAGAAAATGTTGAGGTAATTGTAATTGACAATGCTTCTACTGATAATACTATGAATATTATGAACGCGATTATTTCTGCACATAGCAATATTCATTATTACAGAAATGAAATGAACATAGGATATTCCGGTAATCAGGTAAAATGTATAGAATATTCTAACGGACAATACACTGCAATTTTATCAGATGATGATGTTTATACAGATAATTTGGTTGATGATATACTAAATATTACAAATGAAAGAGAATATTCCTTTATTGCTCTGAATTATTATAGCTTTATGGAAAATGTTACTAAACCGCTCCAAGCTAACTTTGCACCGACTAGCGATATAAATTTCAGCAGAGGTTACGATATTATGAATTATCCCTCAGTTGGTCATTTTTCCGGTTTCGTTTTCAATTCTAGACTAGCTAAAGAAACACTAAGAGAAATGCTTCAGAAACATTCTTTTGAAGAGTATGAAAAGTATAGAGGTGTAATTTCGGATATCGCTCATAGATCGCTTAGTAAAACCGATATTCCTGCTTTCTTTTTTGGTAGAAGAAAATTGGCTACTAGAATTCCGAAAGAAGTTGACTATGATTTATTAAACCATCAGTGTCTAGATTATTATGATTTTTTCGAGAATTTATATAATGAAGCCTATATCAATATAGATGATTTAAAATATAGGAAAAAATTAGTCTTAAAAAGGTTAGTTAGGTCTGTTATTTCTGATTGTAATAAAAAAAATAAAAATGAAATGATACTTATTCAAAAAAAATTAAAAAAGGTATTTAATGATGAAATTTATTTCTTTGTTGTAGTAAATATGTTTTTTTACTTGGGAAGGACGAAATATTTTTTGAAAATAGTTGAAATTCTTAATAATATTAGAAAACAAATAATACAGTTTGGAATTTGATGATTAATCGACAATTATTATCAATTTGTATCCCTACATATAACAGAGTTGAATTCTTGAAAGAATCCTTAGATAGTTTTTTAGCAGATATACATGGTTTTGAAAACGAAATTGAAATTTTGATTTCAGATAATGCTAGTACTGATTCGACGAAAGATGTTGTCCAAGAGTATATAATTTCGTATCCCTTTATCAAATATTATAGAAATGCTAAAAATGTTAAGGATGAGAATTTTTTTATTGCGGCTAATTTAGCAACTGGGGAATATATATGGGTTTTTGCTGACGATGATAAAATAGATACTGGGACACTAAGATTCATACTTACAATACTTAGGAACGGAAATAGATCAGTTTTAATTCTGAACTATTCGATATGGAATAAGGATTTCTCGGAAAAACTGAAAGAAAGTTTTTATAGTATTTCTACAGATATGATTATTCAGGGTGGAAATGAACTAATGAAAATATTTGGAATAAAAATACAGTTCATTAGTGGCATTATAATTAGTACACAACTGAATGAAAAGTTTAAGAAACAAGATTATGATCAAATGTTAGAATATGGTTTCTCCTATTCATATGCGATATACAGTTCTTTAACTGAGGAAGACCAAATACAATTTATCTCAAAACCTATATTACTATATAGAGGTTACAATTCTCATTTTTCAGCCACTAACTATTATAAAACGTTTGGACTAGGTCCGGCTAAAATGTTTGAGAATTTATTATTTAACGGTTATTCAAAAAAAAGCTTACTTGAAGCTCAAAACATTGTTATCAAAGATTATCTAATAACGGAGTGTATACAACGAAAACTAAATAAAGAAAATCTTTATTTTACAGTTCCCAAATTATTTATTTATTACTACGATTCTTTGTTATTTATTTTTATTTACATACCTATAGTCTTTTTCCCGAATTTTATGCTTCGTATTATTTACATGATTATAAAAAGGATTACAACATTAAATGGATAGTATTAAATTCAAAAACTATTTTTCTACTCAAGTTCTTAATATTGATCCTGAAATTGAAGAATATATTAAATGGAACAAATTATATTTTTTGAAAAACTTCAAACAATTACTCCCTATCGATAAAACATCAAATATTCTGGAACTTGGGTGTGGATTTGGTAAAAATCTATTGGTGTTAGAATCACTTGGTTACAAGAATTGTCATGGTATTGATATTAGCCAAGAGCAAATAGAGTATGCAAAAAATGTACTTGGCTTATGTAATGTTGAAAAAGTTGATATATTTCAATATCTGTACAATAATTCTACCTCCTATAACTGTATTTTGCTCATTGATGTTCTAGAACATTTTTCAGATGATGAGCTTTTTAAAATTTCAGTTTACTTAAAACCCGCTTTAAAAGAGAATGGCATTTTAATTATCCAAGTTCCAAATGGTATTACGATTTTTAATCCAATTTTCTATGGGGATATTACTCACAAAAGGGCTTTTTCTACTTATAGTGTTAGACAATTTTTAAAGATGGCTGATTTTGACCAGCCTGATTTCTTCGAGCCAAATATTCCAGTTAACAATACTGCATCATTTATAAAAAATGTTATTTGGAAATTATTCCTTAGACCATTTTTATCTTTATACATTTTTATATCGTACAAACGAATGAAACCTACAATTTTAACAAATAATTTAATTGTTAGAGTTTGTAAGTAGAAATGATAGAAGTAATTAGGCATCACTATAACAAAGCTCCATTTCATATGAGCAAATTAAGTTCTGATGATAAGCAAGAAATATTTATAGTGATAATAGTCAATGTGTCTGTTCGTTACTTCACTAACACTTTTCTTGCCGTTTTCGTTTAAATTTCTTTTTCTAATTCAGACAACTGGTTAATAATATTAAAAAATATTATGCGTATCGCATTTGATGCCACCACTTTTGAATTAACAAAAGGTGGCACTACAGTTTATTTGTATAATCTACTTAAAAATTTAAAAAGTATCGACCCATCCAACGAGTATTTGAGCTATGGAGCGAAACTATTTAAGCAGAATTCATCTCTTCAGAAAAAAATTAATACTATTTACAGAGAAACAGCTTGGCGTCAGTATTCAATTTCTAGAAGAGCAAGGAATGATGGAATAAATATTCTGCATTTCCCGAATCATTATTCGACTATATATACTAGGATACCTACAGTTGTGACTTTTCACGACATATATATATTAAAAAATTCTGATGCATTTCCTATTGGGCAAGTCATGTATTCAAAATTTCTAATCCCGATGGTGCTTGATAAATGTACAAAGATAATCACCGTTTCTAATTTTACCAAAAATGAGATCCTTCACAGTTTTGAAATCCCTTTTGACAAGATTGATGTAATCCATAACGGTGTGGGGGAATCATTTGAGGTAATCAAAGATGAAGAATTGTTAGAAATGATTAGAAGAAAATATAATATGCCCCAAAAATTTATACTTTATGTTGGGGCAATCGAACCAAGAAAGAATGTTGATAAACTTATTGATGCCATGCAATTGGTGAGAAAGGAGAGGGAAATCGATCTTGTTATAGTGAGTCATGGTGGCTGGAAAAATGAATTTTTATTAAATAGAATAAAACAAAATAATAGCTTCATCCATTTTTTGGGATTCGTTGAAGACTCTGATTTACCTTTAATATATAACCTTGCTGATTTATTCATATATCCTTCAAGTTATGAAGGATTTGGACTTCCAATTTTGGAAGCCCTAGCTTGCGGGGTCCAGGTTGTTGCTTCTGATATTGAAGTATTTAAAGAAATTATTGGTACAGATGGTATTTTTTGTAATCCTTTTGAAATACAAAAGTTTAGTGAGATTATTTTAAATACCCTTGAGAAGACTAATAAAGATGATATTATAACAAATGCGACTACTATACAAAAAAAATTCTCATGGGAGAAGTGTGCTATGAAAACTCTTGAATTTTATAATAGTATATTGACTTAACTTACTTACTAACTCACCTTAAGCAAAACATATTTAAAACCGCTACGCTTAGAACTTCATATTAAAGCAAGCTTTCATATTTTCTAGTTCATTAAAAGCAGTACGATTAGCCGATATATAAAGTTTCGAACGCAGAGCTGTCTGATTAAATTTTGTTCTTATACTTATATATTCCAATTTGAAAAAAGAATATATCGATGCAAAGATATGATTGCTCTGTGTCCTTACTCTTTTCGTTGGAGACTTGCACAATGAAACATGCTGCTTTAATGATTTATGATACTCTTCTACTTTCCATCGTTTTTGATAGATTGGTATTATCTTATTGTGTTAGATCGCTGCTAACTAAATGAAGAACGCCTTGGCTACCGTCTTCGTTTATGAAGACTTGCTTTAACAAAACCAGAGGAAAACTTACTCCATCTAAATATATTTCTTGTTTGTCGTTCTTTTTGAATTCGAGCATACTTACTGTAACATATTTACTATTGAGTTTGTCTTTTTTGCTTAATGCTATTTTTCGATTTGTTTTTATCGGCATCACAAAATCTTTGCATAGTTCTGTTTTCACATACATCATATTCTCACTTGAGGCATACCAGACATCGTTTAACACATTATTCACTTGCACTTTTTCCTTTACTGTGATTGTAATGCCAACTTACTATTTCATTTTCATCTGTGCTCGGTTTTTCTTCTATTGTATCGTCTATTATTATCACTCCATCTTTACTCTCGATTTCTTTGACTTTAGGTTTTATCAACTTCCATAGGTCTGATGATGTGAAATCTTCCCTACTTAAAAACCGCGTCACTTTATCGTGACTTACCCGCCTTGAACGACGAAGTCGGGCAGGTTTCTCCCTCTACTAATAATGATAATCCGGTGGCGGTTGTATATGAAAATGAACTCATCAGATAATCCGTATAGGTCTCCAAGAGTTGCTTATTCATTTCTGCACCCTTATTTTTTCATCTATAATTTATCGCTTTCTTTTTATATTTTCTACCTTTTTGCGTAAGGTGAGTTAATAATCAAATCAGCAAATTATTCATAATAATCTGATAATAAATAGTGAAAAAACTCAATCATAAAAGTTTTGTTTTCATTTCGATAGTATATTTATTTTTTAATAAAGTTGGATTACCATTTGGATTGTTATATACTACAGTTTTAGCACCATTATTCTATATCGGGATTATTAAGAATTATAAAAAAGATTGGCTTCAGTATTTTATTTTAATACTAATACTTTACTTAAGTGTCCATTCCCTTTATGGTATTGAAGTTTATTATTATTTTAGATCACTACTTTTATTGATTGCAGTAATTATAGGTGGGGTGGCTCTTTACTACAAGTTACCTGAAATAACGGATATCAGGAGAATTTTCAAAATACTAATAATAATTAATTTTATTTTTGCTTTAATTTCATTAGCCCTAATAAATACAGATTTTGGCGATGAACTATGGTCAAAAAATAAAATGATTTCGAATTATGTTTTTGCGACTCGACTAACTATGTTAAGTTATGAACCGTCATATTATGCAGCACTTATAATTCCACTTTGTATATATTCCTATTTGTTTTTTATCGCAAATAAAAATTTAAAATCATTTATTTACTTTTTAATGACCTCAGTGCCATTAATATTAGCTTTCTCGTTTGGCATATTATCTCTTTATTTGTTTGCCATTTCTATTATATTATTATATGACGTCTTTATAAAAGGTAGGTATTTTCTGTTGTTAGTGCCAATATTAGTTGCTTTTATTACGACTATGGTTTTTGAAAATTCTTTTACTACAAGGGCTATTAATGTCTTCCAAGGAAATGATTCATCTGGACAGTCAAGAACTATTGATGCTCTCGATAAATCATTAGCAATTTCTGAAAAAGCAGGACCATTTTTAGGCTCAGGATTTGGTCAACTTAAACTTCTTGGTGATAGAATAATTGGGAATCCAACACTTGATACATTTCGGCTACCTAACTATATGGCCGAAGCACTTGTAACGCTTGGATGGTCTGGTGTTATATTAATTTTAGGACTCCAGGTTTATTTACTTTATAAAACTAAAAGTTATAAGAATAAGTTTTGTCTTTCTCTGTTTATAATTGGATTTGGGATGCAATTTACAGGCAGTTTTATGACAAATGTAGTTCAATATGTAATTTGGGCTTTTGCATTTTCACCAGTTTTTGAAGAATTTGATTTCTAATAAAATCCTAAAGAATCATAACTTAGAAGTTGTAGATTTTTTAAAATTGCTTATTTATGCACAAAATTAAAATTTTAGTTGATGCACATGTTTTTGATGACGCTTTCCAAGGGACGAGGACAGTATTAAAAGGATTGTACAGCGAATTAATTAAAAAAGACAATTTCATTTTTTATTTTGCTGCTAGAAATATAGATAATCTTAAAAAAGAATTTGGGGGATCAAATAATATTATTTATTTGCAACTTAAATCTGGATCAAAATATTCTCGATTGATATTTGAAATCCCATGGCTTATCAAAAAGCATAATATAGAAATTGCACATTTCCAGTATATTATTCCACTTATAAAGAATTGCAGATTCATTACAACGATTCATGATGTTTTATTCCTAGATTACCCAGAATATTTTTCAAAATTATATTGCTGGAAGAACAAGATTCTTTTCAAATATGCTTCAAGCAATTCAGACATAGTCACAACTGTTTCTACATATTCGCGTAACAGCATGATAAAGCATTTTAATTTAACCAATGAGAAGGTTAAGTTAGTTCCTAATGGTGTTGAAATAACGGACGATATAACCTCAAATATTAAATTTGAAGAATTTTTGAAGAACCATGCACTAAAAGATTATGTTCTTTTTGTGAGCAGATTTGAGAATCGAAAGAACCATGTTTTGTTACTAGAAAGTTTTTTGGCTCTTGAATTATGGAAAAAAAATATCAAACTTGTTTTTATAGGCAAAAGAATTAAAATACAAAAACTAGATGAGTTGATGGAAAAACTCCCTACTTATGTTAGAACTAACATTTTATTTTTTGAGAATATTGAAACGCCTTTATTACATTTCATTGTTAAGCGAGCATTAGTATTCATTTATCCATCAATAGCAGAGGGATTTGGACTGCCTCCACTTGAGTCTTCTCTTTTAGGGACTAGGACTCTATGTTCTAATACCACGGCTCTTTCAGAATTCGATTTTTATAAGGAGTATCTCTTTAATCCTTTTGATGTTGAAGATTTATCTAAAAAAATTGAATTTATTCTCCATGATAGACGATTTGAATCTAAAAATAAATTAATAAAACTGGAGATTAGTAGAAGGTATGACTGGAGACGAAGCGCAGAAATATTTTCACACATTATTGAATCTTGCATTTGATTTCAAGTATGGATAAAAAAAACATATAATAGGCACTCATGGAATTCCTGCTAAGTATGGGGGCTGAAACTTTCGCTGAGGAAATACCATTAAGATTATATCAATTAGGGATATTCTGTCAAAAACCATTTTATTCCCCAGTTCCAGGTTCACTTCATTCCTCACCTTAAATGTAAAGATACCGCTTTTATTTTTTCATATTAAATGCCTCCTA
>WPAE01000101.1 GCA_009773205.1 Ignavibacteria bacterium
TGGACTTTACTAAGGTCAACTCTCATTACCAGCCATTAGCATAAACATGGTACCCACTCATTTTGAGAAAGAACCTTTTTTACGATATTATCTGTACCTTTTACTTCGACTGCAACTCTCCATAAACAATTACTTACTTCAGTCATTTGTAAAGCCAAATACAAAATAGTTAAAAATCAAAAAGATAATTGCTGAAACGATCACACAATAAATTATTGGTTCTTTCTCAAAATGAGTGGGTACCATGTTTATGCTAATGGCTGGTAATGAGAGTTGACCTTAGTAAAGTCCAAGTCTCCGGTAACCAGATAAATCACCGCCATAAAGTTTTTGAAAGTCTTAAAACCCCTTGCCTTGCTTTTTGCACTTTGAATCAAAGAATTGAGTCCTTCAAGAATGCCGTTGTTTATCCTTGAATCATACCACCTGATAACACCGTCCCAATGTTCCTTTATTGTTTTAGCCGCCTCTTTCATTGGTTTCAGGCGACAATGAGTAGCCCATGAATACCATTTATTAAGCCTGCTTATGAACTCATTTTTTGTCTCTGATTGATAAATTTCTTGGAATGACTCACGAAGATGAAAAGCTCTTACAGTTTTTAATCTCAACCCTTTAAGTTCCAGTTTTTCATTGAGATATTTCAATTGTGCCTTGGTCATGTTTTCACGGTTTTTATTGAAGATATTTCTTGTTCCTTTCAGTATCTCATTTTCTTTTGATTCAGATTTTCTTATGTCTGCAACCGCACTATTGATAATCTTCACCAAATGAAACTTATCAAATGTGATTTTTGCATTTTTAAGATTCTTGTTAATGCCTTTGATAAAAGCCGGAGACATATCGCAACTGACATCTGTAATATTCTCCTTTTGTCCTCTATGTGCCTCCAAGTCTTCAGTAAAGCGTTTTATCGTTGTATGATCTTTGCCTTCTGTTACATAGACTGTTTTTCGTTGTTCCAGATCGACAAAAAGTGTAACATAATCATGGTGTTTCCTTTTGCTGGTTTCATCAAGACCAATTTTTGTAATCAGAGAAAAATCCTCATGTTCCCTTGCTTCTTCAATATAGCATTGCAGCATCCGCCAGATTTTATTGTCATCAGCATTGGTCAATCTGGAAACCGCATTAACAGGCATTTCACAGCATAACTGCATCAATAAAGCCTCAAATAAAAGTGTAAAACCATTGCTCTTGCCTGCCCATGGAACTTCAATCTGCCTAACCTTGTCATCTTCCGGCTTTACCCTGGGAACACGACAATTCAGATAGCATTCATGCTGAAAGAAATTCAAATGCCTCCATGTCTTTTCAACAGTATCGTAAACACCAAACTTACCTGAAATGTTCTCTTCTTCCGAGTTGTATTCAAATTTAGAGCTAACTTCAAAGTCTATGTGAATATCCAGGCGGCGGTTATTCGCATCAAATTCCAGATTGTCAATAAACCACGGACTGCTTATTCCAAGAGCCTTTTCAAACAGTTCCTTCATCATACCTTTTTACATCCTCCTTCATTATATTGAATCTTTTGAATGATGAAGTAAAATGTAAATCGTTATGTGGGAATATTCACTTTTACCCACTCATTTGCTACATTCAAGTTTGAAGTGCAACCAATGATTTGAATTATAGGTTAGCTGGGGACATTAAGCAACCTTGTAATTCGAAAGGAGGTTGCATGAAATATACCCAGCTAACGGATAAGGAAAGATACCATATTGAGTACCTTATTCAAGACGGGCATGTCAGTCTGAGAATAATCTCTGATTTTACTGGCAGGCATAAATCGACAATATCAAGAGAGCGCAGAAGGAACAAAAATGCCGATGGTCAATATGTAGCTGATGAAGCTATTATTCTGGCTAGGCAGAGAAGGAAGAGGAAAAGAGAATCGAAGTTGACAGAAGTGCACAAGGATTTTATCAGAGACAAACTTGAATTGGGATGGTCTCCGGAACAGATATCAGGGCATTTAAAAAGAACAAAAGAGCTTGTGCCAGTGAGTCATGAACTCATATATCAGTATATTTACAAGGACAAGAAAGAAGGAGGTTTGTTGTATAAATGCCTGCCGCACAGAGGTGAAAAATACAAGAAGAGGAATATAAAAACCAGAAGAGTCTGGAAAACTGCTGAGAAGAGGAAATCCATTTCAGAAAGACCATCTAAGGCATTGCTGGAGAAAGAAATTGGACATTGGGAAGGCGATACAGTCGAAAGCAAATGCCATAGAGGCGGGATAGGCACATTCGTAGATATGAGGAGTAAATTTGTCATTATCAGAAAAGTAAGGGATAAAAGTTCTGAGGAAATGAAGAATGCAATACTTAAGTCCTTTTTTAACTGCCCTGAACTGATAAAGAGCCTAACAGTAGATAACGGAAATGAGTTTGCTCTTCATAAGGAAATAAGTCATGGGATTAAAGCAGCAGTATATTTTGCAAATGCTTATTCTCCATGGGAAAGAGGGCTCAATGAAAATACAAACGGATTAATCAGAAGGTATTATCCGAAAGGAACAGATTTTAACCGCATACCTGATTACGAATTGGCAAAAACGCAAAAGTTGTTAAACAACCGACCGAGAAAGATGTTGGGATTTAGAAGTCCGGCAGAGGTATTTACAGAGGAGGTTTTGAAGCAGGAAAAATTCAAAGAAATGCTACATGTATGTTGAAGAGGAATAGGGAAAGTTTTTAAGTCATGCTTGTCGTCTGCTCTAAAGCTTCTGCAACTTCCGACGAGTATTAAGACCCATTCTCGTTGCAGAAGACGCAGACTCCGGCAGCGTTTTAAGTCCAAGCAGAATTGAAAATGCGTAGCGAGCTAAAAACTTTCAAAAACATCAATATAATAATAATTGGTTGCACTTGATTTTTGAAAACAAGATTTTAATCCTCCTATTTCGCCTCTTGCATATTTTATTCTATTCATGACCTTTTCTTTGTGGTAGTAATAATCAAATTGATCTCGTTCTTTTCCTGGTTTCCAGGATGTAAAAAAGTAATGGTTCTTTCTCAAAATGAG
>WPAE01000102.1:0-577 GCA_009773205.1 Ignavibacteria bacterium
ATTTTTGCACTTTATTACGTTCAAAAACGAATTTCTACACCATCTATCGAAGGTTTGGCAAATCTCTTTGTTAGAATCAAATTTCTATCGATAATGATTCATATTTGCAAACAGGTGATTTTCGTGCATTTTGTGGCATTTTCTAGGATTTTGTGGATTTTGTAGCATTTTCTGGCATTTTGTGGCATTTTCTGGAAAAAACCACAAAATGCCACAAAATGCCACAAAATGCCACAAAATGCCACAAAATACAAGAAAATGCCACAAAATGCCACAAAATGCCACAAAATGCCACAAAATGCCACAAAATGCCACAAAATGCCACAAAATATTTGAGTAAACATATACAATACAAAAAGTGTATCATACTTAAAAATTAATCCGACTAATATTTTCTTTCTTTTAAGTCTAAACTATTTCTGTGTTAGTAGATGCGTTGGTTAAACAATTGAAATTTATTTTGCACTTTTTACACTGTATTTTTGCACTTTATTACGTTCAAAAACGAATTTCTACACCATCTATCGAAGGTTTGGCAAATCTCTTTGTTAGAATCAAATTTCTATCGATAATGATT
>WPAE01000102.1:607-3633 GCA_009773205.1 Ignavibacteria bacterium
CTATCGATAATGATTTATATTTGCAAACAGGTGATTTTCGTGCATTTTGTGGTATTTTCTAGGATTTTGTGGATTTTGTAGCATTTTGTGGCATTTCGTAGCATTTTGTGGCATTTTGTGGTTTTTTCCACAAAATGCTACAAAAAGACACAAAATGCCACAAAATGCCATAAAATGCCACAAAATGCTACAAAATCCATAAAATCCTAGAAAATGCCATAAAATGAATGAAAATCACCTGTTTGCAAATATAAATCATTATCGATAGAAATTTGATTCTAACAAAGAGATTTGCCAAACCTTCGATAGATGGTGTAGAAATTCGTTTTTGAACGCCCCATAATCCCCTTCTCCCCAACCCTCACTTCCCTTTCAACTAGGTGAAATATTACGCTCCGCTCCAGTAGTCATTCATATTTATTAAAAGAGAAACAAGAAACAATGTACAATTAAATATCTTTTTAATTCAAAATGAAAAATATTTTTCAGGAGTAGATAATATGCACTATAAACATTTTCATACTTATTAGTACATACATGTTCTACTTGATCTACACGGAGGTACACGGTCATCCCGAGTGGAATGCCAGCCCTTTCGCACATAGACTACACTCGAGTGCGACCCACTGGTCAAGAATGAAATCGTGAGGTTAGCGAAGGATAACAAAGATAAATTCAGAATTACGATACCATCATCGTGTTGCAAAGCTAATGATATTTCAAGAATCCTCGATGTACAAGAACATGAGTCGAGCTTCAGTTACTATAAATAAAGATTCAAGATAATTCCTATTGAGATTCTCTATTTCTCGAGATTTGAGCCTATTGAGTCTCAATTTTATTTATGGGTCAACAATCGACATAAATATTAATCTAGTCTTAATAAATAGTATCAAAAATAATAAAAATATTATTTGTTTTTTAATATATAGGAATTTAATAAACCATATTTACTGAGGAATGACTCTCATGAGGGTCACAATTACGCTAATTTGGTAACCAAATGGTTCATTTTTGTTTTGACGAGTGGATATTTTTTGATTAATAAATATTTCGAAATATTTTATAAACGATTTTTGGGAGTTAAACGGTTATTAACAAAAATGAACCATTGTCAGGGAATACAATATATAAAACATTACTGAAGCCATTAGACGTTGAAAGATTCCAAAGTCAACGAGATTCAAAGGTAGAGAATAAGATAGTGGTCAGGAATTATTTGTGACGGCATCGCGTGCGGGCTCCTGCAATTCTACATCTCTGGCCTGGTTTACGCGCCAATTTCGCAGCATTAGGAAGGCTCAAATTACCATCCCTCGAAGTTACTCGACCTTGTTTTGGCAGAATGCCCTGGAGGAAGTCGTGGAAATAACGGGCCCTGTCCTCGTCAGATAGTGCAATATAAGCGGACTTCTTTTGAGCCAGCTTTGCATTTCGAGCAGACAACATGAAATCCCCTTCGTTGTAGAGCGCACGTTCCAAGTCGGTAGTTTGTTGCCGGACGTACTCATACAAAGAATCGACCAGCTTGGGCAGCTTCGAAGTCTTCCAATTGGTGATCAGCTTGATGATATGGTTCATCGATTCGCAATTGTTATTAGTCCAATCACCCGGATTGGTATCAGAGACTCCCGCACTACATTGCACTTGCTCGAACAAGAGCGGACGAACGTGATCGCTGAAATATCTTATGGCGATTTCTCCATTATGCAATCCAATGCAGTAGGCATTCAGCGAGTGCGAGATCTGATCGATTTGATGTGTAGTCGCTGAGGTACCAAACGAATCGAACACAATTCTATTGATGGCTTCACGATCTTTCATTGCAAAGCCCTTATTGTCGAGGAAAAGACGTAGATTTTCCTTGAGGTGAAGAGTACAAGTTAGAATGCGAGCATCAGGGAAGCAGACATGCAAGGCTGATCGAATTGCGCGCTCTTGATCAGAACCAAATGTCATTCGTGGAAGGGTTGCAAAACAATTGTTAGTAGTGTCGCGCAATGCCACTTTAAGGGCATAAAACATCTCCATGTATGCCCATTCTTTCGCTTCCCAATGCAACATAATGGGACCCATTATAATAGGGTGAGAGTGTTCACCTGTGGATCGTATGACATCCATTTGCTTGAATGCTGTAACTGTGGCAAAACATGATGAAAGGTTGAATGTTCGATCGATCCCGAGTGGAGTTCTCACATCAATTGGTGACCTCTCGCTGCAGAATTGCTTGATCTGGTCGATCTGTTCATCAGTATAGAGAATGATGATTGGTTGTTGATTTTGCAGGAAAAGTACCCGTCTCACAAATGGATGTGAACTCTGCATCTTGAGGACAGACAATACTTCTTCAGGCAAATTGGAAGCCGTGGTAAGTTGCCTTTGGATCTTGTTCTTCGAACGAACCTTTCTCACCTGTTCAGAATTTCGGGGTCCATTGAGTGGATTCTTCTCCAACAACTCTGCGTATACATGTCGATGAGTTGCCATTTTATCAGCATTTCGTATCTCTTCGATAACATCTGGATCCGTGCGAATATATGGATGTGCTGTTCGCTTTCTATTATCATGAAGTAATGGCTCCGGTGCGGTCCCGATATATTCGACAACATATAGATCGGGAACAGTATCGAAGGAAGAGATTCGTTTTCGATAATCGCCTTGTTTGTGAACATAGTATCGACGAGTCACAATCACCTTTGTTTGACTTTCATCGATTTTCGCGGGACATGATATAATTCCATGTTTTAGAACACAGCGAGTTTTGGTTGTCTTTGATTTGTGCCCGTTCCAAGCTCCAGCATCGTCATAAAAAGGACGCTGACCGGCATTCTTTAGTTTGAGGACAAAGTGACAATTGCTCTTTCCTCCTAGAGGAATCTTCGACACCGCTTTCGATTCAATCTGCGCATCATTTAGTATCGCCCATAATTCCTTCAACGTCAATTCCCGTTTTGGAGTCGAACCTTGATTGCCAGAACTTTCCTTCGATTCCTGAGATGAATTACTTGTTGAATCAAGTGCTGTCG
>WPAE01000034.1:0-61915 GCA_009773205.1 Ignavibacteria bacterium
ATTTTTTGCCGAAGGCCGAAAGCAAAATGTTATTTCTAAACATTTTACTTTCGGGGTTAACCCCGACAAGCATGGTAAGATTTTAATTGGCTTTATAAATTAAAAATCTTACATAACTTATTTACTATAAATGACTTAATGCCTGCCCGTAGCAGGCGGGCTTGTCGGCCCGTATGGCAAATTTTCCTAATGGAAAATTTGGGTTAATTTTAATCACTTCTGCTTTATCAACAACAAAAAGATGTTTACGAAAGGAATTACTATGATTGAAAAATCAATAGAGATAAAAGGAATGAGCTGTAACCATTGCGTTACGGCGGTTAAGAAAGAATTATCCAAGCTGCAGCTTGAATTAGCTGAAGTAAATATTGGCAGTATAAAAATTATTTATGATGAAACAAAGACAACCGATTTGCAAATTGAATCTGCAATTGCAGAAGCTGGATTTGAAGCAGTAAAATGAGATCTTATACAATACCGGTTGATGGAATGACATGCGCAAGCTGTGTTGGGCGCATTGAAAAAATTATTGGAAGGCAAGAAGGCATTAAGAACGTTGCGGTAAATCTTGCCAAAGAAAATGTAACATTTCAAAGTGAGAAAGAAGCAGACTTAACTGCTATTGCGGCAGCCGTTGAAGAATACGGCTATCAACTGAAACTCGAAAGAATTGAAAAAAGTAGTTCTTCCAAATTTTTTGCTGGTAAAAATGAAAATGAAAAAGATGAATTTTATGAAACACTCAAGAAAGATTTTTTTCTCGCTCTGATTCTAACGCTTCCCGTTTTTCTTATAAGCATGTTGATGGAATACGAGTTCTTTCTTTACGCATGGCACTTTACATATGATTACACTAACAAGATTCTATTAATACTTACAACACCAGTAATGTTTATTTCCGGCAGAAGATTTTTTGCAGTATTTATAAGAAACATCCGCCGCTTTTCTGTTGAGATGAATTCTCTTGTAGCTATTGGAACTGCTGCTGCTTACGGTTACAGTGTACTTGCAACCTTGTTCCCTTTTGAGTTTACTTTAGAAGGAAAAATTCCACACGTTTATTTTGAAACTGCCGGAGTGATAATTACACTTATTTTAATGGGAAAACTTCTTGAGCACCGCGCTAAAAGAAAAACAAACGATGCAGTTAAAAAACTGATAGAGCTTCAGCCTAAAACGGCACGCATCTTACGTAATGGAATTGAAGAAGAAATACTTTTAGAACAACTTGAAAAAGATCAATTAGTTGTAATTCGTCCCGGAGAAAAAATTCCAACTGACGGTGTTTTGGTTTCTGGCTCATCTTCGGTTGATGAATCAATGATAACCGGAGAAAGTTTACCGGTTGATAAGCAAACGGGCTCTAAAGTTATTGGCGGCACAATTAATAAAATTGGTTCTTTTAATTTTAGAGTTACGGAAGTTGGCGACAACACAATTCTCTCACAGATTATTCGATTAGTAGAACAAGCACAATCATCCAAGCCGCCAATACAAAAATTAGTTGATAAAGTTTCGGAGGTTTTTGTTCCGGCTGTAATTGTTATAGCAGCGCTAACTTTTCTTGGCTGGCTTTTTTTCGGAACGCAAAACAGCTTTATTTCTGCTCTTGTTAATTTTGTAGCAGTTTTAATTGTTGCGTGCCCTTGCGCGCTTGGCTTAGCAACTCCAACTGCAATTATTGTTGGAACTGGCTTAGGGGCTTCAAATGGAATTCTGATTCGCGATGGTGAAAGTTTAGAATCAGCAGAAAAAATTTCTACTGTTGTTTTTGATAAAACCGGAACACTGACTGAAGGAAAACCGGCAGTTAGCAAAGTTATTTGTTTAGATATTTATGAGAATGATTTAATTCAAATTGCTGCTTCGCTTGAGAAAAAATCAGAACATCCGTTAGCCAATGCAGTTGTGGAGTATGCTAAAGATAAGAACATTACTTTATCTGAGCCGGAAAGTTTTCAGAGTGTTACCGGCTTTGGCGTTACAGGAATTGTATGCGGCAAAGCAGTTCTTCTTGGAAATAGAAAGATAATGGAAGAAAAAGCTATAAAGCTTAATGATGAATCTATTTCTGAATTTGTTTCTTCGGCTCAAGACAAAACGGTTATTTACGTTGTGATTGAAGGAAGTCTGAAAGGGCTTCTGTTAATAGAAGATCAGCTAAAGCATACATCAAAGGAAGCAGTGGAAATATTAACGAAAATGAAAATTAAAACTGTAATGTTAACCGGCGATAATAAACTTATTGCAAAAGCTATTGCAGAGAAAACCGGATTGAGTTATTTTCATGCAGAAGTGCTTCCTAACGAGAAGGCAGAAATTGTAAAACAGTTACAAGCAAAATCTGAATTTGTAGCTATGGTTGGCGATGGTATAAATGACGCACCTGCGCTCGCACAAGCTAATTTGGGAATAGCAATTGGAACCGGTGCAGATGTTGCAATCGAAACCGCTCAAATCACTTTAGTAAAAGGTGATCTTCGCAATGTTGCTAAGGCAATTAATCTATCTAAAAAAACTCTTTCTGCAATTAAGCAAAATTTGTTTTGGGCTTTCATTTACAATGTAGTTTTAATTCCATTAGCTGCAGCAGGATTATTAAACCCTATGATTGCAGCTTTGGCTATGTCGTTAAGCTCTGTTTCTGTTGTAACAAATTCACTTAGACTAAAACGAACAAAAATTTAAGGCGATTATGAAAAATTACGAAATTCAAACTCAGCCATTTATTGTACCAACAACTGACGGAAAGTTAATTGAAGAACATTTTGGTTTTGCAAGTATAAACATTGGAGATTATAGCTTCGCACGGATGATAGTGCCGGCAGGTTGGAGCGAGCCGCATCAAGTTCCCGAGTTTGATGAAGTTACATTTGTTTTTAGAGGCACAAAAAAAATTGAAGTTGACGGCGAAGAAATAATTCTAAGTAAGGGACAATCAATCTGTGTTAAAAAAGGAAGCCGTGTTAAATACTCTAATCCTTTCGAGGAACCATGCGAGTATGTCTCTATTTGTGTTCCTGCCTTTAATATTGACAGAGTAAAGAGAGAGATTTAGCAAATTGTAGCTTTGCAAAATTTATGCGCACACCGGAGAATATTCTTCTGCAACAAATTTTATAATACTTTTCCATTTAAATCGTTCTTAGTTTGACAATTAATGTACAAAAATTACATTTTGGCTAAGTAGTTTTAAATAATCAGCAGAGTTCCTTTCACAAGATATTAAACTCCAAATCCCTTTTTTGGCTTAAATTGTAAATAATTATGCTGGACATTTGGTATTATTTAATTATCTTAAATACAAGCTTTTTATCCAAAGCTGAATTAAAAATTAATTGAGAGTGAACATGGACGAAAACATAAAGCTTGAAATCAAAATTCCTAAAGTACCTGATATTGAATTAGTTGCGCTTGAAGGATTGCAGCTTATGGGCGGACACTTTGGAATATCCGGCGATAAAATAGGCGAAGCAAAAATAATTGTTACTGAAGCAATTATTAATGGATTAGAGCATTCAGGCAATGAAAATCCGTACGTCAATGTTGAGTTTACAATGACAAAGGAACGTTTAGTAATTCTTGTTACCGATTTCGGTCGTGGGTTTGAGCCTGAGAAAGTTGAAGAGCCAGAAATCAACGCAAAATTATCCAGCACTAATAAAAGAGGCTGGGGACTCAAACTGATGAAATCTATGTCCGATGATTTTATTATTGAGTCGGGAGAAGCGGGAACTAAAATTACAATAATTAAAAATTTAGTGTAGGAGTCTCAAAAATGTCAGTTGAATTTAATCTCATTACAGAAACAAAAGAAAACTGCGTAGTAATAAATACTACAGGATACATAAACAATATTGGCGGGCAGAAAATTGTAGATGAATTTAATAACCGCTTTGGAAACGGAATTAATAACGTAATTTTAAATCTTGCTCACTCAAATGTGGTTAACTCAATAGGAATTTCTTTTTTGATTGAGATAATTGAAAAATTAAACCAAACAAACGGCAAATTAATTTTTACTAATCTGGATCCTTCGATTGATAAAACTTTTACAATTATGGGATTGTTCCAATTTGCAAAGAAGGCAGAAAATATAGATGAAGCGCTAAAACTATTATAAAACATGCTTCAAAAAAATATAAGTGAAAGGCTTAAACATCAGGTAAATGAATGTAGTAGAGTACAATCAAATAATTGATAAACTTGCCTTGCAAGTGAAATCATTTCAGGAAGGTTTTTCAATATTATCTAAAGCCGCCTCGCTTAAAAATCTTGGAGAGAACTTTTGCCACATTTTGCGTGCAAATTTTTTAATAAGCGACGTAAATCTTTTCTACAAAATTAGTGAAGAAACAGAATGGGAGAGCATTAGATTAGTGAATAAAAATTGTTATGAATGCCTTCCGCTTTTAACAGCTTCATCGGGTGCCACTTTTAAATTTTACACTGATAAAAAGTTTAGCATAATTGCTACTTTACCACAAGTTGATAAATCTTACTGGGGATTAATTATTGGAAATAAAATTGATAATACTGAGCTGAGTGAGTTAGATAAAATATCTTTTCAGATGTTTTTTCAATTGTTAGATAATGCATACCAATCGTTCCTTAATCAAAACAAAGAGAAGCAATTAAACTTTTCATTGAATCACAGAGTAGTTCAGCTTAACAGCCTGATTGATACAGGAATTGAAATTTCCAAACTGCACAAGTCTTCCACTTTGTTCGAGCTATCGCTGGAAAGAGCGGCTTCACTTACAAATGCTTCTTATTCAGTACTTAAAATATTATCTGGCAGTCAAATTATATCTGAAATTATATTCCCCCAAAATTCCGATTTTGAGAAAGCTTTAAACTCCACAAAACGAATTGAGACTTTTGTAGAATTTAATGGACTAAAATATTTGTTTACACTCTCTGAAAAAGAGAGCCGAAATGGAATAGTTGATTTTGATCAGACTGATGAAATATTACTTGCCGCTTTTGCGCGGCAAGTTTTAGCAGCAATAGAGAATGAACATCTGCATAATGAAGCTATTGAAAACGAGCGGCTTCACCAAGAGATTGAAACTGCTGCATCAATTCAGAAACGTATTATTCCACAGACATTACCAAACATCAAAGGTTATGATTTAGCCGGTATTAACATTCCCTCTTTAGAAATTGGGGGAGATTATTATGATGTAACTAAACTAAAAGATGGAAAATATTTATTGATAATAGCAGATGTTGCTGGTAAAGGTGTTGCATCAGGGCTATTAGTTAATACGTTAAATGCATCACTAAATGCTTATGTTGAAAATGAATTTACATTAACTGAAGTAGCCGGCTTTCTCAACAAAATAATTTACAATGCTTCCACTCCCGAAAAATATATTACTTGTTTTATTGCTATACTTGAGCCTGATTCCGGCGTTATCGAATATTTGAATGCAGGGCACAATCCCATTTTTTATTCCTCGAAAAGAAAGATTATTAAACTTGATAAAGGCGGTTTAGCTTTGGGGATGCTTGATTTCGAACTTCCTTACGAAAGCTCTTTTATAAATATTGAACCGGGAGAAAAAATTCTTTTTTACACCGATGGCATTACAGAGGCTATGAATGAAAATGGAGAAGAGTTTTCTGACGAAAATCTTGAATCGTTTTTCTTAAACGAAAATTATAACTGCGCCGAGAGTTTTATCAAAAACATAATTGAGAATGTAAAAAAACACACGGGAGATACTCCACAAAGCGACGATATAACTGCGCTTTACATTTGTAGAAGATAAAAAATTTTTATTCCGTAATCGGACTTCGTGTCTGCGAAAAGATTTGTTGCACTAATTTGAAAACTATTCTACACATTCGTAAAACAATTGATTTTATAAAAACTTTTGTGAAAGGACTAATCAGAGTGGATTTAATTTTAGTAACTAAGGGAAAAATGTTTGCGTTAGTATTAATTCTGCTTTTAACAACCTTTCTTTCGGCTCAGCAAAAACTAAAAACACATGCTAATTCAGATTTGGTATTGTACACAAACAAAGAAGGCTTGCCTTCAACCAATTATGAAAAGATTATACAAACTAAAGATGGATACATTTGGGTTTCCGGTATTGAGGGCACTTACAGGTTTAATGGGTACGATTTTGAAGAAGTTGGTAAAGAAATAGATCTGCCTAAAATGCAAAATTTGCACTATGATTCTCTAAAGAATGTACTTTACTTTGCCTCGCCAAGTAAGTTTATAACTTTCGATGGGAAAGTATTTAAGACATATACTGAGAAAGATGGTTACAAATTAAATGGCTTGCCAGGAAGAGTTATAAGTTTTGTAAATGCTGATAGCAAAGGAAGAGTCTGGATTGGCTCCGAAACACCATACATTGATAAAAAATATAACGGCGGGTTAACGCAGTTTTATAATGGAAAATTTTCTGTTTATGATTCAACAAATTTTCCTTTAGACAATGCAGAAAATTTTATAGAAACTCCGAATGGCGATTTAATATTTTCCTCTTCCGGAAGGAATACTCAAACAGGTGAAGATTCTTACGTCGCTCTATTTAAAAACAATGTGTTTCGGAGAATTGATGAATCTGTTGGAATTACACTTCAAAGAGCAGTGTTACCACGCAAAAGTCTCTCCGGTTCAATTGATCAAAATGGAAACACATGGATAGCATTTCGAAGCAATTCGCTCAGCTTAAGTTTTAGTAAAAATACTATAGGCGTTATGATGTATGATGGAAATAAGTTCCATCAGTTTACAGATTTTGTTAAAGAATTAGATAATTATCAGTTTCCACTACTTGTTTTTTATAGTAAGCAGTTTAAAAAATTATTTCTTACAACCGGTTCGGTTATGCCTGCTATTTTATCTCTTAATAGCAAGTACATTTTTGAGTATAAAAATGGGAAATGGATTCCATCTGAGATTATGGAAAGCATTAGAAAAGTTATAGATACAGGTTCAGGAAAAGCTATTAGTAATTTTCAATTTGCAAATGCCGGATTTACTAAAGCAGATAAGTATTTCCCGGAATTATTAATACTTCAAACAACTGCTGAAAATCAAACTCAAAGCTCAAATATTCCAAATCAAATGTTCGCATATAAAAACGGGAGTTGGATAAAGTATGATGCTTTTCCCGCCATTCCTTATGAAGCAGTGAATGATGGGTCTCTAATTTACAGCAAGAAAGGCTTTGGTTTTTATTATCCAAATTTTTCAAAGATTATAACTGAGAAGGATGGGCTGATTAGAAAAAAAGTTGGTCTTAATCACTTAACCACAGATAGAAAAGGTAATGTATGGATTACTTATTCTTTTGCATCGTTACCAGTTTACGCGCAAACATTCAGCACCGGGTTAAATATTTGGGATGGGAAAAAAATAAGAAGTTATAAAGAAAAAGATGGGTTAAAAAGTGATATAATTTTTAAAGTGTTTCCGGATAAAAAAATGAATGTCTGGATACCAACTTCCAAAGGGATAACGTTATCAAAAGCAGACTTCGATAAAAATGGTGAGTCAAGTTTCAAGTTTAAAAATATTGATACAGATAAACGTAAAAATTATAATTCTTCCATGGTATTAGAAACCAGCAAAGGAGATATTTATGCATGGCAGGATTATGTTAGACCTCAATCGGAAGAATTAATAGAGGCAGATTTTTTCTTGGGAAAATATAATGGCGAAAAGTTTGTTGAAATAAACTCTCCATTCAGTAAAGAATTTAATAAGAAAAAATATCAACTCCTTGATCTGCGCGAAGATAACGAAGGAAGGCTATGGTTAATTGGGCATTTTTCTAACAACGTAAACGAAATTAGCTCGACCAATACAGTAATAATGATTTATGATGGAAATAAATGGAGTTATCCGCCTTCAAATTGGAACGTACCAAATGAAGAGCTTCACTACGTGGGTAACTTAAAAAATGGAATGTACTTCCTTTCTTCCAGCGGTTTTTTTGTTTTTAACGGAAAAAAGTTTGTAAATCTTAGTGATAGTGTAAACGCGAATGCAGATTTCAGAATACTAAAAAGAGCAAGCGTTGCCGGTACAAAAACCGATATTCAAGGAAGTGACAGACTGTATATAAGATTAAGAGGGCAAGGGCTAGTAATTTTTGACGGTACAAATCTAAAGTTTTATACTCGGAAAGATGGACTACCATCCTCAACAATTGCAAACCCTATTATTGATTACAAGGGAAATGTTTTCTTTGGGTTTCCTTATGGTACATTGCAAGTTAAAGGAGATAAATTTCAAGCTTACTACGATGATGAAAGCTTGGTCTCCGGCGGCTCTCAAGGTGCAACACTTGATGGGAGTGGTAATTTAGTAGCATTTTACAGCGGGGTAGGGCTTTTTATCAATAAAGTTGAAGTGAATAGTTATCCCTTAAAAATAACTTCCGTTTCAGTAGATTCCTTATCATTCCATTATAATTATCCACAAACTTTCACTCATAATCAAAACTCATTTATGTTCAGCTATGCTGCGTTCAATTTTAGAGACCCACGCCAAACTACTTATGAGTACATATTAGAAGGATTCGATAAAGATTGGTCTCGCTCCTCAACTTTGCCATTTGTAGAATATCAAAACCTTCCGCCTGGGAAATACCGCTTCAGAGTAAAAGGAATTACATCAAACGGTGTTAAAACGAATGAAGATAGCTACTCTTTCAGTATCAGTCCTCCTTGGTGGCTAACTTGGTGGGCTTACGGAGTATATTTCTTTGCTTTTGTTAGTTTGCTTGGCGGTATTAGAAAGTATGAATTAGAAAGAAGAAAAGAAGTAGAAAAGAAAAGACTGCTTCAAGCAGAACATGAAAGAAAAACTAAAGAACTTAATGATGCACGCCAGCTTCAATACTCTATGCTGCCAAAAGAACTGCCGACATTGCCGCATCTTGATATTGCAGTTTACATGAAAACAGCAACAGAAGTCGGCGGCGATTATTATGATTTTCATGTTCACCCTGATGGAACATTAACCGTAATTCTTGGCGATGCAACCGGGCACGGTATGATGTCTGGAATGATGGTTTCAATTATGAAATCACTATTTATGTCTGATAGATCAAATAAAGAACTAAAACCTTTTTTTGAAAATGCCAGCGCTGCAATAAAAGATATGCAGTTAGGCAGATTGATGATGGCTTTAACTTGTGTTCAAATTAAAGCTGATAGAATTATAACAACAAATGCAGGTATGCCGCCGCTTTACTTATATCGAAGCAGCACCAAGTCGGTTGAAGAAGTAGTAATTAATAATATGCCGTTAGGTGCAATTAAGGGAATCTGCTACGAAGAAAAAGAATTAAAGATTGATAAGGGAGACACCCTGTTGTTGATGAGTGATGGTTTCGCGGAGTTGAAAAACAACTCTCAAGAATTGTACAGCTATAAAAGAGCAAAACAGAGTTTTGAGAATGTAGGAATGAAAGAGCCGGAAGAAATTGTAAATCACTTAAAAGAAGAGGGTCGCCGCTGGACAAATGATGCAGATCCCGATGATGATGTAACTTTTGTAGTGATTAAAGTAAAGTGAAGCCTGTCCGCCATAGGCGGAATGATGTAACTTTTGTGGCGATTAAAGTAAAGTGATGCCTGTCCGCCATAAGCGGAATGATGTAACTTTTGTAGTGATTAAAGTAAAGTGTGGCCTGTCCGCCATAGGCGGAATGATGTAACATTTGTAGTGATTAAAGTAAAGTGATGCCTGTCCGCCATAGGCGGAATGATGTAACATTTGTAGTGATTAAAGTAAAGTGATGCCTGTCCGCCATAAGCGGAATGATGTAACATTTGTAGTGATTAAAGTAAAGTGATGCCTGTCCGCAATAGGCGGAATGATGTAACTTTTGTAGTGATTAAAGTAAAGTGAAGCCTGTCCGCCATAGGCGGAATGATGTAACTTTTGTAGTTGTGAAAGTAAAATAAATGGAATTCCTTATTGTGAATTGAGTACTTAAACAAAAGTATTATGATCAATAAAATTGAAAAATGTTTTATGCAAAAGAACTTTAGAGAATTACTAACAAAATATTGGCTGTTAATCATTTGTATGTTCTGTTATAGCCATGCTGAAGTATTTTCTCAAATAATTACTGCTGAAAAAATTTCGACCACAGAAGGATTGTCTTCACCAAACACTAGACAGGTGTTTCAGGATAGCTATGGTTTAATCTGGGTATGTACTCCTGATGGGTTGAATATGTATAACGGTTATAAAATGAAAATATATAAAAACGACCCTGATGACTCTTCAAGCATACTTAGCAATAATATTTGGCGGCTTGTTGAAGACAAAGAGCGAAATCTTTGGATCGCTACCGAAGATGGCGTTTCAAAATATTTACGTAAAGAAAACAAATTCATTAATTATAAAACTTCTTCTATTGTTAAGCATGCTATGGTTCAATCGCGTATTAATTATATATACGTTGATTCTAAAGATAATGTTTGGGCTACCTTAACCGAAACAAAAATCTGGAAGTTTAATCGTGGGATGAATAAGTGGGAAATAATGAAGTTTGATTCTGAGGATAATGCTCTTGTAAATGCTGCTGCAAAAGTAACTTACCCTATTACCGAAGATAAAAATGGAGTTGTATGGGTTGGCTCGTTAAATCATCCTCTTTCATTTTACGATGTAAAAGAGAATGTTTTTAAGAAGGCTGAGATAAAGAATAGTTTAACTGCTCCTATCTTTTCTGCATTGGGGAATGAGACAACAAATCTCTACTTTGATCGTAAAAATATTTTGTGGATAACAACAAGGAGAGGCATTTACAAGTATAATCCACTAAGCAGAGTTATCAAAACTATTGAGGAATACTCAACAGGTCAGCTTACCTTTTCGGCATATTATAACTCTATAACAGAAGATGAAAAAGGGAATCTATGGATTGCAAATAATTTTCGAGGGCTGCTAAAATTTGATGGAATATCAAACAAATACACAAGAGTTAAGTTGAAAGTTGAACAAAGTTTTCCAGATGTTAAAAAAAATCTTGTTGTTACAAATGTCTATGAAGATAATTCTGGGATGATATGGATATCAACTTTAACTCAAGGTATTTTGAAGTATAATCCCGATGTTCAACCGTTTAATTTATATCTGCACGATGAGCAAAACAAAGAAACGATAAGCAGCAGTTCTGTTTTAAGTATTCTTGAATCTCATAAGTATTCTGGCAAAATCTATGTCGGCACTGCTTTTGGCGGATTGAATGTATTTAATTCCACATCAAAAACGTTTTCTCAAATTCCATATAAAGTAATTAATGACATAAATAAAGGTTCTGTAAGCTCCCTTTTTGAAGAATCAGATGGATCATTATGGGTTGGAACTTTTGCCGATGGACTTTTGAAAATGAATTCCTCTTATAATGTAACAGAACGGTACTTGAAGGATCCTAATAATAATGCAAGTCTATCGGGGGATTTGATTAAGGTTATTAAAAAAGACCGATTCGGGAATTTATGGGTTGGAACAACCTCTGGACTTAACTTAATTGATGGAAAAAGCAAAAAGGTAACAAGAATTAGCGATGGCACTTCTTCTGTTTATCCGAGTGCGTTAATATCAATATTGAGCAAGAAGAACATAAACAACAATGTTGTTTCAGAAATAAAAAATGTTGGTAACAGACAGAAACTTTCAAAAAAATTTTCAATTACAACTCCTGGCGAATATCTTGTTGTATCAGTTGGTGAAGGCGCTCTTCAAGATTCAATAATGGTTGATTATGGGTGGATTGAAAATAGCACTTCAAAAATAATTTGGACTTCTTCTGGTCTTCAGAATTCATATCATATTGGCGGGCATATTAAAAATAGAATTATAGTAGATATTATAAATCTTACTCCCGGAGAGTATTCTTTGAAATATGTCTCAGATCAGAGTCACTCTTACAATAATTGGAATATGGAACCTCCGATTGAAAAAGAACTCTGGGGTATTAAACTAATGAAGATTGATGATAAGAAAAAACTTAGTGCAATTAATGAATTAGTAAAAGAAGCTTCAGAAACAAGACTTGTACAAGGTAAAAATATTAATTCAATACATTTCAGCAGCAATGATATTATGTGGATTGGAAGTGAAGAGAGCGGCTTAGATAAAGTTAATCTAAGAACAAAAGAGTCAAAAAACTATACCTATAAATTCAACGACCCAAATTCTCTTAATAATAAATCTGTTAAATATATTTATGAAGATGCTAATGGCGTTCTATGGATTGCTACAAATGGAGGAATAAATAAATTCAACCCCATTACTGAGAAGTTTGAATTTTTTACTGAAACTGACGGACTTCCCTCAAATTATATTTCGGCCATATTGCCAGGCAATAAAGGTGAACTCTGGCTTTCAACGCAAGCTGGAATTTCAAGAATGTCTGTTAATAAATCCAACGAAAAAGCGAACTTTGTTAATTATGATTTAGGAGATGGATTGGGAGGATTAAATTTTCTTTCTACTATTGCATTGAAATCGCACGAAGGAAAATTTTACTTTGGTGGAGAACATGGACTGAATGAATTTTCACCATTTGTTTTGAATAAGGTGGTACCTGCTCTTGTTTTTACCGATTTGAAAATATCCAATAAATCAATAGCCGTAATGGATAAAGAATTCCTGCTAAATGCTTCAATTATAGACTTAAAGGAAATAACTCTTCCCTATACTCAAAACGATATCAGTTTCGAATTCTCTGCATTGCACTTTGCCAAACCTTCGAAAAACCAATACGCACACAAATTAATTGGTTACGATGATGAGTGGATTTATGATAATAACAGATTCGCTACATATACAAATTTAGATCCTGGCGAATATGTTTTTGTTTTCAAGGGTTCAAATAAAGATGGAGTCTGGAATGAAAACGGAAAATCAATCAAGATTACAATTACACCACCTTGGTGGTTAACATATTGGGCTTACTTTGGTTACAGTTTAATATTTATCGGCTCTGTATTTATTGTGGATAGAGTTCAAAGAAAAAGACTTCTATCCAAAGAAAAAGAAAAACAAAAACGTCTTGATATTGAACATAAAATTGAGGCAGCAGAGCTAAAAGCAAAAGCTATTGATGCAGAAAATAAACTCTTGCAAGTTGAATATGAAAGCAAAAAAAAGGAACTTGAAGAAGCGCGCCAGCTTCAATTATCTATGCTTCCTAAAGAAGTTCCTAACTTGCCGCATCTTGAGATTGCGGTTTATATGAAAACTGCAACGGAAGTTGGCGGCGATTATTATGATTTTAATGTCGGTTCTGATGGAACTCTTACGGTTGTAGTAGGAGATGCAACCGGTCATGGAATGAAGGCAGGTATTATTGTTACAGCCACGAAAAGTTTATTCAGCTCACATTCGGAGAATCCAGAAATTCTTTCAACCTTTGGTGCAATTTCACGCTGCATTAGACAAATGAATATGAAAAGACTTTCAATGTGTTTAAGCATGCTTAAAATCAAAGAATATTCAATACAAATTTCTTCTGCTGGAATGCCTCCAGTTTTATTGTTTAGAAATAGTACGAGGAAAGTTGAAGAAATATTTATTAAAGGAATGCCGCTTGGTTCTTTTCATAAATATCCTTATGAACTACAGAAGATTGATATTAAAGCTGGCGATACACTGCTGATGATGAGTGATGGATATCCAGAAATGTTTAATAAAGATGAATTAATGTTAGGGTATGATAAAACCATCGAAATTTTTGAAAAGATTGCTCATCTGGCACCGAAAGAAATTATAAATAGCCTCAATATAAAAGGTGCAGAATGGCTTAATGGGTTTGCTCAGAGTGATGATATTACATTTGTTGTAATTAAAGCTAAACAAGATGCTGTTGATTAATTTAACAATATGAAAAGATGAATCATGAAATTCAATAATATACTTGCCCTTTCACCACATACAGACGATGTTGAAATTGGCTGCGGCGCAACCTTAGTTAAATTAAAAAGAGAAGGAGCTAAGATTTTCGTTTTAAATTTTTCATTATCAAAAAATGAGGAAGGCAATAACACGGCTCCGAACGTCGAAAATGAATTCATAAAATCTATGACGCTCTTAGGTGCCGAATATAAAATGCTAAATTTTGAATGCAGGAAACTACAAGATAAACGACAGGAAATTCTAGATTACCTTATTAAACTATCAAAAGAATATGAGTTCGATACTGTCTTTTGTCCTTCTTCGTTCGATTCCCACCAAGATCATCAGACTGTAAGAAATGAAGCTTTTCGAGCCTTTAAATCGAATACTATTTTAGGATTTGAACTGCCATGGAATTGCGTTCAATTCAGGACTGATCTGTTTGTAAATTTATCAGATGAAGATCTGGCTGCTAAAGTTGATATGATTAATTGTTATGTGTCTCAGCAGCACAGAGCTTACATGTATAAGCAGTATATATATGATAATGCTAGAACTCGCGCTCTATCAATCAATTCTAAATACGCAGAGTGTTTCGAGCTTATCAGAGGAGTGATATAACTAACTTTCATTTGAAATGATATTGCAGAACACAATAACTAAACTATAAAAAAATGATTGTCACGATTCATCAGCCAAATTTTATGCCTTGGTTTCCATTTTTCCAAAAGATGGAATGTGCTGATATATTTATTGTTCTACGATACTGCCAGTTCAGAAAGAATAATTTTCAGAACAGGTTTAATCTTAACAATAAATGGCATACAATGAGCATACAACAAGGTTTGGATTTAATTATTAATAAAAAATATGTAACCCCTATTAAGGATTGGAACAATATCAAAAAATCGCTGGCCGCTTATGAAAGCATCTTGAATGAATTTGATAACTGTATTTCAGAATCACATTCGGAAACAAACACAGCTATCATTAATAAAATAGCCTCGATACTGAAGATAAAAACTAAAATTGTGCTCGATTATGAAACGCATTTGACAGCAACAGAACGATTAATAAAACTATGCATAGATAATGGTGCAAATACTTACTTAGCTGGACTCAGCGGTAGAAAATATCTGGATCTTACTTTATTTGAGCGAGAGAATATTAAGGTAGTATTCCAAGATGAATCGTTAATCAAAAGGACTCCAATTTTAGAGGTGTTGAAAAAACATTATAGCGAACAATATTAAGTTCACTACTTTGGAATTGAAATGCTGATGAGTTTTTATTGTTCTTTAGAGTTAAACCCAAAAAATTCATTAGAAACTGAATTTTTTGCCGAAGGCCGAAAGTAAAATGTTATTTCTAAACATTTTACTTTCGGGGTTAACCCCGACAAGTTAATGCCTGCCCGTAGCAGGCGGGCTTGTCGGCCCGTATGGCAAATTTTCCTAATGGAAAATTTGGGTTAAATTTAAAATGGATCCTGTAATAACAAACTTAAAGATGAAATAACATTCATCATAGTTAAACTTAAACAAGAATTAAACTGTTATTAAAGCAAAGAAAGGGTTTAGAATGAAGATAATGGTTGTAGATGACGAACACGATATGAAGCTGCTGTTTGAACAGCGGTTCAGAAAGGAAATTAAATCGGGGCAATTAGCTTTTCTGTTTGCATTTTCTGGAGAAGAAGCCCGAGATTATCTATCCTCTAATGGTGCAACCGAAGTAAACCAAATTCTTTCTGATATAAATATGCCCGGTATGAACGGATTAGAACTGCTTAAATGGATAAAAACTAACTTCCCGGAATTGCGTGTTGCAATGATTACTGCTTACGGTGATGAAAACAATTATAGGCAGGCAAAAGAATATGGCTGTGATGATTATATGACAAAACCAATTGATTTTACTGAGCTAAAAGAAAAGGTTTTGCTTTAGGGCGCCTCTAAAAATATCAATTTCCTTTGTCCCGCTTTGCGGGATGAAATATTTTAAAACAAAAGTTTTTAGAGGTGCCCTGTAATTACTCAAAAAATTAAGGACATTCAATGATGGCAGTAAGAATAAAAAATAATCCTTTAGAATCAGAAAATGAATTATTGAAAAAACAGTTAGCACAGAGAGAGGCTGAACTTACAATTGTAAACAGTGTTGGCGAAGCTATGTCAAAACAACTGGATGTTTTGACTGTTACAAAAATAGTAGGTGATAAAGTTCGCGAAATCTTTCATACAGAGGTTACAGAAATTTTATTATTAGATCATGAAACCAGAATAATTGAAATTCCCTTTTCTTATTACAATGGATACAGAAACTACGAGCCCTTTCGTTTAGGTGAAGGATTAACCTCAAAGGTAATCAGTTCAAGAAAACCATTGTTGTTCCATACTTTAGCTCAGCAGATAGAAAATGGTGCGCTAATTCAGACTGATGAGGATAAAACCGAATCATACATTGGCGTTCCAATATTATTCGAAGATAAAGTGCTTGGCGTAGTTAGCATTCAGAGTTACACTCCAAACGTGTTTGATGAAAATAATGTTCGACTTCTTTTAACATTATCTGCAAGCATGGGTGTTGCCCTTCAGAATGCAAAGCTTTTTGAGAAATCAGACCGGCTTCTAAAAGAAACCGAACAGCATTCTGCCGAACTTGCAATTATAAACAGTGTAGGCGAGGCAATGTCTAAACAGCTGGATATTTCTACCGTAACAAAAATTGTCGGTGATAAGGTAAAAGAAATATTTCATTCTGAAGTTACTGAAATTTTATTGTTGGATGAACCCGCTAATATGATTCAAGTCCCTTATTCTTTTTACAATGGTTATCAGAATGTAGAACCATTTGAACTTGGTGCAGGATTGACTACTAAGGTTATTAATTCTCGTAAACCACTCATGTTCTCAAATTTAGTTGAACAAAACCAAGCGGGGGCAATTACAGATATAAATGTTGGTGAGGCAGATGAAACTGAATCTTATTTGGGAGTTCCCATTTTATTTAACGATAAAATTCTCGGAGTAGTAAGCATTCAGAGTTATCAAAAAGATGCTTATTGCGAAAATGATATGCGCCTTCTCTCAACGCTTTCTACAAACATGGGAGTTACTTTACAAAACGCGAAACTGTTTGATGAAACAAAAAGGTTGCTTAATGAAACAGAACAGCGTACAGCAGAACTTGCAGTAATTAATAGTGTTCAAGAAGGATTAGCTAAAGAGCTTGATATACAAGGCATTTATGAATTGGTTGGAGAAAAGATTAGAGAAATTTTTAATGCGCAGGTAATAGACATAGTAACATATGATAAACAAAATGATCTTATAGAAGATAAGTACGCATTCGAAAAAGGCGATAGAACATTACTGGCACCAAGAGTGCCACATGGATTTAGAAAACACTTAATTGAGACGAAACAGATCCTTCTTATCAATGAAGATGTAGAGAGAATGGGTGCTGAATTTAATAACCCCACTCAGATTGGTGATACTCCCAAATCAGCGGTTTTTGTTCCGATGCTTGTTGGGGATGATGTTAAAGGAATAATTAGTTTACAGAATCTGGATATTGAAAATGCTTTCACTCAATCCGATGTAAGGTTACTTACAACATTGAGCAATAGCATGAGTGTTGCACTAGAGAATGCAAGACTTTTTGATGAAACAAATAAACTATTAGATAAGACAAAGCAACAGGCTATAGAATTAGGAATAATAAACAGCGTTGGGGAAGGGTTAGCTAAACAGTTAGATTTCCAATCCATAATTGATCTTGTTGGAGATCAGATTCGCGAGGTTTTCAAAGCTCAAGTTGTATCAATCTCAACGTATGATTCTACCGATGAGACAATTCATCATTGTTATGTGATTGAAAAGAACAAGCGGTATTACCACGATAAATCAATCGAAATTGATCCAGATAGAAAAGAAATAATCCAAACACAAGCGCCGTTAATATTTGGCTCGAGCGAAGAGATTATTAAACACAGTGGAGATCAAGTACTTGATGGAGAAATGCCCGAATCATTTTTAGGTGTTCCTATAATTCATAACGAAAGAACAACCGGCGTAATTACAATTCAAGATTTAGACCAGCAGAATCTCTATACAGAAAATGATGGAGTTCTTCTAATGACGCTTGCATCTAACATGGGTGTCGCTCTCGAAAATGCAAGACTATTTGAAGAAACCAAAAGACTCCTTAACGAAACACAGCAGCGTAATGTAGAACTTTCTATTCTGAACACAATCCAAGAAGGATTAGTAATGGAAATGGATTTCAATTCTATTATTACTCTTGTTGGAGATAAATTTAGAGAGGCTCTTAACTTTCAAGACCTTGGTATTAGAATTTATGACAAGGAAAAGAATATTCTTCACTTCCCTTACGAATATGAACATGGGCAAAGATTGTTTATAGATTCTGGCGAACCAACGCCATTTTCAAAGTATGTACTCAATACTGGCAAGCTGCTTATGATGAAAAGAAATACAGAAGAAGAAGCAGAAAAGATTGGAATAACCGGACAAACAACAATACCCGGAACAGATAAAAGTAAATCTCTAGTTATGGTTCCAATTATGCTTGGCAGCGAAGCAAGAGGTTTAATTCTCATAGAAAATTATGAAAAGGAAGATGCGTTCAGTGAATCGGATGTACGCTTATTAACTACCGTTGCTAATAGTATGAGCGTAGCTTTAGAAAATGCAAGATTGTTCAACGAAACTTTGCGGCTTCTTGATGAGAGTAAAAAACGTGCTGCTGAAATGAGTACTGTAAATAGTATTAGTCATGCAATAGTAGGTCATCTTGAAATTAACAGATTGATAAACTTAGTAGGAGACAAAGTTAAGTCTCTCTTTAATGCAAACATTGTTTATCTGGCACTTTTAGATAAAGAAAAGAATATGATTGAGTTTCCATACGGTTATGGCGAAGAATTTCCTCCGTTAAAATTTGGTGATGGATTAACATCTAAAATAATTTTAACAAAAGAACCATTGCTTTTAAATACCGAAGTTGAGAAAAAAACAGAAGAACTTGGTGTTAAAAGAATTGGAGTGCCTTCGGCTTCATACCTTGGTGTTCCAATTCCGGTTGGAGATGAGATTATTGGTGTACTTAGTGTGCAAAGTACCGCGCATGAAAATGTTTTCACTAAAGATGATATGCGTCTTCTGGGCACAATTGCTGCTCACGTGGGCATTGCAATTAACAACGCAAACGCATACAAAGAGTTAAATAAAACTCTTGTGGATCTACAAGCAACTCAAAATCAACTTATTGCACAAGAGAAACTTGCTTCGCTTGGACAGCTAACCGCCGGTATAGCACACGAGATTAAAAATCCGCTAAACTTTGTTAATAATTTTTCTGAGCTTTCTGTTGGCTTGGTTGAAGAATTAAAAGGAGAACTAAAGAAACTTTCTTCGGAGATTGGGAAAGATGACTTAGAAGAAATTAACGATCTACTCGATGCGCTTAAACAGAACTCTGAAAAAACAAAAGAACATGGAAAAAGAGCCGACAGCATAGTTCACAGCATGCTTCAGCATTCAAGAGGTAAAACAGGAGAAAAACAATTAACAGATATTAATGCAATGTTGGATGAAGATCTAAATTTGGTTTTTCATGGAATGCGCGCTCAAGATGGTACGTTTAACATAAAGATTGAACGGGAGTATGATAAACGATTAAGCAAAATTGATGTTATCCCTCAAGACATGAGCAGAGTGTTCTTAAATATTCTTACAAATGGATGTTACGAAGCTCATCGAAAGAAAATTGAATTGAACGGCGATGAACCCGCAAAAATATTAGTGAAAACATCCGAAACTGATTTGCACACCGAAATACGAATTAGAGATAACGGACATGGAATTCCAGAAAAAATTAGAGGAAGTTTATTTACGCCATTTTTTACTACTAAACCAACAGGAAAAGGTACTGGGCTTGGCCTTTCAATAAGTTACGATATTGTAGTAGCTGAACACAAAGGAGAGCTCTTATTCGAAACTGAAGAAGGAAATTTTACAGAATTTTTAATTAGACTTCCCAAAAATCAAAAGAAGTAAAAATGAGCAAAGTTATTCCAAGAATATTAGTGGTAGATGATGAACCAGATTTAGAACTTCTAATAAATCAAAAATTCAGAAAAGAGATAAAACAAGAAGTTTACTGTTTTGTTTTCGCTGGCAATGGTGTTGAGGCATTGGACAGGCTTAATGCAGATAAAGATATAGAACTAGTGTTAACAGATATCAATATGCCGGAGATGGATGGATTGACTTTGCTTTCCAAAATAAAAGAACTTAACAATCCAATTCTTCATTCTGTAATAGTTTCTGCGTATGGTGATATACTGAATATACGCACCGCGATGAATGGCGGCGCATTCGATTTCATTGTAAAACCAATTGACCTTACAGACCTTGAAATTACAATTAAAAAATCTTTGGATAATCTCTCTGCCCTAAAAAAATCTTTAAAGGCTAGAGATGAATTAATTTCGGTGCGTAATGAATTAGAAGAAGCCCGCGCATTACAACTCTCAATGCTGCCAAAGTTTATCCCGAAATTTATCGGATTGGAAATATCTGCCTATTTGAGTACAGCCAGCGAAGTTGGTGGTGATTACTATGATTTTTCTATTAATGAGGATAGTTCTGTAAATATTGCTATTGGAGATGCAACTGGTCATGGAATGAGAGCAGGAATAATGGTTGCAATAATGAAAACTCTTTTCATAACTAATTCCACACATCATGATTTAGAAGAATTTTTTAAGCTGGCAAATAAAGCAATTAAATCATTGAACCTTGGCAGAATAATGATGGCTTTCGCAATGATGAACATTAAAGGAAATCAAGTTAGGTTTATAAACGCAGGGATGCCCCCAATTTTTCTTTATAAGAAATCAAAGCGCACTATAATTGAACATGAGGTACACGCAATGCCATTGGGCGCAATTTCAGATCAGAACTTTGCTGTAAATTCCTTTACTATTGATTACGGAGATGTTATTTTAATTTTAAGCGACGGATTGCCAGAACTTTTTAATATCAAGAAAGAATATTTTAGTTATGAAAAAGTAAAGTCGGAATTTTTATCAATGGCAGATGAATCATCTGATAGAATAATAGAACACTTAAAAAATAAATCGGTTGATTGGTCTAGTGGAACTGATCCAGTTGATGACCTCACTTTTATAGCAATCAGAATAAATAATATACTAAACCAGTAGTGTAAATTAGATTAGAAAATTGAAGAAGAAAGTAAAAAGCAATTATCCTAAAATTTATCAGTAAAAATCACCCCGAATGCTCGGGGTCATAAAAATCTGCGCCTGCCAGCCGCAGGCATGTTCCATTTTTTGAATAAATAAATGCTTTTGACTTCAGAAAAATTAACTAGCACAAAGTGCTTAGTAAATGTATAATTATCAACAAATAACATATAGAGGTAAAAATGAAAATTAACATAGTTGAGAAGTACACAGCAGTAGTAATTGAGCTTAAAGGCGACATTATGGGTGGCACAAAAGACGCCGAGTTCGGTGATTCGCTTCGCAAACTTCTTTCTGAAGGAAAGAAAAACATTATCATTGATTTAAAAGAAACCGGCTTTGTAAACAGCTCTGGCTTGGGAATGCTGATTAGCGGATATACTACTGTTAAAAACGGCGGTGGTGAATTAAAGATTGCCAATGTTACAGAGAAAATTGAAAGTTTACTGGTAATCACAAAACTGACTTCGGTGTTTACCAACTACAAATCTATAGATGAGGCTGTAAATAGTTTTGCAAGTTAATCATCATTCTTCATCCCCAAAAATCATTCAATGATTTTTGGGGGTTAAATAGTACAACTTGTCACTATCAAAAACTTCCGCTTGAAATGGCTTCTTGTTGAACAACTTCACATACTTTAGTTTTAAGTTTATGCCAAAAGCATTTTATTTCTTCGGCAGTCTTTCCAAATAACTGCTTGTACTTAGCAGTGCAAAACTGTCTTTGTTTCTTAGTTCATCAATTGATTCGCAATTCATATAACTCATAGAACTCTTTAATCCATCGGAAATTGCATTGACAACATTTTTAACCGGACCTTTGTAAGGAACCATTGTTTCTTCCCCTTCAATAAATTCGCTTTTCATCTTAACGCCAAAAGATGCAGAGCCTCTATATTTTTTCCAGAGTTGATCGTTGTATTTAATTACTTCGCCAGGTGTTTCTTTTGTGCCAGCTAACATTCTGCCAAGCATAACAACATCTGCACCTGCAGCAATTGCTTTTGATACATCACCTGGAGATTTAATTCCGCCATCGGCAACTAAAGCAATGTTTAATTTTTGTTCTTTACGTGTATGATAAACATCTAACAAAGAAGATACTTGTCCTATTCCAATTCCAGTTTGAATAGAAGTTGTACACATACTTCCTCCTCCAATTCCAATTCTAACAGCATCGGCGCCTGCATCAACAAGGCTATTTAAAGTTGTTCCTCCGGCTACATTGCCAAGAATCACTTTTACATTGTAGCGCTTTTTAATTTCTTCGCATTTACGAAGTACGTGCGCGTTGTTTGCATTAGCTGTATCAATACACACAAGCATATTTTTTTCGGCAACTTTTTCCATTAATTCATCTTCAGCCGTTAGGCTGACAGAAACAGCTTGTATTCCAACGCAAGAAGTTTCATCCATAAATAATTCTTTTAATGAGGAATCGAATCTATTTACAATGCCTATGCAGCCAAGAGAATTTAATTCGCGAGCCATTTCAATTCCGCAGACAGAATCCATTGGGCTTGCTACTACAGGAACAGCTAATTCTTGCCCAAGAAAAGTTGATTTTATGTTTACTTCGGTTCTGCTTTTAACCCGCGAAATTTCTGTTGGTATTAAACTTAAATCGTCATAAGTAAGCGAAAGTAAATAATTATTTAGATCGCTTTTAGAATATATTTTCATTTTTAGCCTTTGGATGATTATTTCGGTTTGGAAATTAGTTTAACAAAAGTTCTGCTTCAAATGATGCAGAACTTTATTCTTTGGAAATGGTACCCTTTTTTTTATTTTTAAGTTTTAGAAGAAAACTAGGAATAAGCATGGACAAAAGTACTGAACGAAAAACTACTTTGCCTACAGGCTGGAAGTTTCCAAAAGAGTTTTGGCTCGCAAACTTTATGGAACTCTGCGAGCGCGCTGCTTACTATGGATTTTTTATAGTGCTTACTCTATACTTAACGGATGTAGTGGGATTTACAGATAAAGAGACAGGTGTAGTAGCAGGTGTGTTTTTTGCTCTTTTATACCTGTTGCCCCCATTTGCAGGCGCTATCGCCGATAAAATTGGTTTTAAGAATGGATTGATTTTAGCTTTTGCTTTATTGTCTATTGGGTATGCTTTGTTGGGTATGTTTCACGATAAAATGCTTGTCATATTTTTTCTATTCGTAGCACTTGTTGGCGGATCTTTTATAAAGCCATTAATTACAGGAACTGTTGCCAAATTAACTAATGAAGATAACCGTGCACGTGGTTTTGCATTGTTTTATTGGGTTGTAAATATTGGTGCATTCAGCGGTAAAACTTTTGTACCATTTATCAGACAAGACATGGGGCTTGAGTATGTAAATTTTTTTTCGGCAGGAATGTCGTTCCTCGCAATGCTTTTCGCCATTTTCTTTTTCAAACCAATAGATAAATCACACCAAACAAAAGTGCTAAGCGATGTTTTGCTCTCTCTCAAACGAATTTTTTCACAGCCGCGCTTAATTACGCTTATACTTATTGTTACTGGTTTTTGGATTATTCAACAGCAGATGTACGCAACAATGCCAAAGTACGTTATTCGTCTTCTTGGCGATAGTGCTAAACCTGAATGGCTTGCTAATGTGAATCCGGCAGTGGTTGTTATATTTGTAATGGTTGTTACAAACGCAATGAAGAAGAAAAAGGCAGTAACCTCGATGTTGGTTGGGATGCTTTTAATGCCGCTATCTGCTCTCGCTATGGCTAGCAGCCAAGTGTTATTTAATTTGACCGGAGATTCAGTTTCTGTTTTTGGATGGTTTACGCTGCACCCTTTAACTGTGATGATGATAATTGGAATCGCAATTCAAGGATTGGCAGAATGTTTTATCTCACCAAGATTTTTAGAGTATTTCTCATTTCAAGCACCAAAAGGAGAAGAAGGCGTTTATCTTGGTTTCAGCCATCTTCATTCTTTCTTATCGGCTTTGTTCGGGTTTATAATGTCTGGGTTCTTGCTTGATAATTACTGTCCGGACCCTAAAACACTTCCGAAAGGTATTTCAGACGTACAAAAAGCTGTTTATTATGAAGACGCTCATTTCATCTGGTATTATTTTTTAGCAATTGGTATAGTTGCAGCAATTGCTCTATTCATTTTCAAATATTTAACCGAGAGAATTGATAAAGAAAAAACAACTTCAGACTAATCCCGAACTTCTACACGAGCATTATTAGTAATAACGATGCGTTTATGATAAGGAAATGCGTGGTTGCCATTCTTATTCGCGCATATTATTCTAATCGGGTATTCCCCTTCTGCTACTTCTTCCAACTTCACAGAAAGCACTTTTGTGTTTTTGTTAAAACTGTAATCAACTTCCATTTTATTGAAATACACTGCTACAGTTTTGTGATTAATTTCGTTTTTATCGCTAAGCAAAAACGACAATGATAATTTCTTGGATTCGTACTTTGTACTGTCTGTCAATAGAGCAATAGTTGGAATTCCTGCTCTAAAATATTTACTAAGCCCTCTAAAAATTCCCCAAGCTTGTATCCGGTTAAAAGATTCGTTGTTCAATCTCAGCTCTTCAATTCGACTGGTATGAAAAGCACCTTCAATTAACACAGCAGGAATTTTCGTTTTACGCAGTACAGAAAACCCTTGGCCGGGATAAATATTGTAATCCGAGTAAGTACCGTCGAAGGAACCAAGTCCGCCTGGATTTCCCATCACATAAGAAAGATCCCGCTGGATATATCTCGCTATATCTTGATCGAAAGGTTCATATTCATAATCACCATCTTTAGCGTGGTAGTAAACCGAAGTATAATTAGTGTAATCATTTTCTGTCTTACCCGGCGCATTATGATGAATACTTATAAATATATCTGCGCCGCTGTTGTTCGCTAATACTGATCTATAACCTAACTCAACTGTTGTATCTTTATCACGAGAAATAAAAACTGTTGCTCCAGCTTTCTCTAAATATTCTTTAAGAGCTAATGCGACGCGCAGGTTTACATCTGCCTCAACTACTACACCGTTTCTGCTTTTATTTCTTCTATCCTCGCCGCCATGTCCTGGATCAAGGAATATTTTTTTGCCTGATATATAATTTGAGTAATCGGAAATTGTTTTGGAACGTACATCTGCGTCTTTCCAATCCAAAGGATACTCGAAAAGCGGAAAGTTTCTTGATGATGAACAACCTATTTGAAGAAATAAAAGTAAAACTGCAAATGTTTTCATAACTGATTAAGTTTTACACACTTGTCTCCTTCAAGAGCATATTGGCAATATTTGCAATGCTCTAAGTTTGGTATAAAATTAAAAGTGTGGATATTTTTTATTGCTTCGCGTACAATTGTACCGTATTGAGCAACTTGCTCTTTCGATAGTGTTTGAGCGATTAGTTCATCGGGATGTTTTAAAAAGACTAGACGAAGTTCATAATTAGCAGCAGATGGAAATAGTTTGCTCAAAATGTATGCGTAATATTTTAGCTGTGTAAAATAATTTTCTGCACGCGTTTTCAGTTTTTCAATTTCAATTGAATCAGTCTTGTAATCAACAACAATCAACTTTTCATTTTCAATTATCAGTTTATCAACTATACCATATAAATAAAACTCGCCTTCTTTACAATAAACTTCAAACTCATTACTATAATTTTCAAAGTTGCTAAGATCGTGATATGTGCTTGATTTATAAAAAATGGCAATATCATTCACTATTGAAGAAGTCAGCTTCGGTAATTCTGGAACTGATTCGGCTGTTAAAAGATTTGCTACCAGTTCGGTTAGTTTATAATTTTCAACATTTTGGCTTAAACATTTATGAATGATTTTTCCGCGTAACTGAGCGTGCTGCTTTAAACTAATCTCCTCCTCATCTAACTGAAACTCAAACTCCCGTTCTTCTTTCTTTATTATGTTAAGAAGCGGCAGATAGCCGATATCATAAGTCAATTCGTATTTAACAGGACATTGAGAGTACATCGAAATTTTTGTAGCAGATATAATTTCATGTTTTGGGAATGATTCGATTAATCCGTGCTTTAGTTTCTTTTGATTGATAATTATTTCACTTTCATCTTTTATCATCAAATCAGTTTCAACTTCTTTTTCAATTCCAATCTCCAATTCAACTTTTTTTAGCTGATCAACAAAATCATTCTTATCCCAACGCATAAATGCAGTATCCGCGGCGAGATAAATTTTCTCTCCTTCAAATGTGTTTTTTAGTCCAACGCAAAGTAGTTCGTAGAACGAATCTTTTACAGGTTTATAATCTTTGTGGCTTGCAGAAATGTACAAGTACTGTACAGCTCTTGTAACAGCTACATAAAATAGTCTTTTCAGTTCTGCGTAATTTTTTCTCTTTATTTTGTAATTGTGAAATGCGGCAATAGGTGCAACGGAATAATTTGTAAAATATTTTTTGTCAATTGGCACTTTTGTAAGAAGCCCATATTCTTTACTAATGCTTAATTCTTTTGCTTTAACATTATCCTCTTGCCCTTTCGAATTGGTACCATAAATAAATACTGCCTTAAACTCCAGTCCTTTGGATTGATGAATAGTCATCAGCTTAATTGAGTTTTTGCTTTCTGCAACTTGCGCTTGCCCTTCGTCTTCGTAACCTATAATAAACTCTTTGAGTGAAACGGTAAAATCGTAAAGATTCTTAAATCCCTTACCTGAGAACTCTCTAGCAATAGCAAGCAGCTTTTCTACGTTGGCAATTTTTTGATCAGAGTTTTTCTCTGAAGAAAGAACCGACCAATAGCCAGATTCATTTAACAATTTTCTAATTAACAGATAAGGTTCTAAACTAGCAACCGATTTCAAATTATTGTTAATCTCATCCAAGATGCTTTTTATTGTTTTATCAACTTGAAGATACTTTTTAAGATTTTCGTAGAATGACTTTTCATTTAACATTGAGATTCTAAACAGCTTTGCATCGGAAATATTAAAAAAAGGTGACCGTAAAGTACCAACAAGAGCCTGGTCATCTTTCGGATTTATTAGAAAAGTCATATAGTTATAAATATCATAAATAGTTTGCCTTTGATAGAATCCTTTGCCACCTAAAATCAAGTAGGGCAAATTATATTTTACAAACGAGGTCTCTAATTCAGAAAAAGATTTTCTTTTGCGGCAAAGTATTGCAATATCGCCTAAGGTAATTGTTTCATCGCTCTTAAGAAGATTAAGAACTTTCTTTGCAACAAGCTCGCTCTCTTCAACACCTGCATTTGTATCTGCAAGCAGAATGCCAACACTGCCAACTTCATTATCGCTTTTAGTACAGATCAAATCGCTTGGGGCAACTTCGTTAAATTCTTTTTGTGGATTTGCAAACAAATTACAAAAGAGTTTATTTGTAAAAAGAACAAGTTGAGGAAACATTCTAAAACTGTGAGGCAGATGTAAACTGCCTCCAAGTTCGGCGCTTTTTACAATTTCACGTTTTGTTTTATCAAACACTTCCAAATCTGCGTCTCTAAACATATAGATGCTCTGTTTTTCATCACCAACAACAAAAAGATTTCCGGCACGAAGATGGTCAAGTATTGGCATAAATATTTCGTACTGAATTTCATTGGTATCTTGATATTCATCAATCATTATGTACTTAAACTTATCGCGAAGGAACAACTGTACAGCGGGTTTCTTTATTATTTCATTTGTGTAAAGCAAGATATCTTCAAAATCCAAATAGCTTCTTATTTTCTTTTTATTCTCGTAACTAACTAATGCCTTCTTGAACAACTTTACAAAATTTTTTCCAAACTCTGCAAGTTCTAATTCAGATTTTCCGCTAATGTCAATTTCAGATAAGGACGAAATTTGTTCGTACAATTTTTCGATGTTTTCAATTTCGGTAAAATACTCGCTTCTATTTTTGTTTAAGTAGCTAATTTTTCTTACAGAATTTTCTGTTGAAGTAATTAGATCTTTTTTGATTCGGAACAACCGCGATAACTGAATTGACATTGGCTGAGATGCAATATCAGAAAGACAAGCGGCAATTGGTAGTGCGTATTTATTGACAGAATCACTTTTAAGTAACGGGTTGTTAATTCGTTCAATGGCTTCTATTCCCAAATCCATTACATTTTTTAAAACAGCAGAAGCATCTTTTTCAAAACGCTCCTTAAATTCTTCTGCAATTTCTTCTTTTGAGTTCGAATAAAGATTATCAGCAAGCGAAGAAACATTACGCTTCTGGTGAATTGCTGCTTGCAAAGATGATTTTAAAAACGTCTTTGAACCCAGTATTCGAACTAAATACATAAATTCTAGTGCAAATGATTCATCTCGAATTGCAGCTTGAAAAGTTTCTTCAATTGAAAGATCAATCAACTCCTCAGAGAGTAGTTTGTCAATCGGAGAAAAATTTGCATCAATGCCGGCTTCGGGAGCAAACTCTTTAAGAATGTTAATACAGAACGAATGAATAGTAGAAATGTTTGCCGAAACAAGTTCTCTGCGAAGTTTCTCAAGTCTTTTTTTTGTTTTTGAGTCTTCTTCTTTCTTGAGCTGCTCTTCTACTTCATCGGCAATTTTTCTGTTTAACTCACCCGCTGCTTTATCGGTAAAAGTAATAGCAACAATTGTGTCGAGATCAACTTCTTCTTTTTTGAAAATCTCAACAAACCTCTTTGAAAGCACAAAGGTTTTTCCTGAGCCGGCATTTGCTACAAGTGATATATGCTTCTTATAATCTAAAGCCGCATTTTGATGTGTTGTTAGCTTTTTTGTCATTGTGCTAAAGGAATTATTATAGCAAATGTAGAGCCGCTTGTATCTGTTTTCTCTACTATTATTTTGCCGTTGATGCTTTCTATATATTTTTTTGCCATACTTAAGCCAAGCCCCATTCCTGTAATTTTTGTGGTGAAGTTATTTTCAAAAATATTCGGCAGTATGTCTTGCGAAATGCCTATTCCATTATCAGCAATTTTAATTACACAAAACATATTTTCCTTAATTATTGCCACGTTAATCTTATCCGCCTTAGCCTGAAAAGCGTTTCTAATTACGTTTACCAAAGTTCTTTTTAAGTGGTCTGCATCTGCTACTACATAAATTTCTTTCGATTCAAAATAGCAGCTTATGCGCGTTTCCTGTTCTGTATAAAGACCAATTATTTCAGAAACTACTTCTGCTGCATTTAGCTTTCCTAAACTTGCTCGTGGCATTCTAGCAAAGCTCGAAAACTCTGAAGCAATATTTTTTAAGGTTTCTATCTGAGATATTATTGTTGAAGTAACCTTTTCGAATATTGAATTAAACTTCGGTGATTTGTCGCTATGAGCAGCAACTAATTGTTGAACAGAAAGTTTCATTGGTGTAAGCGGGTTTTTTATTTCGTGCGCTACTTGTTTAGCCATTTCGCGCCATGCTTCTTCGCGTTCAAACTGTGCAATTTCAACTTGATTTTGTTTTATTTTTTGAACCATCATATTAAAACCGCTTGCTAGTTCGCCAAGCTCGCCTTTAGATGCAACGGATACTTCTACACTTAAGTCTCCGTTAGAAACCGCTCTTGTTGCATTGGTTAATTTTTTTATCGGCGAAGATATTTGACCCGCTAGAATTGTGCTTATGATTATTATTACAATCATAGCAAATGCAAAAACACCAAACAAGAATACATCTAATTCTGTTTCCGAAAGCGGAAGAAAAGTTTTGTTAAGTAAGTCATTCACTTCAATGATAAGAATTAGACTTGACGTTTCTAACACACCAAATGCCGAGTTTACTTTTACCCCTAGAACTTCTTTTGTTACAACATAAAAACTGTTTTTGTTAAGTACTAAGTTTTGATAAGCTTCCGGATTAAGATTACTTCCAAATAAACCTGCTTTATACAACGAAGGGCTGCTGCTGTAAATTATTCTGTTCAATTCGTATACCGAAAAATTTTTATTCAACTCTTTAGCTGCCTTTTCAAATATTATATTTCTGTCTATATCACTTTCTAACATATATGGTTCTAAGTAGTTATTTAATTGACTTACGTTATCGAACATAATTTTAGAAAGTGCGGCGTAATTTCTTTCTTCGGTAAGATTTCTGATATAGGCTGCAATCATAAAAAGTGGAATGATAGAAATTAACAGAAATGCAGTAATAAGTTTACTTCTAAAAGAAAAGAAACCACATTTTTCTTTTTTCAGCATTCCAAATAAATAGAAAATAGATACTAAAGAGATTACTACAGCGTGTATGAAAAATATTTTGAAGAAATCAGAAAGATTCCAAGTAAAATTTTTGTTCTCGCGTGTTACGGCTAAAGTCTTTTCTCCCGTGCTTAATTTCATCTTAACAAGAAATACTAGATGTTTTTCTCCAGCCATTTCCATCTCAATCCAAGCTTCATTAAAGGAATCGTACGAAGCAGAAAAAATTTTGTCACTGTTATACTCACTCAGCTTATCTCCTTGTGAAGAACGAACAAGCTCTTTGTTAAGAAATTCATATACATTAAGATTTTCATAATCAACAGCCGAAAGAATGCCAACTCTTTCCGGCGCTAAAATTTTTATTAAAGATTCATGGCTAAATTTGCTCGAATTCACTAAAGCAGAAATTGTTAAATAACCAAGTACCTTGCCATTGAATTTAATAGTTACAAAGCCATCAATCTGCTTTACTTCGCCAAATACAGAGCCTTGTGGTATTAATTTAATATCAGTATTGGGATTCAGGAAAGATTCATCCAATTCAAGTCTTTCTTCATTAGCTGAAGAAAAACTTCCTAGCCGCTCACCTTCAGAACTGAAAATTGAAACTGCAGCAGTTATCCCTGCACGATAAATTAAACTCTTCATCCATATCGAAAATGCTGTTGTAGAACAATCTCTATTTTCTTTCAAATCGTTAATAAGCTCAGAATTATCTTTTGCTTCTAACAAAGTTTGATAAAGTACAAACTGAACTTGTTCATCGTTAACACGAACTAAATCGTAAGCTGAATTTTTAAGCGATTCTTTTTCCAACTGAGAGTTATAGTATGCTAAAAGAGAAACCGAAATTATTGAGGAGGCAAGAGCATAAAAAAAATACCTATACACTATCTCTTTGTTACGAACTGTAAGAAAGTAAAGGATAATGAAAGATAAAGTAAAAAAGGCAGCTCTTATTAGGTCGGTGCCTTGCGGCTCAGCTTGAATTCTGTCGAATGCAAATCCAAGAATTTGCACTGATGCAAAGAAAAAGATAATCCGCGTTCTACTTTTCACATCAAACAGATTAGATAATTTCTGGTTTGCAAAAACAAGTAACGCCAGCGAGCTTAAGAATATTGTAAACCCAAGAATTAAAATGTTTAGACACATTAAAAAAACTGCTTCAGAAGGTACAAGCGCAAATTCTTTGAAGTAACGAATTGTGGAATCAAAAATTACGCTTCTTATTACTGCTCCAAACCCACGCCAAAGAAGCAAATAGAGAAAAACGGAAAACAATACTAATCCAATTTCAAAAAATCTGTTTCTTCTTTTTACATTTTGTTTTCCTTCGTAAACATTAATTATCTGCATATAACCAATCAATGCTATAGATAAAACGGTTACTACAGATATAAAAAATTCTAAAGGAGAACGTACCATTCCACCGGCAAATCTAGAAGAAAAGTTTGAAGAATCTGTCAAACTATTACTAAACCATCCCGAAGGAATATCTAACAAAAACAATAGAACACGATTGCCTAATATTACTGCAGTTAGAATTGCAAACTTTAAGAGATTAGATTTTATTTTTCTCGTTTTACTAATCAGTCCAGCTGAAATAAACGTGACAAACAGTAACAGCAGTATGCTCTGTATTGCGTGAACAATCTTTTTTTGGTTTTCTAAATACTGATTTAGAGATGGGTTTGGAAATGATGCAATAGCAATCTTGTTCTTGTAGTTATTCAGAATTGGCGAAGAGTAAAATCTGCCATCTTGTTTAGCTTTAGAATCAAAACCATAAATAAAATTTAGGTCAGTGTTAAGTTCAATTCTCAATGAATCTATTAATAATCGTTTGTCAATATTCTTTTTTGTAGGAAGAGACAATTCGCTTATTGGTAAAGCAGTAAGAATCCACAAAGTTTGTTTTACATTTTTATAAGAAGTTAATAACGCCAAATAATTCTTGAGCTTGTTTGTGATAAATAAAGTCTGCCCTTCATAAGCAATCAATGTTTTTAAATTCTCGTTCTTTGCCGGCGTTTCATTACTCCAAGCAACTAAATCGAATGTTTCATTATTGATTTGAACCGAATAAAAAGAAAATTCCTTTTTAGTTATTAACGCAAATAATTGAGCTGGAGTAAGATTCTTTGCTTCATCTAATTGGGTTAAATTATCTTTGAGTTTTTGGGCAACAGAAACAAGCCGAGTAGATTTATCATCAATGGCATCTTGGATTAATTGGGACTGTTTGAAAGCAATTTCTTTTGATTTGTTTCCCCAATTTTCTTTAGCTCTATTTACTATTAAAGGTTCAATTAAAGCAGAGGCAGTGAAAAGAATAACCATTATGGCTAGCACGATCATTCTAATTTTATTTGGGTCAACCTTAGCAATCTGCATTCTAATTTATCGTGATCTGAGAAATTCTCCATTGATTATCAATCATCTGGAGTGAAATAAAAACCGTGGCTGCGGTTCTAATGCCATTAGAAATATATTTTAATGTTCCAGCCGCAAAAGGAGTTGCGGTCTCTGTAACCATATTCGTAATCTTGAAAGAAATTGGCCGATTGACACTTAAAAAATCTTTTATAACATAATAAGATTGATTTGCGCTGTAATAGCCGGCCGCACCATTTGTAAAACTTAGATAATTTCTTTGAGAAAAATAGTTCGAGAATTTATCTACAGAACCTGTACCAATTCCATCTTCAATCTTGATGAATAACTTTACAGCATCTTTCGACTTTGCTTCTTGTGCAATAATGCCCGCAGCAAATGAAAGCATTAATACTGCAAGAATTATATTCTGCTTAAAGATTGTATTCATTTCTCGTTTTTACTTTTTAACACAAACCAAAATAGTTAAAAGATACAAAAAAGCATACCGTAAGGGTATGCTTCTTTGAGGAGTAGTATGCAGGGAATATTATAAATTTCTCTTCGCTTTTGCGGGCAAAGTTTTTCTTTCTTCTGGTACATATCTTTTAAGCTGACGGTTTCCTTCTACCAACTGATAAGCCCAATCAAATACTAATCTATCTCCACTTATGCTTTTAACCCTTATTTTTGCGTAATGGTTGTCCCAAGTCCAAATTACGTATGTACGTCCCGGAATAGCTTCAACATATTTGATGTTTTCGCCTTGTTTTAATTGTACCCAACCGCTTTGTGGTGCAAAACTAACATCCCAAATGTCTTTTGTAGCTCCCATATCTTGAACATCCGAGTCTTCCCAAACGTTGATATAATTCACTCCATTAAATTTCTCAAAAAAGAAATCCGCGGCTTTGTCGTTATATGGCACAACCAAATATCTGCTAAAATCATATCCGGAGTTATTTGGCGAACGTTTATAATCAAAAACTGCTTGGTTGAATCCTTCAGGTCTTGGTGTATCGTAAACTACGTCATCACTTAATTCACTTTCGTTTCCATCAAAATCATAAGCAGTAACAGCATAATAATATGTTTCTCCATTCTTAGCGCCATAATCAATATAATATGTTGATTCTGTGCTGCCTATTAACTTGTACTTCCCATCATAAGAAAAAGAAAAGTAAACATTATAACCAGCAACATCCCGTTCTCTGTTTTCATCCCAATAAATATCAACGCGGTTATCACCGGTTACTGTACGAATGTTTTTAGGCGGAGATGGTGGTGTATTATCTCGATGGTGATCAAATTCATCGCAAGAATTTAATATAAAAGCCGCGGCAATAAAAACAACAATGTAAATTTTTCTTAAGTTTTTCATATCTAACTCCTAAGAGATTCTGGAACTATGTTTCTCAATCTATATGCCAACTGTTTGTAGTAGAATAAGACGAAAAACGGCTCGAAATGTTTGCCTTTATAAAGTTGAGATGTGGAGTTAGTGCTAATATGTACAAAGCTGTATGTTTAATTATACAGCTTTGTAATGTAGTTTTAGATTTCCATCATTTTATCATCAACAAACATTTTCTTTTTATTGATAACTGCAACCGCTTTTCCTGTCAACAGGCGTTTATCATAAGGAGCGTTTTTAGATTTTGATTTGAATTTTGCCGCTTCAACTGTCCAAATCAATTCCGGATCGAATATTGTAAAATTTGCATGCTCGCCAACTTGTATTTTAGGAACAGGTAACTTTAAAATTCTTCTTGGATTGACTGCAAATTTCTCAACCAATTGTTCGAGTGTTAAGTGTTTCTTTTTAACGAGTTCTGAGATTGCTAATCCAATTTGAGTTTCCAAACCTAAAATTCCATTCGGCGCATAGATAAATTCCATTTCCTTTTCTTCAATCGAATGAGGCGCGTGATCGCTCGCGATGCAGTCAATCGTTCCATCTTTCAATCCTTCAATCATTGCGTCAACATCATCTCGTGTTCTTAATGGCGGATTCATCTTATAATTTGTATCAAAAGTTTTAAGCATATCATCGGTTAAAGTAAAGTGATGCGGAGCGACCTCTGCCGTAACTTTAATTCCTTTCTTCTTCGCTTGTCTAACTAAATCAACAGCATTCTTAGAACTAATGTGTGCTATGTGAACTCTTCCGTCGGTAAACTCTGCCATCATAATATCGCGTATAACAATTAAATCTTCTGCAACATTTGGTATTCCAGGCAATCCAAGAATAGTAGATGTAAAGCTTTCATTCATAGCTCCGCCCGCTAAAGATTCATCTTCGCAATGCTCAATTACAGGCGCATCAATCATTTTAGAATATTCCAATACGTTTCTGAGAATGCCTGCGCTTTTAATTGCAACACCGTCATCGCTAAAACCTACAGCTCCGGCTTCATATAACTCAAGCATAGGAGAAATTGCTTCCCCTTTTCTTGCTAAAGTTGCAGCAGCAACCGGATAAACATCTACCAAATGTTTAGCCGCTTTCTCTTTGATAAACCGAACTACTTCCGCCGAATCAATATCGGGGTTTGTATTAGGCATGCATGCTACGCCTGTAAAACCGCCGGCAGCAGCGGCGTTGCAGCCTGTTTCAACTGTTTCTTCATCTTCTCTTCCCGGCTCGCGTAGGTGAACGTGCATATCAAAAAATCAAATACTTTAGATTCTTTTAATTCAGATTCTGTAATTCCGCCTATTTTTTTGATAATTCCATCTTCAATCAGCAAATCATTTTTTTCATTTAGTTTTTGTTCTGGGTTCAACAGATTGATTTCTTTCAAAATTATTTTCATTTCTCACCTTCCTATTAATGCATTGTGCCAAGCAGATAGAGAACAGCCATTCTAACTGCTACGCCATTTGTTACTTGTTCTAAAATTACTTGATAAGGTCCATCGGCGGCTTCCGAAGATAATTCCACGCCGCGGTTAATCGGTCCGGGATGAAGAATTAATATATCCTTATTATACTTTTCAATACGTTCGGTTGTAACTCCAAAATAGTTATGGTACTCGCGAACAGATGGAATTCTTTTTCCTGCATCCCGTTCAAGTTGAATTCTGAGAACATTTAGAACGTCATTTTCTCTAAGCGCATCTTCAATTTTATGATAGACTTTTACGCCGAGAGATTCTATCCCAACTGGAATCATAGTTGAAGGTCCGCAAACAGAAACTTTAGCTCCCATTGTTTTCAGCCCATATATATTTGAAAGTGCAACGCGGCTGTGGGCAACATCTCCAACAATACAAACCTTTAATCCATCAAGTTTGCCAATACGTTCGTTAATAGAATACATATCTAACAATCCTTGCGTTGGATGTTCGTGTACTCCATCTCCTGCATTTATAATATTCGCTCTGCTAATTTTTGTTAGATATTGAGGAACACCTGCAGATTTATGCCTCACTACAATCATATCAACTTTCATTGCTTCTATATTTCTTACTGTATCCTTAAAAGTTTCTCCCTTTTTAACGCTGCTTGTAGAAGTAGAAAAATTAATTGTGTCTGCAGAAAGTCTTTTTTGTGCTAACTCAAACGAAATTCTTGTTCTTGTGGAATCTTCGTAAAACAAATTAACTATTGTTTTTCCTTGTAGAGTAGGAACCTTCTTGATAGGTCTTTCCAACACTTCGCGGAAAGTTCTTGCTGTATCAAGAATAAGCTGGAGGTCTTCTCTCGGAACTCCATTTAAGCCTAATAAGTGTCTTGTTGATAGCGGCATATATTTTCTCTCTAATTTTTACTTGGAGCGTTTACTAAATAAATAGCGTCTTCGCCATCTGTTTCTTTAATTCTTACCCTTACTTCTTCGTTAATAGAAGTAGGAAAGTTTTTGCCGACAAAATCTGCTTTGATTGGAAGCTCTCGATGCCCTCTATCAACCATTACGCAAAGCTGAATTGTGTTCGGTCTTCCTAAATCCATCAGTGCATCTAAAGCTGCTCGCACAGTTCTGCCTGTGTAAAGAACGTCATCAATAAGAATTACATTCTTTTCGTTGATATCAAATGTAATGTTGGTAACTCCAATTTGCGGCTGCTTCAGCCGTGTGCGAAAATCATCTCTGTAAAGTGTTACATCAAGAACGCCGAAATCAGGAGTTGAATTATCAATTTCTTTTATCTTCTCAAAAATTCTCGAGCCGATAAACTCTCCGCGTGTTCTCATTCCAACAAGAGCAATATTTTTTGCGCCCTTGTTTCTTTCCAATATTTCGTGTGCAAGACGGGTTAACGTCCTATTGAATCCCTCTTCGTCAATAAGTTTTGCTTTAATATCCATTTTTTTGCCTTTTTGATAAAAAAAATCCCCGATAGGCATCGCCTTCGAGGTTTCTCATTTTTGCTGATATGTAATTAATCTTTTTCAATCCTTGCTTATCTCACGGGATAAATGTTAAAGGAGAATTTCTTGATGCAATTTACGTGATTCTAATTTCCTTTCAAATAGCTGATCAAAGAAAAGGTCACTTATTCAGTGACCTTTCTTATAAGAACTACTGAACTTTGAATTCAATTCTTCTATTCATCGCTCTGCCATCTGCAGTTGCGTTATCTGCAACCGGATTGCTCTCGCCTTTGCCTAAAACAGTTAATCTACTTTCAGCAACACCTTTACTTACCAAGTATTTCTTAACAGCTTCAGCTCTTCTTTCAGAAAGTTTTTGATTGTAAGATTCAGAACCAATATTGTCAGTATATCCTTCAATTTCAACTTTCATATCCGGATTCTTCAACAATGTCTTTACCGCATCAAAAAGTAATGGATATGATTCAGCAGTAAGCTTAGAACTGTTGTTATCAAAATTAACACCAACTAAAACCCATTTTTCTACAAATGCCTTTGCAGGTTTTTCAACAACAATTTCTTTCGTAATTTCTTTTGGAATGTGAGCTTTTATCATTTCTTCAATTTTGGCATAATCTGTTAAGTCCTTTTGCCCTTGAGTAATTCCAGTGTAAAGCTGGCAATATTTAGAAGGAGTACCTTTATCAATAAAATATTGAAGACCAAGACTTAAGCCAATGTAAGAATCGTTTCCACTGGCTTCTGCTGCCATTACTGCTCCATCTAAACTAGAATTACTTGTTTGATGGAATGCAAATTCTGTAACTAATTTCCAGTCTTCATCTAAACACCATTCAATACCAGCACCAGCATTAAATTGCATTATAAAGGCATTTTCTTCTAAAGTGGGAGTTAAATAATCTGATAGCATTCTATAGTTTCCTCCAACTCCTCCAAATAAGTATGGAGAAACCGGTTCACATGGGGCTAAATAGTAGAGAAAATCCAGATCTCCGGTAATGATATTTGTTGTGGCAGTTACTTCTCCTAATCCAGAGAAGTAAGAACTTTCCATATGTCCGTAACCTGCTTTGAATCTTGCTCCTATATGCTCAGAGAAATTTCTCTGAAGGGAAATATAGCCTCCATAATTGCCGTTTAAAGCTGTTGTGTTAACACTCAAAAATCTTGGATACTTAAAACCAAAACCGAGAGACCAACTGTCTTTGGCAAGCTGAGCTTTTGAAACTTCAGCAAGACCAACTATTAATATTATTGTTGCAAGTGTTAAGAGTTTTTTCATAAAACCTCCTTAGTGAGGAATTTTTTTCAATTATTTTTTCATCTAAAAAAACTTTCTATTTTTGTCCGGGTCTTTTTCGGGGTGTAGCGCAGCCCGGTTAGCGCGCTTCGTTCGGGACGAAGAGGTCGGGAGTTCGAATCTCTCCACCCCGACGAAAATTTCCCTACTAGAATTTCCCTTTTAATATTAATTTCCACCACCTTGGTTATGTGCTACCCATACCCAAGAAGATGTACCAACCAAAATTTTCTCTTCTGTTAGTGAACCATTAGCACTCCAATTATTTGGTGCAGTACCGCCTGAAGCAGACCAAGTTCTTACGTTAGTAGTTTTTATAACATTCCATTGGTACACCCAGTTACCGGCTTGACCAGGATTTGCTGGATTAAATTGAACGCCATCTTTCAAGTTTTCTGCCGGTAATGCAGGTACTGCAAAAGTAAGCTGCTGAGAGAAAGTACCAGGTGTAATATTTCCTTGTACACCAGCAATTTGATCATCTAACCAAGAACCACTAACAGTACCGGTTACAGTTTTAGTGAGATTGTTAGTATAAGCATAGTTCTTAGATGCACTTCCAGAAGCTAAAGAATAAGACTCAACATTAGCCGAAGTAGCCGTTGGAGTTCCTACGGTAAAAGTCATTGGAGCATCCAAAGCATTAAAAGAAAAACTTGATAATCTTGCTGTAGCCGCTGTTCCGCTGGCATCAACAGTAGCAACTACCCCTGAATTTGCCCAAACATTAGTAACAGCATTTAATTTCATAACAGGAAAAGTTGTACCCACCGCGTATCTTGCCGCTAAAGGAAAAGAGACGGTAACTGGTGTTGTAAAGACTGTTCCCGATGGTCCCAAATATGCAGCAGAAATAATAGCATTGGTTGCAGTTGGTGGTTTTGGTAATTGTGCGGCGGGAACAGGTGAAACAGTTAAAGTAATGTTAGAAGGAACGGCATTAGGTGGAACTGTAACAGTAAGTGGTGTTGTTGCAACTGTTTGCGGGTTCGATTGTGAGGCCGTACCGCCGGCAACAGGTGTAACAGGTGCACTGGCTAATTGTAACTTAGCTAATAAAATGTCCGCTACTATTGCAATGTTATTAGCTTTTCTAATTTCCGCAACTTTGCCGCTAATACCATAACCTTCTTTAGAAGCATTAATGTTTAGTGTAACATCTGTTAAATTAGTTACATCAAACGAATATTTGCCGGTATTATCGGTTGTTAGTGTTGTTAAAGCCGAATTATCCGCTTTGGTAATTTTAACAGTTGCACCTGCAATTGCAGAAGAATTAGATAAGTCCTTAACAAATCCATTAAGAACAATTGGTTGAGCAACAGGAGCCGGCGGGTTTGGGCGTGGTACTTCCGGTGCCACTCTGGATGTTTCGCAGCCAGAGAACACCATTGCACCTGCCAATAAAACTAAAAACGAAAAAACAACAAGAAAGTTTTTCATTTTATTCATCTTTCACCTCTTAATATAATGATTGAGAAACCTCTGAATAATTAATCTATTGTAACACCTGCTTGCTACAGGCAAGCTGAGCAAGTCGCCCGCCTGATGAGCCGACGGGAGGCAGCAAGTGTGACAATTTCGTTTGCAGTGTCATTGTTCGACAAGACCTCGGCACAAGCAATGTCGAACGCTCACCATGACTTAGCCTAAATATTTCATAGGTTTCAGTTAGTTATTTTGTTAAATCTATTTTTTATAAAGCTAGGATTTAGTTTTTCTATAAAAGTGTTTATTCTATTGCCTGTATTATAGCGCATTCCAATTAAATCATAAGTGTTACTTTTAACAGTGTAACTCCAAGAATAATTTTCAGCAGTTCTTAAACGAACAAAATTTGGATTCCAGTATTTGGATGGGAATAGAGGTACAGTCAATGTGAAACCTCCGTTAGTAACATTTTCAAAAGCGCGAATAGCAAAAAAGCCAATTTCAATTTCTCCAAATTCCCTATTAATATCAAACCTTATACTGTTATCTTTCTGTAAATAATGGCCAGCGCTTGCGCCTATTGTTAAATCGAATTTCTCAATTCTAAACTCGGCGCCGATAGAACCTGTAATTAAAAATTGATCCGAATAAAGAATTCTTGTAGTTCCAGAAAAATCTATGAAACTAGTAACGCCAAAATTTCCAGTCAAACTAAAATTCCCTTCTCCAAAATACTTTCGTGTTTCTAAATCAACTCCATATCGGTTATTTGAAAAAACCCCCATAGTTGCTGATATAAATAACGCATTTGGCAGACGAAAAGTTTGATTTAAAGTAACCATTCCCGTTCTTACAGAATCTCCACGTGTTCCAAATTCGTTATATAACGGAATTATTTGTTCATAACTAAGTCTCATTCCTTTCCAAAAACCGGTTCTAATATCTGGCGCTAAATTAATTTGTGCTATAATAGGATTAGAATAAGGACCAAATTCAAATTTAAGCTGTGGTTTAAGAACAATATCAAACTTGAAATTAGAGGAATTGTTTTCTTTTTCGTCGAGTAATAATTTATACTCCTTATCAGCATTAATTCTAATGTCAGTATCTTCAACAAATTTTTTTGCATCAATCTTATTTTCTAAATAGTCTCGGCAATTCTTTAAAGATGAAACAAATTTTACAATTGGAATTTTTCTGTTTAGAGGAATTAATACTAACTCCTCTCGATCATCAATTAAAGGAACAACAATTTTTAGCACTTCAGTTAATGCTTCAACCTCAAATCTGTAAACTCGGTTTTCGTAAGCTATAAGAATTCGGCTGTCATCCAATTTAATTCTAATATTTTCAAAACCGTTTTCAACAAGTTTAGAGATAATTACATTTTTTTCTATTGCAAGAGTGTTGTTACAAAGAACAAAAAATAAAACTACAATAATTCCAAACTTTATATACGTTTTTGCTTTCACTAATAGTGATTTTTCATACATAGATAAGGTTGGCTTCCCTCTGTAATGGTAGTGTTCATTGGCGGAACTTTCTTAAATTACGATTGAATATATAAATTCAATTAATTAATTCAAATATTATTTATAAATTTCATTGGTAAGTGTGATTTACTGCAAGGTGTTAATTTGCACTAAAGGTCAATCATGCGTTACGAGCGTGTATGCGTGAGACACCTTAATTGTTTTTTCCGTTTGAAAATTGACCACATTTCTGCCGAAAACTGACCACATAAAGAGATAGCAAAAAATAACTTTCTTCATCACATTCAGTGAGACATTTAATCAAGAAGAAGGAAAAATAGTGATCAGTATGGAAGATTGGTTTGTGATCAAAAATCTAAAAGTAAAAAATCATTATTATGGGCATCTCTAATAACTGTCATTCTGAATCCGCTTTAGCCGATGAAGAATCTTCGTTTAGCTTTTAGAAAGAAAAACAGAGATTCTTTGTCGCTCCGATGATGACCACAAAATATTAAGAACATCTTCTTCTTCAAGTTCACCGCACCAGCAAATGGGCAAAGAAAATTATGCGGCATTTTCTTCAACTGCTAGCTCGCTTAAAAACTTATGCACTGCTTCGGCGCATTTTCTTCCTTCGGCAATTGCCCAAACAATTAAAGACTGCCCGCGTCTCATATCTCCGCATGCAAAAACTTTTGACAATGAAGTTTGATGCGCAAATTCGGTATCGCCAAAATCTGCTTTAACATTTCCACGAGCGTCTAACTGCAATCCAAGTTCAACAAGCTCTGTAATTAATCCACTTGGCTCTGGCTGAAGAAAGCCGGCAGCAATAAGAACTAAATCGGCATCCAAAGTAAATTCTGTTCCGGATAAGTTCTCAAACTTTCCGTTACAGTTTTTTACTTCAACACAATTAAGTTTTATTACTACGCCATTTTCATTTCCGCTGAAAGAAGTTGTGTTGATACTCCACAATCTTTCAACGCCTTCATCTTGACTGGTAGAAGTGCGCAGAATCATAGGATAGTAAGGCCAGGGAGAACTTTCTTGTCGTTCAACGGGCGGTTTTGGCATTACTTCAATTTGAATTACACTTTTAGCGCCTTGTCTATTTGCAGTTCCAACGCAATCCGAACCGGTATCGCCGCCGCCAAGCACTACAACGTTCTTTTCTTTGGCGGAAATTGTTTGCTCGATTTTATCACCGGCGATAATTTTATTTTGTTGAGATAAATATTCCATTGCAAAGTGAATTCCTTTTAGCTCTCTTCCTGGTATAGAAATATCTCTTGGTTTTTCAGAACCGCCGGCAAGAATCACTGCATCGTAAGTTTCAAATAATTCTTTAGCAGAAATGTCTTTTCCAACATAGACACTAGTTCGAAATGTTACACCTTCAACTTTCATTTGCCTAATTCTTCTATCAATAATATTTTTTTCCAACTTGAAATCTGGAATGCCGTAGCGAAGAAGTCCGCCAACTCTATCATTCTTTTCGTAAACAGTAACTGTGTGTCCAGAACGACAGAGCTGCTGAGCCGCTGCAAGTCCGCTTGGACCAGAACCAACAATAGCAATAGTTTTTTTTGAAAGGACGTGAGGAAGCCGCGGTTTAATCCATCCTTCTTCAAATCCTTTATCAATAATAGTTCTTTCAATAGCTTTTATAGAAACCGGCACTTTGTTGATTTCTAGCGTGCAAGCTGTTTCACAAGGCGCCGGGCATAATCTTCCGGTAAACTCGGGAAAGTTATTTGTTGAATGAAGATTTTCAAGCGCTTCTTTAAAGTGTCCTTTGTAAACAAGATCATTCCACTCCGGAATATAATTTTGAACAGGGCAGCCTGTATCTCCGTGACAAAATGGAATGCCGCAATCCATACAACGTGCTGCTTGCGTTTTTGCTTTTTCAGAACTGAAGCGTTTTTCAAATTCTTTATTGTGAGCTATTCTTTCATCTGGCGGATCTTTTCTTAAATACGCTCTATCAAATTCCATAAATCCGGTTGGCTTACCCATTTACAATCTCCTTCTCAGCTTCAAGTTTTTCTGCTGCATTTACAATTTTTGCCAAAGCTTTTTTGTATTCACCTGGAATGACTTTCCAGAAATTCTCTTTTTCACTTTCCCAATTTTCTAAAATGTAGAGTGCGCGTTTTGATCCGGTATGTTCAAAATGTTTTTTCACCATTTCATAAACTTCGTTTTTATCTTCGTCATAAATCAAATACTCAACATCAACCATTCCATGATTTACTTTTTTATCTGCATCACGATGCGGATCCCAGATGTAAGCAATACCGCCGCTCATACCAGCAGCAAAATTTCTTCCAATTTTACCGAGTACAGCAGCACGTCCGCCAGTCATGTATTCACAGCCATGATCGCCAACGCCTTCAATAACAGCAAGCGCGCCGGAGTTACGCACGGCAAATCTTTCTCCGGCAACACCATTTATAAACGCTTCACCGCTCGTTGCGCCGTAAAGACAAGTGTTTCCAACAATAATATTTTTAGCTGCTTCAAAAGTTACTTCGGGCGGAATTTTTACAATCAATCTTCCGCCGCTTAAACCTTTGCCAAAGTAATCATTGCTTTCGCCGGTGAGTTTCAGTTCAATCCCTTTTGTTAGAAATGCGCCAAAACTTTGCCCGGCGGTACCTCGCAATTCAATTTTAATTGTTCCATCGGGCAAACCTTCTTCGCCATATTTTTTGGCAACTACACTTGAGAGCATTGTACCAACGCAGCGATTAATGTTTCTAACCCGCTTGTTAAGCGTAATTGGAGTTTTGTTTTCAACTGCTTCTTTAGTTTCAGCAATCAATTCATAATCAAATTGATTTTCCAAACCATGATTTTGCGGGCGTGTTCTAAATAAGTTTGTATGGTAAAGAGGAGTTGGTTTGAAAAGCGGTTTGCTCAAATCTATTCCGCGTGCTTTCCAATGATCGTGCTGACGAATCTGAATAATTTTTTCTGTCTGACCAATCATTTCGTTTAATGTTCTAAATCCAAGTTTAGCCATATACTCACGAACTTCTTCTGCAACAAAGAACATGAAATTAATTACATACTCAGGCTTTCCGGTAAATTTCTTTCGTAGTTCTGGATCTTGTGTTGCAACGCCAACGGGACAAGTATTAAGATGACACTTGCGCATCATAATACATCCTTGCGTAACAAGCGGTGCAGTTGCAAAACCAAATTCTTCTGCACCAAGTAAAGCGGCAATTACAACATCGCGTCCGGTTTTTAACTGACCATCTGCAGCAAGATAAACTCTATCGCGCAAGCCGTTTAGTATCAATGTTTGATGCGCTTCTGATAGACCAAGCTCCCAAGGCGTTCCAGCATATTGAATTGATGAAATTGGACTAGCGCCGGTGCCTCCATCGTGCCCGCTGATTAAAATATGATCTGCATGAGCTTTTGCTACGCCGGCAGCAATTGTTCCAACACCAATTTCGGAAACTAGTTTTACGCTTATGCGCGCTGTTGGATTTATATTTTTCAAATCGAAAATCAACTGCTTCAAATCTTCAATAGAATAAATATCGTGGTGAGGCGGCGGCGAAATTAATGTAACTCCCGGAGTGCTGTAACGTACTTTTGCAATTATAGCATCAACTTTATGCCCTGGCAGCTGTCCGCCTTCACCAGGTTTAGCGCCTTGCGCCATTTTAATTTGAAGCTCATCTGCATTAACAAGATAATTAGCAGTAACACCAAAACGGGCAGAAGCAACTTGCTTAATTGAAGAACGAAGACTTTCGCCATTGGGCAGTGTTACAAATCTTTCTGTTTCTTCACCACCTTCACCAGTGTTGGATTTGCCGCCAATCTTGTTCATTGCTATTGCAAGGTTAGTATGCACTTCTCGCGATATTGAGCCAAAACTCATCGCACCGGTTGCAAATCGTTTTACAATTTCTGAAGACGGCTCAACTTTTTCAATTGGTATCGGCATTCCGCTAAAATCAAGATCGTACAAACTTCTTAATGTAACTCTATGGTTTTCTTGATTGTTAATGTAGTCTGCGTACTCTTTATATGTTTTAAAATCATTTCGTTGAGTGCTAAGCTGTAACTTTGATATTGTAAGAGGATTCCACAAGTGATGCTCGCCATCGCGCCTGTAATGATAAAGCCCGCCAACATCTAAAGTGCTTTGATCAACTTGAGGATCGAGCGCGTGAAGATGTCTTCTCTTTGTTTCTTCCTCAAGCATTTCAAGGGAAAGACCTTCTATGCGTGTTGGCGTTCCGGTAAAATAGTTTTCTATAATTTCACTATCGAGACCAACTGCTTCAAAAATCTGCGCTCCGCAATAAGATTGAAGCGTGCTGATTCCCATCTTGCTGCAAATTTTATACAATCCTTTGCTTACAGCTTTAACAAAATTTTTCTTCACCGCAGAGTAGTCGAGAGCCAGCGGTAAAAATCCTTTTTCGGCAAAGTATGCAAGTGTTTCGTAAGCTAAATAAGGATTGATAGCATTTGCGCCATATCCACACAACAAAGCAAAGTGATGAACTTCTCTTGCCTCTCCGGTTTCAACTATAATTCCGGTTTTAGTTCTTAAACCGGCGCGTAACAAAGTATGATGAATTGCAGATGTTGCCAGCAAACTTGGAATTGCAGCATGTTCTCTGTTTACACCTTTATCTGATAGCACTAAAAGAGAAATGCCCGACTTAACTGCCTCAACAGCTTCAGTACAAATTTCTTCCAACCGGTTTCGCATATCGCGATGTTTAAAAGGATTGAAGAGAAGCGGAACTGTTTGCGATTTGAATAATCCGCGTGCAATGTGACGAATTTTTTCCATCTGAGAATTTGAAAGCAGTGGATGCTCTAACTCCAAACGGTTTGCATGCTTTGGGGTTTCATCAAGAAGATTTTGCTCGGGACCAACATAAGTTGTCAGCTCCATTACAAGTTCTTCGCGTATAGCATCTATTGGCGGATTAGTAACTTGAGCAAAACACTGTTTGAAATATCGAAACAACATTTGCGGTTTATCCGAAAGTATAGCAAGCGCAGCATCTGTTCCCATAGAGCCAACCGCTTCTTCACCACGCTCTGCCATTGGCAGTATTACTTTATCCAAATCTTCTTTTGTGTATCCAAAAATTCTTTGCCGCATATGAATTGTTTTAAAATCAGCATTATAAATTGTATCCGGACTAGGCAGGTGGCTCATTTTAATCATGTTTTCGTTCACCCATTTTCGGTACGGCTTTTGTGTAACAATCTCTTTTTTGATTTCTTCATCTTCAATTATTCTACCTTGTTTGAGATCGAGAATGAACATTCTCCCAGGCTGAAGCTTTCCTTTGACAGCAACATTTTCTGCATCAACGCTCCAAGTACCAGCTTCAGATGTAAGCACAACCAAATCATCTTTAGTAATTACATAACGGGAAGGACGCAAACCATTCCTATCTAAAGTAGCGCCAATTATATTTCCATCCGTAAACACAACAGCCGCGGGGCCATCCCAAGGCTCCATCATTGTAGCGTGATATTCATAGAATGCTTTTCTATCTGGATCCATAAAATCGTTTTTCGACCATGCTTCCGGAATCATCATCATCATAGAGTGGGGTAAACTTCTTCCGCCCATAACCAAAAGTTCTAACACAGAATCGAACGTTGCAGAATCGCTCTGCCCATCCATAATAATTGGAAGCATTCTTCTTAAATCTTTTCCGTAATAAGGAGATTCCATAACGTGCTGGCGCGCCGCCATCCAGTTTTTATTACCGCGCAGAGTATTAATCTCGCCATTGTGTGCAATCATTCTAAAAGGATGAGCTAAATCCCAAGTTGGAAAAGTGTTTGTAGAAAAACGCATATGAAGCATCGTCATTCCGCTTTTCAAATCTTGATCTGAAAGGTCTTTGTAATAATCAATCAACTGCTGTGAGAGAAGCATTCCTTTGTAAACTAATGTTCTGCTTGAGAAAGATGGAACATAATATTTGCTTCTATCAAGTTTAAGTTCAGCGCGCACGCGGTGATCAATAATTCTTCTTATTAAATAGAGTTTACGTTCTAACTCATCCTGGTTTTGAATTTTTTTGTTAGCGCCTATAAAACATTGGCGGATAAACGGCTGAGTTGCCTGAGCGCCATTTCCAGGAATTTTTGGATCCACAGGAACATCGCGCCAGCCAAGAAATTTCTGATTCTCATCGAGTACAATTTTTTCTATTAGATTCTCAATAGACTTTCTGATAATAGGATTGTGAGGAAGAAATATTACGCCAACTCCATACTTTCCTTCTTCGGGTAGTTTAATCTTTGTTCCAGAAGTAACTTTGCGAAAAAAATCATCAGGCATTTGAATAAGTATTCCAGCGCCATCGCCAGTGTTGGGGTCGGCGCCAACTGCGCCGCGGTGTTCAAGATTTTTTAAAATATCCAACCCTTTATCTATAATCGTCCGGGATTTTCTTCCTTTAACATCAGCCACAAATCCCATCCCGCAAGCGTCATGTTCAAACGAGGGCGAGTACATTCCTATACATGAATTAGCAGAGTTAGCAGAATTTAGTAACTCATCTAAAACACTTTTATTTAAATCAGGCATATGGATACTCCTTCTGTAAATAATTATACAAAGCCCGGGATACTATTACATATTCCACTTCCTTCCCACTTCTTAATGGGCTGTTAGGAAGTGAGAATTCGATTTAAGAACTAGATTAGGTTAATTAGAATTGAATGGCGCGTATTGCTAAGCCCGGCAATATCTTTTGCCTTAGCATAAGAAACGAGAATTGCGATATTTAAGCACTTGTTGATAATCATTTGCCAACGCCATAAATCTGACCCGAAATATAAAAATGATTATGACTGATGCAAGTTTTTTTGCAAATATATTCATAATAACGCATAATTATGCAGCGCCTAACGAAGCGGAAATGGAAAGACTGGAAGGCTTTCATGTCCTTGTTCACTTACAGACTGCACGGCAAAAAAGTAATTGTCTTTTGAATATGGCAAAGTAATTTCTGTTTTTGTTGTAAAAATTTTCTTTTCCCAGAAAGGCATATAAGTTTCGCGCAACAAAACATAATATCCTTTTGCAGTACTATTTTTTTGCGCTTCCCATTGCAGCGTTGTGTTGTTTGTAACTTCTTTTGTAATAATGCCTACGTTCCGAGGTTGCGCAGGCGCTAAAGCAAGATTTGCAAGAACGGCAAGGTTTACACATGTTATTTTGCGGGCATATTCGTAATCAACATATTCAGGCAGATCGCCATATTGAACACCATTTACTTCTTTAACGTCTTGATGCTGATAATCATAGTTTTCATTCATTTCGCAAAAACGAACGGCGGTAAAACCAAGTCTGTTAAACGGTGTGTGATCGCCTCCGCGTAAAAACCGGTCGCTGCGGTAAATAAGTTTAACTTCAATTTGATCTACATAACGCTCGCCAACTTCCTTAATGTATCTTGCCAATTGACGTGATTTTGAATCATTCTCAGCATTAGTTGATTGGCGTAAACTCTTCATCTCATCTGTTTCAAACAAAGGAACTCCTTCGCTAAAAACTCTTACTTGCATATTGTCTTTTAGCAAAGTCTGGTTTGAAAAACTATTGCCGATCATGTCGTTGTTCAACATTGCAACTAAATTCCACTTTTCATCCTTAGCTTTCTTAGCTAAGAAAGATGCGCCGTGCAAACCTTGTTCTTCACCAGAAAAAGCAGCAAAAACAATTGTTGCTGGCAATTTTTGCTTAGACATAATTCTAGCAATCTCCAAAACTGCTGCTACGCCGGAAGCATCATCATTTGCGCCAGGCGATAACGAAGTAGAATCATTTGGGTTTCCATTGCGTGAATCTATATGCCCGGCAACAATAAATACGCGGTTATCATCTTTATCAGTTCCTTTAAGAATTGCTGTAGGATTAGTCATAAGAATTCTTCTTGGTATCCTTTTTCCGTCCGGCTCAACATAAAAAGAATCGAGTTTAACAATCATTCTCCCTTCAGAATCTTTTGCAATTGTTTCAAATTGATTTTTCAACCACTCGTATGCAGCGCCAATGCCCTGTTCCTTTGAGCTGCGAGAGCTAAATGAATGTCGTGTTCCAAAACTCACTAATTTTCTAACAGTGCTTTCAATATTGGCTGCAGAAATATTTTCGATCATCGAAGAGATTTTTGGATCGCGGTTAACAATAGTAGTTTGTGAGAAAACCGTTGAAAAAAATAAACACAATACAAAGCCGGCTATAGCAAGTTTCATTTTAGCTCCTCAATTTGTATGTCAATAGAATTAAACGAAAGATAGAAGATTTTTCTATCTAATAAAAAGCTGGGGTTTATTCTGAAACTTGCCTCTTCAAGTTTTTACAATTTTTATTCTATAGTAATGATGTCTGGTGCGCTTCACTTTTTTCTATTCTTCCCTGCTTCGCTGCCGTGACCGTGCTGCAAAAAAGACAATGTTTATTTTTCTTTTTCGTAAAGGGTAAAAACTTACTGCCATAAATTTTCAAACTGACAGCTATCTTTTCATTCATTAAAAGAAAAGTAGTACGAACTCAACTTGCAAAATTTTGCACTTGCTTTGTGCAAAAGTGGGAGGACAAATGTCCTTATTTTAGCAAAATCATTTTACGCACAGCAGTATAATCACCAGCACTAATTCTGTAAAAATAAATCCCGCTTGGTATGCTTCGGCTCAGCTCAGCATGGCGTGTATCAAATGTTGCTTTATACGTCCCGGCCAGTTTGTATTCATCAACTAATGTTGCAACATCCCTTCCAAGTACATCATAAACTTTTAATGTTACCTTTGCCGTTTCACCTTTCACGCCTGCCTTGTCGGCAGACAGGTTTGACGGAATTGTATATTTAATCGTCGTTTCCGAATTAAACGGATTAGGATAATTTTGTTCTAACTTAAATTCATTTGGAATTGTTTCTTCTTCTTCAACTTTTGTATCCGGAAAAAACAAACCTTTACCGCTCGAAAAATCTAAAAGTGGAGCAATTTCGGGTGCGCTCATAAAAGATTTCCACAGAATTTCGGATCGGTAGTTTTCGATCATACCTACAATCGGTCCTTGATCAATTGCTAAATAACCATCACTGTACCAATTTCGTGTAACATTAAAAGCATCTTTAAAACCGAAATCGCCCCAAAGATTAACGCCGTAAGTTCTATAGAAGTGTTTCAATGCTGCTAAAGATTCTTTAGGTGTGTATGGCATAGAAGAAAGCGCTGCAGTTGGTGCAATTGTTCCATTATCATTTTCTGGAGCGTGTGCAGAATATCCAACACCTGGTATCGAATAGCTTGCCGTCAATCCCCAACAATCTTCTCCATATCCTGCAAACTTTTTAGGATTATCTATGCAATAAGCTCTATTAACAAGAGATTGATTTTTGTTATGCACAAAATAGTTTGTGTATAAATCTCTCTTGTTACGCGGATCGAAACCTAAATAAGAATAGTGAGTAAAGAACAAAGGTCCGCCATAACTTGAACCTACATACAATGGTATGTCGTATCTAACTCTATAGTTTGTAATTTTTGAGTTGTTCCCCCAGCCGCTTCTGTAAAAATTTTGCATGTTGATGTTAGGCGCTTTTGTTGGCGAGGCAACAGCAAGTAAATATGCAATTTGAGTTTCGTTCCAGCCATGAAAAACAAAAGTATCATTAAAATTGAAACCCATAGTTGGAGACCAATTCCAATACAATCCAGAGGTACCGTTTCTATAAAAATTCCAATCAACTTCATGCCAAATTTGATTTATATAATTGCGCGATTGAACTTCTTCCAAAGTATTGTTATCAAAATACTGCCGCGCTGCAAGTAAGCCTTGAATTAAGAAAGCTGTTTCAACTATATCGCCGCCGTTTTGCTGGCCAAAGTTTACAACTTTTCCTGTAGTTCCATTTAGCCAGTGCGAAAAAGCGCCATGAAAGCGGTCTGCCTTAGTTGCAAGAAAAGTTGTAATCTTCAACAATCGCTGCGCACCTTGTTCTCTTGAAATAAATTGACGGTGAACGCCGGCAATGATAGCCATAATACCAAAGCCGCTTCCACCAATTGTATTTGTAACATCACCCTCGTTAGGATGCCAACGCTCGCGTGCTAATCCGCTTGTTGGATCGCCCCAATCCCAAAAGTATCTGAAAGCTGCAAGTTGTGTCATATCTAAAAATTCTTCATCGTTCATTATATGTGTTGCAGCTGTAACTTCCTCGCTCAAAGGAGATTCGTTGCCAGTGTTATCATAAGCAGAAACTTTGTAGCGGACTGTTGTGCCTGGAGCGCCTATCCACTCCCAACTAAAGGATCTATTCTTTTTCACTGTTTTTGAAAGTACAAATGAAGAGCCGTTGAATTTATAAACTTTGTAACCTGCTAAATCAGGTTCTAAATTATATTGCCAAATTACATCGGAGTGTAATTCATAACCAATAGCTTTTACACCGGATGGAGTTGCGGGCGGTGTTATATCCTGCGAAAGAATTGCAGCACTCATAAAGAACAAAGCGTATAGAATTTTTTTCATATAGTACCTTAGAATTAATAATCAACTTTAGTTTCTGCAGTAAAAGATTTTATAGTTATCGCGTTGTTCAAATAGCTTTTTATTTCATCTCCGTTTGCTGTATCCTTCTTATGTCCTTTTTTACCGTTCAAATTTTTCAGAGAACTATGAGAATTATTTTTTTGTGTACTCAAATCCTAAAATCCTTAAACCTTTTTTAACGATTTCATCTTTCATAAAATATTTCCAAACAAAACCGTTGTAATAGTTTTCTATCATTAAAATTATTGGTCCTTGGTCAAGTCCAAGATACTCTTTATCAAACCAGTTTATGGTTGGATTAAAAGCATCTACAAAACCATACTTACCCCAAAGACCTGCGGTGCCATATTTATCTTTCATATTCATTAAAGTAGGAATGCAAATTTCTGGCGCAAATGGTATTGAACCGCCTGCAGCAGTTGGAGCAATGGTGCCGTCATCAAACTCAGTTGAATCTAAGCCCGAAGAACCGCGCGGTGCATAATCATAAAAAACTTTTCCATCGTGATTGTATTTAGAGCCCGGTCCATCGCAAGCCGTAAATCCCCAAGTAAGGGAATCGTAACCAGCCCACTTCTTTGGATTTACAATTGCATATTCTCTGTTCACATAAGTAGCACGGCGCGAATTTTCCGCGTAATCAATTCCCTTTTTCTTCATGTAAGAATCTACAAGCCCGTTTGGTTCTAACCACAAAAAAGAATATTGATGGGCAAACAGTGCCGGAAAAACTATATGACCAAAATCTTTAGCGTAAGGTTCTCGCCACCGATAAGTACTTTGGAAAGAAGCAAAAGCAGTTTCTGGATTTGGTAAATTCATTCCGGCAGCAATTACGTAAAGGAACAAAGCCTCTGTATAACCGAACCAGCCGAGCGGTTGAAACCCATCTTCTACCCAGCCCATATTAATTTGATGAGGCATTGTTTGATCTGCAGTACGAACCCAAAAACCCCAATCGGCGCGAGCAAGCAGTTTGCTCGATAAGTCTCTAATCTGTTTTTCTGCTTCATTATTTTCATCAAAATAATTTCGCGCAAAAATCATTCCGCTAAAAAGTAACCCTGTGTCAATTGAAGACAACTCGCAATTCCAGAAACGCTGTCCGGTTTTCATATGAAGAAAGTGATAATAAAATCCTTTGTAGCCGGCAGCTAATTTTGCATCACTTTGTTCGCTGTTCCAAAAAAAGTTTAACATGTTAAGAGTAAGATTAGCGGCGTGTTCTCTTGTAATCCATCCTTTTTCTGAGCCGATTGCCCAAACAGGAACAGCAAAACCAACCGCAGCAATAGTTGCCGGAGAGGTATCTGTTGAACGGTCTTTCACCAAACCATTCGCCGGATTAATTTCTTCTAAGAAATACTTAAAAGTTCGGTATTGAAGTGTATCTAAAAAAGATTTTTCTTCTGCGCTAAGAGTATAATTATTTTTTTCAAGTGGCTGATATTTCATTTCTCTTGTTTGGCAGAAAACTTTTAATACCAACCCGAATAAAATAATTAATAATACTTTTTTCATTTCTTCCTCTCTTAATACTTGCAAACAAATTTACGCCTTACGTTTTGCGTCTTACGTTTTACATTTCACTTCTCATTTTTCACCCGCAAACTCCACAAACCTATAGCTGCATTTACTCCACCAAAACTCATACCAGCAATTATAATACTTCAGTTAATCTTTACGCTAACAATTCAATCTCTTTCACACCAAAAAGAAAACCTGTTCGGGTTATCAACTTTTATATTATGAAAAATATTCCTAACAATCTTCTTAAAGTATAATTTTACCATTCATTCGGAGGGCAAAGCATCAATTAGCAAACCGTTTTCCGTTGAACAAACACATAAATCTATTCAATAAATTCTTTTTTCGTTCATCATAAAAATGCTTACTTTTTAGTAAGTTTACAGTATGGGAGCATAAGTGTAAATATACGGACTAAAGAAAAGAATTTAAGATGCAGCAACTGTAAGAGTAAAAAAGCAATAGAGAACTGTTATACAGAACGTATGTTTCGGACAACGCCAAGAGGATTAACGCCAGTTTACTTGATAGAATAAATACAACGCTTGGGGTCTAAGGAATGTGCAGCAATTCAGGCTGGCACAACACTAGTTTTAAGAAAAATAAAATAGAGAGGAGTCTTATGGCTACAAACCATTCATTTGATATTGTTTCCGAGATTGATTTTCAAGAAGTTGATAATGCAATGAACCAAGCGATTAAAGAAATTCATCAGCGGTATGATCTTAAAGATTCTAACACGGAATTGCAGCTTAACAAAAAGGATAAGCAAATTTCTATCAACACAAAAGACGATTATTCGCGCAAGCAATCTATTGACATATTACAGACAAAATTTATTAAACGCGGCATTTCTATAAAAGCGCTTAAATACAAAGAGCCGGAACCTGCAGCTTCTGGAAGACTAAAACAAATTATTGAGTTACAAAGCGGCATCTCTAAAGAGAATGCCAAACTTGTTACAAAAATGATTAAAGACAGTAAACTAAAAGTAAATGCGCAAATACAAGATGAGCAGGTTAGAGTTACAGGACCAAAAATTGATGACTTGCAAGCAATAATGAAATTGGTAAGAGAAGCGGATATTGATTTTCCTACTCAGTTTACAAATTTGAAATAACCAATGCTTTTCTTATGGGAATCATTCTATAAGATTTAACAGGGTTTTGCTAATTATTACTTGTAAAGGTCACACTTCGACAAGCTCAGTGTGACACTAATTCTTCTAAGTCTTGATGAGCGGGCGACAAGCACTGATTGCCTGCTGCAAGCAGGTGTGACACTAATTCTTCTAAGTCTTGGTGATCATTCGGCAAGCTCATGACAGGGTTTGTCGAACCAGACTTATGTTTAACCCAAATTTTCCGTTAGGAAAATTTGCCCTTTGGGCCGACAAGCATTAAGTCCTTTAGGGTAAATAGGTTATGTCGAAACTCTCAATTTTCAACGGCCTTCGGCAAAAAATTCAGTTTCTAATGAATTTTTTGGGTTTAAAACAAAAAAGTCCCGCTTTTGCGGGACTTTTTGTTTGCAGACTTATATTAATTGAAGATGTATCTGAAAGACAATTGAATCTTATAAACGTCTGCTAAAGATACTGTTTGTTGTGTCGAATTGTTAAATAACACACCACCGGAATTATTCATGCGGTACAACACTTTATTATCAGCGCCTCTAGGACGAGAAATAAGCGGATTAAATGTTGTAATAGTTTGAGCAACACCCCAATCCTTATTCAACAAGTTTGTAAAGTTTACAATATCAAGTCTAAATTGTAATGTATTACGTTTCTCAAATAGATTTGTGAAAATATCTTGAGCGAAACCAAGATCTAATCTCCAAACCATCGGTAACAAGAAACCATTACGTTCAGCATATTTGCCTCTATTGTTTTTGAGGTAATCATTGCTGTTAATGAACGCTTCGAAAGCATCCTGTTGTTGAGCAACCGTAAATACATTTGTTCCAGAAGTATATTGTTCAAAGTTCATTTCAGCTTTGTCTTTAGGAATGTAAATCAAGTCGTTATTGGCTCCGTCACCGTTAAGATCGCCGCTGAATGTAAAGCTAACTGTACCTGTATTAAAACCTTCTAAGAAAAATGAAATTGTAGTTTTTCCAAAATCAAAATACTCTAAGCTGTAAGATGCAGCAGCAATTACTCTGTTTCCAGGGAATGCAGAAGAATAGCTTAGACCTGGGCTATTTGGATTTCCAGACATAAAGTTTCCAGTCCAAGAACCTTGTGCAATAGAGCCTGGATCGAACATATTCTTAGAAACGCCATAGTTGTATGCAACTTTAGCCCACCAGCTATCGCTGTATGGTTTTTCTAATGCTGCGGTTATGTTATAAGAGTAACCTTCATCCTGGTTTCCTAAAACAAAAGCACCTGTAACTTTAGAGTTAACTCTATTTGCATTGGCTGTTGATGTCCAGAAAGGGCGTTTATCAACACCGGCAAAGTTACCAGTTGATTTTGCTAAGTTAGCGTTTGTATAGTACATACCGTTTACATCGCGGCTGTAAAGAAATTCAGCAGTTGCTACTAAATCAAATGGCAGTCTTTGGTCTATTGCTATGTTGTTTCTCCAAAGCTGTGGAAACTTGAAATCTTGCTCTGTAAAGTTAAGTACGTAACTTGCAGCAGGGGCGCCTGTAACAGTTGCTGGTTTATAACGGTTTATATCTGGGTGGAATGGGCGGGCAAAAGTATTTGTTTCAGAAATTGCGCCTAACAAAATACCATTGTTGCCAATCTGGTTAGAAATCCAAACATAAGCCGGTTTGCCTGTAAAGATACCTGTACCACCACGTAATTGAGTGGTTTTATCTCCAAATACATCCCAGTTAAAACCAAAACGAGGTGACCAAAGAATTTTAGAATCAGGTAATTTTTGAGTAGTGTATTTAACAGGATTGCCGTCTCTGTCTAAGAAAGTCATAGCATTTGCTTCTGTATTTGTATAAGCATTTTCATCATTAAATACTGGCAGGTCCAAACGTAAGCCAAGTGTTAGCTTAATGTCATCCGTAACGCGCCATTCATCCTGCCCATAAACACCATAAAAATAAACATCAAGCGGCTGAACAGGTTTTTCCATTCCGGGTATGTTCATAAAACCTAATTGATATCTGTTTAGTCTTACAGGAGATGTTGTTCTTCCTGGATTAGCTAAATAATCATCGGCATCTCTATAGAAATCTGCTAAAGAGTTATAAACATAAACGCCCTGCGCGCCTTGATAGAATACGTTTTCTGATCTATACTTTTCTGCACTAAAACCAAAAGTTAAAGTATGGTCTTCGCCAAAAATTGTGAAGTTGTTTTGCAATTGGTAACTGCTGTAACGTAATTCGTTATTTGGAGTAAATGGTTCAAAACCAAAAGAAGTATAAGTTGTTCCACCATTCAAAATATCAACTAGAGGAAACATTGTGCCTCTTGAAGCACGGCTTTCATCGTTATATGTATAACCAAGGATAAGGTTATTAGACATATTTGTTCCGATGTTAGAGTTCCATTCTATTACTGTAGAACGTATGTTCTCCATAATTTGATAGTTTGAGTTTTGGAAGTTTAGAGCGTTGTTATTTGTTCTTCTGTTTCCATTACCTAAAGATGATGAATTAGATAATAATATATCGGCAAAAGAATCTAAGTGAGTATAACGAATGCTAATTTTATTGTTATCATCTAAGTTGAAATCTAACTTAGCTAAAAATCTTGTAGAAGGTGTTTCGTTATCATATCCAGAGTATGGTCCGGTTTCGTAATTGAATTTGTTCTTCAAATATGTACTCAAAGTATTAAGATCGCTGGCTAAAACTCTGGTCATATTTCCAGTAGCTGGTACTCCGCCTGGATTAGCTAAGAATGTAGTACCTGGCTGAGTTAAATTATCATCTTCGTAATTGAAGAAGAAGAATAATTTATCTTGAATGATTGGTCCGCCTAATTGGAAACCCATATTACGGAACTTGAAATTGCCTGGGTCAAAAGTTCTTTCTTTAGCTTGATCGCCAACCATGCTTTTCTGTCTAAAGTTGTAGTAAGCAGATCCGGAAAACTCGTTTGTACCGCTTTTTGTAACAGTATTAACAGCCGCGCCAACAAAGCTTCCTTGACGCACATCGTAAGGCGCTATGTTAACTTGAATTTGTTCAACAGCATCTACAGAAATAGGAGAAACACCGGTTCTTTCGCCAGGGCTGCTTCCTAAGCCGAAAGAGTTGTTGAAATAAGAGCCGTCAACCATAATGTTGTTCATTCGTGAATCTACTCCGGCAAAAGAATTACCCTTTGCTTGAGGAGTTAAACGGTAGAAATCTTCCAATCTTCTTGTTATGGTAGGCAATGCTTGCAATGCTTCAACATTAATAGAAGTAGAAGCGCCAGTTCTATCAGAACTAAAAACAGCATCGCGCTGTGCTCTTACAGTAACTTCACCAACTTCAATTTTGCCTTCATGCATTTCAAATTTTAAGTCTGTTGTAACGCCAAGTGTTAAGTAAATATTATCTAATACTTGCGCGTCGTATCCAACATAAGTAGCGGTTACTTTGTATGGACCGCCAATTCTCATAGCCGGAATGTAGAATCTTCCATCGTTTCTGGTGATTCCACCATATTTTGTTCCGGAAGGAACATGCACTGCTATTACAGTAGCTCCTGGAAGCACTTCTCCGTTTTGGTCTGCAACTGTACCGTTAATTGAGGCAGTTGTAACCTGAGAGTAAACGCCCTGGAAGCTAAATAACAACATTAGCATGAACAGAGAGAAAACAAGTTTAACTTTACTCATACATTACTCCTAATAATGGGTTATAGTATAATTGATTAGTGAAAATTTTTGGATTTTATAGGTAGTTTGCTGCATCTCGATGAAACAAGCTGCATACTTTTTCCGAAATGTGTTACTGCTAAATAAACTCACGATGCCTTTTTGTTTTTGAAAGGAGATTATTTTTTGCACTTGGAAGATATGAAAATGAGAATTATCTCAAAAGCAATTAACGATTATTTAATGTAAAAAAACTTTTAAAATTTTGTTGTCAATTCCCTCTTTATGGTATATCTTCAGCACCATTTTAGAATAAGAAAAGTGTATCTTAATGAAAAAACTACTTTTAACAATTCTATTTATTTTGGTTTATGTTTCTCTTACGGCGCAGTCTAAACCTTATGTTTTACTTGTTTCTTTTGATGGCTTCCGCTGGGATTACTTAAACCGTGGAATTACTCCAAATTTAGAAAAAATTAAAACCGAAGGCGTTTCAGCTTTGTCTTTTAGACCTTCATTTCCATCTAAGACTTTTCCAAATCATCAATCAATAATTACCGGTATGTACCCGGCTCATCATGGAATTTTCGCCAACTATTTTTTCGATCCATTTTCTAATGAAATTTACCGGCTTGGAGATACAGCAGCAGTTACAAACCCAAGATGGTACTTGGGCGAAGCCTTTTGGGAAACTGCCGAAAGACAAGGAATTACAACCGCCAGCTATTTTTGGCCCGGCAGCGAACTTAAGCTAAATTACAGAAGACCCACATATTTCGAAACTTATACTCATCAAAGACCATATATAGAGAGAGTTGAAGGTGTAATTAATTGGCTAAAACTTCCTCAGGAAAAGAGACCACGGTTTATTACTCTTTATTTTCACGAAACAGATGACAAAGGGCATAAGTTTGGTCCAAACTCTAAAGAATGCAACGAAGCAATAAAACTTCTTGATGAACTTGCCGGTATGCTGATGCACAAGCTAGATGAAATTAAAATGAAAGACAGCGTTAATGTTATTTTCTTATCAGATCATGGAATGACAGAAGTATCTCCCGAACGTGTAATTAATGTTGAAAAAATTCTGGAAGGTTATAATTGCGAATTTTTAGATGAAAGCTCTTTGATGACTATTGAGCCGCCAAAAGATAAACTCAAAGAAGTTTATGATATCTTGAAGAAAAATGAGAACCATTACAAAGTTTATTTCCGCCACCAAGTGCCAGAGCATTTTCATTTTCAAAATAATCCGTTGATTCCAACAATTGTTGTTATCCCAGAAATTGGCTGGAATGTACTTACCAACAAAGGGATGAAAAGATTTAGCGGCGATCATTCTGTTGGCAATCATGGATTTGATAATCATCATCTTGATATGCACGGAATTTTTTTGGCAGCAGGACCAAGTTTTAAGAAAAGTTACAAAACCGGCACTTTGTGGAATGTTGATATTTATCCATTGCTCTGTAAAATTTTTGGAGTTATGCCGCGTGCAAACATTGACGGCAAACTTGAGCGCATTGAATTTATCTTAAAGTAAAGTTGTTAACAATTTTAACTTAGCGTCTCTGCGAGAGAAAAAAGAGGTTTCTCGCTAAGACGCAAAGCCTCAGAAATGTGTTTAAGACGTTAAATTTTTCTTGCATAAGGTGAGTTGTTTTATCAAAAATTACATTCTTCATCTTCATTAACTGATTCAGAATGACAAAAATAATATAGGCACCTCTAAAAATATCAATATCCTTTGTCCCGCTTTGCGGGATTAAAATTTTTGAAATACTAATTTTTAGGTGTCCATATTTCAAAAGTTTGTAATAGCAAAAGTGAATATAAAAGTGAGCACATGACAAAAAAATCTGTTCTTGACCTAAAATATGAAAAGTACAAACTTGGTAATGGATTAGAAGTAATTCTATACCAGGATAATTCTCTTCCATCGGTTGCGGTAAATATTTGGTACCGTGTTGGCTCGGCAAACGAAGTTACCGGCAAAACCGGTTTTGCTCATCTCTTTGAGCACATGATGTTTCAAGGCTCGGAGAATATACCTAAAGAGGGACATTTCCGTTACATTCAAGAAGCCGGCGGAACTTTGAACGGCTCTACCAGCGTTGATAGAACAAATTATTACGAAACGCTTCCATCAAATTATTTGGAGTTAGCGCTTTGGTTAGAATCTGACCGAATGGGATTTATGCTTCCAGGTTTAACACAAGAAAAACTTGATAATCAAAAAGATGTTGTTATGAATGAACGCCGGCAGCGGTACGAAAATCAGCCTTACGGACTTTCGTGGGAAATTCTTTTTTCAAATCTTTTTTCTGAGGGACATCCATATTCTTGGCCAACAATAGGCTGGATGAAAGACATAGAAAAGTTTGAGCTTGAAGATGTTCGCGGTTTCTTCAAAACTTATTACGCGCCTAACAATGCAGCGCTTATCATTGGCGGCAACTTCGATATTCCAACAGCAAAAGAACTTGTAGAAAAATATTTTGGAGCAATTTCTTCAGGTAGTTCGATAGCCGATATAGCTGCAGAGAAACAAGAGCTAAAAGAAACAAAGAAAATTATTCATAAGGATAACATTCAGCTTCCGAGAATTTATTTGGCTTGGCATACTGATAAAGCATTTGGAGCTGATGATGCAGCGCTGGATGTTCTTTCAGAGATTTTATCTTCCGGTAAAAGTTCCCGATTATTCAAATCGCTTGTCTTTGATAAACAAATTGCTCAAGATGTTTCTTCGTTTCAATACTCGGCTAAATATGCTGGTTCATTTATAGTTGCTTCAACTGTAAAACCGGGAATTGAATTAGACGAAATCAAAAAAGAAATTTTTGAACGAATTAATGAGTTGATTGATAATGGCGTAAGTGAAGATGAACTTCTGAGAGCTAAGAATGGTATAATATCTTCTTTCGTTTTTTCGCTCCAAAAACTTAATACTATTGTTGACCATATGAATCATTATAATTTTTATCTCGGAGAGCCAAATTCTTTTACCGAAGATTTAGTAAGGTACGAAAATGTATCTGCCGAAGCAGTTGTTGCATCGGCAAAAAAATATTTACTTAATCCATTTGTAGAATTACACATAATCCCAAACGAAGATAAATATGTTTGATAGATCTCAAGCGCCGATAGAGGCAGCGAAAATTCAGTTTCAACTTCCACAAATTGAAAACTTTACTCTTGCTAATGGAATTGAAGTTTATTTCGTGCAAAAGAAAAACTTGCCGATTGTGTATTTAACTTCTTTCGGTTCTGCCGGAAGCAGATTTGATAAGACCGATAAACTTGGCACAGCTTATTTAACTTCTCTTTTAATTGATGAAGGAGCCGGAGAGTTTAACGCACTTCAATTAAATGATGAATTTGAAAAGCTTGGCACAAACTTTAGCGTTTCTGTTAATCCGGATACCATCGGTTTTTCAATGCTCTCCATTTCGGAAAACTTTTCTAATTCTCTTAGCCTTTTTTGTAAAGTACTTACAAGTCCACGCTTCGAGCAGCCCGATTTTGAAAGAGAGAAGAAAAAAGTTTTAGATAGAATTCTTCAGTTAAAAGATGAAGCCGGTTACATTGCTTCTTCGGTATTTGAAAAACTGCTGTTCAAAAACAGTTTTTATGAATTTCCGGAAATTGGTTACAACGAAACCGTTAAAAACATTACAAACGATGACATAAAATACTTTTACCAAAACCGGTTTGGCACAAACGATGTTAAGTTTTTTATTGTTGG
>WPAE01000034.1:61931-62384 GCA_009773205.1 Ignavibacteria bacterium
TTAATTTGAACTTGCGTGAAAATAAAGGTTTTACTTACGGCGCAAGCTCTAATTTCGGCTATTATCAAAATTCCGGTCTGTTTGAAGTACACACAGCGGTTAACATTCAAAATACCGGCGCGGCTGTTAAAGAAATTTTTACCGAACTAAACGGAATTAGAAACGGAATTACCGAATACGAAATTGAGTTTGCCAAATCATATTTGATAAAGCAATATCCTTCCCGCTTCGAAACATTTTCGCAAATTGCAAAGAACATTGAATCGCTCGTAGTTCATTCCATTCCACTTGATGAACTTAAAGTTTACGAAGACAAACTTTTTTCTGTTACTAACGAAGAAATAAATAATGCCTCGGTTAATAATATTTTCCCGGAAGAATCTTTTGTTGTTATCTGCGGTGAAAAAGAAAATGTTGCCAAACAATTGAAAGATGAGCTTGGCGTTGATGCTG
>WPAE01000419.1:0-513 GCA_009773205.1 Ignavibacteria bacterium
ATCAGGGGCAACGACGCTATCAATACTGAGTTCCTGTAGGAGCCGTTGCAATCGTTCGCGTCGTGCAGTTTGCTCAGGGGAAAGTTGTGCAGATAGCACCATCGAATAGTCTAGGCGTTGCCTTGCCGCGGGAGCTAGGGTGGCATTGAATTGCAGTTGCGGGTCCTCTGCACTTCTCAGCTGCTCTCGATTGGCGTCGCACCGTTCACAAGTAGCTTTGCCCAAATGAAAGATATCCCGTCCCGTGCTTGCGTAGCTGATTGTGCACTCATGGGGCCTTAACAGCTCTATCGTACAAAATCAAAACCTAGTATGTCACTTCTTTGCATCCTGGCTTGGGAGACAGCGCCAGTCTGTGAAAAGTGACATACTAGGTTTTGAAATAGTACGCTAGTGCTCTGACACCTAGAGTAAAGCTCTGACACCTAGAGTAATCTATCGTACAAAATCAAAACCTAGTATGTCACTTCTTTGCATCCTGGCTTGTGAGACAGCGCCAGTCTGTGAAAAGTG
>WPAE01000419.1:550-1422 GCA_009773205.1 Ignavibacteria bacterium
TCTATCGTACAAAATCAAAACCTAGTATGTCACTTCTTTGCATCCTGGCTTGTGAGACAGCGCCAGTCTGTGAAAAGTGACATACTAGGTTTTGAAATAGTACGCTAGTGCTCTGACACCTAGAGTAATCTATCGTACAAAATCAAAACCTAGTATGTCACTTCTTTGCATCATGGCTTGTGAGACAGCGTCAGTCTGTGAAAAGTGACATACTAGGTTTTGAAATAGTACGCTACATCTTTATATTAAATTTGATAGCCTCCTCTTATTTTAATGTTTTGTAAATTTTGATAGTGTTATGATTTATAGTCCATGAAATAGAGTTATAAATGTCCGTTGAAAAATTGAAAAATTCCAAACGTGATCAAATCTTTTCAAACTTTTCTTAAAGATTTAAAAGATTCCATTAAATTTTGTGCAAAACTTGTTTAAATTTTATCTACACCGAGATTCCTCGTCCCAGTAATGGATACAGTATTTTTCGGTTGAGGAGGGTCCGCCAGGTCAATAAAGTTTCTGGTAAACTCTGGTAACTGGTAAATTTTCTGGTAAACCTTTAGTATATCCATTTGAATATTTTTAAAGGTTTTAATTTCTTTTACAAATTAACCATACTAAATCTATTCACATTTGCCAGAAAAATAATTTGCTTTATCCAAAATTGCATCAGATAAATTGATTGAATATTCCTATAGGAAGCTTACCAGAAAACTTACCTGAAATTTTACCAGAGATTATTAAAAAAAACATTTGATGTATCTAAGTGGAAAACTAGGATTTTGATTTATTTGAATAGGAATTGACATATTTAACCAAAAACTTTATAAAATTCTTACAAATATAACTAAGATTTTAACGTACTCCATCAAAAT
>WPAE01000420.1 GCA_009773205.1 Ignavibacteria bacterium
TCCGCATCCGCATCCGCAGTCCGCATCCGCATCCGCATCCGCAATCCGCATCCGCATCCGCATCCGCAATGCGGATGACGATCCGCATCCGCATCCGCATCCGCAGTCCGCATCCGCAGTCCGCATCCGCATCCGCATCCGCATCCGCGTCCGCATCCGCATCCGCATCCGCATCCGCATCCGCATCCGCAACTAGTAAAATTCCTATACATTTTAAAATTTAGAAACGGTTTCTATTTTTCTACACAAAACAACGTTGAGTGTGTAGAAATACTACTCTACATACATATGTATAGAAACTATTTGGATAAGAAACAACCGAAGCACAGCAAGTAATAATCGCCGCGTGGGGGGTTCCGGGGGGGGGCGGAAAAATTTTCAAAATTTTTTATAAAAACCCAATGAAAAATTACAATTTTAGCGCAATTTTTCAAAATTTCAATGAAAATCTTGCGATTTTTACAAATTTTTTAAAAAATTTCTCGAATTTTTTGCCTAAAATTTGGGGAAACTAGAATTATGCAGTTGTAAGGGGGTTCCGGGGGGCTGAGCCCCCCGAACGCCAGAGAAAATTTCAAAAAATCTTATTAAAAATGAATGAAAAATTACAATTTTAGGCCAATTTTTCCAAATTTTAATGAACATTTTGAAAAAATGCCTTGAATTTTTGGCGAAAATTTAGGGAAAATTTAGAAGTATGCATTTATAGGGGGTTCGGGGGCGGAGCCCCCCCCAAGCTCGCGATTTTATTTAAATAAGTCCAAAAAGCAACGGAAACCTCGTGTTTTTTGAAAATTTTCATAAATTATCAAAGAAAATTTGAGTTTCCGAAGCTAATTTAAATAGAAATTAAAGTAATTTTGATGGCCTATTAAGAAACCTAGTTGCAAAATTTCGCGCGTTTGGGCTAAAAACCATTAGGATATGAAATTTTCGAGAAAAAATTTTCAGGTTTACATTAGAAAATCTCCATGGAAAATTGATTTTTTGACCATTTTTCTCCTATTTTCTAGGGTTTCGGAGGCTGTTGGCGAATTTTTCGCCTTTTGCTTTTTCCCCTTTGCGGTTTGGGGGGATTACCTTGCTGGTGTGGAATTCAGGCAGGGGGAGGGAGGAGGGTTCCCCTCCCCGTCCCCCCGTGTCAAGGTATGGCTGGAAGATAACACCACATTTCTACAACACTTTTTCAGATTTCCCGGGGGCGGAAGGTTCAGACATGGGGAGG
>WPAE01000421.1 GCA_009773205.1 Ignavibacteria bacterium
CATATGCACGAAGTAAGTGTGAAATCTTAATCTCACTTATATTTTTAAATTTTTTCTTGTTATGCAAAATTACTGATTATTTTGTGCCCCTTCCCGATAAACGGAAAATTATTCTTGTTTTTTATTTCAGTCTTTTATTCGAGAGAAATTTCATTCAACTTAAATTATTTTCGAATTTAAAAAATTGCATTACAATTTTAACCTTTTACAATTTTTACAACTTAACTTTATCAATTTTAACAATGTACTTTTTGAAATTGATGCAAACCAAAACTACGAGAAGTGAGCGTTCTATAAATGGGTCATTGGCTCTAATTTAAGTTTGGCTAAAACCTATTATTTTTTTCGTCAAGTTAAATGACGTATGTACTCTCGAATGCTTTTGACCCTATTCACATAATTCTGCCGTTCTATTCAAAAAGAAAGTATGTCCATTTTGCTGGGAGGGTGGACTCTTTCAGTGTCCAACTCAGCGAATGGACTTACTTGCTTTTTCAATAGAACGGCAGACCTCTCACCTATAGCCAGCCACATCTGCCGTTCTATTCATAAAGAGAGTATGTCCATTTTGCTGAGAGCGGTGAGTGTTCCACTCTACAACTCAGGGAATGGACTTACTTGCTTTTACAATAGAACGGCAGACCTCTCACGTATAGCCACATCTGCCGTTCTATTCATAAAGAGATAATGTCCATTTTGCTGAGAGCGGTGAGTATTTCACTCTACAACTCAGGGAATGGACTTACTTGCTTTTACAATAGAACGGCAGATCTCTCACGTATAGCCACTCCTCTCACCTATAGCCACATCTGCCGTTCTATTCATAAAGAGAGTATGTCCATTTTGCTGAGAGCGGTGAGTGTTCCACACTCTCCAACTCAGGGAATGGACTTACTTGTTTTTACAATAGAACGGCAGAGTTATCGGGACAGGAAGATTCATAGAAAGGGAGAAGACATTTCTAATTATGATCAGCCCTTCGCCTCCCGCACCCATTATGATTTTCAAAATTATATCCCAGAAATTGCAAAGCTAAATAGGCAAATTCCAGTTGTCCCGTTGTCCTGCCTGTCCTGGTAACTTCACATTTCTCAATTAAACTATAAATCGGATAATGTATTTATTTTGTATGTTTAATTATCCTATCAATGCTCCGGGCGCAGAAATTTATAACTTTGAT
>WPAE01000422.1 GCA_009773205.1 Ignavibacteria bacterium
CTATTCCAATATGTCACGTGATCACTGTTGAGCCATAGAAAACAATGAAGTAAAGCGGCTGATGAGTCATCACATGGCACGCGACCAATGAAGTCAATAAGTATCAGATAGTTTTCACTAATATTACTCCGCGATGACAAATCATTGGATTGGATGTCTCTCGGTGAGGGTGCATGTCAGTGGGTTATCGTGTGGTAAATCGTGATCAGCTCGTCAAGACCTTTCATTTGAGTCCATACATGACCATACTTTGATGATGTTTCGTGATTTTGTACTTTTGGCCTGTATGTGTGTACATTGATCGGGTCATAACTCCGCACAGGTGCATTTTCGCGCTTGGCTGCTGTAGAGAATTATACTCAGCCCGAAGAGGCCTTTCATTTGAGGTACTATATGCCTATGTTGACGAGAAAAAGTGACATAGGTAACTTTTCGACCATGAAAATGTATAGGGTGTGGTCGTTGTACACCCAATAACTTTTTATTCTTTGATTTTCACGCTTCGGTGCTGTAGAGACCTTTACTCAGCTCGTCGAGACGAATCTTTTGATATATAATTTTCACGGATTTGGAAGAAAAAATTTTTTTAGGGTATGGGGGACCCCCGCCGATGAAAAAATCAATTTTGAACTATTTTTAAAAATTCATGGAAATGTTGATAGGGTGCATCTTTAGTGTTTTCTTACTCTACGGGTCCGATTCTATGGGAAATCATCGAGAGAGCTGGTTTTGAAGTCTTTGTTTCGATGGGAGAGGGACCCAAACATGGTGTTCCGTGACCTCGGAAAATCACGTTATACCCCCTATAACTTTTTTGTCTTACATTTTCACGTGTTGGTGCCTTTGGGACTTCGATAGAGCTCGCCGAGAATGTGTAATATTCCCGGAATTCGAAGAAAAATTTTACACGTAATTTTACATGTTAAAAGTTAGAAAGTCTAAGATAGTCTAAGATAGTCTAAGATAGTCTAAGAAAGGATGAAAAATTTCTAAGGTAAAAATTATGTACGCGCAAAAAAAAGTATGTGCCAAACTGTAAAGAACATCGCGCCGCGGAGGGGGGGGTCCTATACTTTGGCGCAGAAGTAGCCCTCATAGTACTACTCCAGTCGCACTCTAAGATCAACGAGTAGAATGGTTGTACTGTATACGTACACCGCTGCTCTGTAGTTTCTCGGGATGCAACCAGCGCAGCAAACGAAAGATGATTGTGGTGTTG
>WPAE01000035.1 GCA_009773205.1 Ignavibacteria bacterium
AGGAGGCATTTAATATGAAAAAATAAAAGCGGTATCTTTACATTTAAGGTGAGGAATGAAGTGAACCTGGAACTGGGGAATAAAATGGTTTTTGACAAACCCAACTCCAATTCCTTCATAAGATCGTCCAACTCCTTCACTTTCTTGAACAAAGGCATTGAATATTCTATCAAGATTATTTTTGGAAATTCCAATTCCCGTATCAGTAACTTGTATTACAGCAATATCATTTCTACTTGTATCTTTCGATAAAGATATTTTTATGCTCCCTTTTTTGGTAAACTTAATGGCATTATCTACTAGGTTTGTAATCGCCAAACGCAAAAATGATTCATCAACGTGTGCCTCTAACGTGTTATCAAATATATCGCACTCCAAGGCAAGTCCTTTATGTTCCGCCTCTAATTTGTGCTTTTCAGACACGCTAATTATAACTTCAGCAAGTGTAACCTTAGTAGAATAAATTTTTTTTTCGAGAGATTCTATCCTAGAAAGTTCTATAATTGATACAAGCGTGTTAAGAAGCCTCTTCCCTGAATTTGTAATCATATTTAACATATGCTTTTGGTTTTCATCTTGTATCTCTTCGCATAGCATTTCTGATATGCCTAAAATTCCATGTAACGGAGTTCTGAACTCATGATTTATATTTAATAATAAGGCATCTTTAAACTTACTAGATTCGTTTGCTTCAAGTTGAATACGTGTTATCTTCTCTTCATGTCTCTTTCGATTGGTTATGTCATGACAAGATATGAATACAATATCTTCATCTTTGCTAGTAGGAATTACACTTGTCTCATAAGTGTTAATCTCACCTTTGCTTTCTATAGTAATTTCTACTACCACTTTATGGCGGTTTAAGAGAGAATGGTCTATTGCTTCGATTAGAGTGCTACACGTATTATCATCAAACAGTACACGTAAATTATTTGTGCTTTCTGATATCTGATGGTATAAAATTATCTTTTCAAACAATTCGTTTGTGAAAGAAATTATGTATTCTTTCACCTTTGTTCGCTTAACAAAAAAAATTATCTCAGTGAGATGCTTAAGTATTATATCTTTTTCATTCATATTTGCCTAAGATTATAATTGTTTGTAATACTTTGGGAGCGAAACAATAAATGTTGTTCCCACACCTACTTTGCTTGTAACAGAGATCGTTCCAAAGTGTCGTTCAGTTATTTGTTTTGCTAAATATAAACCAAGCCCAGTAGATGATTCTCCATTTGTAGGTTTTGCGCTCAATCTCTGAAACTTTCCAAAGATTTTTTTGAGATCGTTCGCGCTAAGCCCTTGTCCCTCATCAATTACTTTAATAAATACATTTGAATCTTTCTCAGTAGTTTCTACAACAGTAGTGCATCCAAACCCTGAATACTTAACAGCATTTGTAAGAAGATTTTCGATTACTTCCTTTATCTTAATTTTATCCGCCTCAATTTCTATTGGTTCACTTAAAGCGTTAACTACTATTTTCTGTTCTTTTGCAATTATGTTTCTGTTTAACGAAAAAACCACTGCTTCTATTAATTCGTTCAGATTAAATGCAATTACATTTAACTCAATTTGAGTTGAGTCGTTTACTACTGAGCTTAATAGTTCGCTTACCATCTCATTTATTTGTTTTGCAGATGTGTTTATGTATTTCAGAAATTCAAGAGATTGATCATCATTGTTTATATCTTTCAATTCTTCAGAAAAACCGATAATACTTCCAATTGGAGTTCGTAAATCATGAGCTATCATTCCTAGTACTTCACTTTTAAATTCGTTTGCTTTTTTTAGAGATTCCAAAGTCAAAGTATGAACATGTATTTGAGCAAGCAGCAAATGATATATATCCAGCAATTTTACTTCTCCATTTTCATAGAGAATAACTAAAGGATCTTTCAGTTGACTTTTGGGACGTTTAAGAGCAAGATTTGCAGCTTCAAGAACAGTAGTGTAGCGAGGAATTTCTAATGCTTCTTCCTTTGCTTGGTCCAATACATAAAATCCTACCGACCTCTTGAGATACAAATCATACATAAATTGATTACTCATTGAATTAAAGAAACGATTTCTTGAAAGTAGTTTGAAATACTTTTGGTTCTTAAGAACAATTATTCCAGTAATAGATGAATTATTGTCGAATAGTCTATAAACATCAATTAGGTTATCTGTAAAATCGATGGCTATAGAAGTTAATTCTAAGTCTTCTACGGTTGAAGCCAGCCCGATAGAATTATTGTCTACCATACTTTCATCCATATTCACAAATAGTTCCATTTTTATATCCTTATTATCGTGAAATAAAGTAGAAGTTGTGTTAAGCGGATTTCAATAAATTGTTAAGATTTTGTTATATAAGTGGTCGTTCGAGCGGTGTTCATAAAAATAGGGTAAATTTTATAAAAATATTTAACGGCAAGTCTAAACTCATTTATCTACAATACGACAATTATAATGAAGTAAAAGAATCTTGTTTTACTTTTTCCACACAATGAATATTAAAATGACAGAAATAATCCAGGAGTATTCTATGGCGATGCTGAATAATATGGGAATAAGAAAGAAATTAGCTTTAACAGTAGGTTCATTTTTTTTAATTATTGCAATAATTGCGTTTGGTTTTTTCCCATTTTTACTTACTGATGAAATGGAAAAGAACCTTAAAAATCAAGCCGTTATTACAGGTTCAATATTAGCTCACAGTTTTTGCACCTATGTAGCCTTTGAGGATAGTAACTCGATCAAAGCTTCATTTATGAGGCTAAGTGAAATTCCTAACACTGATGAAATATCATTTTTTATAGTAAAGAACTCACAAGGAAAAATCTTTAATACTTTTAAGAAAGACCAAGCAAATGATTTTATAAAATCTGCTATTCAAATCAAGGAAACCGAGTTTATTGAGTTTGACCAAAATCTTGTTACTTCTGTACCAATCTTTTTAGAAAAGGAAAAAGTAGGTAGTATAGATGTAGCAATTTCAAAAAAACAATTTATCAGATCTTTGGAAGGAAGTATAATTGTTCTTGTTGCAGTCGGCCTCTTAGTTATTTCATTAGGTATATATCTCTTTATAATAGTTATTAAGAGGATTATCTATACCCCAATACTAGAACTTACAGAAACCGCGAATCAAATCTCTGAAGGAAATACAGATACTGTAATTCATATTAAATCAAATGATGAAATTGGAGCTCTTCAAACTTCATTTCGAGAGATGATAGATTCGATGAAACATCAAGAATATGTAGCAAAACAGATTTCTTTAGGTGAATTAAATGTGGATGTTACGATCAAGTCTGAGAATGATTCCCTTTCAAAGAGTTTAGTGAAGGTAATTGCAACTATAGATAACCTTATGAATGATCTCTCGCAGCTAACAAAAGAAAGTAAAAATGGCAATTTAACAGTAAGAGCTAACTCTGAAGCATATCAAGGGAGTTATAAGTTGATTATAAATGAATTCAACTCAACTCTTGATGCAATAGTTGAACCTATATATGAAACCACAAAGGTAGTTGAGCAGCTGGCTTCTGGTGATTTAACAAATAGAATGAATGGGGATTACAATGGTGATTTGGCGTTGATAAAAAACAACATTAACAAACTAGCAGATTCGTTTAAGCTAGCAATTGAAGAAGTTGCACATGCAGTACAAGCCACAGCCATAGCAAGCAAACTTATTTCTAGCAGCAGTGAAGAAATGGCTGCGGGGGCTATTGAGCATAGCATTCAAACAGATGAAATAGTTTACGCCATTGGAGAAATGACAGATACAATTTTGAAAAATTCTAAAAATGCTTCAAGGGCAGCAGAGGCTGTAAAAAGTGCCGGTATTTTAGCCCGAGAAGGCGGTGAAGTTGTTAATCAAACTATTCTTGGTATGAACCAAGTGGCTAATGTAGTTAAGAGTTCTACAGAGCTTGTCTATACATTAGGCAAAAATAGCGAACATATTAGCATGATCGTGCAAGTTATTGAAGAAATAGCTGATCAAACAAATTTGCTTGCTTTAAATGCGGCTATCGAAGCAGCTCGAGCTGGTGAGCACGGTCTCGGTTTTGCAGTTGTAGCTGACGAAGTACGAAAATTATCCGAACGGACAACTAAGGCTACTAAAGAAATTACAACCATGATCAAACAAATTCAACAAGATACAAGCAGTGCCGTCAACTCTATGAAAACAGGTACTTATGAAGTCGAAAAAGGGAAAGTTGCTGCAAGCAGCGCCGGAGATGCGTTAAACGAAATTAATCATGCAACAGAAGAATTGGTAAATATGGTTACAAATATAGCAGCAGCAAGTGAAGAGCAATCCAATAAATCAAAACTAATAAACCAAAATATTGAGGGCATCAGTAATGTTGCAAAAGAATCCACAAAAGGCATCGGCCAAATAGCTAAATCAGCTGAAGAATTAATTAACCTAACAGTAACTCTAGAAAGATTGGTGCATAGATACAAATTCCATTCTCTTAAGGTACCCATTTAATTAAATATTAAGTCAGTTAAATTAGTTCTGCTAACTACAAAAACTTGTTTGATGAATAAATGCAGCAACATCTTCTAAACCGTTTCTTAAACCTTTACTTATTACGTTACTTTCTAAGTCCAATGTAATTTTGGCATCGGCAATCAGATTGGAAATATTTTCAGCAACTAAACTACTGTTTTTAATATAGAACCCGAGTTTATTCTTAACAACATAATCCAGATTTCCTTTTTCCTGTTCCCACAAGTAACTATTTATTAATGGAATTTTCTTAAGTAAAAGAATTTCCATTAGTGTAGAAGCACCGCATTTGGTTATAACTAAATCCGCCATATTTATTAGCTCAAAACATTTTCTGCAAATCCTAGTACAAACAAATCATTCAGAGATTTTTGTAACTTTAATTGCATTACTTCTTTGTACAGTTTTTCATTTCTACCACATACAATTATTAGATTGATATTGTATTTTTTTATAAATCACCACGATTAATTTTTTACCATTTTTAAGACTATCTGCTCCGCCAATGAGTAATACAGTTTTATCATGCTTAAAAAAATAATTCTGTTTTAACTTATAAATCGAGCCCTATTAAGCACATTACTGTACTTTTCACTTACTACAAATGGAAATTCAGAGATGTTTTTTTCGCAAACTCCATTATTAATGCACAATAACCTGCTTAATCAACATGTATTACTCAAACCATTTGCCAAAAAGCGAATAGTACATCAAACGGTATATAAAAGTATTATCTACTTTGCCTTTCATTCTTTCGGAATTTAGACCATGTGCTCTTGCAATAACGGAACCTGTTACATCTCCGTATGTTGCCCAAGCAATACCAAACGGAAACCTATTGCCCTTGCTATCTGGCGCTGACATAAACGGAAGAGAAGAAGTACCATTTACCCCATCAATTGGTGAACCATTTGGATCGGCTGCTGGTAACGGTGTGTTTGCATCAAGGTTATCTATTTCGTATCCGGCAACCTCCATCCCTCCGGCTTCACTATCGGCAGCAGTAACTAAAAGTGTATTAGAGTTATTTTTAATGAAATCAAAGACAGAACCAATTGCATCATCTGCACGTTTCAATGCATCAAGTTTGCCTTTAGCATTATTTCTATTTCCGAAGTTATCAGTTCCCTCTTCTTCAATAACTAAGAAGAATTTTCCTTTGTTTGCAAAAAACTTCAAAGCATAATCAGTCATTTCTTTTAAAGTCGGCGCAGTTTCAACGTAATTGGGTAAATTAAGTTTTTGTTGGTCTTCCTCAGTTAAATCGTTAAACGTATGTTCAGCAGCAAACACACCTAAAACTTTTTCTTCATTTGGCGAAAGAGAAGCTAAATCATATTTGGTGTAAACAATTTTATAACCTTTGCTTCCCGCGTAGTCAATTAAATTAAGCCCATCCTTTCTTTCTCCACTTTCAACAAATTTGCCTTTTACACCTTTAGGAAGCAGCCAATTTTCTCCGCCAGAAAAAATTAAATCGGTACCGGATTCAATTACTTTTTTTGTTATGGCATCGTAATTACTTCTCTTAGTTTCGCTTGCCACAAAAACTGCTGTGCCAGGTTCAATAATAGAACCAGAGTTTATCAAGCCGGTGTATATGCCATTCCCTTTTGCTTCTTGCATTATACTTAGCTTTTTGCCCGATAAAGAAATTGGAATATCATCGTTATCCATTCCAAATGCATCTAAATCTGCCTTAATTCCATAAGCATGTATAGTTGCGCCAGCGTTCGATGAAGCAGTTATACGGTTTTTAATATGCCCTTGATATAAGCCTATTCCGGAAAGTTTATCCCAATTAATTTCGGAATCAGGACCAGCGGTTAGTATCCTAAGCGCATTCCAATCTGAAAGAGAAGTTCCGTCTGGATGAATAAATATTACGCTGCCCGTTTGAAATTTTTCTGCTTGAGCAATTGATAATACAGAGAATAGTGTAAGTAGTAATAATACTCTAGTTTTCATAAATAAATGAGTTCCAATAATTAAGTTGTGTTTGCACTTGCTTATAATATCTCCACTAAGTCAAGTGGCGTAATAGTGTAATTGATACAGCAAAAAATATGCCCCTTTAGAAAATACTTATAAATGCTTTTCTAGCAGCCAATAACTGTATTTATCCTTATTAACTTTTGCAGAAGCTCTCCCCACAACGCCATTTATCAAAAATGTTAAAACAATTCTCATTTGAGAGATAAGATTACGTATAAAAACAATTGAGTGGCTGATTAGTCGAATACCTAACTGTGTTGACAACAGACTTAGCTTGAAATTTTTAGCAGAAATAATAATCCCCAAAGACTCATTGCACTGAATCTTTGGGGTTAAAATTATTGCAGAGCACAGCCGCGGTTATCAACAGAATAAAAAGAATTCGCTATAGGCTAAAAAGCAGTGTTAGTAAATTTGAGTCTATTTATAGCTCTTGCTAACGCAGATTCAACTCTAAAAGTATCAACATCTTTGCTTCTTGCGGCTAACCTTTCTTTTGCTCTTTCATAAGATTTTAGAGCACGCTGAACATCAACTTCTTCTTTCGTTTCTAAACTATCGGCAAGAATCAAAATTTTGTTTTCGGTTACTTCTACAGTTCCGCCGCTTGTGGCAAACTCAATTTCTTTTCCTTCTAGGTCCTCAATCTTAACTTTGCCTATTTCAAAAGTACTTAAAAGCGGCGCGTGATTAAAAAGCACTTGAAAGCTGCCCGCAGTACCGGGAACAGTAACCGACTTTACCTTTCCGTTAAAAGTTTGTTTAGATGGAGTAATAATTTCGAGATTAATTTCTTTCATTATTATTCTTCTTGCATCATTTTCTTAGCTTTTTCAACTGCTTCTTCAATTGTTCCAACATACATAAACGCTTGTTCTGGTAGATCATCATGCTTGCCATCAAGTATTTCTTTGAAGCTTCTTATTGTATCTTCTAGCTTAACATACTTTCCTTGAAAACCGGTAAATTGTTCAGCAACATGAAAAGGCTGGCTCAAAAATCTTTGAATTCTTCTTGCTCTTCTAACAATAATCTTATCATCTTCAGAAAGTTCATCCATACCAAGAATGTTAATAATATCCTGTAAATCTTTATAGGATTGAAGAATTACTTTAACTCGTTTAGCAACTGCGTAGTGTTCTTCTCCAACTATATCTGGCTGCAGAATTCTAGAAGTAGAATCGAGCGGATCAACAGCAGGATAAATACCAAGCTCCGAAATTTGGCGGCTTAATACTGTTGTTGCATCCAAGTGAGAAAATGCTGTTGCAGGAGCTGGATCTGTTAAGTCATCTGCCGGAACGTAAATAGCTTGTACAGAAGTAATAGAACCTTTTGCAGTTGATGTAATTCTCTCTTGTAACTCACCCATTTCTGTTGCAAGGTTTGGCTGATAGCCAACAGCAGACGGCATACGTCCTAGCAGAGCAGAAACTTCTGAACCGGCTTGAGTAAAACGGAAAATATTATCAATGAACAAGAGAACGTCGCGTCCTTCTTCATCACGAAAATATTCTGCTATTGTTAATCCGGTTAAACCAACACGAAGGCGTGCACCAGGCGGTTCATTCATCTGACCAAAGACCAAAGCAGTTTTGCTTAACACACCGCTCTCTTTCATTTCAACCCAAAGGTCATTTCCTTCTCGTGTTCTTTCTCCAACACCAGCAAATACAGAATAACCACCATGCTGTTTTGCAATGTTATTAATCAATTCTTGAATTATAACAGTTTTACCAACGCCAGCACCGCCAAATAAACCGGTCTTACCACCTTTTGTATATGGCTCAAGTAAATCAATAACCTTAATGCCTGTTTCAAACATTTCTTGTTTAGTGGTAAGATTCTCAAATTTTGGCGCATGGCGGTGAATTGGATATTTCTTTTCAGATTTTATTTCACCAAGTCCATCAATTCCTTCACCTATAACATTGATTAATCTGCCAAGTGTTTCCGGCCCAACTGGAACTGAAATTGGAGAACCTGTATCAATCGCTTTCATACCACGCACTAAACCGTCTGTAGAATTCATGGCTACAGTACGAACGCGGTTTTCGCCAAGATGCTGTTGAACCTCTACGGTAAGAATTTCTTCAAATCCTTCAACATTTTTTCTTGGAATATGAATCGAATTGTAAATTTTGGGTAGAATTCCACCCGGGAAGTCAATATCTACAACGGGACCAATTACTTGTACAATTAGACCTTCGCTTGAAGTCATTTTTTTTCCTGTTTTTTCAAAATTTTGTGCGTAAAATTAGGAAAGTAGGTACTGATTTCCAAGAACTACAAAAATTTTGGAGCGAGTTTGGAACGACTTTAAAGCGACTTTGTAACGACTTTGTATCGAGTTATATCTATTGTGCTATTCCAATAAAATCAAGATTTCTAACCTGTAACTTGACATAAAGTGAGTTTTCTTCTAATTTAAGCCATAGTTATCCAATTACTGGGATTTATTTGAGACTTCTTCTTAAGCTAATTTCTGACAATTCAAAACAAGTTTCTATCAATAGCAATTATGCTCTTTCATCAGCTATATATAAACTTCTAAAATTCGGCTCGCCAGAATTTTCTACCTTTCTTCATGAAACAGGCTATTTGGCAAACGACAAAGTCTATAAACTTTTCACTTTCGCAATTAATTACGAATCTACCGAACTTTATAATGGCTGCTTAACTCTTAAATCACCCAAAGCCTTTTTGAATATATCATCTCCAATGATAGATGATTTCATTAAAAACATTGTAATTGGCACTTTCACTCAGCAAAAGATTGAGATTTACTCAGAATACATACAAACAAAATTCAGAATAGACCAAGCAGAGTTAATTCCAGCTCCAACATTTTATGAATCCATGTGTTTCAAACTTGCCTCTCCAATAGTTTTATCAACATATCGGATGGGTAGATTAGTAAAAGAAAAATACTACTTCAGATATGATGACGATATTAACGAAATCAACCGTGTCTTCGAAAAGAACTTAATTAATAAATACGAGGCGGTTTATAATAAGTCATATCAGGGCAAAGGTATCACTCTTGAATGGAACAACGATTATGTCCAGCATGCCATTCAAAAAAAGAAACGGCTATCCAAAAAAGTTTCAATTATGAAGGAAATCAATAATCCAATTGATATCATTGGTATTTTTTGTCCCTTTGCTCTTAAAGGTGATATCGAATTAATGAAAATTGGCTATGAGTGTGGCTTTGGAGAAAACAATTCCATGGGCTTCGGAATGGTTATGTGAAAGAAACATTTCGGAAATGTTTCTAATGCAAAAACTTATAAATAAATGATGATTTTTGTAACAGATTATTTGGATATATAAATGGAAATTAAAACAAAATTACTTTTATCATCTTTCTTTCATGATATAGGAAAATTTCAACAAAGGAGCCTACCGTTTAATGAAAGAGAAGGTATTAGCCATCCAACTTTTTCTTCTGGGTTTGTTAATACGTTATTTAAGGATAATTTGATTAATACACTTGTTGCTAACCATCATGAAAAAGATATTAGAGAAAATAAGCTTGATGGACTAACAAAGATTTATGCGGATATTATTTGTGAAGCAGATAACCTTTCAAGTGGTGAGCGAAAACCAGATAAAACTGTAACAAAGCAACAACCTCTCGAATCAATTTTTACAAAAGTTGATTTTGACATTGATAACGAAAAACCGGTCTATTTTCAAACACTTGTAGATTTAATGTTCGATAGTTATAAGTTCCCAATAAAAAACGACATATTTAAAGAAAAAAATGAAAATTTTGAAAGCAATTACAGTTTATGGTGGAGTAAGTTTTACAAAGAAATTAGCACTATAGACAAAAACGAAATAGAAACACTTATAAATGTTTCTAAAAAATATCTTTGGTGTATTCCTTCCTCTTCATGGCAAACTAGTTCAGATGTTTCACTTTTTGAACACTCAAAAATTACTGCCGCAATAACAATATGTATGTATAATTATCTATTAGAAAATTTTGGGGCAGATGAAAATATTAAGCAAATTGCAGATAGGAGCGAACAGCGTTATCTGTTGTTACTTGCTGATGTAACAGGTATTCAAAAATATATTTACAATATTGGTCATAAAGGCGCTTCAAAAGCTCTTAAAGGACGTTCATTTTTCCTTCAACAATTACTTGATAACATTGCATTTTGGATTTTAGATAAAAAATTTAATCTTCCAATAACCAACTTAATTTATTCAAGTGGCGGTAAATTTTATATACTGGCACCAAATACAGCTTTTATCAATGACACCCTCGAAAATATCCAAAGCGAGTTGGAACAGAGATTTATGAAAGAATATGATGGTGAACTTGGAGTTGTTATCGGAAAGCTTCCATTAAGCGGTATTGATCTTGAGTATGATAGAAACAAAAAAGAACATCTCATTTCAGAAAAATGGGATCGTTTAAATAAAATTGTTGAACAAAACAAGAGACACAAGTTTAGTGCTAATTGGAAATACGATTACTTTTTTCCAACGGGAACAGATGGTGATATAATTAGATGTTCTACTACTGGGAAAGAACTTATTAAGAAATCTGATTTACTACATATTACGCCAGAGGAAAGCAATATCTCAACAACCCATAAGTTTCTTAAATATTCATTTCAACAAGGTATTTTTTATGAGATTATTAATAACGAGGGGCTTCCTTCTGGTGAATTCATATCTCAAGAGCAGTTTAATTCACAAAAAATAGGTCTTGCTCTTAAAAATACAGCTATTTCTCTGATTGTAACAGATCAAAACGCAGACTACTCAACTCTAGATATTGGTTCCTTTAGCGTTCAAAAGGGATTACATTTTGAGAATAAGTATAACACAGAAATAGCGAGACATTTTCTTATTAATGATCTAAATATTTCTAGTTTGAAAGGTAAATCCAACAAAGGGTATAAGTATTATGGTGGCGATTGGAGATTACCTGATACTTATGAAGAACTAATCACAAAGGGAAGCGGAGTTGAAAGGCTTGCAGTATTAAGAATAGATGTTGATAATCTTGGAAAGATATTTAAAGAAGGATTAGGTACACAAGCAACTTTTGGGCGCGTTGTTCAACTATCTTCAATGTTAGACTTTTTCTTTAGTTGTTACCTCAATAAACTAAAAACTCTTCATTGGTCAGTCACAGATGGAGTTATAGATAAACCAAGTAATGTTAAAGTTAAAGATTTGATCGAGATAGTTTATTCTGGTGGAGATGATGTTTTTATTGTGGGTCATTGGTCGCTTCTTCCAGATGTTGCAATCTGGATTAATAATGAGTTCAAGAAGTTTACATGCTTTAATCCAAATTTTACTTTATCTGCTGGGATTTATCTTTTCGATGACAAGTATCCAATTTACAAAGCGGCACTCGAGGCTGGTAAAAATGAAAGTATTGCAAAGCATAAGGAAAGAAAAAATAGTAATAATACATCAAGTAGTCATAAGGATGGAATTTGTTTCTTGGACTTAAAGACACCCCTAAGTTGGTCAGACTTCGAAAAAATTAGGTCTCATGTAAAATCATTTTATGAATGGATTGAAATCGGTATCCCAAACGAAAAAGGTGAATTCAAAAAAATTAGCAAAGGATTAATTACTCGCTTATATTCAATATATAACGAGTACGTAGACGGAGAAAGAAAAGACTGGGCTAAATGGCGCTGGCGTGCTTGCTATTCATTAAATAGACTAGGTCGTCAATACAGTATTTATGAAAAGCAATTGAAGAACTTTTCTGCCGAGTTATTTATTTCTACTACAGAACAAGATTTTATTAAACTGCTTAATATTATAGCTACCTGGACAGATTTATTAACTAGAAAAAGGAGTGATTTAGAATGAGTGATTCAATTCAAAGCACTGGATTTAACAAAGCTGTTTTTTGGATTGCCAATGGTTTAGATGTTGAGGCAATTCAGTTTGCAGAGCTATTTGGTAAAGAGCTTACTGCTCCAACTATGAAAAATAAAGAGGGTAAGGAGTATAAAAATAAGAATGAAGCTCTAACAACTTCCCAGATTCGAAATATTTATGGAGAAGTTCAAAGATTAAAAATGAAAGGTTATAACCAAAGTGGGCTTTTACTTTTAAAGCCTCGCTTAGCTTATTCTACTGAACGTAAAGGGACTCAAGGATCTAAAGATTTTAGAAGCGTAATTGAAAAGGCAATTGATTGCGTCCTTGATGGAAAAGACGAGAAAGAAAAGCAAATCCGATTTGAGAACTTTGCAAACTTTTTTGAAGCAATATTAGCATATCACAGATCATTTGGAGGTAAATAAAATGAACGGACAATTGAAGAAAAAGATTTTCATTGAAGGTATTATAACGGCCAAGTCTGGCTTACATATTGGTGGGAACAGTGTTGGAATGGCTATCGGTGGTGCTGATGCCACAGTTATTCGAAATCCGCTTTCAAATGAGCCATATATTCCTGGTAGTTCTCTTAAAGGTAAAATGAGAAGCTTAATCGAAAAAGTTGAAGGTACATTTGGTGCAAAAGGTATTGGTGACCAAATACAAAATGCTCCTTTTACAGATGATCCATCTAACATTATTTGTAAGATTTTTGGAACTATGCCAGAAATAATGAAAAGTAAAAAGGATGAACAGCCAACGTCTAGACTTATTGTTAGAGATTGTGAGCTTACAGAAAATAGTCGCGATAAATTATTTGGTTCCAAGAATACAGATATGCCTTATACAGAAGTTAAAACCGAAGTCGTTATTGACAGAATTACTTCCGCCGCAACTCCTCGTCAGTTAGAAAGAGTTCCAGCTGGTGCGGAGTTTAATATGAGGCTGGTGCTAAATACTTATGATGGAGATAAGGAATTAGAACTTATTAACAAAGTTCTCGAGGCTCTCGCTCTTGTACAGAACGATTACCTTGGTGGCAAAGGCACTCGCGGTAGCGGTGAAGTTAAGATTACAATAAATGATCTGAAGTATAAGGACAAAGATGCATATGAAAAACAGAATGAATGGAAAATATTAAACGGAATTCCTATCCCGGTTGAATTAAAACTTGAAAATAATTAGCAGACTAAAATGAAAGCATACAAATTAAAATTTCATTCATCTTTTCATCTAGATTCTGGAACTGCTGTAGATGGACCTTCGGAGTTTTTTATTAAATCCGATACATTGTTTAGTGCAGTATGCTCTGCAGCTAACAAGTTCTATGGATCACAAATTGTTGAAGCGTTTCTTCAGCCATCAGCAATAATTCTTTCTTCTGCATTTCCTTATCTGAATGAAGAATTGTTTTTCCCAAAACCCCTTAATTATTATCCACACATTGATGATTACGAAATGATAAAGGAGTTCAAGAAAATTAAATTCCTCTCTAAAGATTATTTAGAGTTGATCCTTCAAGGTGATGAAGAACTTAGTCAATTTATAAAAAAAGATTTCATTCTAAACGGTTGTTGGAAAAAGAAAAAAGTTGAAAATGACGATTTAATCTTTATGACAAATGAAAATCCTCATATTGTTGTTGATCGCATCACAAACTCAACTCAAATCTTTTATAAAACAGAAGTTTATTTTGCTAAGGATGCTGGTCTATTTTTCCTTGCTTCAATAAATGAAAACTTATTACCTAAATTCGAAACAGTTCTGCGGTTTCTTGGCGATGAAGGCGTTGGTGCTGATAGAACAACCGGCAAAGGCTTATTTGAAGTTGAGGAAATAACCGATTTTTCTATTCGTCCTGCCGCTAATGCTAATTCTTTTTATTCACTTTCTCTCTATTTTCCAACTCGTGAAGAATTTGATACAATATTACCAAAAGAATCGTTTTATGATTTAGAAATTAGAAAAGGATGGGTGTCAAAGAGTACAATCAGACGGAAAGCATTGAGAATGTTCACTGAAGGTTCAGTAATTAAAACCATTTCTTCAATCCCGCCTCTTGGTTCAATTCAGAAAGTTTTATCTAAAAAAGATTTTCCGGAGGATTTAGAAACTGACATCTTTAGAAACGGACAAGCTTTATTTATTCCAGCGTCGGGAGGTGCAAATGGAAGCTCTTGATAATAAAATCCAAGAATCTAAAGAGTTAATAGGGACAAAAATACCTTGTACATTGGAAGTGTTAACTCCTGTTCATATTGGTAGTGGAGTTAAATTATCAAACGGGATTGATTTTTTAAGTGATCGTAATTCAACGACAATTGTTACTCAGGCTGAATTAATGAAGTATCTTGAAGATAATCCAGAAGAATTAGATGCATTTACCGCTGGAGGATATAAATTATCTTCTTTAAAAAGATGTCCACCTGGTTTTACCTTTTCAATTCAGAATACTCGAATATTCGAAATTTTCGAATTTGAAAAAGACGGTAACGGTAATCCATATATTCCGGGATCCTCCCTTAAGGGTGCTATTCGTACTATTATTATTAAAAATCTTTTCGAACAATTACTACCTGAAAAGCAATCCGCATTACTCTCCAGCATACAAAATTCAAGAGTTTATAAAGAGGGGGCAGCGGATTCATTGGTTAAGGAACTTCTCGGCAATGATTCGAACCATAATCTTATGCGTATGATTCAAGTATTCGACATAACATTTAGTTCAACAGACATATCTAAAGTTTTTCTTCTAAGCTTAACAAACTCAGATTCTACTTCTTATGGCTGGAAGAAATTTGCTAAAGGCATGCCCAATGTATCCTTAAAAGATAATCCAACCGCATTAATTATTGAATCATTACCAATTGGTGCTAAAAGTAACTTCTCGTTTCATATTGACGATTTCCTTAGTAAAAATGAACTTGCCAAGAAAACTCTAAAATTCAAGATTATCAATGTTGCAGAGCTTTCAGCACTAATAAACAACCATTCTAAAATCGCATTAATAAAGGAAAGGGACTTCTTTTCAAAAATAAATTCATCTAAAACACTAACCGCAGTAACAACCGAAATAGACAATTTACTTGCGCTTATACCAAAACCGGGTTCTCCGGAAGAATCAAAAGAGTTTGTAATCAGAATATCTTGGGGTGCCGGTTGGAAAGGAATGACGGGTGATTTTATTAATAATAATTGGATAGACATCATTCGAAAAAAATATCAACAAGGCAAGGTTGATAGAGATGGGAATATCCTACATCCAGCTTTTCCAAAAACTCGTAAAATTGTTTTTGATGGTGATACACCGAAATATCTTACCGGTTGGGTTAAGATTAAGTTAAATGACCGAATAATAAATAAAAAAAAACAAAACACTATTGTCGTTCCTAAAATTGATGATTCCGATTGGGCGGCAAAACTAGGTCAAAATTATAAAATTAGACAAAATAAAAAGAAATGAATCAGTCCAATTTGGCTGTCCATTCTTCTTGCGGTTTAGTTTCTGATATTGTTTTATATTAGTCAATAAATATTGGAAGGAATAAAATGGATTTGATAGATAGAATTACAATAAACCAAATGGTTTGCAACGGAAAACCTACCGTTAGAAATAAAAGAATTTCAGTTCAGACCATTCTTGAGTTTCTTTCCGCCGGTGAATCCGAAATAGAAATTCTCAAACAATACCCATCTTTGGAAGTTGAAGATATTCGGTCATGCTTAAAATTTGCTTCAGTTATGATGGATAGAAATTACATACTTAAAAATGTTTCTTAACATGTTAAGTATGTTTATAGAATTAAAAGTATTGGTAGTAAATAGCAATAGATTAGGAGAGTAAAGCTAAATGATTGCTCTTTCATTTCTCGGAACTGGTGATTATAAAGAAACAACCTATCATGATAGTGAAATAGGTAGATCATATTCATCAAAACACTTTACTGTTGTTTTACAAAAGTTCTATGAACCCGAAAAGATATTTTTAGTAATGACCCCTGAAGCGGAAAATAAACATGCGTTATCATTAAGAACCGAGTGTGCTTTCGTTCCAATTCCGGTTCCTTCTGGTAAATCAACAAAAGAGATTTGGGAAATGTTTTCCAGTATTACTAATGCAATTCCCGAAAACTCTGAGCTAATAATTGATGTTACTCATGGCTTTCGCTCACAACCTATGCTTGCACTTTCTATTGCCCTCTTTCTTCGTACTGTAAAAAATGTTAATGTTAAAAAAATTATTTATGGCGCTTTTGAAGCAAAAGAAAACGACATTGCACCTATTTTTGATATTACTTCTTTTATTAACATACTCGATTGGACTTTTGCTGTAGATAATTTTATTAAGTTCGGCAATGCTGAACAGTTAAGAGATATTTTATCTGTGCTTCATAAAAAACTTAAGTTCGAGCACGATCAGAATTCATCTCTGAAAAGTTTCGGTAAATTATTAAATGATATTACTCAATCCTTAGCTTTAATCAGACCCTCGGAAGTTTCTAAGTTCAGCAAAGAATTGCCTGCTAAAATCAATTCTGTTAAAAACGACATTTCCCAAATACCAGAAGTTAAACCGTTAGATTATTTGTTGAATGTAATTCCCAAAAGTTTTTCTGACCTAACTTTTAACGAAGACAGTATTTTTACCGATGCGGGTTTTAGAATGCAGGGAAATATGATTAAATATTATATGGAGACCAACCAATTAGTACAGGCTATTACACTTTCGCGCGAAGTTGTAGTTTCTTTAGTCTGTAAAACGAATAGTTTTAAATATTTACAAAAAGAGGAAAGAGAAAAAGCCGAAGATGTGTTATATAATTGGGCTAAATTTCTAAAACAAGGAGTACGCCTTGAAAAAACTCCAACAGAAATTGGCAAACTTTGGCAAAAGATTATTGATGCCAGAAACGATATTAACCATGCCGGTATGCGTATTTCATCAAGCGCAGCTTCAAAACTAAACTCAAGTATAAATGTAATCTGTAAACAAGTAATTGATTTAATTAATAACATGTTCCAAGACAAATCTCCGAGCGAAGTCGAGGGATCAAAACTCATAACTCATAACTTATAACTCAAAAATGCTCATCAACTTATCTAATCATCCAACTGATTTATGGAATGAAAAGCAGCTACTTTCGGCTGTAAGCAAATATGGAATAATTGTAGAGTTGCCATTTCCAGCTATTTCTCCCAAAGCAACTAAACGGCTCGTTGAGATAAAAGCTAATGTTTACGCAAAAGTATGTATAGAATTAATTAAGTTGTCTCAATCCAAGAACAATGCTGTTCATATTATGGGTGAATTAACATTTACTTATTTGGTAGTTTTTCTACTCAAAAAAAATAATATCACTTGCATTGCATCAACCACAGAAAGAAATGCAATTGAATACAGTGGGAAGAAAATCTCACGCTTTAACTTCGTTAAATTCAGAGAATATTAGAATGGAAGCTCCTTTTGTAATTTTTCTGGAAGATTAACATAATATTTTCGTTGTTTCATTTAAGGGCACCTCTAAAAACTTTTGTATGATTAAGGTGTGTTAAGATTTAACTAAATCTAAAGAGGTTTTTGAATGGCTGAAGTGCTATTTAGCAAAATAAAAGAAACTATCGTTACATTCTTTACTGAAAAAAATATTGACATAAATAAAATTGTTTTATTTGGCTCATTTAGTAAAGGTACATCTAACGACGAAAGTGATATTGATTTAATTATTCTTTCAGCCGATTTCGAGAATAAAAGCATATTTCAAAAAGCAAAAGCTACAGATGGTTTAGAATGGTTACTTATTAAAGAAACTAAGAAACCTTTCGATATTCTCTATCAATCTGTTTCTGAATGGGAAAATTCTTCTAATATGATGATTCGAGAAGCCAAGCAGCACGGTATCATTCTTTACAGTTAACTCATTATTTATAATCCTCTCACAGCCAAAGCACTGAACAAAGTATGCAGTATGCTTTGTCGGGCTGTAAAGAGTATGAGAGAGATAAAAATTCATAACCTTGTCCAGAGCTTGTCAAGGTACTATAATTCATAACATTACCACATGAAAAATATTTTAGTATGTGTCTCCGGTCTTACACCGCAAATAATTACAGAATCGTTATTCTGTCTAGCAATAAAAGAAAAAACTCCTATTCACGAGATATATGTAATTACTACAGCAAGAGGCAGAGAAGTTATTTTAGGTTTGGATAAAGCAGTTTCAACACCTAAAATTGCCCTAAAAACTGAAATTGAATCTCTTTGTAGTAAATATAAAATTTCGGTTCCACTTTTTATAAATAATAGCGATCACATAATTGTTGCCAAAGAAGAATCAATTGAACTATCCGATGTACGCTCGGATAAACAAAACAAACTTTTTCCCAATAAGGTAGCTGAGTTTATAAGGTTAAAATCTCTGGAAAAAGAAACGGTTTTATATTGTGTTATTTCTGGTGGAAGAAAATCTATGTCTGTACATCTCGCATTTGCGCTTTCACTTTTCGGAAGGGAAAATGATAGGCTACTTCATGTACTTACTTCTGAAGAAAACGAATTTAAAGGATTCTATCCGCTTAATAAAAAGGAAGCATTAGCGCTGGAGCTTTCGGAAATTCCATTTGTTAGACTTCGTTCGCTTATCGTTTCAAGCGATGCCTCTGAAAAGATCTTAAATAAAAAATTCAGTGATATTGTTGAGCTCACACAAAAGCAATTGAAAAAACTATCAGACCGTAAACAGCTGTTTATTGATGTTGAAAACCGCTCGCTTTATTATGATGGAAATTCAATTCAGCTCGAACCATTGGAATTTGCTATTTATTTCCTTTTTATCGAACACAACTTAACACTATCGGCAAAACCTATTACAATTAATCATATACATTCTGCCGAGTTTGGTAGTCATTTGCTCGAATTTATTAGAGAGAAGTATAATTACTATTTTGTAGATGAAAAAAAACAATTGGCGTGGACTAAAATCGGTTTTGATCCCGAAGTATTCCGTTCAAAAAGAACAAAAATAAATTCCAAATTAAGCACAATTATAATGGATTCTGATATATTTAATGAGTTTAAAATCGATAGCATTAAGAACTATAGGGATACAGCTTATTTAGTAAAAGCTGCCAAATCAAAATTCAAAATCAATTACTAAAAGCAGTTTTGAATTGTGAGTTATAAGTTATGAGTGATTCAATAGTAAAGACTAAGGCGTTCGGCTTTGCTGTTAGGATTGTTAATCTTAGCAAGATTTTGAATTCGAAAAATGAATTTGTTCTATCAAAACAAATAATGAATCTCCTCGCCGCAACCTGCCCGCCGCTTTGCTTTGGCAGGCGGGGCAGCGAGGTTTCTGAAAACAAATTTTATTTATTCGCTTCAAGAGGCGGAGTTTGACCCTTTTCCGCCTCTGGCGGATTAAAATCCGGTACTTCAATTGGAGCTAATACTAGAGAAGCATTAAAGGCAGAATCCAAGCCAGATTTTATCCACAAGCTTTCCATTGCACAAAAATAATGCGATGAAACGATATATTGGATAGAATTATTAAAAGCGGCACAATACATCAACGAAAAAGAATTCAATTCATTAAACCCAAAAAATTCATTAAAAACTGAATTTTTTGCCGAAGGCCGTAAGTAAAATGTTATTTCTAAACATTTTACTTTCGGGGTTAACCCCGACAAGTCCCGCCATGCGGGATAAGATTTTAATTGTCTTTATAAATTAAAAATCTTACATAAGTTATTTACTATAAATGACTTAATGCCTGCCCGTAGCAGGCGGGCTTGTCGGCCCGTATGGCAAA
>WPAE01000103.1 GCA_009773205.1 Ignavibacteria bacterium
GCATAGTATTTAGTTTCATCTCCTCCAGCAAATTATCATTTATTAATATTTTTATTCCTGCATTCATTTCTTTCTCTCTTTATTTGATCACTTTGTTTAGTATGACTAGCACTTTCACTCCTCAGCTCAATTCAGCATTCAATAATGCATTAAGGGACTTTAAATATAGAATGGATTCTGATGAGACAGACTTGCATAAAGTACTAGATCAATTCCATCAAATCATTACTGATTGTCTTTCATCAGCACTTCAAGAGCATCATGCGATTAGAGCAGGGCTTGTAATATGCCTCAAGTACCATAGCAAGAAATTCAGCTTTAATGAACCAATGTTAGTTTATTTGCGAACTAAATTGCATCTTCTTTACCAAGAAAAAGAGATACCTCCAGGAATTACCGCCATGTATAAAGAAATAGCGACAAGGAATGAAAATTTCATCCGGAATGAAAGCAATTTAGAAATAACAGAAATTTCATTTCTATCTGTTTTGGTTGGTCGGTTCCAGCCTTTGGCTGGGGCTCATTTTGCAGAGTTACCACCTTTTCTTAAATCAAAAAAGGCCATCATAAATATTCAGAATAAGGATACACGTTGTTTTGGTTATGCAATTCTTGCCGCCTTAAAAAATTTACCAAGAAACGCTGAAAGAGCACATTTATATTTACCATTTTTTCAAGAACAAGGGCTACACAATTTACAATATCCAGTACACCCACAGGATGTCCCAGAAATTGAACAACAATTACACTTGAAGATAAATGTCTTCAGTTTCTACGACGATGAGGGAAAGGGCCGCTACCCACTATATGTATCCAAGAACGAGGAATATACCACAGAAATTGATTTACTTTATTGGAATGAACACTATGCTTGGATTAAAAATTTTTCGCGTTTTATCTATGATTTATCCCCTGCACATCGACCAAAGTTCTTCTGTAAGAGGTGCTTCGGTTTGTTTTTAAATTCAGAAACATTTCACAGGCATCACAAAATTTGTGACAGGCCCGACTTTGATTCAATGATATTTATATTTCCATCCGAAGGGACAACCCTTAAATTTCATAATTCTCGTCATCAATTGAAAGTTCCTTTTATCATTTACGCTGACTTTGAGTCGCTTTTATTACCAGAAGATGCCCACATTCCACATGCCAATCAAGTGAAACGGAGGCGTACGACGCTCATCGATAGGCATGTCCCATGCGCTGCAGGAATTTATGTTGTTTCGGCGAATGCTATTTTATTCCCACCCACATATGAAAGCTTTACAGGAGAGAATGTAGTTCAGTGGTTTCTCAATCGACTCTTTGATATAAGTGAAAATATAAAAACGATTCTATCAGACCCAAAACGGTTGGTAATGACCCAGGCTGATTGGGCTACATTTAATGCTTCAAGTTTTTGTTGGATATGTAAAGAGGCATTTGATTTGAGGAAGCCGGAAACGAAAGTTAGAGACCACGATCATCTCACGGGTCAATTTCGAGGCGCAGCCCATTCTGAATGTAATTTGCAACTACAGCAATCGAGAAAGCTACCTGTCTTCCTTCATAATTTTCGCGGGTATGATGCACATATCATAACGAGAGCACTCGATGCCTTTCCACAAATGAAGATAAGTGTTATTGGGCAAAGTTATGAAAAATATTTAACATTGTCGTTCGGTCAACAAATCATCTTTAAGGATAGTTACCAGTTCTTAGGCTTCTCCTTAGCTCAGTTAACGAAGGAACTTTTATCCTCCGGTTCAACAGTCTTCGCTCATCTCCGAAAACAGTTTCCTAACATCACAGATGAAGAATTTAAACTACTACTTCGAAAAGGTGTTTACCCCTATGAATATATGAATGACTGGGAAAAACTAAAGCTCTCGAAGCTACCTTCAAAAGAGTCTTTTTATTCCCACTTAGGACAGAGTGATATTACCGACGAGGATTACAATCATGCCAAATTAGTATGGGAAAAATTCGCATGCACTACCATGAATGATTATCAAGACCTTTATCTCAAGACAGATGTTCTTCTTTTGGCGGATATATTTGAGAATTTTAGGGAATTCTCCATAACCGAATACAGATTAGACGCGGCCCACTATGTAAGTTCTCCTCAACTTTCTTGGGACGCTATGCTCCTTTTTACAAACTGTGAAATGGAATTAATCTCCGATAGCAAAATGTTTAACATGATCGACTCTGGGATCCGAGGTGGTGTTTCCATGATTAGTCACCGATACGCAAAAGCGAATAACCCCGAAATGGGACCCTTATACAATACAGCCGAAGAACTCTCTTATATTATCTACCTTGATGCCAATAATTTGTATGGATGGGCGATGAGCCAGCCAATGCCAATAAGAAATTTTAAATGGCTGTCAAATGATGAATGGAAAGTTTTAGACTGGCTCAACATTCCCGACGATGCCTCTATTGGGTATATCTTAGAGTGCGATTTGCTTTATCCGCCGACATTACATGACTTGCACAATGAGTTTCCTCTAGCACCAGAAAAGCGTTATATTCAATCAGAGATGTTAAGTAAAACACAGCTCCGCATTTTATCCCATTATATGGTACCGAAGAGTAGTCTCAAAGTGCAAAAGCTTATTCCACATTTCCTGCCTCGAAAGAACTATGTAATTCATTATCGAAATTTAAAATTCTATCTAGAACAAGGGTTACAACTTGTGCAAGTAACCAAAGTATTACAATTTGAGCAGAGTGCATGGCTCAAACCATATATAATAAAGAATCAAGATCTGCGTGCAAGAGTTAAAACTGATTTTGAAAAGTCTATTGCAAAGCTCTTTAATAATTCCGTTTATGGAAAAACATGCGAGAATCAAAAGAAACGCTCAGATATAAAACTAGTCAATACAGAAAAGGCTTGCAAACGACTGATTGAAAAGCCACACATGCGGGGGTTTAAAATCTTTAAACCACAATTGGCGGCCATTGATTTAAGGAAAACCCAGGCG
>WPAE01000423.1 GCA_009773205.1 Ignavibacteria bacterium
TGGTATGGCAGCTTCCTTCGCAGCCTTACTCCAATCTTTACCTTCTTCCTTGTTACTGGCAAGATTTTGCATAAACGTTGCCGCGCCACGCGCCATTACTGGGAAAACTGTTCTCCAGATACCTCTCAAAACATCGCCAAAACCATTCCCATATTGGACATAACGCGCGCCTTTGAATACCGGGAATTCACCACCACGTTGCGCTCCGAGAAGTTTGACATAATGATCAATATCATCCATTTTGCAAATTGTTGTAACCAAGATTTCTGCAGTTCTTTATCATCTCAACCTTATATACTACACTACCACGGGCCGCGTCGACGTCTAAAATGCAACTTGCACACAGTAGTGCTAGTTGGGTCGAAGGGGATAAGGTCTCCCGTTTCATTGCAAAGTCGCACTTCGATTGTGGAAATTGAGGTTTTGTTTACCGGCATGTAATAATTTGTATTAAAACTCCAGTAAACCTGTTCGCCATGCTTGCCTTGTACAGGCAGTGTACCCAGTAGTGGCGCCTGTGTATCGCCAACAATCTGATATTTGATTATACAATCTGATATTTGATTATGTCTGTGTAAAGGTAAATCGTGCTGAATTCATCGACTTGTGGTTTCCTTTTGGGTTCCGCAAGTGGATCCCATATGTAATGATTAACTAACTTTGTTGCCTTGCCATATCCCAGAATTCGACAGAGGTCGTCCTTTGTCGACAGGATTCGAACCCATTCCATATTAGAACTAGTAAATTTGAGTACATTTGTTGCTTCATCATATTTATATTGCAAATCAAGTCTTTCGTACTCTGATATGGTATTAAACTTTGTCACAATGATCTTTGCAATTTCTCCAGCATTGACATAGTATCCAGTTGGAACTTTCAGCATATAGGATTTGAACTTACGCTTAGATGGATATATAGAATCCTTTTTAATGTTATCCCTGATCTTTTCTTGAAAGGAGTCCTGCTTTGAATCGTCTAGCTTTCTCTCATGATAAGAGGTTAGGTGCATAATATGATCCTGCTCTCCAGGGCTCTGATCAACTCTGAGCACCGAGATGTATTCTTCTTCAAAGTTTGTCCAATTATGTGGGTATTGAAGGTCGCCTACCGCTACCTCAAAGTCACCATCAAGGGTCAATGTTTTGGGGAGTGCAACTGTGTACGAGTTTGCTTTATTATTTGGGAAGTTAGTTACACTTGCGTTGCTTGGAAGAGTTACGATAAACTCTTCGACGCTCATTTTCGTATTTCCTCAAAGTCGTCTTCTGTAATCCAACTGTTAAACTTTGGCGCCCACCCTTTCCACTTGACAAAAAACTCTTCCTTGTTGTTAAAACTCTCCCTTTATATCTTCACCGAGGTCGTCCTTAAGTTTATATACTGGTCGCTTTCTCGGCTTACGATCTTTTTGCACATGAAAGTGTTCCTCACTCCAGTTTGGTAAATAGCCCTTTTCGAATATTCCCTTAACTTTACTAATTCGAACCTTGTCTCCAGTTTTAATTTGTGACTTTCTTTGACCACCTCGAACACCATACAGCCGCAACCAAATGCGATCCTCATCCTTGGCGCGAACATCTGCTGGTTTCATCCCAATTGAACGGTGTAATGAATGATTATAAGAGTTTACAAAATCATTAAGCTTATCGATATATTTGTGGGTTTGCTGTGCAGTAAAATATGTCCAAATCTTTGTCTTAATTGTGCGATTAAATCTTTCAACAACTGC
>WPAE01000104.1 GCA_009773205.1 Ignavibacteria bacterium
GGCCATTTAGGAATGAAGGATGAAGGAATGGCAGAAGAAGTTGGCATTAGACAAAAATACTGGCATCTTTTGTGGTTTTGCTGAGGGCCGTAGAGTATGTTCCGGTTAGTGTTTGGCTCGAGTCGGCTGCAGCGCTCGATTGGCTCTGGGTGATGTTTGCTCGAATAAACAGATCGTATGCGGTGAGGGAACTGAGCCCAGAGAAGAGCAGGGGTGATACTGTTGAGGTAGAAGGAACAAGAAAGTGAATCTGGACACATAAATGGCGTGGGGGCGGTGGAATGAAACACAGGCACGCGTGAGAAAAGAGGGCCGAGCGGACAGTAAGATGGTGGAATCGGGGAGGAATGCCGTAAAAAATAATGAAAATAGCGATAAACAATGAAATATCAAGAATGGTGGGCACTTCAGTTTCGGAGATTTGGGAGCCGAAAAATCAGTGAAAGTTGGAATTCCTGGCTGCGCCAATTGAGGAGAGTAGGGCGATGTCAGAATGGTAGAAAGCAGAAAGTTGCAGAGCACACCCGCGGTAAGAGCAGTCTTGCATTCCTTAGCAGTGATGGAGCCGTCAGCCAGCCCAGCTGGAGTGCAGCTGGATGTGCCGAGACAGATGCACGCATCGTATTTGATCGTGCAAGCGCCCACGCTCGGTGCTGTCCACGTGGTCATTTCGATAGTCGAGCTGCTTTTCGCTGAGGCCGTGATGGTCGTTATTGTGCCCGGCGCTTAAGACAAGAGGAAACCATGCATTATGGGGCATTTTGTCTTTCAGGATGGAGAAGAAATGATTTCTGGCAGCGCGCAAGGAATTTGCATGTTTACTGAGTAGATCATGGTCGTGCAAGGGGAGATGAAATACAAGCGAACCACCTGGATTGCAGAAAGCAATTGGGCAATACCTTTCATCTTTGTATAGACCTTTATGCTCGACGGCGTTCCCTCGCCGCCTGCTGCCGTCGTACCGAACACGGTTACCTATACAAACAGCAGCAGAAAACCCTTTCTCTCCATTAGTAACTGAACGTTGATGTAATAAAATTTTAGCGCACAAAATGGATTCCCTCTTCTTTTTCTAAATTTACTCCTACCTTGTATGTATTAGCTATATTGATAAAAAATAATGGTTAATTCAAAACTTTCTTCGAATGATTAAAAGTCCCTGTAAATCATGAAACTCGACTGCGTTTTAGTAGAATGCATGCTCAATCGCACGGGTCCATAACAGAATCGAAAATGTTTTCCGAGACTGTGTTTTGCCGGAGAAGGCCATATGAGCTGAAAGGATCAGTGAAATAATTTGAGGAAAATCACTAATTATCGATTGTAATAAACTAGGTTAAAATGGTAAATAGGCACTGGAAAATTTGGAAAAAGGGTCCGAGCGCAGAAAATCGAGCAGAAACGGAATGCCACCCGATATCCAGATCGCCGGAATTGGGATTCAGTTCTGTGAGAGAACAGTAATGGAGAAACATGCCGTGTATGCCGATGTATGCCGAACAGGGTGAGAGGTCTGTGCGCGTGATTGTGGTTGTAGCCGTGCCCAGTGGTGTTGCAGCTCCTGTCGAACAGGCGACTAATTCCCCATTGCACCATCGATAGCCATAGCTAAAAATAGAATTCATTCTGATCACAACATGCCTATTATTTATTCAAGCAAGCATTCCTCGACGCGCAAATGAGTGACTGTAAATTTAACCGGATTCTGGAATTTAAATCATTCCACTTAAGTAATATACTCATGCAAGAAAACCTTACCCGTTCAAGGGATCCGTGTTCGCCGTGTTGGGCGCGTTCCAAGACACGACTGCCCCTACGCCCCCATCCTGTGCTGAGTATGACAAAACTTGCACCACCGCCGCAGCTAAAGGCAGATTTGGGCAAACGAACTATCTATACCGCTGTGCTATTTAATGGCTCAGAAAAGGCTATGCCCGCAAGTACGTTAGAAGAAGTATAATAGATTTTCAAGAAAAAAATTGGTTAGATCGTCGCATCATTCTAAAACTCAGAAATTTCCACATTGATAATGTAATATTTTAAAATCAATTATGTTCTTTCAGGGAATGGTGGAGTGAGGCAACTGCATCAAAGATGATGCGGTTATACTTGATTTTGATATAGTAGGTGAGATTTTAAGGGAACTGAAAGAGATATACACGTAAATATTTCCTTAGTTTCTCTGAATACCGAAACAACCCTCATATTTGGATCCACTTTGGACGTTACGAGATTTTCCGATATTCCGCAGACTTGCTGCCAACTCCTCTCAATTAGGGCAATGAGATCTATTACTTTATTATTTAAGATTTGCATAACATTTTCTGTTCTGTGAAGAAAGGCACTCTCTACTCTTAAAAAGTATAGCGATCTTTCGTACTGATTCTTCTGAGCATGTCTCCACTGCATGCCACAATAGTATTTTGGAAATAATTCATGGACAAGTAAAATCAGGTTTTAATACGAGATGAATACATATTTCGGAAAATGCATATTAGATTAATTGCACATTCTTTTGGACTTGAGGGTGTGTGGGTCAACCCCAATTATATAGTATTTTGGCGAAACTTTCCTTATTTTTTCATCCGTCTCCTTTATCATTCTTCAAAATTGGTGATCTCATTCATCGCCGGCAGCTTACCATCCATTTTCCTGGTTTTAGCCTGTGTTGGGCAACCAAGGAAAACGCTCAAAACTTTCATGAAAATTATGTCCATGCAATAGTTTTAAGAAAATTTCAAGAAGCTCTCAAATCTAAATTCTCTCTCAAGATTTGTTCCTAGAATCCTTATAAAATTCATTAAAATACTAGTACTTCTTACAAACCTTTACAATTATGAGAGAAAGTAGTAAGGAAATCTGCGTAATTTGAAGGGATAACGATTAAGTATAGATAACGTAGAATAGTAACAAAAGAGGGACGATTGAGAGCTCATTAGAAAGGGGAAAGTGTCTTGAACATTTCTAACAGACCGAAGAAGAAATGTGCGATTCTCTAAAGATCTGAGTAAATTTCTATGGAAAATCTCTAGGGGACGTGAATGTTTGATGAGAAGCCTCAAAAGGATATTAATTTTTGTACGGTTGGAAGATCTGTATAAAGTATAGGTATTTGCGCCCGGTTTAACTGCGCGGATATGCTAAGACTAGAGTATATACTTATTAAAGAACGACTCGGATTTTCTGATCGGTTCCACAATGAAACGGTCTTGCTACACATATATCCAGCTGATACGCAGTGAATTTCTGATTTTTAGCCGATTATCCAAGACTTCAATCTAGAACAATTTGGGGAAAACTTTCGAATTCCGGAATGAGGAAACGGAGTAAATCTATCGTCCTTTTTCAAAACTTCGTATCTCGCTTTCGCATGTTGACTAATTGCAAGATTGTATCCTCCTGCAATTGTGAGATACGATGTTTTGAAATCGCACGATAGATAACCCTCTGTGCCGCCTCCCAATGCAGTAGCGTCGGGAGGGAGGGGAACGCCGGAACGGGCCCTCCACCCTAAATCGTAAAAATTGTTGTAGAAATCTAGGGTTATCTTCCAGATATCTATAGTTTCCGAGCGGAGTCAGAAATCCAAGAAATATATAGTATAAAATTGTGAAAAAAGTTTATTTTCCATAGAGATTTTAATCAAAATCTCAAAATTTTCTTGAAACTTTTCAAAACTCTCTTGATTTTTTGTCCAAACGCGCAGGTTTTTGGAGGACCGAGGCTTAGTTTTAGTGTCCAAGCGAAATCCTTCAGGAAATCTTGATGACCTTGTATTTTACTCCAAATTCCAGTCGATTTTTTTCCAAAAACCCCATGAATTTTCATGCCGTTTTCAATAGATCCTCTCTATCTAAGCTAGTTTTTGAGGTTTTACATCAATTTCTCAATTAAATATTCGAATTCACAGAGAATTTCTCTGGATTTATAGGGTTTCGTAAAAATTGAATCTTTAAAATAATTTTTCGAAAAAATCAGAATTTCTTGTAAAATATGTTCAATTTTTCTAAATTTTTCTTAGAAAAAATGGATCTTGTGGAGAAGAAAAATGTTGACATTTTTGAAAAATTAATTGATTTGCAGATACGTTGAATCGTTTTTAAAAATGAAACTTGAAAAAATGAAACGCCCTGCTGGGGGCGCGTGATAACCTTTAAGTGGCCGGGGCGGTCCCCCCAAACCCGAAAAAATCCTGGCGACGCCACTGCAATGGCATGCTGAAAGAATGGAATGTCTCATCAAAAAAATAAGAAATCTGAATAGGTATATGGCCATTTAGGAATGAAGGATGAAGGAATGGCAGAAGAAGTTGGCATTAGACAAAAATACTGGCATCTTTTGTGGTTTTGCTGAGGGCCGTAGAGTATG
>WPAE01000105.1 GCA_009773205.1 Ignavibacteria bacterium
CGGAGCGACAAAGAATCTCTGTTTTTCTTTCTAAAAGCTAAACGAAGATTCTTCATCGGCTAAAGCGGATTCAGAATGACAGTTATTAGAGATGCCCATTAATGAATCTCCTCGCCGCAACCTGCCCTCCATAAAACGGCGGGCAGGCCCTCCATAAAACGGCGGGCAGGCCCTCCATAAAACGGCGGACGGATTAGATTCGGCTCATTTACTTTTTTCAAAAGCATTCCCCATTGGCAAAAAAACCCCTTTTGCATCGTTTAAAGTATAAAAGAGAATTGAATAATGACTGTATCTTTTGAAATTAACAAACTCCTTTCGCTCAGAAAAGTAGTTTACCTCATTAAACTCGGTACAGAGTCGTTACAAAGTCGTTTTAAAGTCGTTCTAAAGTTGATTAAGAAATTTGGGACTGTATGCGGATATATAATCTCATACCTTGAAAAATATGTTGAATATATTGCAATACTCCGTGCTCCGCCTTTACCGCCATGCATTCTAAGTAAATACATTTTTTTAAGCTAATAGCTTATAAATAAACACTGTTTAAACTTGCCAGAGCGAAACATGCGATGAGCGAAGTCAGACAGCCGAAAGGTCATAATTCATAACAATAAATTAGAGGTTTACAATGGCTGAACTAGAAAAACCGATGTTTGGAAACATCAAAGGAAAATTTGGCAAAGCAGTTTTCCGCCAAAGAAACGGAATAAATTATATTGCTCAACGTCCATCTTCTTATACTGTACCGGCAACTGAGGCATATCAACACCGTACTACAAAATTTAGAATTTCTTCTAAAATTGCTGCGGTAATTAATTCAATTCCAACGCTTAAAAGTCTATGGAAATTATGCACTCCCGAAAATCTTTCTGCTTACAATTATTTAATTTCTGTAAACTACAACGCTTTAAATAACGATCAAACGGTAGGGCGTATTAAAATTGCACCTGATTCCAAAGTTGGGGTTCGTTTGGATTCTGTTGAGCTTACCACAGATAAATTAACCGTTAATCTGCATCCTTTAACTGAACACTCATTAATAGATACATCTTTAGAGAAAAAAGTAAAACTCATAGCATTGCTTGTCTTAAGTAAACCGGTTGATAACAACACAGCCGACTTTGAGGTTCTTGAACTTGTATCTCCAACAAAAACTTTTGAACTTAATACAGCATTATCTTTCGATTTATTTATATCTACATCTGATGAATTGAAGATAGCTTTATATCAGAACAAAAGTATTCATTCATCTTTATTTACCTTTACTAATGATGACAACGTAGTAAACAACTCAAGCACATTTTCTCATACATTAGTTTAGTAAACTTTCGTAGAGACGCCATTATGGCGCCTCTACTTTTTTCTTTGTTCTTGAATTTTAATTTTCGTGTAACTGCAGTTTTGTGTTATCATTTACGGGATATTTACATTAGTGCATCTTTAAAAGCATCAACATCTTTGTACAGTCACGCGGGAATGAATTTTCTTAAACCCAAAAAGTTCATTAGAAATGTCCCGCTAAATATAAGCGGGACATTCATAATGTATTATTTGGGGTTAACTTAACTTCTGCATTATTTGCTGCAAGGTAAAATAATCATTCTTACTTTCTTTTGAAGGGCTGGGATCTTTACGTTTTCGATTTTAATTCTTCTTTGTAGAGACTTGTCCCGCTATGTTTGCGGGGGCAAGTCTTTACTTTTTGCTTGTTCATGTATAGTATTTTTCGTGAGGCTCTTTACTTTATTAATTCTTTTCGTTTTTCTTTCCACTCTTCACCATTCACACTCGCCCCGCTCTTTTAGCGGGGATTCACAATTCACTAGATAACCCTTTCACAAAATTCCATTCTATCTTGGTGTACTTGCTCAAAACAACACATACTGTTTGTTTAGCTAGAGTTGCATATCTTTTTTAAGCATGGTTATGAGGGCTAACCACTTTCCTTAATAAAACCAAAAGCAATCTTTTCCAAATAATTAAAAACAATTTCTTTTTCTACCATGCAACCCTCTATAAACGTAATTGGACTGTTGTCAATATCATCATAGCTCAATAATGCTTTGATATAAATAGTTTTATTAAAGTCAGGATGTTTTTTTTGAGCTGCTTCAATCAATTCGGTCAAACTGCAATGCTGTAAAATAAAATAGATATCTATGTAATCTTTATATGTTGCCCTAAAAAGAGCAAGTAATTTCATAATTCCAATTTCTTTAATCTGCGCTAGTTTGAAATACTCGGTATCAATAATAGAGAAAATGTTTTTTTCTTTTATGTAGAAAAAAGATAATTTTATTTCATCGTCCAGCATAGCTGTTACTGTGTTTATTTCATTCTGTATAATTTCGATTTTATTTTCATGAAACAACTCTGTTATTCGTAAAATCAATTTTTCGTTAACGAATGAATCAAATGCAAAAAAATCAAAATCAACTGATATTCTATGCCCAATCTGCAAAGCAAGTGCCGTTCCGCCTGCAAGGTAAAAAGTATCTTTAAAATGAGCTAGTTTAGCAAGTCTATTTTGTCGTGCGCCATCTAAAACTTCAAAATGAAATGTATTATCTAGTCCAGAGTTCAGCATGTTTAGTTATTCTCTTCCAAAAAAAATAATTTTTTCCTATAAAAATATTTGAGCCCCTCTTCTCGATTAAACTATTAATTTCACTCAAAGAAATTTCATTTAATATATATTGAATTGCATTCATATCTCCGTAATTCATCAAGCGTTTTAGAATAAACTCTTTATGTAATGAGTAGTCTAATTCATCAAACGAACAATCCCAAAAGTATTTCTTAAATGAAACCGGCAGTTTTTGCATTGTGCTATTAGTATTTTTCTTATAAAATAGTTAAAAAGTATTTATGAGCCTACTCTAAAAAGCCTCAAATTGAGTTTTTGCACTTTGAATTTGAGCAATAATCAAAGCATTTTTTCATCCGAAATACCTTTTTATAAAAATTCATTAGAAATGTCCCGCTAAATATAAGCGGGATTGCCGAAAGCCGTCCCGAAAATCGGGACGGGGTTAACGCCGACAAGTCCCGCCATGCGGGATAAGATTTTAGTAAGTGTTGAAAATTGAGAATTTCGACATAAGCTATTTACTCTAAATGACTTAATGCCTGCCCGTAGCAGGCGGGCCTGTCCGCCCAAAGGAAAATTTGGGTTTAATATAAATTTTTTGTTTAGCAATTAAATGTTTTGCGGAATTTAAGTTTCTTCTTTTCTCACTGATCATTTATAATTTATAATTTACTAAATACTCGATACTTGATTCTGGATGCTTGACACTTGTTCCTTGAACCTTTTATCCTCGCAAAATGCACTCAGCCGCTCATTTCATCCATATTAAACTTAGCACAGAATTGTATCTTGGCATAGGCACATTGTATTCAAAAACTTTATCTCTTTTATCAATATTGAAGCACTCAT
>WPAE01000036.1 GCA_009773205.1 Ignavibacteria bacterium
ATAAGCTGCCTGCCGTAATTATCCATAATAAAATTTATTCCACGTTCTTGTAGATCGGAATTTACAACTGGATTATGAATCATTTCGCTTAGTAAAAAACTCTTTTGCCTGGATTTTCTTCAATTGACCGGTGAGCAATTTCTATAGCGTTTTCAACACCGAAGCAGAATCCAAAATGGCGGGCGTTCTTCAATCACTTCCCCCTTAACCACGCCTACAAAAACAGTAACGAAGAAAATGGATTTGACAGAGTAGTTTATTAAAATAATAACACGCTGCTTATTAATTTAATAAGCAAATGATTACTAAACCGCCGCAAAGCATCGAAATTTCTATAATTTCTTAGTTTTACGGCGGTATTATTTTTGATTGAAATGCTTTATGCAAACCCCTATAGCTTTTGTAGATGGAATAATAATTTTAATCTATGTTGTAGCTGTGCTGGCACTTGGCTTGTACACTAGAAACAGCGATAAAAATTTAACTGACTATTTTCTTGCCGGAAGAAAACTTGGCTGGTTTGCAATCGGCATTTCACTTTTTGCTACAAACATTTCCAGCGAACATTTTATTGGCTTAGCTGGCGGTGGCGCTTCACGCGGCTTAGCAGTTGCTCAGTTCGAATTAATTGCTATCTTTTTCTTAATCATTTTAGGCTGGTTTATTGCTCCTGTTTTTAGAAACTCCGCAATATTTACTACACCGGAATTTTTAGAAAAACGATTTGATTCTTCTAACAGAAAATTCTTTTCAGCGCTTTCTATTTTCACATATATTATCACTAAAATTTTAGTTACACTATTTGCAGGGGGAATTTTATTCAACAAAATTTTTGGATGGAGCATTTTTACTTCATCTATCATTATAATTTTGCTTACAGGCGTTTATACACTAGTAGGCGGTTTTTCTGCTGTAATTAGAACGCAAGTTTTTCAGGGGATACTTTTACTTATCGGCGCTTTTTTACTAACAGCTTTCGGCTTATCAGAAGTTGGCGGCTTTGCTGGTTTGCGCGAGAGACTGCCTGCAGAACATTTTCAGATGTTTAAAGCTATTGATGACCCGGATTTTCCTTGGACAGGTATTTTATTTGGTGCGCCGATAATTGCTTTTTGGTATTGGTGTGCAGATCATTATATGGTGCAGCGAATACTTGGCGCCAAAACTACAGAGGATGCACGAACCGGAACGCTAATTACTTCGTTTCTTAAAATACTTCCGCTTTTCATTTTAGTATTACCCGGTTTAATTGCTGCAGCTCTCTTTCCAGAAATTCGTGGCGATGAAGCTTATCCGGTTTTAATTTCGAGCGATATTTTACCAACAGGAATTAAAGGACTTGTAATAACCGGATTTCTTGCGGCAGTTATGTCTTCGCTTTCGGCGGCTTTCAACAGTGTTGCAGCACTTTACACAATAGATTTTTATAAACCAAAACATCCCGGTGCATCGGATAGAACGCTTGTGCTGGTGGGAAGAATGGCAACTATAGCCGTAATATTTGTCGTTATACTTCTCGTTCCATTTATTAAATTGATGGACTCTCACATTTACTTATTCTTGCAAAGCACACAAGCATTTATCAGTGCACCAATTGCGGCTGTTTTTCTTTTTGGCTTTACTCTCAAAAAACTTAATGCAAAGAGTGTATTAATTGCTTTTGTTTTAGGCGAGTTTTTGGGCATCTCGAGATTTATAATTGAGTTCTTAGTTAAGTCTGGTATGATAACCAACCCGGCTGCCGTTTCATTTATAAAGATCAATTATCTTCACTTTACAATATTTCTATTTGTATTTACATCGAGTGTAATGTTGTTGTTAAGCTACGTTTTTCGATATGGAGAAGAATTAGCTGCATCGCAAATCAGTTTTATTTCCAATTCAGAAAGCAGCATACTAAGATTCTCAAAAGGAAAGATGCACGTGCTGCTCTCCTTTTTCATTTTAATATTAACACTGAGTTTATGGTATCTATTTGTATAAAAAAACAAAAGAGAAAACTTGTTAGTCAAGTTCACTCAAAATAAAACCAACTAAACACCAATAGGAGGAGCTATGAAAAAACTGTTAATAGCTATACTAATATTAGTAGCAGCTGTTGCAACACAAGCACAAACTTTAGTGTTTGAGAATTGTGACAAAGCAGTAGCAAACAAATGGTTTACTGATGCCTTTTACAATAACCAGGGTTCTGCTGTTGCAAAAATGGATTTCAGTGATTTTGCAGGCGATAAAAAAGAGGGCGCCGGTTCACTGAAATTAGATTATACTGTGGGAGCAGGCGATGGCTGGGGCGGGTATGCTGTAAAGGTAACTAGTCAATATGCCCAATATCTAAATATCTCAGCTTCATCACATCTAACATTTTGGTATAAGGTTACAAAACCTGTGGTAATGTCTCAGGCAGGTACTGCCCATATGGAGTTTAAAATTGCTGATGTTGATGAAGCTGGTGCAAGAGATTTATGGTTCCGTGAAATGCCCATAGATTTAGCAGACGCCTCCGGCACATGGAAACAAGTCTCTGTTGATATTACCCGCACCCTATTTAAAGATGGCGGAGATAAAACAAAAGAGTGGGCGTTACAGTTTGGGGATAGTGACCGCGAAGCACAGCTTGAAAAAATTAAGTTCTTCGAATTTGCTTTAGTTTATATTACTGGCGGCACTGCCACAAACACCCCAACTGCAAGCGGAGAAATCCTCTTTGACGCATTTGCAGTAACTGGTGATGCTTATCCACCGCCTATTTTCAATTTCGACAACCAAGCTACACAATTCGGTTTAGATGATATGGGGTGGGCAGGCGCTACAGGTAAAGGCGAAGTAAAAGTTTCTAACGAAGCTGCCGACAAAGTTGAAGGCGCAGGTTCGCTGAAAATGGAGTATACTGTAAATGCATCTCAAGACTGGGGCGGTTTTATTTCTATTGATAAAGACGTTACACCTCCAGCAAAATTTGCCGAAAGAACAGGACTTACATTGTGGCTAAAAAATGTAAAAGCTGCTGTATCTACCAAACCTGAGCGCTTAATGCTTCGCTTCTTCATTTTTGAAAAGAGTAATGGCGTTGATACTGAAGAATGGATATTAAAAGTTCCAATTGATCTCACAAAAGTAAGTGATTGGACTCGTTATGATATACCTTTCAAACAAGGCACACTTCCAAACGGTGATCAAGACCCGCCAACTACTGCTTTTGGACCAAAGAGCAATAATGGTGATAAAACTTTTAATCCGGATAAAATCACAAAAATTAGACTTGAAATTTTTGCTGCAGGTATGGGCCCATTGGCAGGCACAAAGGGCGAGAAAATGACTGGAACATTATTGTTCGATATCTGCCAGCAATCTGGCTATCAACTTTTTGATATTACAAAGCCGAGCAAGCCAAAAAACCTTAGCGTGATTAAGGGAAATTTTTCTAACCTGATTTCTTGGGGTGATGTTGATAACGAAGGCACAGAAACTTACCATATTTACGTAAGTAAAACTGTAATTACCAGCTTAACGGCTAAAGGTGTAGCTAAAGTTGGACAAGTTGCTAGAGGAGTGCAAGTGTTTGAACACTTAATTAAATCGCCTCAAACAGATAAAGATGTAACTTGGCACTATGCCGTACAAGCTATTGACAAGAACAAGAACGAAGGGGAGATTGGAACCGTAGGACCAATTACAAATAAAGCAAAAGGAATTCCTACAATTGCTGTTGCAACACCAAACTTTAAAGCAGATGGCAACTTAAATGAATTTGCAGGAATCAAACCTTTCCAAGTTAAGATATCTAATGGAACAGGATTCTTAACTCCTAATGATAAAAATAATGGCGATATAGATTGCTCTATAGAAGCTGCTTACGTAGCAATAGATAAGAACTTCATTTACTTTGGCGCAGAAGTAAATGACGATTTTGTAATTGATGACCCCAAATACTATCCGGATAATACCTGGCAGGCAGATGCAGTAGAGTTGTTTTTCGGGCTTTATAATTTGGATGAATTTCCACTAACAGTGAATTATAAAAGAGGAGCAACACCGGATTATCACTTAAGATTCAATAAACAAAAAGCGCGAAGCGACCATTGGGATACAGAAGTGGATAATTTTTTGTTGCCAGGACCAAACTACTACTGGGCAGAAAAATTCCCATCCGGTTATGTTGTTGAAGCTAAAATCTCAATTGCCGACTTAGCAACAAAGAGAGATCCTAATGTTACAAATCCCCAAATAGATAAACCTTATGTAAAAGAGGGTTTCAGAGTGATGTTTGATTTGGGAGTATTTGATGCAGACGATCTTGTGGCAAATAGAAAAGGGAGAATATTCTGGACACCAACAAACAATGATCAAGGATACAATAATGCAACTATGTTGGGATATACTTGGATAGGCAACACGGATGTTATTTCAACTGACGTAGAAGAAGAAGAAATGCCGGTTAAGTATTCATTAGAACAAAATTATCCTAACCCATTCAACCCGGCTACTCAAATAAAGTATTCAATTTTGAATGCTGGAAATGTTAGCCTAAAGGTTTACGATGTATTGGGACGCGAAGTTGCCGACTTAGTAAACAAGCATCAAGATGCTGGTTACTATACAGTCAATTTTAATGCGTCTGCATTATCATCCGGTATCTACTTCTACAGAATAGAAAGCGGTTCGTTTGTTAGCGTTAAGAAAATGATGTTAGTAAAATAGTATTTAATGAGCGCCTCTGTAACGGGGCGCTCTTTTGTTTATCATTCAAAATAATTTTCAAGGAACTGATTATGTGGAGATCAATCACAAAGGAGAAAAAAATAGTTTCCCTTGTTGCCTATCTAACTTTGTTCTTTGTTTTAATGGCTAACTCTTTGTTTGCTGGAACTATGGGAAAAATTGCCGGCAGGGTTAAAGATTCTGAGACTAAAGAAGGAATTGTAGGCGCCAGCGTTGTTGTTAAGGGAACAAATATGGGTACGAGCTCAGTTGGTTACAATAAAGTAACTATCGAAAACATAAATGTACGTATAGACCTTACAACAAGAGCCGATGCAGAATTAACTTCTACAGCTGTAAGTGTTGGTGAAGTTGTAATACAAGCAAAACAGCCGCTTATAACAAAAGATTTAACTTCTTCTTCTGCGATTGTTTCTTCCGAAGAAATAAAATTAATGCCGGTAGAAAACCTGCATCAAGTTATTAATTTGCAGGCTGGTGTTGTTAATGGGCACTTCCGAGGCGGACGCTCCGGCGAGGTTTCTTACCTTGTTGATGGTGTTACTGTTACAGATGCTTTCAGCGGCGGTCTGTCCGTAGAGGTTGAAAACAGCTCTATTAGACAAATGGAAGTTATAAGTGGTACTTTTAATGCCGAGTATGGACAGGCGATGTCTGGCATTGTAAACATTGTAACAAAAGATGGCGGTTCTAAGTACGAAGGCTCTGTTTCCGGTTACTTAGGAAGTTATTTCTCTACTCACTCAAACATTTTCCAAAATATTAACAAGTTTAATATTGGCGGTCCAAAAGATTTACAACTTACTTTAAGCGGACCAACACAAATATTAGATAATCTAAATTTCTTCTTAACCGCACGTTACGCCAAAGATGACGGCTTTTTATACGGAAGAAGAATTTATAACAACAGCGATCAAAGAGCTGTGTTAATTGGAACGGCAATTATAGACAACCCAACCGGCGATAGCGCATGGGTGCCTATGAGTCCTTCAGAAAAAATTTCTTTTAACGGAAAACTCTCGTATGGTTTTTCGAAGTGGAAGTTTAGTTATAGTATGTTTTTAGACGATAACTGGTCTAAAGGTTACAACCACGCTTTTAAGTGGACACCCGACGCGATGAAAGATAACTACAGAACAAATGTTATTAACAGCTTCCAAGTTTCATATTTACCAACACAAAATTCGTTTCTAACGTTTAAGCTTTCTTCAAATGTTCATAAGTATTGGGGACATTTATATGCCGACGAATATGATTCCCGTTTTGTAGATCCGACTTTAGGCTCGCCTGCTACCGGATATACATTTAACCAAGGTGGAAATGAAACTGACAGATACAACAGATATACAATTACAAACATTGGGCAGATTGCTTTTGAATCTCAGATTACAAAAGAACATAAAGTTAAAATTGGGGCTGAATTTAGAACTCATAAACTTTTCAACAGCTGGAAAAATATTAAAGACCAAACTGAAGGGCAGATAGATTCTCTCGGTCGTCCAATCTATACAATAGGTTACACAGAAGTTGGAACAAGATTTAACTTAGCATACACGCGCGAGCCTTATGAATTTTCTGCTTACATACAGGATAAGATGGAATATGATATAATGATTATCAATGCAGGTGTACGTTTCGATTATTTCAGCTCTCGTACAACAATGCCTGTTGATATGAAAAACCCGCTTAACAATCCTTTGTTCCCTGGTGCAAATGAAGTAAGAAATGCAGAAGCAGAGTATCAAATAAGCCCGCGACTTGGCGTTTCCTTCCCAATTTCCGATAAAGGAGCTATTCACTTTTCATACGGGCACTTCTTTCAAATTCCTACTTTTGAAAATCTTTATACAAACCACAATTACCTAATAGACCAAACAAGTTCACTTTCTTCTATGGTTGGCAATCCAGAGCTAAAAGCTCAAAAAACGGTTAAGTATGAACTCGGGTTGCAGCAAGTTGTTTTTCCTAATGTTTCTTTAGACCTTTCTGTTTACTACAGCGATATAAGAAACCTGCTCGGAACTGAAATTCTAAAGACTTACGAAGGATTTAACTTTGGGCGTTATATTAATCAAGATTATGGGCACGTTAAGGGACTAATAATAACATTAGATAAAAGATATGCCGATATGTTTGCCGCAAAAATAGATTATACATATCAAGTTGCATCTGGTAACGCATCGGATCCATTACAAAACTATTACAATAATCAATCCGATCCGCCAACTGAAGGAAATAAAAGAGTGGTGCCATTAAACTGGGATCAAACTCATACCGTTAATATGTCTTTAACTTTTGGCGATCCTTCGGATTGGACTACAGGTTTAATTATGAGCTATGGCTCGGGTGCGCCTTACACAGTTTCAACTCGTTATTCGCAAGGCTTGCGTTTTGAAAACAACGGCAGAAGACCAAGCACTCTTAATGTTGATTTGAAAGCTAATAAGCTGTTTAATGTTTTTGGATTAGATGTTAATACTTTTTTGTTAGTCTATAATTTGTTCGATATCAAAAATGAATATGGTGTTTATGCTTCCTCAGGCAGGGCAAATGTTGATTTAGAAACTCAGTTTGCTGCTCCAATTATTGGGCGCAATACAATTGAAGAGTATGTAAATAATCCGCAAATGTACTCTGCGCCAAGAAGAATTAGTCTTGGTTTTAATGTGAATTTTTAAAGAACGTCTAGAATAAATCTGGTAAACGGAGTTTAGAATGAAGAAAACAATATTGATTGCGTTTTTATTCCTGCTGGCAATTGGAGATTTGTCCTTGGCACAAACCAGAGAGCAAATTCAAAAGTACCTTGCCGAACCGGTGGGAAATAAAACTTATAGAAAAAGAGGAATTTTGGATGGTAACCTTGTCCGCACTCTTTTCTTTAATGATGGACAAATTGGCTACTGGGAAGACCGTCCATCTATGAACTGGCCCAAAGGAACAAACCATATGTACTCTGATGGAAGTACGCCTTTGATTTCGGCTTCCGTACGCGCCCCTGGGAATGGACAGATAATTCACCCGGTTCAAACATCTTACCGAGAAGAAGTGGATGTTGACCCGGTAACAGGAACACTTTGGGTTAATGAGCCTGTACCGGGTTACGCTGGCTCAGCATCAGAAAGCCCTGCTATTAGCGATAAACCAAAATCTTGGCCCGAAACTTGGCCACGCTCTCTTCCTAACATAGATCCATCTTGGGATGGACAGTGGTTTGGCTACTTTGGCAAAGGTGTAACAAATGCAGAACAAGAAGCTTTTTTTGTTATGGATGATTCTCAAGACCGTGAATTTGCCAGACCGCCTTATTCTTATAAACCTATTGCCGCGCATCCCGATAGAAATGGTTTAGGTTTGAGAATTGAAGTAAGAACTTTTCAATGGGTTAATGTACTTGCAGAAGATATAATATTTGCTCATTACGATATTGTAAATTTAGCAGACGCTAGTTATGACACAACTTACTTTGGTTTTTATGCAGATACCGGTGTTGGCGGATTAAGCGATAATGGAGATGATTGCGCGTCCTTCGATACTAAGTTAGACTTAGCTTATGCTTATGATTACGATGGTTGGGCAACAGAATCCGCATCTGATAGATGGAGAACCGGTTATATGGGCTATGCTTATCTCGAAAGTCCCGGCAATGGGTTCGATGGCATTGATAACGATGAAGATGGAATGATAGATGAAAGGCGAGATGATGGAATTGACAATGATGGAGATTGGGTTCCTTTCACTGACCTTAATAATAATGGTATCTGGGATAAAGGTGAGCCGCTAAACGATGACGTAGGTAAAGATGGTTTAGGACCTTTTGATATCAATTATCCGGGACCCGATGAAGGTGAAGGTGATGGAAAACCAACAGATGGCGAGCCAAATTTTGATAGAACAGATAAAGATGAATCTGACCAAATTGGGTTGACTTGCTTAGTTATCGAAAGACTTTCTAACAAAGGCTCTAACGCAATATGGCCGAAGAACGATGAAGCTATTTGGCGCAGAATGAATTATCATACTTTTGATACATCACTCACTAATTCGAACATACAAATTCTTTTTAGCTCTGGTCCTTTTCCTCTTAATGTTAATAGACGCGAAAGATTCTCGATGGCATTTGTAATGGGTTCCGATTACAACGACATGGTTTTTAATAAAGAAACTGTACAAAATATTTATAACGGGAACTATAACTTTTTCAAACCACCGCTTAAGCCAACACTAACTGCAATACCTGGCAACAAGAGAGTTTTCTTATACTGGAACGATATTGCGGAAAGATCTTATGATAACTTCTTGAGAAAATATGATTTTGAAGGTTACTTGTTATACAGAAGTGAAGAGCCAGAGTTTAACGACATTAAAACTATAACTAACTCTAAAGGCGAACCAAAATATTGGAAACCGATTGCCCAATGGGATTTGAAAAATGGAATTAAAGGCTCAGACCCGGTTGGCGTTAGAATGTTAGAAGGCGCTTCTTTCTGGAGAGGAAGTGATACAGGACTTCAACATTCATACATTGATACATCTGTTGTTAATGGAAAAACATATTACTACGCTTTAGTCGCTTACGATCAAGGCGATCCAAATTACGGAACACTTGGTTTGATGCCTACGGAAACAGCAAAAATAATTACGCAAAACCTCTCCGGACAGATTACCTTTGTTGATATTAACTGTGCGGTAGTAACTCCAAACGCTCCTTCTGCCGGATACACTTCGGCTCAAGTTATTGGCGATGTAAGCAAAGTGAAATCAGGCATTGGTACAGGGAAAGCAAATGTTATGGTTCTTAACTCGGCTAACGTAAAAGAAGGTGCAGTTTATAATGTTAAGTTCGAATCTTCGGGCACAGTACCAACTTATAAAACTACTTCTTACACTTTAACAAGAAAATTAAATGGAGTTGAATCAACAATTACTGCTAATGTTGATACCGCTCAATTTGCCAAAGGGCAGTTTAGTGCACCATTTGATGGACTGATTTTTTCTGTTAATCCCGATACTGTTGGCGCTGTAAGATCTAAAGGCTGGATTAAAGGTTTTAGTAATGTTGATATGATAGTTACTCGAGACAAGTCTTCAGCTGCTCGCAACGTTGCTTGGCCTGCCGATTATGAGTTTGAATGGCTTCCTGAGGGAACTTTCTACACAACTCCATTCCAGAGATTTCAATCGCCTGTTAAAGTTAAAAACTTAACAACTGGCACAGATGGAGTTCTCGAAATTTTTGATAATGATAAAAACGGATTATTCAACTTAGGAGACGATGCAGTTATTATTGAATACATAGGCACTCAGTTCAGGCTTACCTGGAGATTGCAAATGAGAATTCCATCTGCTCCGGCTTATGCGGCTCCAAGACCGGGAGATGTTTTCAGAATTACAACATCAAAACCATTTTTCAAAGGAGATTATTTCGAGTTCTCAACCAAAGGCGCAAGTGTAAATAATGAAATGGCAAAGAATGATCTAAAGAAAGTTGCTGTTGTTCCTAATCCTTATGTTAGTGCAGCCGCATGGGAAGTGAGAAACAATGTTGCCAGCGGAAGAGGAACAAGAAGACTTGATTTCATTCACCTTCCATCTACTTGTACAATTAGAATATATACAGTTGTCGGCGCATTAATTAAAACTCTCGAAAAAACTACCGGCGCAACAGATGGAACAGTTTCTTGGAACTTAGTTACAGAAGACGGAACCGATGTTGCTTACGGTTTATACATTTATCATGTTGATGCGCCCGGCATTGGTGAGCACATCGGCAAATTTGCGATAATTAAATAGCGGTGGAGTGAATATGAAAAGAATAAATATAATTATGATTGTTTTAATTGCGTTTACATCTGTCGCCGCGCAAGATGTTTCTACAAGTGTCTCTAAACGCGGAACAACTGCAGCACCGTTTCTTTCTATTAGTCAAGGTGCCCGCGCAACGAGTATGGGCAGCGCTTTTGTTGCAGTTGCTGATGACCCAACAGCAATTTTCTGGAACCCGGCTGGTATTGCCAAAATACCGGGCGGTTCGGTTACTTTCGATCACACAAAATGGATTGCCGATTTAAGCTACAACTATATGGCTGCTTCTTATAATTTAGGAGATTATGGAGCCGTTGGTATAAGTTTCCTTAGTTCTTCTATGGAAGACATGGCTGTTCGCACAATAGAAAAACCCGAAGGAACTGGTGAAACCTTCAACGCAAAAGATGCTGTTTTTTCTGTTGCATATGCTATCAGCTTAACAGATAATTTCGCCATCGGCTTCAATCCAAAATTTATTATGCAAAGTATCTGGAGAACCTCTGCAAGCGCTTTTGCTCTAGATATGGGCGTAATATATAAAACACCTTTCGATGGGATAATACTTGCAATGTCAATCCAGAACTTTGGCACAAAAATGAAGTTAGATGGCACTTCGGCACTTGTACTTTACGATCCCGATCCAAATACAACCGGCAATAACGGAAAAATTCCGGCTTACTTACAAACAGACCAATGGGAGCTTCCGCTAACTTTTAGAGTTGGGTTATCTTACGAACCTTTCCGCACAGAGCTTCACAGCATGGTTGTTGCCTTCGATGCTCTTCATCCATCTGATGATTATGAAAGCATTAATATTGGCGCTGAGTATGGTTTTAGCGATATGTTCTTTTTGCGCGGAGGTTATAAATCCTTATTCCTTCAAGACTCCGAAGAGTCTTTTACGCTTGGTGCTGGTATTAAACAAAATTTCTTTGGTAATGTTGGAATAAAGATTGACTATTCTTACGGCGATTTCGGAAGATTGAAAGATGTTCAAAAAATTTCTGTTGGTGTTACTTTCTAATTAATTCCTTGTTTCATAGTGCCTCCTATATACGTTGGAATGCAGCAGGGTGAACGTAAAGTTCACCCTTGTTGTTTATGGCAAATTAAATTATGGTGTTGTATGAAAACAAGCATTCTCATTTTATCATTCACTTTTTTTCTATTTCATTCCCCCAATATCTTAGCAAAAAACTATAAAGGAGCGGAGTATAGAACAAAAGAATCTTTTTTGTATGGCAGATTTGAAGCCAGCTTTAAAGCCTGCGGCAAAGAAGGAACTTTAAGTACAATGTTTACTTATTTCGATGGAACTCCAACTGATCCTTGGGCTGCGCATAAATGGAATGAGATTGATATCGAAATTCTTGGGCGTTACTCAAATGATGTTCAGTTTAATACAATAACTTCCGGTGCAACAAACCATGTACGCCATCAGCCGGTTAATTTTGATCCTGCATTGGATTATCATACTTACGCATTTGAATGGACTCCTGATTACATTGCCTGGTTTATTGACGGAGTTGAAGTTTATAGACAGACGGAGGCATTTGTTAAAACAGTAATTCGTCCTCAAAAATTTATGTTCAACACTTGGATCCCGCAATGGGCAGATTGGGTAGGCGTTTTTACCGAGCAAATACTTCCGGCATTTACTTATTATGATTGGGCGGCTTATTACTCTTACACACCCGGCAAAGGAAACTATGGCACTCAAAATAATTTTACATTTAGCTGGAGGGATGATTTTGATGCCTTCGATTCGAACAGATGGGCGAAAGCTACTCATACTTGGTCCGGAAATAACAGCGATATGGCACCGGAAAATATCAACTTTAAAGACGGCAAGATGATACTTAGCTTAACTACTGCTGCTGAAATGGGTATGAATGATAGAAAAGCTCCAACTATTATTACGGCAAGAGCAATAAATGAATCTAAAATACAAGTGTTCTTTTCTGAATTGATTGATAAGATTTCTGCTGAAGACCCGGCTAAGTTTGTTATTCCAAATACAGCGCCTGTAAAAAAAGCAGTACTGCTAAGCAATCAAAGAACAGTAGAGCTTGATGTTGAACAATTAGATTTATCTTCACTTTCTAATATTATTGTTTATAGCGGAATAAAAGATAAAGCAAACCCGCCAAATTCATCTGGTCTTATGTCTAGAACTCTAATCGCAACTCCTAAATTTAAGTTTCCGGTAAAAATAAATGTAGGAGGAGAAGCAACAAACAATTTCTTAGCCGATAGAGAATTTAGAACAGATACGGCAAGTTATGGCTATATGGAAGGCTCAAAAATTTCTGCGGTAAGCGTTACCGGTTCTTCAGAAAATATAGTTTATCAAACCGGAATTATTGGGTTAACTAAGTACGCAGTCCGCGTTCCAAACGGTAAGTATAGTATTAAACTGCTGTTTGCAGAATACACAGTAAAAAATGTAAACGAAAGAGTGTTTGATGTTTATACTCAAGGTAAACAAGTAATTAAAGCGCTTGATATTTATAAGGAAGCAGGAAATTTAAAAGCGCTTGAAAAAGTAATAGAGGATGTAATAGTTTCCGATTACTTTTTAGACGTGCACTTTGCAGCACTCGTTGGCAATACAGTTCTTAATGGAATTATAATTGAGAGTATCGGCACAAGTGTAGATCAACAATCATCGCTTCCTAACGTGTTTAAGTTAGAGCAGAATTATCCTAACCCGTTTAATCCTACAACAGCTATTAGTTACAAGCTGCAAGCAGCAAGCCACGTAACTTTAAAAGTTTATGATGTACTTGGAAGGGAAGTTGCGATGTTAGTAGATGAATACAAACAAGCCGGCACTTATATAACAACATTTGATACACATCATGCTGAGCTGAGCCGAAGCATACCAAGCGGGGTTTATTTTTACAGAATTAGTGCAGGTGATTATACTGCTGTGCGTAAAATGATCTTGCTAAAGTAATTGGTAATGAGTATTTAGTAGTTATACAAATGCACCGGTTGTTAATCTTTCTGCTGACTGATGGCTCAAGGTTTTTTGTTCGTTTATCGAAAATCTCAAAGATGTTCTTGGAAGAGAACTTGCACCTATTATAAATTCAAATTTTTCTAACGGAAAATTTGGGTTAAAAATCAATTTGGACGAATTATGAGTAACATTAAATTTGGATTTATACCGGTTGCAAGCAGCATTTTATCAACTACGGTTGAACAAGTTGCACAAGAAAGCTGGAAACAACTTGGTTATATTGGCGGAGAAAGATTTAGCGCCGAAAGAATTAATGAAAATCTGCCCATAATATTCTTTGTTCTAACCGGCGGAACCGAGCAGCAGGTGTTAGAGCTTTGCTTACAACGAAAAAATTTCTTTACGAATGAGCCGGTAATTTTAGCGGCGCATCCAACTCATAATTCGCTGCCATCTTCACTCGAAATATTAGCTCGCTTGCAGCAAATTGGCGCTAAAGGAAAGATTATTTACTTAGATGAAATATCCAACAAAGATTGCATAGATGATCTTAAGAAAGAGATTAAACATATTTCAATCTATCACAAACTTAGAAATGTAAAAGTTGGATTAGTTGGCGAGCCATCGGATTGGCTTGTGGCAAGCTCTCCCGAAATTGAAAGAATAAAAAATGTTTGGGGACCGGAAGTAGTTAAGATTAGTCTTGGTGAATTAAAACAAACGATTGCTGATACTAAAGATGAAGAAGTTGAAAATGAACACTTTGCCTTCACCAAAAAAGCCGCTGAAGTTAGAGAGCCATCAAAGAAGGAAGTTAAGCAAGTAGTTCGTGTTTACGGAGCGCTGAAAAAACTAATTAAGAAATATGAATTAAATGCTGTCTCGGTTCGCTGTTTCGATTTAGTTTTAGATTTGAACACTACGGGATGTTTTGCTTTATCTAAATTAAATGATGATGGAATAATTGCCGGCTGCGAAGGCGATCTTGTTTCTACTCTTGGGATGATTTGGGCTAACTTAATTACAGATCAATCGGTTTGGATGGCTAATCCGGCGCAATTAGATGAGCATAATAATACAGTTCTGTTTGCACATTGCACCGTACCGGTAAACATGATTCAAACTTACAAGCTTCGCTCTCATTTTGAATCTGGTTTAGGCGTGGGAATACAAGGTGAGTTTACAAAAGGTAAAGTTACTATGCTAAGGCTCGGTGGAAATAACTTGGAAAAAATGTGGATTACAAATGGAGAAATTATTGAATCGGGCAGCGATGAAAATCTTTGCAGAACGCAGGTAAATGTAAAACTACAAGGCTCGTCAAAACCATCAGACCTACTTAATAATCCTTTGGGCAACCATGTTTTGTTATTGCGCGGTAATTATGTAAAAGAAATGCTAAGCTGGTGGAAGGAATTTATTGAGAGGTGATAAAAGAATAGCCGATGTTCTCATTTATTTGTAGCATAATTGCACTATTAATTATCTTAGTTGTTATAGCTTGTTGCGCCTCAATTTTGCGCTCCGATTAACGATAATATTAACAAAAAACGGTTACTACGATGAAACGAATATTTTTAAACCTAAGTTTTTTGGCTTTTGGAATGCTTCTTAGCAATTGCTCTACGGTACTTAACACAACTACTCAAAATGTTGAAATCAGGTCGGTCCCAGAAAATGCTAAAATTACAATAGGTGGAAAAAAATTTGGATTAACACCACAAGTAGTAAATATAGAACGCGGCTCTAATCATGTTGTAAAGATAGAACTAGATGGGTATGAACCTTACGAAACCCAGATTACACAGAAAATTTCTATTTGGTTTTGGGGAAACGCTTTAAACGGATTCCTACCGGGAATGTTGATAGATATGTTTACAGGCTCGATGTATAATTTACTGCCGGATGGTATTTCGGTTGAATTACAGCAGGCAAAACCAGAACCAACTAAAAGAAAATAATTGATCCCATTTGAAGAAAGAGAAAAATGGCGCTTTAATGCGCCATTTTTTTTGTGTAATTACAATTACTCGAAAAACATTTTTGCTTCACTGGAATCAACTGCATCTGATTGATAAAAGAGAATCTCACAATCAGAAACTTGTTTTATTCTGCTTTGCTTCGATTCGGAATTTTGAGCTATGAACTGTTTCAAATCTTCTTTTAAAGCGAATTGAATTATTGCAGAGTAAGAATATTCGCCATGCTCGTTTGGCAGTATGTAAACAGTGTAATTTCTAAACTGTTCAAATTTATCCGACCAAGCCTGGAAACTATTTTGAAAGCCGAGCGGTCCTTTAATGACCTTAAGGTTTTTTAAGCGCGAAGCAAACTCGGGTTTAGTAAACCTTTCCGGTATTTCAAATAATTTTTCTTTGCTCCTTGCTAATATTTTTTCAAACAAGTTTATAGTCAGGCGTTCGGCTTCGCTGTTTCCTTTGTCGTTTGCAATTGAGACATAAAATCTTCCGAGTGCGCATTGTACTTGAAATGGAGTAATGCAAACATATTTGGAAAGTGTATCTTGCCTGCCGCATTTGAAGTGAGAAACAGAGAATATTCCAAAAGCAGAGATTGGATCAATCATTCTATAAAATTCAACACGAAAGTTTATACCGTTCCATTCAACTTCTTGCAAGAGTAATTTATCGAAACCATACTCTAAATAAATATCTGCGCCGCCATTTATAATTCCCCAAAGCGCATCGCCCGCATAATACTCTGCGCGTAATATTTTTCCACCAACAAGATCTTCATTTTTAAGCGAAGGAAAATCAATATCTGTTTGCGCATGTATTTTCCCAATAAACATTAATGTAATAAGTGCAAAAATATTTATGCTTTTCTTCATCACAATTCCGATTTAGTTAAAGAAATTTTTTCGATATCTGCCGTACCCAAGCCAAGTTTCTCGGCTAATTCCATAAAAATTTTTCCGCGCGGGTTATCTTCTTTCTGAATCTTTTCTGCAATTCGCTTTTTAATAACAATATCATAGCCAATTCTATCAACAGCAACGGCATCTGTTCCTAGCAAAATTGTTTTATAATTTGTAAAGAATTGTGGGTTAGCTGCAGGTCCGCCATTGAAGCATCCTTTAATTCCATCGGCAATGTTGAGAACAACTTTATCCCGAAGCGGAGGAAATGCGCAGACTTCTGCTGTGGTTTCGTGCCATAATTGTTTGTGCAGCCTTCCTGTATTGGTAATACTGCCGTAGGCAAGATTCTTCAGACAAAGAGTTACAGAAGAACCGGCATTCTTCAAAATAGGTATGTTGATAATTTTATCTGCCATTTGCGTAACAATTTTTGTGAAGTAAGAATATTTTCCTTCATTCACCATATAAGGAATTGTAGCGCTGTCATATTTTTCTTCATAGTCTGCCCAGTAATACCAATCTTTATCAATCATGCGTTCGCTGTAAAGTTTGCCTTCTTCATCATACATCTTTCCATTTTCTGCTCGTTCGGTTCCAATAATTTTAATTCCCGGAAAATTTTCTTTTGTAAAACCGGCTTCGGCTAATTGCTCTTCGCGTCTATCCCAAATCAGAATATTTTCTTTTGGAATTCCGGCTTCGGAAAGTTGCTTAACAATTGCCTGCGTAATTTCTACACTTGTAGATAACGTGATTCCAGCAACGGGATTAACTTTCAATCCTATTTTATCTCTTGGATTAACAAACTTTAGCCAGGCTCTTTTGAGAGAGCTTTCGTTGGTTAAATCAAGCATTCCTTTTGCTAGCATATCGTAAACAATTTGTGCAACAATCTTGTTTTCAACAACACAGTTTTCGCTGTTAACTTGAACGACTTTAGCTGGAAACAAGCCGGGCATAGAAATATTTGTGCGCGGATGCTTCAACGCATCTTCGATATTTGTTTTTGGCTTTTCAGGCGCTGCGGCAGATTGTGCAACGTGCATAGAGCCAGTTGTAAAGAAAAGTAAAAAGATAATGAAGCGAATAAATCTTGATTTTTGAAGCGTGCTTTTTGTTTTCATATTAAGACCACAATTGTGATAGCCAAAATTAGAAATATGCAGATAAAATTACAGTTTCGCTACAATGAAAAATTTTAACGAAATAACGAAATGTATTTTGAATATGCAGATTCATCTGGAAGCGCGCCGTTCACTTTGCATACTTCTAAGGCAAACTCATTTGCATATTGATTTGTTTTACTTAGCGGCATCTCAGTTAAATATCCTAAACACAAAATTGCTGCAAAAGCATCGCCCGCGCCAAGCGTATCAATTATTTCAGCACGCATTGGCTTGTAATAATTACTTTCATCATGGCTGAACAGATACGCTCCGTTTTCTCCAAGTGTTAAACCGATTAATTCAATTCTAAAATTGTTTAGAAGAACTTTGCAAGCATCTTCATCGGTTTGAGGAAGGTGAAACATTTCTCTCAACTTATCGAGTTCTTCATCGTTCATCTTAACTACATTGGAGGTAAACAGTGCTTGTTCTACTAATTCTTTTGAATAAAAACTGTGTCTTAGATTCAAATCACAAAAGTATTTTAGCTTTGGTTGATTGAACAATGAAACCAGTGTGTTTCGTGTTATTTCACTTCTTGAAGAAAATGTTCCGAAGTAAAGAATATCTGTTTCGGAAAAAAGTTTTGATGTGAGCTTATCGCTTAGTTTAAGAAAATCATAACAGCAGTTGCAAGTTGGTGTGAAACGCGGAACTTTGTTTTTATCTAATTCAACTAATACAGTTCCGGTTGGATGCTCTTCATCAACAATTATGCGGCTTGTATCAAAGTCCATTGAATTGAGTTTAGCCAGAATCTCTTCTCCGTAACTGTCTCTGCCTACAGAAGAAATAAAATTTGCTTTACCTACAATCTTCCAGATATGATAGATAAAATTAAAAGGCGCTCCACCAAGTCTTTTTTTATCCGGATAAATATCCCAGAGTATTTCCCCGAATGCAGAAATACTTTTGTGTCTGCCAAACATATTTTTACAACCTCTTCATCATGCAAATGCTTTCTTGTTTGCCGGCATATTCGCCGTAATTATCAATCCGGTAACCGCCACTTTTTCAATTTTATAACAATAACTTTTTCTATTCTTTTTCCTTAGTACTGTTCACGCACATTCATTCTTTTTCGGGTTCAATTTTATCATCATTCTCCATTAAGAAACCGCCTCCACAGCTAATCCACTACAATAAATAATTATCACGCATGCGTCATCTAACATTTTTACAGCTCAACAAAATCTTTAGAACTTCTGTTGGTTCGTTTAATTTCCAATAGTACTTTCTCAATTTTATATGAAATACGTTTAGAATATTTCCCGAAATATTTGCTCTAATTTAGCATCAACAGGGGCTGGAATCAGAGAACTAAATCCTCAAGTTTATCAGCATAATCAAAAACTTCAATTTCATTTCCGTCTAAGAATGTTTGATCTTCCAATGAAGTAACAACCCATCTCCATTGTTCAACATTATTGCTTACAACTTTCATTGGTTTTATAAATGCCCCAATCGTAAATAAAATATCCTTATCGCCTAATTTGATTTTATCATTTTCCATAATTATCTCTCATTAAAAAAGTTTCTTGCATTATGCTGTATTGCTTAACCGACCGGAAAAACTCGCCTTACTCAGCATAATTTCCAGCTACGTTCCGTTTTTTTTAGCAAGCAATTTCTAAATCACTTCTAAAGATAATAAGTTAAAGAACTTTTTATGTGTTGCCGATATGGAATTAAAACTGCTGCTATAAAACAAAAATTTGAAGCATCAAAATAAATTATGCGCATTGTACACTAAATTAAAGTTGGAAAGTTTGTGTTTTGAAAAGCGTTAAGCTGAATAATGTCGTATTGAAAACACTTTCAGTTTTGGATGCTTCTTTTTTTTATACTCTTGGACTTTCCAATCTTCTGGGCTTAAATCAAAAAAACTTACAGTTTGACGGCAAAACTTTTCTACACTCTTTGCAGAAAGATTTACTTCTGCGAAATAGCCATTCTTTAGTTTACGAACGTCTTGCCGCTAATTCTTATCACCAATAGCTTTTTTTACCTGTACCAACAAAGCTCCGGCTGCCGCAATTAACATTCCCACCAATTCTTTTAGAGTTATTGTTTCTCCTAAAAAAATCCATGCAAGTATTGCAATTTGTATAAGCATTGTTCCGTTAATAATAGAAGATTCCATTGCAGTTAAAGAACGGAGAGATAAATTCCAAAGAGTGAACGCAATCGCTGTGTTAACTCCTGCAAGCCATAGCAGTAATAAAATGTTTTTCAAACTAATTGCAGGAAAGCCTTGCGAGGCAATACCTACAAAAAGCAGTACAACAGAACCAACTCCCATACTAATTATAGTTACAGTAAGCGGATGAAACTTTCCGCTGCGATTTACTGACCTTCCTAAAACTGATGAACTTGCATTTGCAATTACACCAACAGACATTACTATTAAGCCGGTAATTTTACTTGTAGATAAATCTGCGGGAAAGAAGTAAACAATTACACCGGCAATAAAAAGAAGTGCGCCAAACCACTGGCGGGCAGTTGGATTTTCCGACAATAGAAAAATTCCCATTATGGCAACCACAACAGGAGTAAAGTTGAGTATTAAACTTACTGTAACAGCGGGAAGAAGTGAAAGACCGAGAAACTGCGTTCCTTGTGTAAATGTGTAGAAGATAAAGCCAAGCGCAATTAGTTTATACCAATCACGTTTTTCAATTTTTTTAATTTCTTCTACACGCTCTTTATTTAATGCGAAAGGAAGCATGCACATAAAAGCTATTGAGTAACGCAATCCCGCAAAAGTAAGCGGCGGAATTTCTCCCAAACCAAGCTTAATTAAAATGAATGACGTTGACCAGAAGAATGTTACAAGTAGCGCTATAAATACCGAACTTGTATGGGATATTTTTTTCATTTGCCAAAAAACAATTTAAGCGCTACAAACAGAAGGAACACCGCAAATACTTTTTTGAGTATGTGATCCGGCAAGCCGACAGCAAATTTTGATGATAGATAACTTCCAATAACAAAGGTAATACTCATAATGGCAACAGCCTTTATGTTAATATAACCCGCTTTGTAATAATTCATTACAGCTAAAAACCCAATTGGAAGAAGAAGCAAACCAAGTGAAGTGCCCTGTGCCTCTTTTTGGGCGAATCCAAGAAAAGCAACGAGCATTGGTATAACAATTATTCCGCCTCCAACACCAACCAATCCGCTTAAAAGCCCGGCTGCTAATCCAATTATTAGTAAAACTAAAGCATCGTTCATTGTGTACCCTTACTAATTATAATGTTCTTGTTATTCTTTACTCTTAACAGAGAAATCTTTAAATGATTTGCCAGCAAAAATCTTACTCTTTATTCGTTTGTATACATGAGTACATCGTTTGTTCATGTCTGCAAAAATTTGCAAGTGCTTTTGTATAGCCATCTGCAAGTTTAAGTTTGACAGGATAAAAGTCAAATACAAGAATATAATTATGCCAAGAATTAGTGTTTCTTTAGCGCTAACAATAAAGTATTTTTACATCAACAAAAATTTTGGCAATGATAAATCTGTTTACAACAACTCTTCGCAGTAAAATTTTATTAGGCTTTACTGTGATCTTACTGATTATGTTTCTTGCAACTTTGTGGAGTATTTACAACTTCTACAGGTTTAATGAGTATATAAAACAAACAATGCAGGAAAACTATTCGGTAATTATTTACTCGGATAATATGGGCAAGACATTAGATGAGCAAGTAGAAGCGGTAATTATAATGTTCAACCAGGATTTTGCAAGAGGCGACAGCCTTTTTACTCTAAGCACAAGAGAATTTTTTTATTGGCATCTAAAAGCAAGAGATCTTAATCTTTCTAGCGAAGAGAAAAAGATTCTAGATGAAATGTACAGTGAGTTAACGAGTTTTAGGCGGGAATATATTGACAAGCTTGATTACAAAATATTCCTTCGAGGCGAAGCGCCAAAAGTAAAAGTTGATCTTGGAAACTTGATAACCCAGCTTCAGAAAATTAAGGGTAAGTGCAACAGAATACTGGAGCTAAATCATTACTCGCTTGAAAATTCGGTTCAAAATGTTAAAGCAATTACACAAACAGCCGCTATTACAATTCTTTTTATTCTACTTGGAGCAATTTTTATCAGCTTTGTATTTGGCACTAAGTTCTCTAATTATATTGTTCGCCCCATTACAAAGCTTAGAAGATCGGTTTCTTACATAGCTGAAGGAAATTTTAGCGAAAGGATTGAGTTGGACGAAAACTCTGACGAAATAAATAATCTTGCCGATGAATTTAACAAGATGAGCGAACGGCTTGAACGTTACGAACAGATGAATTTGAACAAGATACTTTATGAAAAAAGAAAATCAGAATTACTTATTGAAGGAATCAACGAACCAATTTTAATGGTAGATGAAAATTTCAAGGTTTTGTTATCCAACAGATCTTTTAACGAAGTATTTGGCGAGAAAGCAGTTAAGAATTTAGAAATAAAAAAAATTCTTAGACAAGAAAGAACAAAAGCAAGAAACAAAAACCAAAATGATTTACCTGCAAAGAAAGAAGAATTTATTAGAATAAAAGACAGCGAAGGAAATCAAAAATATTTTAATGTAATTGCAGCAAGCTTAGATATTCCAGAGAGCGAAACTCAAGGAACAGTATTTGTTTTTAACGATGTAACCAAATACCAAGAACTTGATAGAATGAAAAGTGAGTTTATTGCCAAAGTATCGCACGAGCTTAAAACTCCTCTTACTTCTATGGGTATGGCGCTTGGTTTATTTGAAGATGGAGTTGTAGGCAGTGTAAACGAAAAGCAGCAAGACCTTATTGTTTCGATGAAAGAAGATTACGACAGGTTAAATAAACTTGTCTATGAAATTTTGGAGCTAACAAAACTTGAGGCGAACATAGGCAAAATCAAATTTGAGACTTTTGAAGCCGTAAAACTTGCTGAACACGTTAATAAGAAGTTTTCGATACAAGCAAAAGAAAAAAATATTAAGTTGGAAATAATTGATAAAAACAGCGGCTGCAAAATTAACGGAAACATCAACAGTATGATGAGTGCAGTTGAAAACCTTGTTTCTAACTCGTTAAGGTTTACTCCAAATGGAGGCGAAATAAAAGTTGAGTTCTTAAAAAAAGAAGATGACTTATTCATAGAAATATCAGATACTGGAATTGGTATAAGTCCGGCTAATCTTAAAAAAGTATTTGATAAGTTTATTCAAATTGATGATTCTGCGCCGGGAAGTCTTGGACTAGGACTTTCAATAGCAAAAGAAATTATAGAAATTCACGGTGGAGAAATAAAAGCTTTCAGTGAATTGGGTAAGGGAAGCATTTTTCAAATTAAATTACCGGTAGTTTAATGCAAAACAACAGAATTTTAGTAGTTGATGATGAAATAAACATTCTTAAAACAATTGAACTCTCTCTTATTTCTCAAAGTTACTCTCCAGAAGTTTTTTCAAATCCAATAGATGCAGTTAAAAGAACAAAAGAAGTTTTCTTTGAAGTTGCTTTTGTAGATCTTAAAATGCAGCCGCTCGATGGAATTTCTACGCTCGTCGAAATCAAGAAAAACTCGCCAGAGACTACAATTGTTTTGATGACAGCTCACGGTTCCATAGAAAGTGCAGTTGAAGCAATTAAAAAAGGCGCATACGATTACATCAGCAAGCCATTTACTCACAAAGAGTTTTTGCATATAGTCGAAAAAGCTTTTGAACATCATATGCTGGCAAAGCGTGCGCGTGGCTTGGCAGAACAATTAGAGCATTCCTTTACCGACGAAAATTTTATAACTGTAAACCCGCTAACAAAACAAGTTTTACTAACCGCCAAAGAAGTTGCTAACAGCGATATTCCTGTTCTTATCGAAGGAGAAAGCGGAACCGGAAAAGAATTACTCGCTAAGTTTATCCACAATAATTCAAACAGAAGTGGAAATCCATTTATTGCTATAAATTGCTCTGCTATTCCAGAAAATTTATTCGAAAGCGAATTATTTGGGCATGTAAAAGGCGCTTTTACTACAGCAATTAAAGATAGGTTGGGAAGATTAGATTTAGCCGATGGCGGAACTTTGTTTTTGGACGAAGTAGCCGATATTCCAAAACAGATGCAGGTTAAACTATTACGCTTTCTGCAAAACATGGAGTTTGAACGTGTTGGAGAAAGCATAACCAGAAAAGTTGATGTAAGAATTATAAGCGCAACAAACAGAAAAATTGAAAGCGATTTAGCAAGCGGTGTCTTGAGAGAAGACTTCTATTATAGAATTGTAGGTGTTAGACTTCGTGTTCCTCCCCTTAGGGTAAGAAAAGACGATATAGACGCCCTGCTTCAAAACTTTGTTTCGAGATATGGATCAGGCAGATCAATTACAATAGCAGAAGATTCTAAAAAGCTGCTTTTGGAGTATGATTGGCCCGGCAACGTTCGCGAGTTTGAAACCACTGTAAAAAGAATGCTGGTATTTGCCAAAAACAATGTTGTATTTCCAGAACACCTTCCTCAAGAAATTAATGTTTTTAAACCCAAAGCAATTACACAGGTAGTTCAAAAGATAGATGAACTCGAGCGCCAGCATATTTTGGATGTGCTAAAAATGTCTCCAACCACAAAAGAAGCTGCAAAAATACTTGGTATCTCCGAAACCACGCTGTGGCGAAAGAGAAAATTATATGGGCTTTAATCCGCCAGAGATAATGCCATATGGCACAAATATAGGCGGACGAGGGTCAAATTCCCCGCCTCTTGAGGCGAATAAATAAAATTTGTTTTCAGA
>WPAE01000106.1 GCA_009773205.1 Ignavibacteria bacterium
ATATTCGGAATTGACACTGAGTTGCATGACTTGGGGCTGAAAATAATCCAATTCACTGAGAAGACCTTCCATCTTCAATTAAAAATTATAAGGTGGAATTGGGACTTGAAATTTTTTAATAACTGATTTTCCAGTTAATTTCTTCACAGATTTTGCCTTCTTTGCTTTCTTTTTGGGAGCTTTATATACCCGCTTCCGCTTTCGTTTCTTTTTCCCTTCACCAAGCTGGTCGGGGTCAACAATGGGTTGTGGGCTAGAAGGTTCAGATGCTTTAGTCTGAACAGGAATCACTTGCCGAAACATTCCTCGTAAAACTCCTCCAAAGCCTTGCCCATATTGCATCATTCTGAAACCTTGAAAATTTCTTTCCATTTTCCTTTAAATGATGTAAAGTTTGAAGAGAATAGTGAAAAACTAGCTTTTATAGAGGTGTTACCAGGGGTGGCGCTGCCTTCTGAAATGAAGCTGCACTACAACCTTTCCATCCTTACTGAAAGGGAACAGGTCCCCATTTGGCGTACACACTTTTATTTCAATTGTGGTGAGTGATTTTTGATTGAGCGGCAGGTAATAGGGTGGATTGCAACTCCAATAACAGGATTCCATTGGTTTACCCTGAAGAGGTACAATAGCCAATAACGGGATTTGTGTATCGCCACAAATCTGATATTTGATGACGTCGCAATAAATGTGCATTGACTCAAATTTATCGAGGAGAACTCGAGGGCCGATGATATTGTTTGCAAAACTAATATAAAGTTTATGGTTATACAAAATGGCTTGATTTCCCATAGCCTCATGAAATCTCAGGCTTCCAGTAACAAAGCGGTACCATAAAATATTGTGTTCAACAAAGTCCACCTTTCCAATATAGGGGTCGTAATTAGAATCAAGTCTCCAGGATTTCCTTCCACGCTGGAGAGAGGGAGGTGATTTATTGAATGAACTTGTAACGTATTTCGCAATAGCACCTGGATTGGGATAGTATCCAGTAGGGATCTTGATTAGTTTATAATCTGTACAATCATCATCATTGATTTCTTCCAGGTACTCCTCCAAATAATGGTAGATCGCAATAGTTTTTGATTCGTTAAGAAATTTTAGCTTGTTGTTTTGACAGGAATTATGAAAGTTTTTCACTAACCCTTTTTCCAAATCTTTGAGTTTGGCAAACACAGCAACATAATCCTGTTCATAGTTTGGCCAATTAAACGGGTAATGAATATTCATTAATGCAACTTCCCATTCTGCTTCGAGTTCCAGAGCTGTCGGCAACAATACTTTAAAAGAGCTTGGACCATTTTCCGGAAAGCTCTGTTTGCATGCATAGCTGGGTAAAGTAACGATAAACTCATTTGCGTTCATTTCTTGAGCTTTTAAGTTTTTTATAGAGCTTGGCTGGAATCCACGAGTTGAATTTGGAAGGCCAACCTTTCCACTTGACAAAGTATAGATAGGTACCAGAGGGCTCCTTTTTCTTTTTCAAAAACCTTTCAATAAAATAATGGTTTTCCTCAATGGGTTGGAGTTCCTCATCGTAAAACTCTCCTTTTATATCATCCCCGAGATCGTCTGCCAATCGGTAAACCGGCCGCTTCCTGCCAATTTCCTTTTTTACATGAAAATGTTCCTCACTCCAATTGGGAACATAGCCTTTTGCAAATACTCCTTTAATTTTATTAATGCGAACCTTAGAGCCAACTCTCCTCTTTTTCAAAGGGGATGCTCTGTTCTTTCCATACAAGTTTAGCCAAACTTTATCTTCCTCCTTTAAGGTTACTTCAGCAGGATTCATTTTGATGGAACGGTGATAAGAATTGTTGTAGGATTTGACAAAATCATCGAGTAAATCGATGTAGCGGGTAGTTTGCTTGGCAGTAAAATAAGTCCAGATCCGAGATTTTAAAGTTCTGTTGAATCTTTCAACAACAGAAGCTTTTTGATCGCTGTTGGATACAAAGAAATGAATTCCCTCGGATTTTAGAAATTTTTGCACCTCACCGTTAATAAATTCTTTACCAGCATCTGTTTGAAGTTTTTGTGGTTTTCGAGGATTGGACTTAGTGAGTAGAGTTTTAAAAGCTTCAACCATCTCCTTGGCCCCTTTGTTTTTGACCGGAATAGCCCATGCAAATTTACTGAAAACATCAATTACAGTGAGAAGATAATGTACTCCATTGTTTTCCTTGGCAATCGCCTGCATGTCTGCAAGATCGGCTTGCCATTGCTGATCAATTCCTCCAACAATTGTTGGGTTTCTAGCAAAATGCCTTCTTGCAGGCTTGTGTAAACTGTATGCGGCTTGAGCGGCCAAATATTTTCTGATGAGATTTTCGGTAACTTTGAGACCTTTTGCTTGCGAATCTTTTAGTAATCTTTTCACTCCACCAAAGGAACCAGCTTCCGCAGCATTGTAATAAATTTTATCCAATTCTTTAAAAACTTCCAAGTTTTTGTTCTTAGGAGCCATTTTTTTTTAAAAAAAAATGTTTTCAATTTTCTATGAAAATTCAGCTTAAATAATACTTCACAAAGTTGGAAAAGAGCCGCATAAGCCAGCTCAGCACAAAGACCATTAAGGAAACCGTGAGAATTTCATTCAAAATCGAAGGTGGCTTGTTCTTTTTATTCAGGCTGCATGTGCAATGTTTGAAGGTTGTATGCTGAATGAAATTATTTGAATCAGCAAATACACTGGTATGAATGTGATACTTCAGTACACGATTAGGGTGAGCCATTCTTAGTTCCGGATCATCTAGTTACAGTTAGCCCTTTTATACTATTCATGAAAATCCCAGGCGCTCAAAGCAGCGAATGGTGAGCTGGTACACTTGATCCAATGAGGAGGGAAGGGAGAGGGCAAGTTCTTGATCAAGCACATGACGCAGAGTCTTTCGATAGAGGTGCAAGCGAACATTCTTCTTGAGCATCGTCTCTGCA
>WPAE01000424.1 GCA_009773205.1 Ignavibacteria bacterium
CCCAGATAAGCAAATGGGAAGTGGACAATATCGCCTTGTGATTCCAAAATTTTGCGTCCTTTCCATAATTCATTTATGAAAATATTGCTCAATGTTTCTGCATTAACGCTCCAATCTGATGGGCTGAACAAATCCCCTTTGGAGATCCGATTGAATCCAATGAGCGCTATCAAATGCCACCAAAAACACAATTAGATATCAATCCCAAGAGAGGAATAACCCATTTAATTGAATAGCACTTTCATGGCACTGTAGAATTCTTTAAAGACAGATTTCATTTATATTTCTGTGTCAACTACCTCATCTTCGGAGATTCGAAAGTGCACATTGAAGCGTTCGAATTATTCCATGAGGCTCTCTAGAAAAAAGAAAGAAAACCGAGATAAGCAAATCGAAAGTGGACAATATCGCGTTGTGATTCCAAAATTTTCCGTCCGTTCCATAATTCATTTATGAAAATTTTGCTCCATATTTCGGCGTTTACTCTCCCATCTTATGGGCTGAACAAATCCCCTTTGGAGCTCCGATTGAAGCCAATAAGCTCTATCAAATGCACCCAAAAACTCAATTAGAAATCAATCCCAAGAGGTGAATAACCCATTTAATTCAACAGCACTTTCAGGGCACTGTAGAATTCGTTAAAGACAGATTTCATTTATATTTCTGAGTCAACTCCCTCATCTTAGGATATTCGATAGCGCACATTGAAGCTGTCGAATAAGTCCATGGGTCTCTCTAGAAAAAAGCAAGAAACCCCAGATAAGCAAATGGGAAGTGGACAATATCGCCTTGTGATTCCAAAATTTTGCGTCCTTTCCATAATTCATTTATGAAAATATTGCTCAATGTTTCTNNNNCCCAGATAAGCAAATGGGAAGTGGACAATATCGCCTTGTGATTCCAAAATTTTGCGTCCTTTCCATAATTCATTTATGAAAATATTGCTCAATGTTTCTCCGTTAACTCTCCCATCTGATGGGCTGAACAAATCCCCTTTGGAGATCCGATTGACTCCAATGAGCCCTATCAAATGCACCCAAAAAGTCAATTAGAAATCAATCCCAAGAGATGAATAACCCATTTAATTCAACAGCACTTTCAGGGCACTGTAGAATTCGTTAAAGACAGATTTCATTTATATTTCTGGGTCAACTCCCAAATCTTAGGATATTCGATAGCGCACATTGAAGCTGTCGAATAAGTCCATGGGTCTCTCTAGAAAAAAGCATGAAACCCCAGATAAGCAAATCGGAAGTGGACAATATCGCCTTGTGATTCCAAAATTTTGCGTCCGTTCCATAATTGATTTATGAAAATTTTGCTCCATATTTCTGCGTTAACTCTCCCATCTTAAGGGCTGAACAAATCCCCGTTGGAGATCCGATTGAATTCAAGGGGCGCTATCAAATGCACCCAAAAACACAATTAGATATCAATCCCAAGAGGTGAATAACCCATTTAATTCAACAGCACTTTCAGGGCACTGTAGAATTCGTTAAAGACAGATTTCATT
>WPAE01000037.1 GCA_009773205.1 Ignavibacteria bacterium
TGTGAGACTCCTTTTTTAGTTGTTTGTTTTTTCCAATTATAAATTACTAAAATTTACTGGAGTCTCTTTTTTATTTCAACTAAATATGAATATACACCTGCACTAATGTGAGTAAAAATTAATTATACAAATAATAACGTTTGGCAAGCTTTTTAAACTTTTTTAAATCTTTATCCAAGTACTTTTTTATATCTGAAACCAAAAACCTCTCAGTAAACTTTTCTCTAATCTTGTTTGTGCCCATAACTTTATCAAACATTTTAATTCTTGCATGCGAAGTTATTTCGAATGGATTTTTGGTTGGGTACATTTTATTGTGCACTTGCATAAAATAGAACTGTACTTCAAGCAAATTTGCTTTGTCCGGTTTAATTAGATGTATCTGGACACCATTTAAAATTTTGTCTTCCCAAGTGCCGTAATATGGTTTATAAGAAATAGGTCTAAAGATAACACCTGGCAGTTTTAATGCATTCATGTTTATTGCAAGCGAATCAGCATCAATCCATTCTGCTGCAAAAGTTTCAAATGGAATCGTATAAGAGATTCCAATTCCAAAAATTAAAAGCTCTCCAAGTACACCGCTTGCAATAAGATAAGCTGGAGTTACTTGATGAGGAACGTTTGGAGAAGTTGGTACCCAAGCTAATCCGGTATCGCTAAATTTCATCCAGCGTTTCCATCCTTCCATTTTAACTACGTGTAATTTGCATTTTGCTTTGTTACCAATGCCTGGTTTTTCGTTAATTAAATTTGCAAGTTCACCGCAAGTTAAGCCATACACGTAAGGAATTTGGAACTGGCTAACAAGAGATTCAAATCCTTCTTCTACTACATTGCCTTCAATTCTATAACCGCCAAGCGGGTTTGGTCTATCTAGCACTACAAATGGAATGTTATTTTCAGCGGCGGCTTCCATACATAAACCCATAGAAGAAATGTATGTATAAGAGCGAACCCCAATATCTTGAATATCGTAAACCAGAATATCTACTTCATTTAACATTTCTTTTGTTGGTTTAGTTGTATTGCCGTAAATAGAGAAATAAGTAATACCGCTGCTCGAATCTTTGTAATGATCAAATTTAATCCCTGCACTTATCATTCCTTTGACACCATGCTCTGGGGCATAAACAGAGGTAAGTTTAAAATTTTTCGCTTGCTTAAATAAATCGTGTGTTGATACTAACTTGCTGTTAACTCCGGTATGATTAGTAATCAGCCCAACTCTTTTTCCTGCAAGAATTGAAAAATTATCCCGTTCAAGAACATCAACGCCCAAAAGAATATTTTGTGCTGAAATGTTTGTTGAATACATTATTAGAAACATGATGAAAAAGTGAAATAATAAGAAGTAGGATTTATGGAAGTTATTTGTAATTCTTTTTTGCATCTTGTTTCCTAAATTATTGTGGTTGAATTGCAGTAAAGACTTTGTCGAGTAAACGATTGCTTTCGGCGCATGTTTCATCTAAAACAATATCTGCTCGCTTTTTAACTTCTTGTGCAATCGTTTGGTTTGAAAGGGAAGAGCAGTTTATCAAAACATTCAAGTAAGCGCCTTTAGATGCTGTTGCAACAAGGGCAGCAGCAACTCCGGCATCTGACAATGAATTTCTGTTCCCCTTTTCAATAATTGTTTTTAGTAATGGAAGAATCTCTTTTGCTTTCTTCATAACTACTTCGGGAACAGCAGCAGCGCCAAGAGTAGCATCTTCAATTGCCTTGCTTCTTACTTCTTTCTCAGCGTCTGTTTCTTTTGGCAGTCTAAAGGCATTCATAACTTTATCAAATGCCGCGTTGTCTTTCTGCCCCAGCTCAAAAAACTCTTTTTGAAACGATTCTAGTTTTGTTTTTACTTCAATCATTTCGGCTTCAACTTCAGCATATTTCTTCTTGCCGATGGTCAATCCGCAAACCATTGCTCCTAAGCTCGAAGAAAGTGCGCCGCAAAGAGCAGCTACGTTACCACCTCCAGGAGTTGGAGCGTTGGAAGATAAATCGTCAAAGTACTGTTGTAATGATTTTGATAAATCCATTTTAATTCCTAATTATTTTCTAAATACTAATTGCTAATAGGGCGCCTCTAAAAATATCAATTTCCTTTGTCCCGCTTTGCGGGATGAAATATTTTAAAACAAAAATTTTTAGAGGTGCCCAATAGCTAATTCCAATTAAATCATATATTCAATAATTTTTTCTTCCGGCTTGAAGATGTTAAGCGAACTCAATCCTAAGTTTTCAACAGCGGCTTCAACTAACTTTTTCTCATTAGTTTCTTTATTGTTTGTGTAGAATCTTCCAGCATCAAGTAAAGAGGCGAGAGGAACAAGCCCAACAATTTCACTTCCGTTAACTTCTACACCAAGACGAGCAGCTTCTTTCTTTACTTCTTCAAAGGCAACATGAATTGGTGTAACCGTATAGTTTGTTAAGTTCATCGAAACTTGAGTTATGTTATATTTTTCTAAAGAAACGCCCATGCCTTTTACTTCTTTTAATCTGCCTGGCACTTTAATTGGCTTTCCATCAACTTTAATAATTGCGCCGTTTTCATCACGCTTGGAGTAACCGCTTTCTCTTAGCACTTCTCCAATTTCTCTTGCGTATTTAACATCAGTTGAGTTTATGTTCACATTGTAAGCAACTAAAAAGAACCGTGAGCCTGTAACAATTCCGCCAAGTTTTGGATTGAAAACAGCTTCGCCATAATCAGGCGCCCAATTAGTGTCTTGCAGTTTAGATTCAAGTCCTTCATATTCACCTTGGCGAATGTTAGGCAGACTCTTTCTTTCTGGCTTGCGTGCTGCGGCTTCATAAAGGTAAACAGGTACATTCAATTCTTTGGAAATGATATCTGCAAATTGTTCAGATATTTTTACACATTCTTCTGTAGTAACATTTGAAATAGGAACAAAAGGAACTACATCAATAGCGCCAAGACGCGGGTGTTCTCCTTTGTGTTTTGTCATATCAATACAAGAAGCAGCCGCTCTGCAAGCATTCAATGCGCCGTTTAGAATTCCGGTTTCATTACCAGCTATTGTTACAACTACGCGGTTGTAATCGGCATCAGGTTCGAGACTTAGAAGTTTTACATCCGGTGTAGATTCAATTGCATTTTTAATGGACTCAAAAGTTTTTTGATCGCGTCCTTCGCTAAAATTTGGAACGCACTCGATAATTTTTGCTTTTACTTCACTCATAAAAATCTTAATTCTCCCTTGTTCTTGAATAAACAATTTTCCCCTTTTTAACAGTAAACTTATTCAGATTTATACCAATGTTGTAAATAATTTCCGAAATGTCTTTCGCATCAAAGATTGCAAAATCTGCCTGCTTGCCAATTTCTATACTTCCTATACTTTCTTGCATATCCATTGCGTAGGCAGAGTTAATTGTTACAGCAGAAATTATCTCCTCAACACTCATTTTATAATTTAATGCGGCGAGCTGCATTACCAACTGCAAGTTAGGAATGTGAGATGAGCCTGGGTTGTAATCTGTTGATAGAGCAACTATCGCATTGCTTTCAATTAGTTTTCTCGCTGGTGCTAAAGGACAATCCAAAAAGAAAGAAACACCAGGAAGCAGTACTGCCGCTGTATTACTCTTAGCCAATTTGGGAATATTATTTTCTTGTAGAACTTCCAAATGATCTACAGAAAGTGCTTTGTGTTTAAGAGCTACTTCTAATCCGCCAACAGCATTAAATTGCTCGGTATGAAGCCGCAGTTTGTAACCAAGATTTTTTGCATTTGAAAAGATTAAATCCACTTCATTGGCAGAGAAAGCAGTTTTTTCGCAAAAAGCATCTACGTGTTCTGCAAGTTTATTTTTGAAGATGTACGGAAGCAGTTCTTCGTTAATCAGTTTTAGATATTGCCCATGATCATTTTTGTATTCTGGCGGGTATGTATGTGCGCCCAGAAAAGTTGGCACTATATCAATAGAAGAATTTGTTTTGAAATGATTAATTACTTGCAAGAGTTTAATTTCGTCATAAAAGCTTAACCCGTAGCCGCTTTTAATTTCAAGAGCTGTTACTCCTTGCGAGACAAAATGATCAATTCTCGGTTTAAGCAGCCTTACTAAATCTTCAAAAGAGGAGTTCCGAACGGCTTTCATTGTAGAAGTAATTCCGCCGCCCGCTTGAGAAATTTCTTCGTAAGTTGCTCCTTTGAGTCGCATCAAAAACTCGTTAGCTCTAGAGCCTGCATAAGCGGCGTGTGTATGGCACTCAATCAAACCTGGAAGAACGATACAATCTTTTGCATCTATTATGCTTGAAACTTCAACTTTATCAGCGCTTGAATTCGTAATAAAATCTTTGATAATGCCATTTTCGAACAATATAGCTGTATCGGAAATTGGTAGAATATCGCTAAGATTTTTGCCTCGTTTTACATTTTTACCTTTTGTATCAACCGTTATTATCTGTCCGGCATTCTTAAGTAAAGTCTTCATTTTTGATTAAAAAGTAGTATAAATAGTTGTCTCTAAAATAGATAAATAAGTGGTTTAATAGCTAATATTTTTGGTTGAAACGCTCATTTTTCTTAATTTTGCAACCAATAATTAAGGATGCTTGATAATGCCTCCCGGAAAAAAGTATAAAATCCTTTTTGTTACCTCAGAAGTTTATCCATTTATTAAAACAGGCGGCTTGGCTGATATCTCTTCGGCGTTGCCTCAAAAACTACAAGAAATGGGGCATTTGGTTCGTATTGTTGTTCCTAAGTACGGCGCAATTGATGAAAGAAAATTCAAAATTCACGAAGTTGTTCGCCTGAAAGATTTAACTATGAAAATTGGGGAAAAAGACGTTGTCTTTTCTTTGCGTTCTTCCTTTTTAATTGGTACAAAAACAAGAGTGCAAATTTACTTTTTAGATAATCCGGAGTTCTTTGGCAGCAGACACAGCCTTTACAACGATCCGCTAACTAACGAAGATTACCCTGATAACGATGAGAGATTTATTCTTTTAGCAAGATCTGTTTACGATTTAATTCAAAAATTAGGATGGGTCCCGGATATTATACATTGTAATGATTGGCAGTGTGGACTTGTACCTGCGTATTTGAAAACAATGTTTAAGAACGATCCGGCTTTTAAGGGAATTAAAACATTATTTACTATTCATAACCTTGGTTTCCAGGGCATTTTCCCTAAATCAACATTTGATAAAACTGCTTTGCCAAAAGAAGCTAATTCCGAAAAAGGAATTCTTCACAAAGGAAGTGTTAATTTCTTAAAGAGCGGTCTTTTCTATTCTGATATGATTAATACCGTTAGCGAGACTTATGCAAAAGAAATATGTACTACTAAAGATTTAGGTTTAGGATTTGAAGAGCTTCTTTCAAAAAGAAAGAAAGATTTGTATGGAATTATAAATGGAATAGACGAAACTATTTGGAGCCCAGAAGTTGATACTAAGATTGCAAAGAAATACTCTTCAAAAAATTTGGAATTTAAGCTAGAGAACAAAAAAGCATTAGCCGATAACTTTAATTTTGAGTTTAAACCAGAAGTTCCTGTTTTGGGAATGATTACAAGGCTTTACGATAATAAAGGAATGGATATACTCGAAAAAGCTTTTCCGGATTTGATGAATTTAGATATTCAGTTTGTGCTATTAGGAACTGGCGATAAAAAATACAACAGATTCTTTATGAATATGGCATCTAAGCATAATGATAAATTCTCTTGCTTTATTGGGTTTGATGATGAATTAGCTCACTTAATTGAAGCCGGAAGCGATATGTTTTTAATGCCTTCTAAATTTGAACCTTGCGGCTTAAATCAGTTATATAGCTTGGTTTACGGAACTGTACCTATTGCAAGAAATACCGGCGGCTTGGCAGATACTGTTCAAAAGTTTAATCCTAAGACTTTAAAAGGTAATGGATTTGTATTCGAGAAATACTCTGCAAAAGATTTTGTCTCAGAAATTAAAGCTGCTATTAAATTATTTTCAGAAGAACCAGAAATGTGGAAGGCTATACAGATTAACGGTATGAAATCTGATTTCTCTTGGATGAACTCTACTAAGAAATATGTTGATCTTTATAAGAAACTTTCCGGCTAAATATGCTTAATCACGCACTATTTTTAGACCGTGACGGAACAATTAATTATGATGCCGGTTATGTTAAAAATCCAGACGATGTAAAAATTTTAGATGGTGTTTCTGAAGGAATTCGGAAACTTAAACTTGACTTTGGTTTTAAGATAATTGTCATTTCTAATCAAGCTGGTGTTGCTAAAGGATTGATGACAATTGAAGATGTAGAAAATGTTAATCGTAAAATTGATTTTTTGTTGAAGCAAGATGGCGCTGAGATTGATAGATTTTTCTTCTGTCCTTATCATCCGGCTTATAACAGTGAAGAAGAATCTGAATGCAGAAAGCCTTCGCCGCTTATGATATTTAAAGCCGCTGAGGAAATGGATTTAGACCTCACACGTTCTTATATGATTGGAGACAGAGAAGCAGATGTGCTTTGCGGATTGAACGCCGGCGTTAAATCAATCTTACTTATTAGCGAAATTTATGGCGATCAATTAACTGCCTTGCATAAGCAAAACAAAAATCCCAATTTTGTTGCCGCTAATTTTTTAGAAGCGTGCGATTTTATACTTAAAGATTTCGGAGGAAGTCATTGATTAAATTTTTTAAGCTAAGCTTGCTTACTTTTGCGTTGATTGCTCTGTTCATCTCTTGCAGCGATTCACCAACTTCTGTAGGTGAAAACATTATTCCAGACCTGGACAAAATTAATTTTGCTAAGTACGATTCGTATGCCGAAGACACTCCGCAAAAATCATTTTACTACAAACAAAAACTAAAATTAGGCTCATCTGCTGGAACAATGCTTGGCAAAAACTCTTATGCTGAGTATTCAATTATTTATAAATTTTGGATTGCTTTCGATGATTCTCTTCTCACCAAAATTCACACTAACCAAATTGTAATAAACTGGGCAAAGATGAATATGAAAAAAACATATTCTCTTGGGGATAAGAATGCAAACTTAGATTTTTCTGTTCATCAAGTTAGAAAAGCTTGGAACGAAGAAGGGTTTGACGAAGATACTTTATCAACTCTTCCTTATGATAATGCTGATGTTTCTTTTAGCAGAACTGTAACCGATTCTCTTGTTAGCTTTAATCTTAAGCCGCAGGTAATTACAGATTGGCTTAAAGTTAGAAAAGACACTAATCTTCCAAAAAACTATGGGCTTTTACTGAAACCAACTCATGGAACAAACCGAGTTATTGGCTTCGATGCTGTCTTTACAGACGGAAATTCAAAAAACATTGCTATCACTTTTGAAATTCAACGTTTAGCTGGTAATAAAAAAGACACATTTACAGTTGCACCTTTCTGGGATGTACATACTTCGGTTGGTAAAAATCCTGTTTCTGCAAATCACTTTTTTGTGCAAGGCAGCGCTGGTGTGCGTTCTGTTCTTTCTTTCGATTTGAGTAAAATACCCAGAAACATAATACTTAATAAAGCAATTCTAGATTTAACTGTTGATCCTTCTTTAACTTTAGATGGAACTCCAGCTTCAGATTCACTTACTGCACAGTTGTTTGCAGATTCATCATCTAAAAAACTAACGGCGGATAGTTTATACTTTGCATACTTAAAACGAACTAACAATGTTTACAGCGGTGATATTGCTTGGATGGTTCAGAAGTGGATTAACGGTGAAGCTAACCAAGGAATAAAAATTATGCTTCCGGATGAAGAATACAGCGCATCGCGTATTGCTTTTTACAACAGCAAACAGACCAACAAAGCTCTACGTCCAAGATTAACTCTTATATACACAATTAAGTGACCAAATGAGAAATAAAATTTTATTGCTGACTTTTTTTCTACTTCAAAATGTATTATTAGCATCCGGCGGTTCTGTATATACAAGAATTGGACTTGGAGAGCTTACATATAACTTTTCTGCAAGAAGATTTGCCTTAGGAGAGTTAGGTTTTTCAATTGCTGATAGAGATTATCTCAGTTATGCTAACCCAGCTTCGTGGAATCAACTTCTACTAACAAGATTTGAAACAGGTTTTATGGTTAACTCTGTAAAACAAAATACTGCTGCTACTTCAGTATTCAATTCCAACTCTTACTATACTGGGTTGATGATCGGTTTCCCAATTGATAGACAAAACGGAATTTCGTTTGCTGCAGGTATTGTTCCTTACAGCAATGTTGCATACGAACTAATTGCCAGTGAGAGCAACCCGTTAGTTGATCCTCATAAAACCACTTATAAAGGCGATGGCGGAATTTTTAAATTATTCTTTGGAACTTCTTATAGACTTCCGTTCGGAGTTTCTTTAGGCGCTTCTTTTGATTATTACAACGGGAAGATCAACAATTCAACAAGCGTAGCTTTTGGAGATACTTCAGCTTTTCACAATGCCTCATTTTTGCGCGAGTTCAGCTATCATGGTATTGGAGGTACTTTCGGTTTGATTTCTAACGACATTTCTTCACTATTTGGTGAAAGTGATTTCAAAGATTTTAGAATTGGACTTTCTTTCTCGCCACAAATTAAACTTAGTTCCGATACTACAATTACATTCACCTCTTTAGTAGGCGATTCTGAATTTAAGTCGGGCGCTCTAAAAACTAAACTGCCGCTTCGTTTAGGAATTGGCGCATCTTTTAAGGTAACAGACAACTACTTATTTACACTTGATTATATGACTCAATCAATGAGCAAGTTAGAATGGGGAAGCGCAAAATCTAGCCAGCTTCAGGATATTTCCAAATATAGTTTTGGTGTAGAATATACTCCATCTTACAATGCTGTAGGATTTTTTGAGCAATTATCTTTACGAGGCGGTATTAGTTACGAAAATACACCATACGTTTTCAGCGGAACAACAATTAATCAGCTTTCCATTTACTGTGGTTTATCAATTCCTCTAAAGTTTGAATACTCAATCAACTCGCTCGATATTGGATTTCAGTATGGTAGAAGAGGAACTACCGATAACAAATTAATTAGAGAAGACTTGTTTAAGCTTAATTTCTCATTAAGTTTCGGAGAGCTTTGGTTTATCCAATCAGAAAGATAGAATAAAAATATTTTATGAAACTTTTCCTCATTTTCTTACTTTGAACCCACAACAAAAAATAGATTTGTCATGCCAAATTATTTAGAAAAAGATCAAGAAGTTCTTAATGCTGCTAAGTTAGAACTTAGGAGACAAGAATCTCACTTAGAATTAATAGCTTCAGAAAATTTTGTTTCAACTACTGTACTTGCAGCCGCTGGTTCTGTTTTAACTAACAAATATGCAGAAGGATATCCGGGTAAAAGATATTACGGCGGATGTGAATATGTTGACTTGGCTGAAGACATTGCTCGCGATAGGCTTAAAAAATTGTTTGGAGCCGAGTATGTAAACGTTCAGCCGCATAGCGGTTCGCAAGCTAATATGGCTGTTTATATGTCCATACTTAAACCTGGAGATACAATCTTAGGTCTTAGTCTTGATCATGGCGGGCATTTAACACACGGCTCGCCTGTAAATTTTAGCGGACAGATTTACCGCTCTGTTGGTTATTCTCTAAATAAAGAGACCAAATTGCTTGATTACAACATAGTTGAAGATTTAGCAAAGAAGGAAAAACCAAAGCTTATTGTTATGGGTGCAAGCGCTTACTCTCGCGATTGGGATTATGCAAAGTTTCGTGAAATTGCAGATAAAGTTGGCGCGCTTTTAATGATGGATATGGCTCATCCGGCAGGTTTGATTGCAAAAGGATTATTGAATAACCCGCTGCCATATTGCGATGTTGTAACTTCTACTACACACAAAACACTTCGGGGACCGCGCGGCGGAATTATTTTGATGGGCAAGGATAGAGAAAATCCTTTTGGTGTTAAAACACTTAAAGGTGACCGTCTAAAATTAATGAGTGAAATTCTTGATGGAATGGTTATGCCCGGAATTCAAGGCGGACCATTGATGCATGTAATTATGGCAAAAGCTGTTGCATTTGGCGAAGCACTTTCGGATAATTTTGCAGAATACGCAAAACAAATTATTAAGAACTCTAAAATTCTTGCTTCAGAAATGATGGCAAGCGGATACGATATTGTTTCCGGCGGTACAGATAACCACTTAATGCTTGTTGATCTTACCAACAAAGATTTAAGCGGCAAAAAAGTAGAGAATACTCTTGGCGCGGCTGGAATTACTGTAAACAAAAACATGATCCCTTTTGATACTAAGAGTCCTTTTGTTACAAGCGGCGTAAGAATTGGCACTCCTGCAGTAACTACGCGCGGTATGAAAGAAAATGAGATGAAACAGATAGCTTCTTTTATTGATAGAGCAATTAAGAATGTTGAAAATGAAACAGAGCTTGCTAACATTAAAAAAGAAGTTGCACAGCTTTGTTCACAATTTCCACTTTACCCAGAGTTAGCCTAAGCTGTGAGTGAAGAAAATAAATTATTAAGTAACAGTGGCGAGGAAGAGAAAGAAATGACCTTCCTCGACCATCTCGAAGAATTGAGATGGAGAATAATTTACTCTTTAATTGGGATTGTAATTGGAACTATACTCGCTTGGGTTTTTATTGATTTTTTCGTAGAACAAATCTTACTTCTTCCTGCAAAAGCAGCCGGCTTAAAACTGCAAAACCTTCGTCCATTTGGGCAGTTGTTCCTCTATTTCCAGGTTGCTATTATGATTGGGCTTATCTTTAGCTTTCCAAATCTTGTTTATCAAATTTGGAAGTTTATTGCCCCAGCCTTAAAGCAGAATGAAAAAAAATACATAAAGTGGATTGTACTTTTTACTACTTTTTGTTTTCTAAGCGGAATTGTATTCGCTTATTTTGTGATGCTTCCGTTCACTCTACAGTTTGCAGCACAGTTTGGTTCGCAAACTATAGAAAACAATTTTGCAATAGATGAATACCTTTCTATTATTCTTAGCATAATGCTGGGAGCCGGACTCGTGTTTGAACTGCCGATGCTCTCTTTCTTTCTTTCTACAATAGGAATTCTAACACCTAAACTAATGAGAAAGTACCGCAGGCATTCAATTGTAGTAATATTAGTTTTTGCTGCTTTTCTAACTCCTGGAACAGACCCTGTCTCACAGATCATGCTTGCTGTTCCTTTGTTAATATTATATGAAATAAGTATTTTCGTTTCGAAAATATTCCAGAAAAAGAGTGCCTAAAAGAAATATTTCTGATATCTCTCAGCTTATTGATGATGACTTAAAACGTTTTAACGAACTTTTTAAGCAATCGCTCAAATCCAAAGTAGCTTTAGTTGATTTGATTACACGCTACATTTTAAAACAAAAAGGAAAGAAGGTTCGCCCGCTTCTTGTTTTGTTAGCAAGTAAAATTTCCGGAGGTGTAACCGAACGAAGCTACCGTGGAGCTATACTTGTAGAACTTCTTCACACTGCAACATTAGTTCATGACGATGTGGTTGATAACGCTGAAACTAGAAGAAGTTTTCCATCAATAAACGCAGTTTGGAAAAACAAAGTTGCTGTGTTAATGGGAGATTATTTACTTGCTAAAGGTTTGATGAAAGCCGTTGATGGCTCAGATTATGATTTCTTGAAAGTAATTACTAATACGGTAAAGAGAATGTCCGAAGGGGAACTTCTTCAAACGAGTAAAACGCGTAAACTGGATAACGACCAAGAAACTTACTTTAGAATAATCTCTGATAAAACGGCATCGCTGCTATCTACTTGCTGCGAAATTGGCGCGCGCGCTTCTACAAACGATGAATCTAAAATTGCAGCTATGAGAGAATATGGCGAAAATTTAGGTATAGCTTTCCAAATACGCGATGATATTTTAGATTACGTTGGCACAAGTACATTATTAGGCAAGCCGCTTGGCGCCGATATCAAAGAAAAGAAAATTACTCTTCCTTTAATCTATGCTCTGAAAAACTCTAAAGCCGATGAAGCTAAAAAAATTATTAAGAACCTAAAATCCGGCGAAAAGAAAATTGATGTAAACTTGATAATTGAGTTTACTAAAAACAACGGGGGAATTGAGTACGCAGAAAAAATTGCAAAAGAATATTCCAACAAAGCCATCCAAAATCTTTCTATCTTCATAGAATCAGAATATAAATCTGCTTTACAAGATTTAGCCGTCTTCGTTGTTGAAAGAACAAAGTAGTTACTTATTTTAGGTGCGAAATAATTATTTGCCACAAAGTCTTTATGCACAAAGGAAAAATTAATACTTACTCATCTTACGCAGAAATGTAAATTATTGTCAATCTGTGCTTAATGAAGAATATCAAATCAAGCAAAAAAAGTTTTTAGATTCTTCATCGTTAAAGCGGATTCAGAATAACAAATATTATTCTCTTACGTAACATAATTGAGTAACTAAAGTTACTCGAATGAATAATCCGCATTGTAATATAGAGTCCGTTTCACTGCTGTGATGGTACTACCCTGACAAAAGAAGTTATAAACATTTGTTGTTCTTAATAAGCACTGCGAATGAAGAATAAGAAGCAACAGACACGGAATGGTTTGCTACAGCATTACATTGTACAAAACAGATTTTTTCTTTCTTAAAAAAGATACAGAGGTTTGAACTAAACAAAAATTTTTTTTGATTTTGAAATTCATTTCTTATTTTGGAATTGTAATTCTGAAAAATATATATCTTGTCTTATACTAAGTGAATGACATTGGGCATTAGTCATTTCCTAAACTAATAACTGAATAAAATACACGTTTACAGGTCTTAAATGAAAAGAACGGTACTGGATTATGCTCTCAAAATTCGCTTACCACTAACTCTTTTCGTAATTGTTGTTTCATTTGTACTTACTTTTTATATCTCGCGCGCAGAAAGAGATGGAATTGGTTACGCACCTGAACAGCCAATTAAGTTTTCTCACAAATTACACGCCGGACAGATGGGAATAGACTGCCAGTATTGCCACATTGGTGTTGAAAAGGGAAGAAATGCAATTGTTCCTTCTGTAAACATTTGTATGAATTGCCATACACTTGCAAGAAAAGACCGTCCAGAGATAATAAAACTAACACAATATTACGAAGATGGAAAACCGCTTCCTTGGAAAAGAATACACAAGGTTCCGGAATATGCATACTTTAACCATAGTGTGCATGTTAACAAAGGAATTGACTGCGCAAGCTGTCACGGCGATATCAAAGAGATGGAAGTAGTAAATCAAGCAAAGGGTTTTACGATGACTGCATGTTTAGACTGCCATCGTAAACCGCACGAAAATCTTCCTTACCTTAAAGAAGTTAAAAGTGGCCCTGAACATTGTGCAGCTTGCCATAGATAGGAGATTAAATGAGTAATCTAAGCAGAAAGAGTTTTTTTACAATGATCGGCTTAAGCGCTTTGGGGTTAGCAATTTCTTCTCGCTGGTCATCAAAAACTGTTAAGAATATTTCTCATCTATTTAATAAAAAAGTAGAAATAAAAATTCATCCAGAAGCTGTTAAAAGATCGAGCAAGGCATAAACATGAGTTCTTCTGAATACAACAAAAAAATTTTTTGGAAAAGTCTAAAAGAATATCACGACGATCCGGCTGTGTTTGAAGCAAAGGCAAACGAGTTTAAAGAAGGCGTAACCGATGATTTTAATCCTTCGCAGTTAAACAGTTTATCGCGCAGAAAATTTTTAGCCGCTTTAACTGCCTCTGCTGCTTTTGCCGCAACCGCTTGTACAGATTACCGCGATAAAGGTGAAATTATTCCTTACAACAATCGTCCGGAAGAAATATTAGCCGGAAGAGCCAACTTGTATGCTTCAACTTGTACTTCATGCTCGCAAGCATGCGGAATTCTTGTTAAGACAAGAGAAGGAAGACCAATCAAAATTGATGGGAACCCGGAACACCCAACAAATAAAGGGAAAATTTGTACTAAAGGACAGGCAAGCATTCTTAATCTTTATGATCCAGAAAGAATGACTGACCCTCAAAATGGAAATATTGCTGTTAGCTGGGCTTCGGCTGATTCCGATATTATCTCTGCACTCAATGATTCTTTAGCAAATGGAAAGCAAGTTGCATTGTTCACAAATGCAGTTGTTTCTCCTTCAACTAAAAAAGTCTTAGATGATTTTAAAGCAAAATACACAAACACAAAAATTTATTCTTATAGTGTTTTTGGAGATGACACACGAAGAGCAGCGTGGTTAGAAACATACGGCACAACTGAATATCCTTCGATTAAGTGGGAAGAAGCAAATGTAATTCTTGCAGTAGATGCGGACTTTTTAGGCACAGAAGGAAACTTTATTGAAAATACTAGAAAGTTTACTTCAAGAAGAGAAGTGGTAAATAAAATTGATGTTAACCGTCTTTATGTTGCCGAAGGTAGAATGAGCGCAACCGGAATGATGTCGGATTACAGAATTAGAATATCTCCAAGTGCGCAGTTTGAATTTGTTTTAGCATTGGCAAACGAAGTTTTGGAAAACTCAAGTGTTACGCTTAACGCAGAAGTAAAAAATCTTATAGCTCAGACTTCTCTTACAAAATTTGCGGGCGGACAGAGCAAAAAGCTTTCACATTTAGTTAAGGACTTAATTGCCAACAAAGGCAAATCCATCGTTTATGCCGGAGATACACTTTCTAAAGAAGTACATCTTGCAGTGAACTTATTAAATGAAATTCTTGGGAACACTGCTTTGTACGATTACAGTAAAGTTTCTAAATCGCTTCAGCCAAGTTCTTCGAACGAAGAATTGCATTCGGTTGCAGATGCGATGAATAATGGAAATGTTGATACTATTATTCATTTTGACTGCAACCCGGTTTTTGATTTAGCAAAATCATTTGACTACGCTAAAGCGCTTAAAAAGGTGAAAACTGTTATTACATTAACTGAAGCAGAAAATGAAACTTCTGTGTTAAGCACATACAGTTTGCCAATTAATCATTCATTAGAAAGCTGGGGCGATGCGCATGTTAAAGCTGGTGTTTACAGTTTGCAGCAGCCGGTTATTTCTCCAATTTTCAAAACGAGGCAGAAAGAAGCTGTTTTATTAACTTGGATAAGCGGCAGTTCTTCAGTTTATAATGATAGCATATATCATAAGTATTTGATAGACAATTTTAACTCATCTATTTACTCAAAGAAAAATTCGCTTGCCGATCAAAAAACCTTCTGGTACTCAGCATTGCATGATGGTGTTGTTGAATTTAACGAAACAGCAGTTCAAAATAGTTTTTCTCAAGTGTCGTTCGTTGGGTTAAGTTTACCAGAACGTGCAGCCGGAAATACTCTTCACTTAACCGAAAGTTATTTTATTGGCGATGGAAAATTTGCAAACAACGGCTGGCTGCAAGAAACGCCGCATCCGGTTTCAAAAATTACTTGGGATAATTACGCATCAATTTCGCCCTCGTTTGCAAAACAGTTAAATCTCGAAATGAATGATTTAGTAGAGATTAGTGTAAACGGTAAACAGCTTACAATTCCGGTTTTAGTTCAGCCGGGAGTTCAAGATACTACTATAAATATTGAACTTGGGTATGGAAGAAAAATTATTGGCGATGTAGGAAAAGATGTTGGTTTCGATGCAAATATTTTTGTCTCTTTGCTTGGCAAGTTAGTTTACGAAAACATTTCTATTAAAAAAGTAAATGGAACTCATAGGCTTACTTCAACTCAAGAACATCATTCGTTAGATGATACTTTTGTGAAAGATTTTCATAGAATAAGAAAAATTGTTCAAGAAGGAACAGTAGAAAAGTATAAGAACGAACCAAATTTTTTATCCAAAGAAGTAAAAAAACACATAAGCATTACACGCGAGCATGAATACACTGGTACAAAATGGGCAATGTCTATTGACTTGAACAAATGTACTAGCTGTGCGGCCTGCGTTGTTTCTTGTAATGTCGAAAATAATATTCCTGTAGTTGGCAAAGATCAAACGGCTAACGGAAGAGAAATGCAGTGGATGAGAATTGACCGTTACTACAGCGGAACGCCGGATGACCCAATTACAAGCAATCAGCCGATGCTATGCCAGCATTGCGATAACGCTCCATGCGAAAATGTCTGTCCGGTTAATGCCACAAACCATAGCCCAGATGGCTTAAACCAGATGGCTTATAACAGATGCGTAGGAACAAGATATTGTTCTAATAACTGTCCTTACAAAGTACGCCGTTACAACTTCTACAATTTTCGCGATCACTTTGCAGACGCTTATTATGAGAATAACTTGACTGCGATGGTTCATAACCCCGAAGTAACTGTACGCTCGCGCGGTGTTATGGAAAAATGCACGTTTTGCGTTCAGAAAATAATGGAAGCCCGCTCCGATGCAATTAGAGATGGAAGAGAATTAAAAGGAACAGATGTAATAACTGCATGTCAACAAGCATGTCCTGCTAATGCAATTGTTTTCGGCGATGTAAATGATGAAGAATCGGATATCGCAAAAATTAGAAATCACAAACTCGCTTATCACGTTTTGGAAGAATTAAACGTAAAGCCGAATGTAACATACATAGCTAAACTTCGTAATACTCATTCGGAGGAAGTAATTTGAGTTCAGCAGATTACACACAAGAACTTTCGGTAATTGAAGGCAAGCCAGGATTTAGAGAACTTGATGATTTATTCACTAAACCGCTCGATGAAAAACCGAATAAAAAATTTTATATAGCCTTATCAATTTCCGGTTCGTTAATGTCTTTATTGTTGTTTGGTTTTGCATTAACAATCTACTATGGTATAGGAGTTTGGGGAAATAATAATCCAGTTGGCTGGGCGTTCGATATTGTAAACTTTGTATTTTGGGTTGGTATAGGGCATGCAGGAACACTAATCTCGGCTATTCTATTCTTGTTCCGACAAAAATGGCGTACTGGAATAGCTCGTTTTGCTGAAGGTATGACAATATTTGCAGTAATGACAGCGGGCTTGTTTCCTTTGCTTCACGTTGGGCGCCCTTGGCTTGCCGGTTATTTGTTCCCATATCCAAACCAGCACTCTATGTGGGTTAATTTTACATCGCCACTTCTGTGGGACGTATTTGCAGTTTCAACCTACTTTACAGTATCGTTAATTTTTTGGTACGTTGGCTTAATACCGGATTTCGCTACTTTGCGTGAAAGAACAACAAGCAAAATTAAGCACGTTATCTATTCAGTTTTCTCTTTGGGATGGAGGTTTTCAAACCGCCACTGGCAGCATTACGAAATGGTTTATTTAATACTTGCCGGTTTTGCAACACCGCTTGTTCTTTCTGTACATACAATTGTCAGCTTCGATTTTGCTGTTTCAATTATACCCGGCTGGCACACAACAATATTTCCACCTTATTTTGTTGCAGGCGCGGTTTTCTCCGGATTCGCAATGGTGCAAAATGTTTTAATCTTTGTTAGAAAAATTTTCAACTACGAACACATAATTACCCTCGATACACTTGATAAGATGAACAAGATAATGATGGTAACCGGCTCGATGGTTGGCTACGCTTATGCAATGGAATTTTTCATCGCTTGGTACAGCGGCGTTCAAGCGGAATCATTTGCATTTTTAAACCGTGCGCTTGGTCCTTATGCGTGGGCTTATTGGATTATGGTTGCCTGCAACGTAATTACTCCTCAGTTATTCTGGTTTAAGAAAGTTCGCCGTTCTATTCCAATAATGTTTGTTGTTGCAGTTTTTGTAAACGTAGGCATGTGGTTCGAAAGATTTGTAATTATAGTTACTTCACTTTCAAGAGATTATCTGCCATCAAGCTGGGCTTATTACACACCAACTTTGGTTGATGGAATGATTCTACTAGGCAGTTTCGGTTTCTTCTTTACTTGGATTTTATTATTTACAAAAGGATTGCCGGTTGTTTCTATTGCAGAAGTTAAAGCTGTGGTAGATGGCGCTCAACCTTCGCATAAGGCGCACAAATGATGAAAGAAAAAATTCTATACGGATACACGGGAATATTTAATTCGCCGGATGAAATAACCCACGCTGCAGAAAAAGCCTCTGCAAATGGCTTTACTAAGTATGATGTTCACACTCCTTATCCACTGCACGGTATGAACAAAGCAATGAAGTTAGCGCCATCAACGCTTGGTTATGTGGCGCTTGTTCTTGGGCTTTCTGCTTTGATTGGGGCGATTTTTAGTTTATGGTGGGTTTCTGCTGTAGAGTATCCTATTGTTGTTGGCGGAAAGCCATTTTTCTCTTTTCCTGCTTTTGTTCCTGTAATTTTTGAAGTTACAGTTTTAACTGCTTCTGTTGGAACGGTATTGGCAATGTTGTTTATCTTCTTTAAACTTCCAAACAATTCCCATCCGCTTCACGGAACAGAATATATGAAGAAAGTTTCTTCGGATAAATTTGGGCTGTTCATTCAAGCAGACGATCCAAAATTTGAAGAAGTATCTATAAAAAATTTCTTTGAAGGGATTTATGCTTCTGAAATTGAAGCTGTTTATTGGGATGAAGAAGAAATTAACTACAAGCATAAAATCTTTGAACCAAAGTTTGTTGGATTTTTACTTGCTGCAGCAATCATTACAAGCGGCGCAGCTTACTTCTCTTTGAACAAACTTATGAATATGGTTCCTTTTAATTGGATGATGGAACAACAAAAGCAAAACCCTCAGCAGAAAAGTCTTGTCTTTGCAGATGGTTTTGGAATGCGCCAGCCAGTTGATGGAACAATTGCAAGAGGCTACCTGCCTTACGAGTACAAAGGGCAGCCCGATTTAGCAGCAGAAAAATTAATAAATCCGCTGCTGGTTTCTAAAGATGTATTATCGCTTGGACAGAAAAAATACGATACATATTGCAGTCCCTGCCACGATTTCCAGGGAACCGGTATAAGCCGTTTACGCGGGCAGTTCCCAAATCCGCCAAGTTTACACTCTGAGAAAGTAAGAAATTGGAAGGACGGAAGAATTTACGCCGTTATTATGGATGGTCAAAATGTAATGTCCTCTTATTCAACTCAATTAGAAGAAGAAGAAAGATGGGCAGTAATTCATTATGTAAGAGCATTGCAAAGATCGCAAAATGCTAAGGAGTCTGATATAAAATGATTTCCGGTTCTAAAGTAGAATATCAGAAAAAAG
>WPAE01000107.1 GCA_009773205.1 Ignavibacteria bacterium
TTCATTAAATTGCCCGATTTTATGTATAAAAATCGCTAAAAATTAGCTACTTTTTGGATAAAACTGTGATATTTCCATTTATTTCATTAAAAAAATTTTCACGTTTTTTTCGGCGTTCGGGGGGCTCCGCCCCCCGAAAACCCCCCACTACATGCGGACCCCCCAAACTTTTTTGGGACCCCCTCAACCAAAAATTCCTGGGAAAATTACTGTAATTGAGAAAAGCTGGTACATGTAGCCATTTTCAATTCTAGGTAAATTTACACAGTTAATTTTTGAAATATTGGAGATTTTCCGTAAAAATCAAAATCTTTAATTGGTTACATACTCTTATTATAAAAATCGCTAAAATAGCTTTAAAGTTTGCCTATTATAGTAACTCTATTCGATCCAAAGAAACCTGAGTAAAACACTGCGTTAATCGGTTAGCATCGTGTTGCAGATTTCTCTCGATATGTTGGAGAAAATAGTTAATGCGATTTCGAAGGAAAATCTTTCAATTACACAGAGCACTAGATTTGGTAACGCGTGAAATAAATTTGAAGAATGGATTCAGAAGCGAACACAATGAGAGTTTGACAATGAGAGTTTGACTAATCGAGTCATTTCAATTTCGAATCTTTGCGCTTCAATTTTCCAGCATCATTTTACTTAATATGAGCGCTTAACAGCAAGCAAATTAGCAATCACATGGAATTAGTATTGATGCTGAAAGAGATATAGTCGTTTTTCTTCATGCGCCCCTGAATGTAAGCGGCGATGAACTTGCCGCCAAGTAGAACGTTGTAGCAGAGCAGAACCCAGAATGTTGCATTCGGCAAGATCTCGAGTCCTCTCTTCTCGAACAGCACGGCATTGAGCAGCGCACCGAGAATCAGATAGAGCACGAGCACCAGTAGAACTACCAGCAAGAGGATGCCTCCGACACCGAGACCAGCTTCGACGATGGGAACAGGGGCAGGGGCAGGGGTGCTGCTCGGGTAGTATGGCCGCGGATTGAACGTTATTATTCGGCGAGTGCTTTGAGTGACAGTGCCGGTGCCGGTCGAGGATTGAGTGCTGGTGGTTGTGGTGGAAGTAGTTGTTGTGCTGGAAGCGGTGGTGGCGGTGGTTGTGAGCTCTGAAAGACACGCGTATTTTGTGTACACCTGGAACTCGTATGTGTTCTGCGAAGTGTTGCTGTTGCCCAGTAGGAAGTCGCCGTCGACGCCCTGCTTGCATGTGAAGAGCACGTCTGTGCGCCACTGGTCGTTCGTGTAGCGCAGAACGATGGACGTGTTGTCTGGTGTGTTGACGAAAGTGGACGTGTTCTGTATGCCGATCAGACGTTCTTCCTTTCGACTGAAGATCAAACATGAAGCAGCAATGCTTTCCAACACGCATTTGAAACCGCTACACGGGTTGTACTCGAAGGTGAGCGGCGGGTTTGTGCTGCTGTCGTGTGTCATAAAGCGAGCCTTGTTGCCTTCCGTGCGCGCGAGGTCCAGTGCCGTGAAATTGATGATGGCACCGTAGAAATCTGTTACGCAGGAACACGTGTCCAGTTGTGTGAGGCACTTGAGGCCAGAAAGGTTCGGGATCGGGATGTGATGAATTCGCAAAGAGAGACAAGACTGAGATTACCTGCTTCCCTTATTTTTGCCACATTGGCTGAAAAACTCTATCATAAAAGAAAACATTCAATGAAAATTTCTCCTATATTTTCTTAGTTACTTGCGTCATTTTATTGTTTTGTACATGTACGAATTAAATGTTCGAATTACATGTAGGAATTACATGTACGAGTATTAGAAAGCGGATCAAAATGATTCTCAAGGACTTTATTCCTTCGACCTATAACATGGATGTACCGGTATTTGAGCGGGAAAAAATAATGATGAAACAGCGATGAAAAACTAATCGAAGCGCCTAAAAGATCTACTGCTGTTCTATAGAGAGCAATTAATAATGTTGTAAGAAAGCAAAAAAAGAGAAATCGAAAACAGAACAAGGAATAGCCAAGTGGGATAGTAGACAGCTCATTTGAAAATGTTAAAGTATCCATGGCAGCCATGATGAATTTTTATATGTGATATTTTTAAGCATATCTTAATTACATTTGATTTAGATTGCTGACCACGTCCTCTACCAAAAACTGATAGGAAACATAGACATACTGTCCGTGGCAAAGGCAATAATTTCAGTGTTTTTGATCCATGATGCTACAGCTGCGGCAGCTCTAGCAATTGTTAGAATTTTTGTTAGAATTGCAATAAAATTCCTGATAATTGCAGGGATTTTCCCAGACCCCCCATACGCCCACCAAATTTTGGAAAAAGTAGCCTCGACCCCCCCCAAACCTGGGAAAAAATAAATTTTTTCTTTGGGTTTGGGAGAGAAAATTGAGGTTTTTTATTCAAAAATTGAAGTCAAAATTACAAAAAATCTTCAAAATTTTCTAAATATTTCTAAAATTTTCTAAGAATGTTCATTTTTGGCCCAAAGCCGCGAAAAATCAATTGATATTTGATAAAGTTAGACATAAAATTGAGAAATTCTATTGAAAATTTTCATGGAATTGAAAATTTGCTGAGAATTTTCTCAAAAATTTCTAAAAATATCAATTTTTAGCCCAGAAGCGCGAATTTTTAGCGAATGATTTGAAAATTTTAGCTTAAAAATTATGAAATTTTTCATTAATTTTTAATATTTTCTCTACTCCTTCCTAAATTTTTTTTTAAAATTCGCCAGCTTCGGGGGGCTGCCGCCCCCCGAACCCCCTGCAGGAGGCCTCCATGGCCAATTTCTTTAAATTTCATTAAATTGCCCGATTTTATGTATAAAAATCGCTAACAATTAGCTACTTTTTTTGGATAAAACTGTGATATTTCCATTGATTTCATTAAAAAAATTTCACATTGGCGTTCGGGGGGCTCCGCCCCCCGAAAACCCCCCACTACATGCGGACCCCTCCCAAACTTTTTTGGGACCCCCCTCAACCAAAAATTCCTGGGAAAATCACTGGAAGTGGAATTCCAAGCCTTTTCTACGGTAGAGAACATGTAATATTCATTGTTTCTTACGCTTGTATGACATCAGTAATTTTCCCAGGAATTTTTGGTTGAGGGGGGTCCCAAAAAAGTTTGGGGGGTCCGCATGTAGTGGGGGGTTTTCGGGGGGCGGAGCCCCCCCGAACGCCGGAAAAACGTGAAAATTTTTTTAATG
>WPAE01000425.1 GCA_009773205.1 Ignavibacteria bacterium
GGTACATCTCAGTATGTCATTATGCGTACAAAAGTCTCACATAAGTACTATAAATAGAAACTGTGGAAATTCCAGAATTCTGACTATTGGTTTTCCCGAAATATGTGCTGAGTTAGTATACAAACTCATTGATTCAGCATACAGTTTAATTGCTAATTTTGATTCGAATTTAAATTACTTTAAAATATTTCACTTGATAGATTTAATAATTCCCACTCGCATCGCTCTCTCATCACATCTCTATAAAAATTCGCATTCTTATTAAACATCCTAAGGTAGAATTCTCTTACTTATTTCTTAGGCCTAGCAAACTTACCGTAAAAGATGACCTATTAGTAACTTAGCTTTTATTTTAAATTATTATAATATACTTGTATTAATATTTTTTAAAGTTTTTAGTTAGTATTAAATTTCCATCTCGCTTCTCACCTCTCATCGTCTTCTACAACAATTTGCACACTTTTTTCGCAGTATAAGGTAGAATTCTTTAACTTATTATTAGGCTTAACAAATTTAAAGTAAAACAATGCCTTTTAGGTACTTAGCTTTTATTTTAAATTTTTATAATAAACTTGTATTATTTAATAAAATATTTTAGTTAGTATCTCTACAAGGAAATCGTCATCTATCAGAAAAATTCGCTAACTTTTACATCAGAATAAGTTAGATTTCTTTTTTATTTATAGTGCTTAGCAATTTATAAGGCCTAACTATATGGCATAAAAATTGTATATCTTAGATGGGGCGGCGGCGGCGCCCGGCGCCTGGCGGGCGCCCCGGCTGGCGGCCGGCGGCGGCGGCGGTCCAACTTGTGTTTGGTTTTTCCAGGAACATCATGAGTGAAAGTGACTGGTTTTACCAGAGCATGTATGAGTGAGTCGTTATCACTCTGGTTTTACCATGACGTCATTCCGATTGCGCAAGTTCTGTCTGGTTTTTTCAAAACACATTGTTTACATATGACTACGCAATTAAGGACCGGAAGGGAGTTGTCTTTGTTTTTGATCATACATGGAGGACAAGATTTTTAAACTATATGACTTTTTAGC
>WPAE01000426.1 GCA_009773205.1 Ignavibacteria bacterium
CAAAATTTTCCCAATAATTTTCTTGAATTCCATGAAAATTGGGGATAAAACTGGGTTATTTAAATCTTTCAATTAGTCGAAAATGGAGATTTTGAGTGCCTTGAAAGCCTCGAGCTCAAATCGAATGCCACATGGCGCTTGATGAAAAATCTTAAGATGAGAGAGTTACCCCTGAAATATCTTCAAAATTTTCCCAAAAATTTTCTTGAGTTCCATGAAAATTGGTGATAAAACTGGGTTATTCCAATCTTTCAATTAGGCGAAAATAGAGATTTAGAGTGTATTCTATAGAGGACTCGAGCGCGAATCGGATGCCACATAGAGCTTCATGAAAGCTCTTAAGATGAGAGAGATATACCGGAAATATCTTCAAAATTTTCCCAAAAATTTTATTGAATTCCATGAAAATTGGGTATAAAACTGGGTTATGCAAATCTTTCAATTAGTTGAAAATGGAGCTTTCCCTTGCCTTCTATAGAGGAATCGAGCCCGAATCGGATGCCACATAGCGCTTCATGAAAGCTCTTAAGATGAGAGAGTTATACCGGAAATATCTTCAAAATTTTCCCAAAAATTTTCTAGAGTTCCATGAAATTGGGGATAAAACTGGGTTATTCCAATCTTTCAAATAGGCAAAAATAGAGATTTAGAGTGTATTCTATAGAGGGCTCGATCGCGAATCGGAGGCCCCATAGCCCTTCATTAAAACTCTTAAGAAGAGAGAATTATACCGGAAATATCTACAAAATTTTCCCAATAATTTTCTTGAATTCCATGAAAATTGGGGATAAAACTGGGTTATTTAAATCTTTCAATTAGTCGAAAATGGAGATTTTGAGTGGAGCGCGAATCGAATGCCACATGGCGCTTCATGAAAACTCTTAAGATGAGAGAGTTACCCCAGAAATATCTTCAAAATTTTCCCAAAAATTTTCTTGAGTTCCATGAAAATTAGTGATAAAACTGGGTTATTCAAATCTTTCAATTAGTCGCAAATGGAACTTTAGCGCGCCTTCGATAGAGTAATCGAGCCAGAATGGGATGCCACATAACGCTTCATGAAAGCTCTTAAGAGGAGAGAGTTATACCGGAAATATCTTCAAAATTTTCCCAAAAATTTTCTTGAGTTCCATGAAATTGGGGATAAAACTGGGTTATTCAAATCTTTCAATTAGTTGAAAATGGAGCTTTAGCTGGCGTTCTATAGAGTCATCGAGCCCGAATCGGAGGTCCCATAGCGCTTCATGAAAGCTCTTAAGATGAGAGAGTTATACCGGAAATATCTTCAAAATTTTACC
>WPAE01000427.1 GCA_009773205.1 Ignavibacteria bacterium
CGATAAATTTGATTAAAACCAGCATGAATTAGTAACCATTGACTGAAAATAAATTTATTTCCTTATCATTTTATCAATGAAAAACCCTCCAAAACACATATCGGGTGAAAATATTCTCTGCCTATCTAAAAAGACTCAAAGAAGGTCGTTCAACTTTCTCAATTACAACATCGAAAATTCATTTTAACTCTCAGGCCAACATAATTTTTTATTATATCAGATGCAAAAATGTCTGTCAAACATGCTGAAACGTAAATAAACCAATTATCAGCTCTCTATTATTACAGCTCAAGTCATTGTGCATTTCATGACTAATATGAAAATGAAAAAGAAAATAAGAAATTTAATTTTAAAACATGAATTTAACCCTCCTTTTTCTTCACTCTCGCCTGAAGTCCACACCAGCCGGAAAAATCCCCCCCCCACCCAAACCGCAAAAGGGAAAAAGCCTAGAAAATGGGAGAAAAAATGGGCAAAAAACAATTTTCCATTGAAAATTTCTACTGTAAAACGTATACATTTTCTCAAAATTTTCATATATCCTAATGACTTTTAGCCCAAACCCGCAGAAATTTGAAAACTTTTGTAGAAAAATTTGTAAAAATCGCAAAATTTTCATTAAAATTATGAAAAATTGGCCTAAAATTGTAATTTTTCATTGATTTTTAATAAAAATCTTAGAAATTTTCTTGTGCGTCGGCGCCCCCGGAACGCCCTACAAATGCATACTTCTCAATTTTTTCCCAAATTTTCGAGACAAATTAGAGAAATTTTTTAGGAAATTTTGTTTCTTTAAAATTATGAAAAATCGGAAATTTTACTAAAATTTCTCCGGCGTCCGGGGGGCTCCGCCCCCCGGAACCCCCCACGCGGCGACCCCCTACAAGCCTTTAGCCCTGTTCAACAAATTCCCCCCACCCCAGACCGTGTCAACGTATGGTCCTGATCTGAAAAATTTTCGATTCTGGCTGGGGGCCCTGATCTGAAAAAAATCGATTTTGGCTGGGGGTCCTGACCTGAAAAAATTTCGATTCTGGCTTGGGGTCCTGAGCTGAAAAAAATCGATTTTGGCTGGGGGTCCGGGTCTGAAAAAATTTCGATTTTGGCTGGGGGTCCGGGACGTTATTCCCCCCCCCCCAAACTTGGGACCGTGTCAATGTATGGTAATAAGGAATTATTTTGTGAAATCTTAAAATACTTTGCGGGACGTACTAGAAATTTTAGCAACGTGAACAGAACAAGTAAACTAGACGCTAGAATAAACATCATACAACGTGATTAAAGAACAAAGAATTTCATTGAAAATAGAATAAAGTAAAAAAGTCAGAATGCTCGATTAAAATGTAAGGCATAATCCATGTTTTGAAAAAATACAAATTGCTATGTATTTGGTTTTGAGATCTACCAGTTTGAAAATGTAGAGTTCATTGATCTAATCATAAAAGAAAAGAAAAAGCATATAAAAGACATTAATCAAGAAACTTTATGATATCCAACTTTGGCCTACATATCCAAACTCAGCTTAAAAGTATCAATAC
>WPAE01000108.1 GCA_009773205.1 Ignavibacteria bacterium
CTGCTCGGCGGTGTAGTGCTTTCTTTGTCGCATGAAATTCTCCTTTTGTTTTACACTAATTGAAATTTAGGAAATTCCATTTTCATCTGAAGCATTACAGTACTAATTAACGTAGAAAGTTTAGTAATTTCCTCAGAGTTGCGCAAAGTTAAATTTGGTATTGTGTGTCCATCTGTTTTGGAAATTATTTTTGTAAGAATTTCATCGGACAGGTTCTGATTATTTTTGTTAAACTCCGTATTAAGTTTGATTTTGTTAACTATATGAGAAACTAATAGCGGAAAGCCAAGCATTGCAATAATAAGAATGAATAGAGACTTAGTTACTTTTGGGAAATTCATAAATTTCAATTTTAATTTGTTTTGTATTAGAAAAATCATCATTAATACAATAAAGTTTGTTATCAAGAAGCCCTATGAAAGTTAGAAAAGATGGAATTTCAATCTCACTAAACGATGAATCGTCTTGAATTACAAACCACTGTTTACTGTTATCTACTTTCGAGTAAAATGAGAACAACATCTTATCATTTACTATACTTGAATAATGTAGAAGAGTCGTATTACTCCAATTAGACATTTGCTCTTGGTTCAATGATGTGATTGAATGTGGCTTATAGAAAAACGATGGACTTCTCGAATAACTCTGGATATAATTTCCATCTTTATCAAAGACCTTTGTTATATACGATGAAGAATGGCTAATAACTAATTGATCCTTATACCTATTGATATTACCAGTGGCAATTGGCAATAAGCCAATTTTAGTATTTGGATACAAATCACCGAATGACCTAAGTAAATTGCCTTTAAGTGTATATACATTAAGAATACTACTATTAGACCGCATGTTGTCATAATAAAATGTATTATAGGTATAAATCAATTCGTTATATATTGTAAAGTATGTAGCTTGAAGAATTGGAAAAGAATTAATTATTCCATTATTATTCATTATGTAAAATCTTTTACTTTTGCCATCAAGAACATATAGGTTATGTCCCTCATCAATAAAAAGATCGTCTATGTAGATATTTAAAGGCAAATTATAAGTGTTCGTTACGTTAGAATTTTTATCAAAAACGAATATTGTATTATTCTTTCTAGTGCATATGCACAAACTTCCATCTTTAAATAACTTGACTATGTCATGCGCAGTAATATTAGAGCTGTTGAAACTTATAAATACGCTGTCCTTTATAAAAAAATGGTCGGCAAATTTTATACCTTCTGCTTGGAGAGGCAATTTTGAGCATAATAAAAATGATAATAAAAACAGAACTAGATTTTTCATTTATGAGTCCTCTCTAAAAAGTTTCAAATTGAGTTTTCGAGCTTTGAATTTGAGCAATAATCAAAACATTTTTCCATCATAAATATTTTTTTATAGCGGACTCATTTATTGATATACTTAAATTTACCTGAAATAATTTTGAATTTAATGTTGAGATCACCTATGAAGTCCTCTGTCGGATTTTGAATAAAGTATATTTGATTGTCCTTATCTGATGTTCCCAATCTCATGCCTTGAGGAAGTTTTATTCCTGCCTTTAGTAATTTCCCTGATGTGTCATATATATCTAACCAAGATTTCTTATTTACTGAGTATTCTATAATTACTAAGTTATTGGGAGTAACCACAATTCTTAAAACTGGCGTTGTTTCATCTAACTCATTGAGATTAGTTAACTTGTTAATTGGAACGTCTAGACCTTTAAAGTTTTTAGGTACAACTCCAAATTCTTTAATAAAATGACCTTTTGACGAATACTTTTTAATTGAATATACTGTTGAATGTGCAATGTACAAATTTTGATCATTGTCTTTAGAAAAATTTACTCCTACCATTCCAATTTTGAAAAATGGTTTGCAAAAAGTATTTACATTTTGACCAGCTTCATTATAATGACTAATCACACCTTTATCTTTAAAAGCTGACTCTGTGGAGTTGTATAAATAAAAGCCTGTATTATTATCGGCTTTAATTCGTACACCTAGTTTAACATTGTTTGAAGTAACAAACGACCCGTTCAAAGTAAATTTCGAAACCCGCATGTTTCCTGTATCTAAAATTAACACATCGCCATATTTATTTATATCCATATGATATGGATTTTTATATTCTCCAGGTCCCGAACCAATTTTTCCTATCGAACTCAACAGTATTCCATTTTGCTTAAAAACTAATACCTGCTTTCCCTGTGTATCAAGAATAACTAATTTGCCATTATCAACACACATTGCACTAATAGCAGAAATGGGAAACTGATGATCCTGCAACTCAACCTGAGATATGACTCTAAAAAAGCTATTAAAGTTTTCATTTCTTTCTGCACTAATCTCTAAAGAGAAAGCTCTATTATCATGGTGCTCTAAGAAATTAAAGATATTATTGATTACGATACTTAGCAGCAAGATAAAGCTAGCCATAAATTCCTCTTTAATATTTTAAAATTAATAAACTACCATTAAAAATAATAGATTCAGGTCCATTCCAAAGTAATAGATGGACCTGAATTTTATGAAGCAGATATTACTAGCAGTCTCTTACTCCTGCACAGGCATAAGTACTTGCTTCATCCAGGCAGCAAAGCACCGTTTGACCGTCAATGACAGCATAGGTTAGACCTGTTTTAGTTGGTCTAGCTGCCTTAACATCTGAATCTAATACTACAGCTGTAATCAGTAAAGTAACTGCCAGTAAAGCAAAAAATACCTTTTTCATTTTTTCTCTTTTTTCCTTTTTATTGTTTTGTTTTCTGCCCCGCGGAGGCAAACTTTTTATTTTCAAATACTAACCAAAGTGCTGATGCGGTTAATAAAATATTTCTCAAAATCATTGTTATACCAAACTCACTT
>WPAE01000109.1 GCA_009773205.1 Ignavibacteria bacterium
TGCATATTCCGGTGATATTGACCCCCTATTCCGGGATATTGACCCCCCTACAATAGGTCAATGATTCAAAGAGCGATTAGAGGGTGCAATATTATCTTTTTTTTCGTAATGACTCTCCTTTCAAGTCTAATCTCAGTGTATTATAAAGTATCCTGTCCATGAGCGCATCGGCTATAGTAGGATCTTCAAAGAGTTCATACCATTTTGTGACAGGTAATTGAGAGCTGATAAGTGTAGATTTTTTGCCATGCCTGTCTTCAATGATTTCCAATAATTCCAGACGTATAGTCGCATCAATTGGGTGGATGCCAAAGTCATCGAGTATTAGAAGGTCCTGTTTTTCAATGCGCGAGAGTTCTTTGATGTAAGTACCTTCAGCCTTGGCTATACGGAGTTTCTGGAAGAGTTTCTGCATATTGAAGTACATTACTTTGTAGCCCTGATGACAAGCCTGATGACCGATAGCAGATGCGATAAAGCTTTTGCCAACGCCCGTAGGGCCGGTAATAAGGACGTTTTCGGCTTTCTTTATAAAAGCACAGTCGCTCAGAAGAGCCATGACATTTTTATCAAGGTGACGGCTGGCATCATAATCGATTTCCTGGAACGAGGCCTGGTAACGGAAGCGCGCAGCGCTCACAAGACGATCCTGTTTTCGTCCCTGACGATTTTCCCACTCAGCCTGCAGAAGTGACTGCAACAGTTGATCATTTGTGAGGTGTGTGAGCTGATGTGTTTCACACAAGCTCTGGTAAAGGCTAGCCATCCCGTCCATTTTGAGGGATCGCATTGATTGTCTGATTTGATCTTGCATTTTTAAAAAGTTTATCGGATTAGAAAAAGGGTTTATTTATAGTGTTGAGCCCCTCTGATGTTATCATGCAGAGGCAGAAGCGGCATAGGTGAAGCTGGTGTTTCGTCTTTCTTTTCCATGCGGTTTTTAATAAACATATAGTTGTACACTTCGAGTTCAAGCCCTTTACTAGCGGCTTCTTTGAGCTTTTCGTTGCCAAGCTTTCGTGCAATGGACTGTATCCCCTGGCAGCTTTTATAAGCTTGTTCAGGATGACTTTTACTCTCGATGAGCAGTTCAATATATCGGGCTACATTATTGTCAATATTCTTGGCCCAGTTGATGAAGAAGGCAGGCGATAGCCCCAGTTGATAGTTATGCTGTGAGGGAAGGTGATCGGCAATAGTGGTGTATTTATGCATAAGATGGCTGCGCGTATGAAATGCGATCAACTGTTGCTGATAGTAAACAGATACGCTGCTAGCGGTATAAATGACATTCACCTTTTTACCAATGTAGCGCATAGGCACACTGTAGTAGTGTTTGTCCTGACTGAGCACGATATGTGAGTTTTTCTGCACAGTGGCAGCTGTGTAATGCTTTAGTTCAAAACCTTTTTCAGGTAAGGGTTTAAGCAGATTTTTTTCCTCATTCTCATACATATCAAAGCGACTCTGATTTTTCATTGCCATGGGAGTTCTGTTATGAATGAGCAGTTGCTCTTTCATGGCAAGGTTTATCTGCTCAAGACTGTAGAATGTGTGATTCCTTAAAGGCCCATAGATACGGTTGTATAGTATTTGCACCAAGCCTTCAACCAGGGATTTATCTTTAGGTTTGGCCACCCTTGTGGGGATAATAGCCATCTGGTAATGGTTACAAAAATCATTAAAGCTTTGGTTGATATCTGGTTCATAGCGACTTGCCTTTGTTACACCAGCCTTTAGATTGTCGCAGACGATGGCTCGGGGACTGCCTGCAAAATACTCCAGCATCTGCCTGCAAGCCGATAGAAAGTCCTGGCTGTTTTGTGTTGCCACGGCACAGGCAAAGCTGTATTGGCTGTAGCCAAGATTAGATACAAATACTTCAACTTCAATATCTTGCCCGACTTTTAGATCGTGATACCTGAGTTTTTTACCGGCAAAGTCGATATACACTTTATCCCCTGCTTCATGTGGAATAATCATGCTGACTTGTTGCGTTTTTCTCCACTGCTGAAAGTGCCAGCAAAATTGAGAGTAGCTATAGCCTTTGGGGTATTGGGAACGATATTCGCCCCATAGCAAAAAACGTGTGACACCCACGCGACTGAGCTCTTGTTCCATCCATGGAAACAAGGTCTCTAATTCAGCCCTGTGATCTTTGTCTGCTGATACCTTGGGTTGTAGCTTATCATAAAGCTCAAAATCATCTTTGTTTACGAGCTCTGCAAGGCTCTCGCTGCTTTGCTCTAACAAGGCTAAATAGTGCTTTAGGGTGTTCCTCGATATGCCAAGCTCACGAGCCATTTGTTTTTTACTTTGTCCTTGTTGCAACTTTAGGAGCAACTGTTTTAAAATGTTCATAGGTAAACTTTTTCCTGCCATCTCAATGCTTTTTGATACACTGCAAAAGTGTAGGAAATCAATCACCTATTGTTGGGGGTCAGTATCCCGGAATAACTGCCAACTTACGTCTTCTATTGGGGGTTAGCATCCCGGAATGTCAAAGCAGCAATTCCTTTAAAGGGGGTCAGTATCCCGGAAAAACTCCCTTCTTCCTTCTTCTAAAAGGGGGTCAGCATCCCGGAATGCCAAAGCTGTTTTTCCTTTAAGGGGGGTCAATATCCCGGAATAGTATTCAAACTTCCTGGTCCGTAGAAAAACAGTATGCTGAACGAGGCCCTGATTGAAAAAAATGAGGCTTGAATTAAATGCCAGCCATGATTTTTAAAAGACTTCCGAAGTCAAAATCCGCAAAGATGATCCTGCCCTTTTTATTGGGGGGTCAATATCCCGGAATGGGGGGTCAGTATGATCCGGAACAGGGGGGTCAATATGATCCGGAATTTGCA
>WPAE01000428.1 GCA_009773205.1 Ignavibacteria bacterium
GAATTGAAGAGTGTTTTCGATTTTAGGAAAGAAGAAAAGGTTTTAATTGAAATCCCATTTCAATTTATTTATTCCAATAATTTTGAAGTTTGGATGCAATTCGAGCCGATTCAGATCTATACAGCCACAAGCAAGATTTTATTACTTGAAGCGGGAGTTGACAATCGTCGAAAAGACAAACTCTTTCGAGCAATTGAGCCACAAGAGTTCGTGCAGCCAGGGGAATTCAAACCGTTCATTGCAGACCCGGATGTAGCACGATATTACCAGCGTTTTTCAACGGGTAATAAGGGAATTTGTCCGCAAGAAGAAGATTTAACTTTTGAAGTGGTTTCAAGTGTTGTATGGACCAAGCACGCACATCTCGATGCAGCTAATGGAGTCTGCTCTGGCAGTTGTCGTGACATGGGAAGGCAGTCGCCCTATGAGAAAGTTAGTATCATGGCACTCACCGCATCAATTGAACGTCCCGGTGATGATTGGTTCACTAGGGAAATCATCTGGTTTCATCCGTCCCCAGAATGCAAAGCAAGAGTCGAATTTTATGATCCAGCAAAAAGAAGAAAAGCCTACTTCCATTCCTTCACCTTAAGCGCGCCACCATATTCTGGTTTCTGAATTAGCGCTGTGCTCAAGGCTGATTAAATTTATAATGTGATTTGTAAGTGTAAACATTTTGATTTCAGATACGAACATTTTCTTTTCGTAACATCTTTTCGTAACATATCAACTCATACGCACATGCTTTTGTGAATCGATTATTTTCCAATGTATTACATTATCGAATAGATACATACCCCCTATAATAGTTTAGATATGTGTGTACATTGTTCACTTCAATGATCCAGGCATGTGCATTTTCACGCTTTATGCGTATTGAGAATATTACTCAGCTCGACGAGACCTTTCATTTGAGGTACTATAATCCTATGTTCAAAAGAAAAGTGTCAAAGGCAAATATGCGACCATCAAAATGTATGAGGTGGGGTCATTGTACCCTCAATAATTTTTTATTCTTTGATTTTTGCGCTTCGGTGCTGTAGTGACTTTTACTCAGCTCCCCGAGCCGAATCTTTTGATATATAATTTTCACATTTTTGGAAGAAAATTTTTTTAGAGTATGGGGGACCCCCACCGAATAAAAAATCAAATTTCAAAATTTTTTAATAAATCAGGGAAATTTCAATAGAGGAGATTTTAATTGTTTTCTGACTCTACGGGGTCGATTCTATGGAAATTCATCGATAGCACCGGTTTTGAACTCTTACTTTCGTTGGGAGAGGGACCCAAACATTTCGTTGGGAGAGGGACCCAAACATGGCATTCCGTGACTTCAGAAAAAACACTTATACCCTAATAACTTTTTTGTCGTACATTTTCACGTTCTGGTGTCGTTGGGACTTCGATAGAGCTCGCCGAGCCGAATATTTTGCTATATCATTTTGCCACATTTGGAAGATGAAAATTTTTCATGTGTATTTTGTCCATACATTTTCTACAGTGCCCTAGGTCACCACACAACTACGCACAGGAAGATCCCCACGCCGGGGGACCAGCATATTCATGATCAGGGACTTGAACTCTACCAGAATGTATGTAATATTCCCAGACTTCGAAGAAAAAATTTTACGCGTAATTTTACACTGTAATGTACAAGTCTAAGAAATTTTAATAGGATGCATTTCATTATCGATGACGTCATCGATTTAGGAATTTTTCAATGGAATTAAATAGAGCATATATGATTTCCTATTCGCATCTAATTGTA
>WPAE01000110.1 GCA_009773205.1 Ignavibacteria bacterium
GTGAAAACTCCATATTGAGCAAATATTCTGAGTCCAATAATAAAATCGTTGTATTTTGCTCTTGCTTCTCTGATTTTATCTTCCCAACTAGGAGACCGATCTTCCGTAAAAGAAGGAATCTTTTTTCGAAATGAATTTATAAAGGCATCCATCGAATAAATCTTAGTATTTGCTGGAGAAGTCATAATTTTTTTTCATAAATAAATTAAATTTCAAAATAAAAAGGAGAAAAATTTCAGTTTATTAAATACCACTCGATTCGATTGTGATTTAAATTTAGAATGACGAATGACACGTGACAAAATAAAAGTCGAAAGAAAATATCATGAAATATATAATTCAGATTAATGAGTTTGAAAAGAATGAATGATGAGTTAATTATAGCATGCAATTCATTATTATCTAAACACTAATGGTTGCATCATCAGTTTCATCAACGAACTCAAGTGTTGACTTAGCTGTTGCCTTCATTTGCATTTCCGCATCGGTGATCGAGTCCAGACCTGTTGGCACAGTGGACCATTTGTTCTTCGTTGCCGGCATCCACTCATCATATTTCGGCTCAGTGTGGAAAACGTATCTTGAATACTGCATACTCCTCCCTGTGAAGGATTTAGCAGGTACATTTCATCACATGCTAATGGCGAACTTGTCTTGGGTGTAGAGCAGCATGTCGTTGAGGAATTTCCACTGCATGGCAGGCCCATCAGGTTTCGCATAGTGGCACTTATTGGTCTATTAAAATTTAAATGATAATCTCAACTACTATTTTAATTTACTATTTTTAGCTTATATTATTTTAAAATGTAAATCTTATTAAAATACCCCAGCATCGGATGCGTTACTCCTTCTCCGCGCCCAAGTACTTCATTGTTAATAATTTTTGCAATTAGCATCAACTGGTTCCACGAGCATTTTTCAGCAAAAATATTTATTGATTCGACAAATTTAGAGTAATCTTCAGAATTTGAGCTGAATAACGAGGAATGAGAACAGGTTGGTGATAATGGAATAGATGCGCATGGTGCAATATCAATACTAACAGGAAGAGATGATGGAATAAGAATGCTGGTTGGTACTTCGAGCTGAGAGGATGTGTCCATTTCTTAAATTTAAATTTAAATTAATAACTCTAAACTGAATTCAATTTAAAAAAATGTATTAAGATGAGGAGATTGTTAACTCTACTTATATAGTAATCGATTTGAAACGATTTATTTTAGAAGGACGATAAACATATGATATGGGAAAGTAGTCTTAAAATAGTCCAATTGCTTGCATTACATCGAGGCTGAGGAGAATGAGATCCGGTATGTTGATTCCATCGGGATAATTTGAACTGATCGCTATTTTAATGTGATTCACAAACATGTGCCGATAGATGCGAGTCTTAATGATTAACTGAGTTTCATTATTAGCACGTATGAAAGGTGCGATAGTGTTTTCGAAGATGTCGCTAGCACAGTCTAAGGGATTTATGAGTGGAGGTGGTGGAATGGAATCGAGAGACTGAGGAGGAATGCTTTGATTACCTATTGAAACTATTGGTAATGCGACGGATTGAACAAATTCAATGTTATTTGACGATTGGTGAATGGTAAGAGGATTTGTTTTATCAATGCACGCACTAATTGAAGTAATCATTGTATTCGAGCTCACAGTGCTACCAGCACTACTCAGCAGTGTCGAGTTTAGCGAGGTCGATGTCGCTGATGCCGCCTGTTCCATCTTCGTACGTTGCTTCTTGGGATGAACAATTGTGTCCGAGAACTTCACACGCTTGCGAGCAGGCATCTGGATACTTTCGTTTGTGCGATTTTTTCTTAGGCGCTTCTGCACACTTTGCGGCACCTGTATGCAAATCGAGTTAAATTTATAAAATTTAGCTTTTATTTAAATTATCTTATTAAATTAAGAGGTAAATTCTACAATTTTAAATCGAGTTGCATACCATTATTTCCTTGTTTGCTGCCAGCCTTGGCGTGATGAGATTTTGTTCGGGCATCAGTGGTATTTGCTGAAATGGATCGAATGCCTGTATGCAATTAGATATGCCATATGTAAAGCTAATTATTAAAGCATTGGTATTTTTTAAATGCAAATATGCTATAACAATATAGGAAGTTTAAGTCATTTGTCATATCTACTGCATACGTCCGGTTGTGCATTCTCGACCGACCTCATCATTTGAGCGAGGAGGTCGTCCTCGGGGACGCTTTGCAGCATTTGATTCGATGCTGGAGGATCCATTAACTCCGGCATCAGTTGACTGGCTACATGATGTGATGTTGCTGCAGCACCCGTTCTCGGTATCGACATCATCAAGACCTATTTAATTTATTAATAAATAATGTATAATAATTTAAAAAAGATATTATAGATAAAAATAATCTATTGTTTAAAATTTAATTTCATACAAGCAACACTGGATGTTATGTTGATTGAATTCAACTCCTTGCTTATTGTGTCCATGGACTCACACAAGGAACGCCAAGCATCCACTGGCATAAATATTCCCTTCCCTGTGGGGACACCCACTGGATTGGAAGAACTTTTAAAAAATTTACTAACGCTCACGTTAGGCTGTTCCTTAAATAGCACGATTTGAACTTTGATCGTATGTTTCGGGAGTTCAAAAATGTCAAATGTTTTTAATACTTTAAATGGATTTTCAGCTGGTTTTTGATGGAAGTTTGAATGGTAAAATGGAAATGGAACCATTGGAAAATTAAATGCGCTCATTTGCCTTGCATTTGCGTGAAACATTCTACAAGAAAAATAAATAAAAATATATTTTCAATATATTACAGCATTGCTTGTATATAATTAGAAATTTAACTAAATATACCTAGATCAATAGATTTTAAATATTTTAATATATAAGAAAAAATTTAAAAAAAGGTTTAATAAATATCAATTTCAAACTCTCTCTTTATATACCTTTCATAATTTTTTAAAGCTATTTTTAGTAAGGCGATTGACACATGACTTCTATTAAAAGTAACAATTTCTACAAATCATATCATCACAACTAAAAATAATCTAAAAATAATCTATATTAAATATATGAAGTGATAAATTAAAGGGTATGAAATATGTTGATATAATCGTATATCAACATACTTCACTAATACTATATCCCAACCAAGTGAAATTTTATACCAGTTACATTGTTTATTTTAATAGTGATGTAAAGCATATTGTTCATAGCCAACAATCAAACCACA
>WPAE01000038.1 GCA_009773205.1 Ignavibacteria bacterium
CGCCCGCCGTTTTATGGAGGGCCCGCCCGCCGTTTTATGGAGGGCCCGCCCGCCGTTTTATGGAGGGTTGGGCGGATAAGTCGAAAACAATGCTTTTTAATAAGGATCATGACTTTTTAGAATAGGCTCATAAATGCAAAAATAAATCCTATGCTCATCAAGTTTTGTTCATTCAAATCGTTATTTTTCGACCTATAAATAGGAGAAATAATGGAAAGAATTCCATCTTTTAAGGCATACGATATACGCGGTAAAGTACCGGGCGAGTTAAATGTAGATTTAGCATACAAAGTTGGCAGAGCGGCAGCAAAATTTCTAAATGCTAAATCAATTGTAATTGGAAGAGATGTGAGAAAATCTTCGCCGGAACTTGCACAAGCGTTATCAAACGGATTAAATGACGCTGGATGCGATGTACTTGATCTCGGGCTTTGCGGAACTGAAATGATTTACTTCGGCACGCCATTTTTAAATGCCGATGGCGGTGTGATGATTACAGCAAGTCATAATCCGCCTGAATACAACGGACTCAAATTTGTTAAACGCGGCTCGGTTCCACTCGGTTATGATTCCGGCTTAAATGTTATTGAACAAATGATTTTAAAAGATGAGCTTGGAGAAACCTCTACCAAAAAAGGAAAAATCTTTCCAAAAGATATTTTGAATGAGTTTATTGAAAATCTCCAAAAGTTTTATGATGCAAAGAAAATTAAGCCATACAAAGTTGTAGTAAATGCAGGTAATGGCTGTATTGGTCCCGCATTGGACGTTTTAGAAAAATATCTCCCAATTGAAATGATAAAAGTTTTTCACGAACCCGATTCTAATTTTCCGAATGGTGTTCCAAACCCGCTTCTGCCGGAAAACCGCCAGCCTTCTATAGATGCAATCAAAAAATATAGTGCAAATCTTGGCGTTGCTTGGGATGGCGATTACGACCGCTGTTTTTTCTTTGATGAAATGGGAAATTTTATTGAAGGTTACTACATAGTTGGCATTCTCGCAAAATCAATTCTAAAAACCAATCCCGGCGAAAAAATTGTTCACGATCCAAGATTAACTTGGAATACAGTAGATGAAGTATCAAAAGCCGGCGGCGAACCTGTTGTTTCTAAAAGCGGGCACGCTTTCATAAAACAGAAAATGAGAGAAGTAAACTCGATCTACGGCGGAGAAATGTCTGCTCATCATTATTTCCGAGATAATTTTTACTCGGATAGCGGCTTAATCCCTTTCTTGTTGATTCTTCAGTTAATGTCCGAAGAAAACAAATCGCTTTCCCAATTAGTAGAAGAAATGGTTGAAGCATATCCTTGTTCCGGCGAAATCAATTCTACCGTTTCTAATCCACTTGAAAAAATTGAATTAATTAAACAAAAGTACAGTGATGGAAGATTGGACGAACTTGATGGCATCAGCATCGAGTTTCCAGAATGGAGATTTAATGTTAGAATGAGCAACACCGAGCCGCTGCTTCGCTTAAATGTTGAAACAAGAAAGAATAAAAATTTACTTGACGAGAAAACAAAAGAAATATTAGACTTGATTAGAAATTAAAACCAATTTATATTTGAGCCGTCAAAAGGCTTGGTAACAAAAATCGAGCTGGAGAGAAAATGGCAGACGGACAGGAAAAAACAATAGACGTAGATAAACTGTTAAAGAATAAACTAAAAGCAGTAAGCGTTGGTTCTTTGGAAAACGCCATTTCAAAAGTAGTTAGTGAAATGGTTGGTGAAGATTACAAATGTACAATTGGTGAAGTTAAATATACTTTATTCAGCGGTGCAGATTTTCACGTAAAGATTGAATTAAGTTATACTCCAGAAAAGTAAAGTTTGGTGGAGACTTCAAGTTGGGTCATACGTCCCCCCATCGTATGATTTGATTTGTTTCTCCACCTTTTTATTTTAAAAATTCTTTCAATTCCCGAACTACTATTTCAATTTCTTCTTTAGTGTTATAAAAGTGGGGGGAAAAACGAACGATTCCTTCTCTAACAGCACAATAAATTTTCTTTCCTTTGAGATAATCAAAAATTTCTTGCGAGCTTTCATGCTTAAAGCTTACTATTCCAGCACGGTTCTTGTTTACTACGTTTTTTAAGATTGGTTCGATCCCAATTTCGCTAAGAGTATCAATAAAACACCCGCTGTTTTCAAGAATTCTCAACTCAACATTGTTCATTCCAAACTCCAAAAAAATATTAAGCGAAGCATCGAACAAGCAAACACCAAGTGCATTTATCGTTCCGTTTTGAAAACTCTCGGCAGAAGATTTAAGCGATAAATTATAATCAAGCAATTTCCACGTATCGTTAACTGAAGTCCAGCCAACATTTTTTTGAGTTAATCTTCTTTGCAATTCTTCAGTTAAGTAGATGTAGGACAAGCCTTGCGAACTCATCAGCCACTTTTGTGTCCCGCCGCAAAGGAAATCTATTTGAGATTTTTTTACATCAACTTCCACAACGCCGGCAGCCTGAATTGCGTCCACACAAAAAACTATTTCTTTAGATTTACACAATTCGCCAATTGCATCAATATCTGCTCTGTAGCCTGAGAGAAATTGGACAAGGCTGATAGAAACGAGTTTTGTACTTGAAGTTATGGCTTTCTGGATATCGTCAATATCAACAATTCCGTTTCTGGATTTTATGATATCTATTTCAACGCCAAGTCTTGTTAAATTGAGGAATGGATAAATGTTCGATGGAAACTCAATATCATTAAGAATTACTCTATCGCCTGGTTTCCACTCCATTCCGTTGGCTAAAATGTTAAGCCCGTTGGAAACATTATCAACCCATGCAAGCCGATCTGGTTCTGCATTTAATAACTGCCCAAGTTTAGCTTTTGCACTTGCATTTTTTTCTACGAAAAAGGAAAAGTTTTCAATCATCAACCCGCTTCGCTGTGCGGAGTATTCTGCTACTCTATCTAATACCGGTTTACTCCACGGTCCAATAGCAGCATGATTAAAGTAAAGTTGATTTGTATCTATATGGGGAAAAAGAGAACGGATTTGCTCTACTGTCATAGCTAACCTTTATAATAAATTACATTCAAAAATTAATTAAACTTTTCGATAATGGAGACAGAACAACAAGATTTTGGTTATGGAAAAAGTATTAGAGTTATCCCGCGCATTTTATGGTGTAATGGTTCCTAGAAAATTCCGCAAGAATTTTATTAAGAAAGTTGTAGAGTATTTGAACGATAGATATTCGATTGAAACCGCTATTGGACTTGCGATTAAAGAGTTAAACCTTCGGTAAGAAATGGGACGAGGCGCCTCAAGCGCCTCATCATTACGAACTTGTTTTCTTTTATTCAACTTGTTAATAGCAAGCCATTAACAGAAATATCTTCATCATTTTCTTACTAATATATTCTAACGCCTTGTCAGATAAATCGCCAATTTTTCCTTTGAGCATCAGAAGCTTCACGCAGGCGTGGAAACCATTCTAATGGAACTTCGGCTGCCGTATCTAAGCAAGAACTACTCTTGGAAAGTCTGCTGAAAAAGATTATGGCATCTTTAAAAACCAAAAATGTTTGTCATTCTGAGGAGCGGAGCGAACGATAACCCCCGCCAGAGGTGGTAAACCAAAAGTGGAATATTTCCCGCTAAAAAGCAGCGGAATATTCAACGTGATTTATCGTAAAGTATGGTTCACTTTTCGAAATCGCACTACAATAGAATTGTTGAAGTGAGAGAGATTTAACCACGAAAATCGGGACAGATTTAATTGAACTTTTTAAAATTAACTTTCAAATCCCCAGAATTTTGTGTTTGGGTTTTTCTTTTTTACGTCTTCAATAAACTTGCTAAAATCTTTAAACGTATTTAATCCTCTCACTTTTGTCTCTTTGAACGAAAGATAAAGTTCGCGGCGCCTGTTAATTTCAATATCGGTTAAATCTGCAAAAGTTATTTCTGTAATCTTCCCAAAAATGTCTTTTAATTTAATTTGATTGCCAATTACTTCAATTTCGATTGGACGTTTGATATAGATAAAATATCTGTAACCGGCAAAAGCAAAAATTGCAAGGAAATAAATAATGAAAAGCGGAGAATTGAAATGTGAGAATGTAAAGGATAAGTAGATAAGGACAGCTAAAACAGAAATCGGGGTTCCGTATGCTTGAAATAAACCGCTAAAATTTTGCTTCAGTTTGTAAGATTCCAATTGTTTCTCCAAAAGTTTATAAGTAAAAATAGATAGAAACCCGCAATCATAAAAAAGTTGCGGGTAATTTTTTAAAATCTCCAAATAGAATCTACAGCAAAAGTAATTCGCCTGGCTTTGTTTGGAGAAACAAGATATTGAAAATCGGGCGTGCCAAAGTTAAGTGCAAATAAACCGAAATCAATTCCTAAGCCAAGCGCCCAATTGAATTTATCAAAGCCACCGAAAGAACAGCCGGTTCTTAAAGCAAAAATTCCGAGATCGTACCAATCAATTCCTAAAGCAATGCGCTGCTTTTTGCTGTTGCCAGGTTCATTGTTAAATCCTTGATGATAATCTACTGCAAGAAGCATTGTGCCGGGAATGCTTTCTAACTTTAATGATGCGCCAATATGAACCGCTGTTGCCATCTCTGTTTCGATGGAATTGATAAACTTGCCGCTTTCTTTTCCTGTGATGCGGTTGATCAAAGTATCGCGCTGCGCTTGGTCTGTTAAATCATCTAAATAAATTGCTGCGTTGGATGAATACTGCGCTACTTCTTTATCCCATTTGATTTTACCAATATCGGTTATAGAAAAACCAATAGAAAAATTATTGCTGAGCATTGTGCTTATTCCAAAATCAAAACCAACGCCTCTACCTGCCGGAGTTGGAAAAGGCGTTGCAGAGAAATTTTCTTCTTTTTTATCATCAACAAAATTGTACTTCACTTTGAAATCGGGTGAAAAAGCCGAGTAAGCTAAAAAATCTCCTTTACCTGTAATTACATTCGCATCGCCTGTTTTTAATTCTGTTTTAACCTGCTCAAGCCCGGCGTAGAAAAATCCACTGATAAAATTAACAGAAGCACCAACTTTGAAACTCTTGAAAATTTTAAGATCGCGTGCGTACGAAACAGAATATTTTCTCAGCCACGAAGCCTTAAACTCTGTATCGTTAAAATTGTAAACCTTGTTTGGCAGGTTACCGTCAATTCCCAAATCAATTAAGCTTTTGGGAAAGGTCATTATGCCGGAAATCCGGTCAGATACAGTAAATGCGAACGCGCCAAAATTTTTTGCAGGCTGAATTGAAATGCTAACAAGTTGAATATGAATGTCTGAAGTTACAGTTCCTCCTTCAACGAACAAATTTTTTAGTTTAGCTTTGTCTTGTTCTGTTAAAAGTCTTCCAGAAGTTGAACCATCTGCATTTGTAACTTTTGTTCCGAAGAAATAGTTGTAATCATCAAGGGAGATAAAGTTTGAGCCAATAGCGCCGGAAATATTGGGAAGCGGAATAGGCAGTATTAGTTCAACCTTTTTTGAAGAATCTTGAAATAGGTTTGCGGGATTTTTCCCAATGGCAAATAAGCCAAATGAAGAAGCTGTGAAAGCTTTTGCCATTCCCATCGTTCGTGCATCGGAAACTCCATTAGAGCCAACTCCTTGCGCAAAAGCGAAATTAGAAATGGCAATAATTAAGATCGCAGAAACTAAGATAACTTTATTCATCGCCTTTCCCTTATGGATTTATACGGTAGTTAGTTGAGCCGAAAGCGTGAATTAGTAAATCATCTGTAGTTCTAAAACGAACCGGAGCGTTGCCCGGGGCGGTTGTATTTAACTTTATTGTTATACGCATATACTTTGCTTTAGCAATTTTATCAATTTCTGCTTTTAGTGCCCTTACAGTTTTAGTTTGCTTATTCTTCGAAGAAACATTTCCTGCGGCATCTGTAAATGCGCCGCTGAAAGTTAGCACAGAATCCTGATCAGAATATTTTGGCGGAAAGTATGCTAAAAAATTATTGTTGCTATCATAAAGTTTTCCGGTAAAAGAAATTGAAGCCGGCAGTCCATTTGTTAATACAACACCTGCTTCAAGCGAGTTTACATCGTTAATTTTATCACGATCATCTTTTGATAGATCAACCGAAACAGAATCTGTTATTACTGCATTAGAAATTCCTAAATCAAGCGGAAGTTCAAAAATACTTCTGCCGGAAATCTGATCCGTATTCTTCAAAGTAACTGTTTTGTAATTTGGATTAAGCGTTCCGCCCGTATAAACAATTAGTGAATCTGGGAAGCTGCTAAATTTTTTGAAAAATAAACTTAAGCTGTCGGGGTTAATTGTGAGAACCGAATCACTTGGACTTATTAAAGTTGTGTTAAGAGTTCTGCTGTTTAACCCAAGAACAGCTTTTTGCCCAATACTATTTTGCGCTTGAATTTTACCATCAATTCTAAATTCAAACTGTGCGTTTGTTTTAAGACGAAGCTGAACAAGCGGCTTACGCAAATTAATTTCGCCGAACTGAAGTTTATTTTTCAAGTCTTTCAGGTCTAAAGAAATAGCGCTCCTCTCTGCTGTAACAATCTGCGGTTCTATCTGCCCAGAAAACTCCTTGAGCTGCAGATTGCTTAAATCAATCGAACCGGAAATTCCATCCGTACTTTTGATTGTTCTAAAATCGTTTGCAGCTTTTGTTTGGAAAGTAATTTTATAGCTTATTTGATTTGTTGGCACACTAGTTAAGCTTACAACAGAGTAATTACTTAACGAAAAATTGTTAAATAAAGTTACTGTTTGCCTTCTTCCAATAGTACGGATTTCTGTAAAAGTTTGTCCGTTCGGATTTTTCAAGTTATTAATAGTGAAAGTTAGCGTGGCATCAACATCGAGATTATTAATAACTTTTATATTCAGCGCACCGGATTCGATCTTAATATTTGTGAATTTATTAGGCTGAGCTTTATTTGCATCAAGATTAATTGTGTTACTAATAACAATTGGATCTTGAACTGGAATTTTTGCTTGCGCTTCTACAACACTTAAGTTTAACAGCTTAGCTTTTACAGAAAAAGAATTTTGAGGCAGAGTAATTACATTTCCTCCGCTTCCGCTTGTAGAAACAAAACACTCGAGTGTAAGTTGATTTCTAATAAAAACGCCTTTAGCAATAGCAATTGCTTTTATGGTACGCGCATCTTTTGCGGGAATTATAATACTGCTTGGGTAATGTGCAATAATTTCTCCACTTGCTGAATTTTTGAGCACAATATTTTTAAGCGTAAGAGAAACCGGCTGAGGAAATTGATTTGTTATAGAAAGATCAATTGTCCCGCCATCAAGTTTAATTGCTAAGAACTCTCCTAATACATCTGTATTGATAGAAACTGGAACATCGTTTACTGGAGGAACAATTGCTTGAGAAACTGGAGCTATACCGGAACTGATCCAGCTAAATCCTATGTTGGCAGATACTGAATCTCCTGCAATACTAATTACGCCAATAGTTTCGGATGCCGATTCACTGACTGCATTAATTTTTAGTTTATCTCTCAACTCAATCTTTTCAATCGTATGCTCTTGAGCAAGATATAGAAGATTGCTTCCGTCTTTGTAGTGTTTTAATTCTGTACTCTTCTCGAGCAAATCCATCAACGAATAATTCTTTTTTGCAATAGGAAGATTAAGCGAAACATCCCAGAGCGGCATATTAGGTTCGTTAATATTACAACTAAACAAAAAGGCTGAGTAGAGTAATGCTGAAATAAGTTTTGAAAATTTCATCAGTTCCTTCTTTTTATTTATGAGCCTACTCTAAAAAGCCATGATCATTATTAAAAAATGTTGTTTTCGACTTATCCGCCCAACCCTCCATAAAACGGCGGGCGGGCCCTCCATAAAACGGCGGGCGGGTTAGATTCGGCTCATTTATTCTATCTGAACTTATAAATTATCGAAAAACATCGCAAATTATTAAACACAAATTCAACCGTGTGTGTCCTGTGTTACAACTTTTGCAAAAAGAATTCTCATAGTTACCTTGCAGAGCCAAGCAAGGGCATGCTGCAGCTAAGATGTTCAGTGTATGCTTGCTGGCAAAAAATACTTTAGCCCAAATTTTCCGTTAGTAAAACCTGCCTGTGGTAGTTTGCCCTTTGAGCCAACAAGCCCGCCCAACCCTCCATAAAACGGCGGGCGGGCGGGCGGGCCCTCCATAAAACGGCGGGCGGGTTAGATTCGGCTCATTTATTCTATCTGAACTTATAAATTATCGAAAAACATCACAAATTATTTAAAAAATGAAGCGCCCTCCTAAACAGTTGGGTTTCTAATTGATATTCTTTTTGTAAAAATGTTGTAACCCATTACGCAAACATTTGGAAAATGGCTATTAAAAAACGCAAGCCGAAGCTTGCGGCTACCATGAAAATTTAATATTAACACAACCCATTAAGCTGCTGATTTGTTCTTAAGAAAGAAAGTTCTATTTTTGCGGTATTACAAAAGGTAATACCGGAGAAGAAATGGCGGTTACAACAAAAATAGCAATTTCGATTGATAAAAGAGTTTTGAATAGAATTGATAAATTAGTTGAGAACAGAATTTTTACTAATCGAAGCAGAGCTATACAGACTGCAATCGAAGAAAAAATATCAAAACTTGATAAATCCAGATTAGCTGTTGAAAGCGCTAAACTTAATAAAGCCGAAGAGCAGCAATTATCGGATGAAGGTTCACATATTGATTTGACAGAATGTCCAGAATATTAAGAGGAGATATAGTTTGGGCAAATCTTGACCCAACTGTTGGCACTGAACAATCTGGGAAAAGACCGGTTTTGATAATAAGCCATAATGTTTTTAATGAGAATTCCGGAACCGTTATAGCCGTTGCTTTAACTAGCAAAGTACAAAAAGCCGGTTTCCCACTAACACTCGAAATCAATTCTAAAAACCTTCCTAAAAAATCATGGATAAAAATCAGCCAGATAAGAACACTATCTTTTGATAGAATAGGCGAAAGAATAACTCACCTTAAAGAAGAAGAATTAATTAGTGTTATCGAAGGAATTAATGAAATAATTGGTGGTTAACGCAGATTTGATCCGCGAAAACCTGTGCTTAGAATAGCGAAGCATCAGCACAATCCGCATTCATCAGTGATCTATCAAATCATAACTTGACAACATAGGCGCTGCAAACATTTTTTCTCACTTCAAAAAAAGCTTTTCACTAATTTGCGCCTATCTTTGAAACAATTCTTCCAGGATAAAACTATGAAGCGATTCTTTTCTTTCGTTGTTCTTTTGGCTGCACTTCTCACATCTCAAATTTTTTCACAAACCGATCCGGTCGTTCAAAAGATTTTAGAAATTGGAAAAATAGATAACCAAACAATGCGTCATTTGGATATTCTATGCAACAGAATTGGCGGCAGGGTAACAGGCTCGGATGCTTACACTACTGCGGCTAATTGGGTGTTGAGTGAATTTAGAAATTGGGGAATTAAAGCTGAGTTTGATGAGTCTGGCGAACTTCCTGTTGGATTTAACCGCGGCGCATGGTTTGGTAAAATGATGAAACCAAAAACCATGACTCTTGAGTTTGGAACTCCAGCATATACTTCGGGAACAAAAGGAGTTCAGAGAGGACACGTTGTAATTCTTCCAACAACTCTTTCAAAATTTGATTCCCTTAAAGAAAAAATTAAAGGCGCGTGGGTATTAGTTGATGGAATAAGTGAAGGCTGGCCGCTTGACCGTGATTCAGTTTCCCTACTAACAAAGACTCTTGTTGCTGCAGGCGCTCTTGGAACAATTCAACTATCTAAGCTTCCAATTCACTTGTTAGATGCGCGCTACAAAATTTATTGGAATAGTTTGCCAACACTGCCTGATATAAAATTATTAGACACACAATTCAACGAAATAAAATCTTTGGTTGAAACCGGAGAGGAAGTAATTCTCGAATTCGACATTCGCAATTTCTTTAAGCCGGGACCGATTAAATATCATAATGTAATTGGAATTATTCCTGGAACAGAATTTCCGAATGAGTTTGTAGTACTTGGCGCTCATTTAGATTCTTACGATCACGCTACAGGCGCGGTTGACAATGGTTCCGGCGTTACTACAATGATGGAAGCAATGAGAATGCTTACACTTTCCGGCGCAAAACCAAAGCGTTCAATTATGGTTCATATCTTCGCAGCCGAAGAAAGAGGTTTGCTCGGTTCTAAATCTTGGGTAGAGAAAAACAAAAAATTGCTACCTAAAATTTCTGTAATGCTTAACAAAGATTTCGGAACAAATCCAATCGTTGGAATCAGCGTTCCAAAAGTTATGATGGAGCAAACTAAAACTGTTGTTGAGCCAATCCTGAACGCAGGGTTTAAATACCCTTTTAAGTTGAACGAAACCGGGCAGTTTAGAAAAGCAGGAAGAGGCGGAACAGATAGTCATTCATTTTTGATGCAAGGAGTTCCTACGCCTCGGTTAAATTCCGCTGGACCGCATCAATACGGAAGGACTTGGCACACACTATTCGATACTTACAACGAAATTATTACAGATGCGCAAGAAGAATCATCTGTTAAAATTGCATTGCTCGCTTACGGTTTTGCAAACCTTGATAAAATTCTTACACGCGAAGGCGCTTTTGTTCCTGATGGAATTTATGCGGACGTAAACACAAACAAAGGAAGAATTACTTTAGCGTTAGATTATGAACACGCACCAACGACAGTTTCAAATTTTATTGGATTAGCAGAAGGAACCATTAAAAACGAAGCCGTTCCATTAGGAAAAGCATATTACAATAATGTTGTTTGGCATCGTGTTGTTCCAGGACATGTTATTCAAGCCGGCATGCCTGCCGTACAGGAAGGTAAAGAGACCGAAGGACCGGGTTACGAATTCCCAAACGAAATTTACACAGGAATTTCACACAACAAAGCCGGAATGCTTGGAATGGCAAATGCCGGCCCGCATACAAATGGAAGCCAGTTTTACATAACACTTGCAGACCGTTCTTACTTAGATGGTAATTACACTTTATTCGGCTGGGTTACAGAAGGAATGGATGTTGTAAATAAAATTGCTCAAGGCGATACTATTAGAAACATTGCTATAACACGAATTGGCGAAAAAGCTAATGCTTTCAAAGTATCAACAGAATCATTTATTAAAATGGTTGATGAAGCAAAGGCAAAAGTAAAATTAGATGAAGTAAGAAGAATAAAAATAGAGAACCAAATTATTTCTAACGATTATGCAACAGCATTAACAACTTCCAGTGGATTGAAATACATAGTTAAGAAAGAAGGAAACGGAGAAAAACCCGCAGCCGGAACAGTTATTAAAGCAAATTATAAAGGAAAATTTTTGATTGACGGAACTGAATTTGTAAGCACAAACATCGAAGGAAGAGCAAACAATATTGATACAAAAGAAATTTTTGACTATGAAGTTGGCAAAACAAAAATTAATCCCGCAGTTGATGAAATGTTAGCCGAGATGAAGCCTGGCGAAGTTCGTTTAGTAATTGTTCCATCAAATCTTGCATTTGGAGCTAATGCTTTCTATGGTAAATCTGTTGAAGGAAAGAAACGCTTTGTTATTTCTCCTAACACAAGTTTGGTTTATGAGATTGAAGTGATAGAAAAGAAATAGACTTTGCTTTCGGCTTTCATAAAACATCTTTTACTGATAGCCGACGGCTAACGACTTATTGCTTTTCCGAGACACATTTCGGAAATTAACATGAGCAAGAGGATTTTACGGATAACCGAACATGAGTTTAGAAATTACATCAAATAAAGAATATAAGAAGTGGCTTGCCGAGCTAAAGACTAAAGTCCGCACTACTCAGTTAAAAGCAGCAGTTAGTGTAAATAAAGAGCTGCTCACACTCTATTGGGAAATGGGCGCAGATATTGTTTCAAAACAATCTGAAGCCAAATGGGGCAATAGTTTTCTATTTCAACTTAGTAAAGATTTAAAAGCCGAATTTCCGGAAGTAAAGGGATTTTCTTTAAGCAATCTTAAATATATCAAGCAATGGTATTTGTTTTACTCTCAATCGGAAATAATAAGCCAACAACCTGTTGCCCAAATTACGAAACAAGTTGTTTCGCAATTGCCTATGGTATCAATTAGCCAACAGACTGTTGGCTTAATTAGGCAGCAAGCTGTTTCCCTAATTACACAAATCCCTTGGGGGCATAACATTGCTATCATCGCAAAATGCAAGAACATTGGTGAGGCGCTTTTCTATATTCAAAAAACTATCGAGAATGGATGGAGCCGCAGTATTCTAATTCATCAGATAGAGAGCGGTTTATTCCAGCGAGAAGGAAGCTCGGTGAACAACTTTGCCATTACACTGCCTTCGCGGACTTGTTGATCATTTAACTCAATTCCTTTTGGAACTTGGCGCCGGGTTTGCATATCTGGGAAGACAGATACAAATTAATGTGGGAGAGAGGGAATTCTTTCTCGATCTTCTCTTCTACCATACACGGCTTAACTGTTATGTTGTGGTGGAACTTAAAACCGGAGATTTTGAACCGGAGTTTGCCGGCAAACTCAATATTTATATTAAAGCGGTTAATGCTCATTTTAGAAAAAAAGGAGATGAACCGACAATAGGCATTCTGCTCTGCAAGAAAAAGGATAAACTTGTTGCCGAGTACGCTCTTAGTGATATACATAAACCAATTGGTGTTTCCGAATATCAGTTAACGCAATCTTTGCTTCATAGTTTAAAACAAAGCCTGCCAAGTATTGAAGAAATTGAAAGAGAATTTGATTCAGAGAGATAATTAATAACGAAAATTTTGGTCATCCATCAAAATCTGTTGAAGTAAAGAAACGCTTTGTTATTTCTCCTAACACAAGTTTGGTTTATGAGATTGAAGTGATAGAAAAGTAATAGACTTTGCTTTCAGCTTTCATAAAACATATTTTACAGATAGCTGATAGCTGGTTAAAAAAAGGAGACATATATGAAACTACTATCAAATTTAGTTCTAACAGTCATCACCTTTACATTTATCTCTTGCGTAGATAAAGTGAGCGATCCAATTGCGGAACCGCCGCGCGAACTAACCGTTATGGAAAAACAACTCGTTGGTTCATCAGATAATTTTTCGTTCAAACTCTTTAAAAAAGTTTATGAAGCCGAGCCGGGCGAAAATTTGTTTATCTCGCCGTTAAGTGTTTCTATGGCGCTTGGCATGACAATGAACGGCGCAGACGGCACAACCTATGAAGCGATGAAATCAACTTTATCTTTGAACGCATTTACTAAACAGCAAGCGAATGAAACTTATCAATCTCTTATGGGCTTGCTTGGTTCTATTGATCCCAAAGTTATATTGAACATAGCCAACTCAATTTGGTATAACAAAAATTTTTCTTTCCAAACCGATTTCATAGAAACAAACAAAAAATATTTTAACGCGGTTGTTAATGCTATGAACTTTGGAGATCCGGCAACTATTACAACAATAAATAATTGGGTAAAAAATGCTACTAAAGATAAAATTGAAAAGATAGTTGAACAGATTTCTCCCGAAACTATAATGTATCTCATCAATGCTATTTACTTTAAGGGAGCTTGGAAGCACCAGTTTGATAAGACAAAAACATACGATGACTTTTTTACAACGAACGAAGGGAAACAAGTTTCTGTTAAAATGATGCGGCAGGAAAATGATTATTCAACTTACACCAATAATTTGTTTACCGCTGTTGATCTCCCTTATTCATCAGGCGCATTTAGTATGATGCTTTTCCTTCCTAACAAGAGTAAAAACTTAAAAGACGCTGCCGAGTTCTTAACAAAAGAAAACTTCGATTCGATTTCCAAAAACTTTACAATTTCAAAAAAGAATTTGTTTCTGCCGCGCTTTAAGCTGGAATACAAATTAAAACTAAACGATGCTCTAATTGCACTTGGAATGGGCGACGCCTTCGACCGAGACAAAGCTAACTTTAAGAAACTTTATTCTGGAATTGGCAATGCTTACATCAGCGAAGTACTTCACAAAACTTATGTTGATGTAAACGAAGAAGGAACTGAAGCCGCCGCTGTTACTTCAGTTGAAATCGGCGTTACCTCAATAATGGATAACAATATAAAGTTTGATAAGCCGTTCTTATTTTTGATACGTGAGAAAAACAGCGGGTCCATTTTGTTTATAGGCACAGTAAACAACCCGTCTTAATATAATGCTGTTAGCAATTAGCTTACCTAATTGCTAACAGCTAAAGGCTAAGTATCAAACACCTCACAAATTATTTTAGTAACAAAAGTTTTTTGGTTCTAATAAAACTGCCGGCTTTTATCTGGTAAAAATATACACCGCTTGCAAACTTACTTGCATTCCAGTCAGCTTCATGATACCCTGCATCCATCTCCATATTTATAAGCTCAGCTACTTTTTCTCCAAGTAAGCTATAAATGCTAAGGTTTACATTTTCTCTCTCCAGTAATGCAAATTTTATTTTGGTGGTTGGATTAAAAGGGTTTGGATAGTTTTGGAAAAGATTATATGTAACTGGTAAATCTGTTTTCACATCTTCAACACTAACAGGCTGTTGCGTATATTTTATAGTTGTATAAATTGACCAACCATTACCAGTACTTGTACCTGTAACATAAACATTTCCTGAACCATCTACCGATATAGCTCTTGCATAGTCATCAGAATTCCCAGGTCCATTGTATCTTTGAACCCATTGCACTAATCCATTTGAATTGTATTTTATTGTTGCGTAATCATAATAAGTGCCTGAACCAGCACTCTCTCCAGTAACATAAACATTTCCTGAACCGTCTACTGATATTGCTGTTGCCCAGTCCTCAGAATTCCCAGGTCCATTGTATCTTTGAACCCATTGCTCTATTCCATTTGAATTGTATTTTATTGTTGCGTAATCATCATCTACCGATATAGCAGTTGCCGCGTCATTAGAATTCCCAGGACCATTGTATCTTTGAACCCATTGCTCTATTCCATTTGAATTGTATTTTATTGTTGCGTAATCAGAGGAAGTGCCTGAACCAACACTCCGTCCAGTAACATAAATATTTCCTGAACCGTCTACTGTTAGGGCTATTGCCTCGTCATCAGAATTCCCAGGTCCATTGTATCCTTGACCCCATTGGACTATTCCATTTGAATTGTATTTTATTGTTGCGTAATCAGAGGAAGTGCCTAAAACAGAACTCCGTCCTGTAACATAAACATTTCCTGAACCATCTACCGATATAGCTGTTGCGTCGTCAGAAGAATTCCCAGGACCATTGTATCTTTGAACCCATTGCTCTATTCCATTTGAATTGTATTTTATTGTTGCGTAATCAGAGAAAGTGCCTGAACCAACACTCCGTCCAGTAACATAAACTTGCCTCGTCAAAAGAATTCCCAGGACCATTGTATCTTTGAACCCATTGCTCTATTCCATTTGAATTGTATTTTATTGTTGCGTAATCCCTAGAAGTGCCTGAACCAACACTCCGTCCACTAACATAAACATTTCCTGAACCGTCTACTGTTAGGGCTATTGCCTCGTCATCAGAATTCCCAGGACCATTGTATCTTTGAACCCATTGCTCTATTCCATTTGAATTGTATTTTATTGTTGCGTAATCATCATCAGTGCCTGAACCATAACTCAATCCAGTAACGTAAACATTTCCTGAACCGTCTACTGTTAGGGCTATTGCCTCGTCATAAGAATTCCCAGGTCCATTGTATCTTTGAACCCATTGCTCTATTCCATTTGAATTGTATTTTATTGTTGCGTAATCCGAAGAAGTGCCTGAACCAACACTCAATCCAGTAACATAAACATTTCCTGAACCGTCTACTGTTAGGGCTATTGCCTCGTCATCAGAATTCCCAGATCCATTGTATCTTTGAACCCATTGCACTAATCCATTTGAATTGTATTTTATTGTTGCGTAATCATGAGAAGTGCCTGAACCATAACTCCGTCCAGTAACATAAACATTTCCCGAACCATCTACCGATATAGCTGTTGCTACATTATCAATATATTGATCACCACCATACCTAGCACTCCAAACTAAATCACCTGATGCGTTATATTTAACAGTATAATAATCTGTACCGAATGGCAGCTTAGTGCTATATCCAGTTATGTAGACATTTCCTAAATTGTCAATTGCAATATTGGTTGCTACATCAGAACTTGGAGCAAGTCCAGAACCATAATGTTTAACCCAAGCAGCATTATTTGACTCAGCAACGTCACCTTTAATGCCTCTCTTGTTTAACTCATTATGTAAATTTATTCCAGTTTCTTTCTCTGTTCTATCTGACCTTAAATTAAGCCTCTTACTTATTCTTTCTGGAAATGCATCATCTTCGGTTAAAACTATATCGGAGAGAAATTTTCTACGTATGTCTTTATCTTCACCGATACGATTATTCTTTTTAAAATGGCTTAAGCCATAGGACTGGTAGTCTCTATCTTGAAAGAGTAATCTACTTCTTTTGTCAACCCCTTGTGGTAACGCAGTAGATATGAAAACAAATAGAATCATAACAATAGCCAAAAGTGATTTCATTTGGAACCTCTTATTGTTTTTAATTAAAAAATTACAACTAAAATTAGTTTGGAAAACACCTCTATTTTAATCCGCCAGAGGCGGACGAGGGTCAAATTCCCCGCCTCTTGAGGCGAATAAATAAAATTTGTTTTCAGAAACCTCGCTGCCCCGCCTGCCAAACGAGGAGATTCTTTTCTATGAAATATCTGAATAATTAATCTATTGTACACCTGCTTGCAGCAGGCACGCAAGCGGACTTGTCGCCCGCCTGATGAGCCGACGGCGTCCGCCTCGTAAAGCCGAAGTCGAGCCGGCGAGGCAGGAAGTGTGGTAATTTCGTTTGTAGTGTCATGGTTCGACAAACCCTGTCATGAGCTTGCCGAATGATCATCATGACTCTGTAATAATTTTTCAGAAGTCTATATGATATAATTACTACGGAAAGGCATATTTGCGGAAAATTTTTTTAGATTTTTTAAAGTTTTTTTACAAATAGCGGTAAACCGCTGAATTTAGACTATTAAGAAGTTGTTACTTTTGAGGCGTGTGTGAACTAATGAAGAACATATAGCTTAGGTATACTCCTAAAAATTATTGAGCCGCTCTAAAAAGCTTCAAATTGAGTTTTCGAGCTTAGATTTGAGAAATAATCAAAATATTTTTTCATCATAAATACCTTTTTATATCGGCACATTATTGTTTAACCCAAATTTTCCGTTAGGAAAATTTGCCCTTTGGGCCGACAAGCCCGCCTGCTACGGGCAGGCATTAAGTCATTTAGAGTAAATAGCTTATGTCATGAAACAATGTCTTACTATCGGCCTTCGGCAATCCCGCTTATATTTAGCGGGACATTTCTTATGAATTTTTTGGGGTTAAAACTTAATCCCGCAATGTTAGAGAAATGATATTGATATTTGGATTCGCAAAAACAATTTGATATGAGTATAAATTTTCTTACAACAGCCCAACCTTCTTTGCAACGTTTAATAATTTCTCATCAGTGTGTGCATATTCACGAAGTATTTCTTTTATTCTTCTGTTCTCATCTTCCAATTCTTGGCTTTTACGAATTACAGGTGAAAGCATTGATCTTCTATCCCAAAGTGTGAATCCAACTAATGAAAGCATTCCCGTAAACAAAATTCCAAAACCCCATAGCATAAAAGTGTTCAAATTATCAAGTCTTCGATTAATGCTTGATTCAAGGGCTTCAAATCTTTGGTTCATCTGAATGTTTAATGACTTTAGTCCTTCTTCAACCCTAACTAATCTTTCCCTGTCTTCCAATGTATAATCTAAGTTCTGACTAAAAACTGTATTAATCATCAAAAGGAAAAACAGCACTAAAAAATAAAATCTCATTTTCTTGTTCCTCATATTCTCTATCATAAATTACATCAGTTCACACTTCTTTGCAACACTTATAGCAGACAGATATTCTACCAGCGGGTAGAACTAATAATTTGGTGGAGTTTATTTAAGGAGTCTTACACCTTCGGCAAGTTTTTTTCTGTAATTACTATCGAGCGGTTCTTTAACTTTACCTTCAGCTAATAACCGGTTATAGTTTGATACGAAATTATGAGCTAAAATTACTCCGCGGATATTCCAATTAAAATCAAAATTATATAGCACAGCGCCTAATTTTTCGCGTGGTAAACTTGGAGCCTCTTGAGTATAAGCAGTTATTGTACTGTCTTCTTTCGAGACAAGGAATTGTTCAACCATATTAAAATCAGATAAGCTCGCGGCTTTATTGTAATTAGTTGCTGGAAGGAGAATATATTTTAGTGCAGAATTTTGTTGTAGTTCCTTTTGTATAAAGTTTTCTGTTGAAAAACTAAATCCCGAAACGCTATCAGGGTTAAATACTGCTATAAAAGCAGAGCTAAATGCATTGTTAATACCGCCCAGAATAATTTCATCGTATCCATCACCATTAATATCAAGCAATTTAAAAGTTATAATACCGCCGGAGTTATAAAATTCTTGTACAATTTTACCAGCATTAAAATCCAATTCAAAGATTTTGGCTGGCGCAAAATTTGTGCCTGAAACCACAAATAATTTTTTTCCATTCTTGGTTCTAATGGTAAAAAAATTTGAAATAAACCAATCATTATGTTTCCAAGACCGCGTATTTAATCTTTTAAATGAACCGCAGCCATGCTTCCACATAAGCTCTCCATAAGGATCGAAACAGTAAAGAGTATCTTTAGCAAATCTTCCTTGTCCAGCGGGATTTCCTGTTATTAACAATTCATTAATGCCGTCATTATTTAAGTCATCCAATAATAATGTTCTAGTGCCAACTTGTTTTATCTGATCATCGGCTTGAAAGTCGGTTCTAAAATCGGTCATCCCCGGCACCCCTTTCTTCCACATCAAATCACCCATCTCGTTATAAACAGAGAGTACATTGTCTTTGATGATTGCTAAAGAAGGGTTAACATGTTTTATTTCTGGTTTCTTGGGTATGAACAAAAGTGTTACAATTAATCCGACAAATGCTAAAGAACCTGTAAAGCGATGTGGATAAATTTTTATTAGTTCTACTGCTCTTTTGACTAACGAATCTTTTTTAACCTCAATAATTTCATAGGTTCCATTGTAAACTTTAACGGCCCTGTTTTGTTCGTTTAATAATTTTGCCCCTTCGTGTTGAGTATTTGAGTTAATAATTTTACCGGCTAAGATCTCATCTTCCTTTTCATCAGAATTAATATTTGATTCTATGTAGGAGTAAAACAATTTCACATTATTATATTTTTGCAGACATTCTGTACATTCAGAAAGATGCTTTTGAATAAATTCTCTTTCCTGATCGGAGAACTCAGAGTCTTTGAGAAGAAAAAGTTCTACTTCAGATTCGTTTATATGTGTCATCAAAAAAAATCCTTTTGTACTATTATAATTAACACGCTTTTTACATTTTGCAGAAAACTATAGTTCTTTAATCATGTAGTCTGCAAATTCGTCTCGAGCAAGTTTTAAAAGGTATTCAATCTTTGTCCGATAGTTTTTAAGGTATAAATCTTGGCTTACATCAAAATGATTTCTGAGGTATTCGTAAATGGAGCTGCTAGAAATATTACCCGTACACCAATCATTAATAATATCATTCACAGAAAAGAAGATGGCTTCGGCTTCTATTTTATTCAGCTTCCCTTTTAGAAAGTAATTGACCATAATTTTTTCTTTTATAAACAATTCTACTTTCTGTTTTAGATTTTGAATTTCATACTCTTCAAAACAATTGCCATTAATTTTAGAAATAAAAGTATCCTCGCATATTTCAAAATTATATACAAACTCTGAACCAAAATAGTTTTTGAAAAGGATAATAATATCAAACAAATAAACGCTTTTTTTATACTCGGTTTGATTTTGGAGATTGTTGTAAATCTGCTCTATGAAATCGGAAGCATTTAATATTCGCTTATTTCTCTCTCCATTTAATATGAATTGATTAATCGGGAAATCTGGTTTGTTGTTTTCTTCACCATTATTAGTTACTTCAATCTTTAACCCTCTTAAATCTTTGGTTATACGAAGTTTATTGGATTGATGAACAGAGTCTTTTATATTTCTTAATATTTTTGCCCCAACTGGGTCTGTTTGAGCATACAGTTTTGATATCTGAGCATTAGCAATTTTTATGAGGTAGCTTTTATACGCAAGGAAAAGATTTACAGGTTCAATCAATACGACATTATCTTTTAACGAGTTTGCAAATTGATTTATTTTGTAGAATTTCAATTCCTTGCATCTACTAAATACGTCTGCAATACAATCATATGCTAAGTCAGTGATTGTTATTCCATTTCGGTTAATTAGGTTTATTACATTTGAACGATAGGTAGCGAGGTAGGACTGAATAACTAAACGAGAAATCTTAACTAATTCTGTTAGTTGAGAATGACTTATAGATTCGTCAGCAGCAGCATTCAATAATTTATGGATTTTTTTAAGATCTACAATCATAATTTATTTTAATTGTACTTAGTTTTATTGCAATCTTACTAAAAATCTTTCTATCATTAAGTTGTACTCATTTGAAATTCTTACAAACTCAATATAACGAATTACTTTGATGTTAACTTGGGTCGAAAAATCGTTTTAACAACATTCTAATATCCAAATGAATTGACAAAACCATTGAAATGTGCGCCACAAAACAAGAATACTTGAGTGTTGATGAGTAGAAATTCTTGAAATGATATCCTACTAAATAGCCCGCCTCCTGCAATCCTAAATACCACCAAAATATTTTGAAAGATTGACTGGTAGAAAAGTATTCTTTCTTAACCTACTTATTTTACTTCATCGTTGCTATATTTGGGTCAAAATTATAGAAAGAATATGAAACAGCCAGATGTACGTGTAGGGGTTTTGACAGAAAAGGAAATCCGATTTGATCTTTACGGCGATTTTTTTGTGCGAGGACAAGACAAAAAATTCAGCGGCAAATATACAGCAGATCTTTCCGGAAATATGATTGTTCTATATCAAGAGCAAATTGAAATTCTGTCTGCAAAAGAAATTTCATTTATACCAAGCGATTTAGAAATTGAATCTTTTCTTCTACACGAGGTTGTAATTGGAATTAACTTCCATTGGCAGAAAAAAGAAAATCAACGCTTTAGAGGAGAGCTTAGTTTAATAATTGAGGAGGACAAAATCACCGCCGTAAACATTCTTCCTCTCGAAGATTATTTAACGAGCGTAATCTCTTCGGAGATGAGTCCTAATTCTTCGCTCGAACTTATGAAAGCGCACGCAATAGTTTCGCGCGGATGGCTGCTTGCTCAGCTTGCAAAGAAAAAAACTTACACCAACACAATGATAGAAAACTCTGCTGGTGATGAAGTGATTAGATGGTACGATAGAGAAGATCATAAAAATTATGATTTCTGCGCTGACGATCACTGTCAGCGTTATCAAGGCATAACAAAAATTATAAACGATCACGCATCAAAAGCAATTTGTGATACATATGGTTTATTCTTAACATACAACGAAAAAATTTGCGATACGCGCTACTCAAAAAGCTGCGGCGGAGTTTCGGAAGAGTTTGAATCTTGCTGGGAAGACACACCGCATAAATATCTTTCTCCAATTGTAGATTACAAATTTGAACTCGATGGTTACGATGTGGATTTAACAAAAGAAACTTCAGCCGAAAAATGGATACAGAGTTCGCCTCACGCTTTTTGCAACACAACAGATAAAAAAATTCTTTCTCAAGTTCTAGTTGATTTTGATAGAGACACTAACGATTTTTTTCGATGGAAGGTTGAATACACTCAAGAAGAAATTGCAGTATTAATAAACAACAAAAGCGGTTTCGATTTTGGAGATATTTTCGATCTCATTCCGGTTAAACGAGGCGCTTCATCACGTTTGGTAAAATTAAAAATCATCGGTTCTAAAAAAGCATTAACAATTGGCAAAGAATTAGAAATTAGAAAGGTTCTTTCCAAAACGCATCTTTACAGTTCGGCATTTATTGTTCAAAAAGAAAATATTATTAACGGCGTTCCGCAAAAATTTATTTTACTTGGTGCCGGCTGGGGACACGGGGTTGGGCTTTGCCAGATTGGCGCGGCAGTTATGGGAGAAAAAGGATATACGTTCGATGAAATTCTAAAACATTACTTCCGCGGCGCAACTATTCAAAAAGGATATGAATGAGAGTACTTTTCACTTGCCTTTCACAAAGCTGGGGCGGAATGGAAATGTACGCTTTAACAACTGTTAAGCAGCTTCTTAAACAGAACATAAAAACCGAGCTTGTTTGTTTTCCCGGTTCACGTCTTTATGAAGAAGCTTTTAAAGAAAATGTTTCAACACATACTTTTGGGTTCAAATCTTATTTCAATCTAAAAACTATTAGAAATTTTTCATCTTTGATTAAGCAAAACAAATATGATGTAATAGAATGCGGCGGTTCTAAAGATCTTTGGCTTGTTGTTCCGGCGTTAAAACTTGCCGGTTCAAATGTTCCGGTATTTCTTTCTAAGCAGATGGCTTCATTCATATTCAAAAAAGATTTTTTACACAGATGGATTTACAGCCGCGTTACAAAAGCATTTGCAATCAGCAGCATGATTGCCAAGAATCTTGAAGAAACTACTCCGCTTACAAAAGACAAAATCGTTTTACTGCACAACGCTATTGATACAACTAAGTTCGATCCGTCAATAATTGATAGGAATAAAGTACGAAGCGAATTCTCTCTTGTAGAAAATGAAATACTAATTGGAATGATTGCCAGAATTAGTCCCGGCAAAGGGCACGAAGAATTTCTCGAAGCAGCAGAAATTTTATCAACGAAATTTTTCAACATAAAATTTATGATTGTTGGAGAGGCAAGCCGCGGAGAAGAAGCTTACGCGCAAAAAATTAAAACACAAGCTGCCCAAATTAATTTAGGCAGCAAACTAATCTTTGCCGGATTTAGAAAAGACACACCGGAAATATTAGCCGCTCTCGATATCTTTATTTTTCCTTCGCACGATGAAGCTTTCGGGATTGCGCTTGCAGAAGCTTTAAGTATGGGTAAACCTTCTGTCTGCTCTAACTTTGCCGGCGTGCTTGATATTGCTGTAGATAATTTAACTTCCTTTCTATTTGAAAAAGGAAACGGAAAAGATTTGGCTTTGAAAACAGAACAGTTAATCGTTTCAAAAGAAACACGAGAGCGGTTTGCAATTGAAGCGAGAAAGCGCGCCGTTGAAATGTTTGATATGGAAATCTTTACTAACAAATTAATTAATCACTTTAAGCAAAGCAGATGACTTTTCTCAATCCAGCTCTGTTGTTGGGTTTGCTCGCTGCTGCGATTCCAATCGTACTCCACTTTTTGAATCTGCGAAAACTCAGAACTATTGATTTCAGCACGCTTGCGTTTCTTAAGGAATTGCAGAAGACGAAAATCCGCCGGATAAAATTAAAGCAGTGGCTTCTTTTGCTTTTGCGGGTTTTGATAATTGTATTTCTTGTTATGGCATTTGCGAGACCAACTTTAAAAACAATTTTTATTGGCGAGTCATCAGCCGCAAAAACCACCGCAGTAATTATTCTAGATAATACTTTCAGTATGTCTGTAGTTGGAGAAAAAGGCTCGCGGTTAAACAACTTTAAGCAGATTGCGAAGAATCTTCTTAACAATTTCCAGCCCGGTGATGAAATTGCATTGCTTACATTTAGCAGCATTAGCCAAGCCGTTCCATCAAGTAACTTAGCTCAAGTAAAAAAGGAAATTGACGAAACTGAGATTTCCAACATAAGCAGAACAATTAACGAAGCAATGATAAAAGCCGTGCAAATTTTGTTTGCTTCAAAAAATTTTAACAAAGAGATTTATTTGCTAAGCGACCTACAGAAAAACAGACTCGCAAATTCAGCCTCGGAATTATCTCAAATTGGTAAAAATCTAACGCCAGATACGCGTTTGTATATTTGGGAAAGTAACGCAAGTGATGTAACTAATCTTGGAATTGAAGAATTAAAACCGAATAATCAAATTTACGAACCAGGAAAAGAAGTTGGCTTTTCCGCTCTTGTTAAAAATTACTCAAACGTTTCTGTAAATGAGAATGTTGTTTCCTTTTTTGTAAATGGAAAAAGATCGGCACAGAAGAATATTTCTCTAGCCGGCGGCGAATTAAAAGAAGTTTCATTCGAAACAACTTTGCAAGATACCGGACTAGTAGAATTTTACGCGGAACTTGAAGATGATGCAGTACTTTATGACAACAAGCGGTTCTTTAGCATTTTTATTCCAAGTAAATTATCTCTTCTAATTTTGTATGATAAAGCCGAAGATTTAAAATTTGTAAAACTTGCATTGGGCATTCCTAACTCTAGAGTTAATTTGAACGAAATGAAATTGGAGCAATTAGCATCAGCTAACCTTAACAAACATGATGTTCTTCTGCTTGTTGGTTCAGAAAGTTTACGCGAAAAGAAATCGTTATCAGATTATATTTCAGGCGGCGGAAATATAATAGCAATGCCCGGTTCTCAAAGCACACTAACTGGATTCCAGAACTTGTGCAAAAGCATGCAAGTATCAGTTCCAAGTTCTGTTGTTGGCAAAGCCGGCTCGCCAGATTCTTTTACTCAATTTTCTAAAACAGATTTTCAGCATCCACTTCTAAAAAATATTTTCGAAGAGAAAACCAAATCTCAAATTGAATCGCCGGAAATATTTTATTATTTCAAAAACACAATTAGTTCGAATGGAAAGAATATAATTACGCTTGTAGACAACTCTTCGTTTCTTTCGGAACATCAATTAGGCAAGGGAAAAGTTTTGCTTTTCAACTCAGCGCCGGTTTTAAGCTGGAACACTTTTCCGTTAAAAGCATTTTTTGCACCACTCATTACTAAATCTCTTTTATACTGCTCTGTAAAGTCGGATAATGATTCAACAATAGTCTGCGGCGAAGAAGCTGTTGCCAATATTTCAAACGCACCAACTCAGCAAGTGGTAGTGAAATCTCCTTCCGGCGTTGATGAATATTTTGACATAGACTCTCTAACAAATAAAAAATATTTTCAGTATAAAAACACTAATGAAGCCGGCACATACAAAATATTTTCGAACAACACACTGCTTGATTACTTTTCTGTAAATCATGATTGGCGCGAATCTGTTTTGGAATATTCAACTGAATCTGAATTTGCTGAATATCTATCAAAGATTGGATACGAAGGAAAGCTCGTTACTCTTTCAAGCGATAAAGATTATCTAAAAGAAATTTATCAATCCAGATTTGGAACCGAGCTTTGGAAATACTTTTTAATAGTTGTAATGATGCTTGCCATTGCGGAATCTTTGCTGGCAAGAAGCACTAAGAAAGATTTAACATTATGATTACATTAGCGCCACAGCCCAAAGAAAGAGCAATATTAATTGCACTTGCTTTCGGCGAATATAACAAAGAACAAGTCGAAGAACATCTCGATGAATTAGAGCTGCTAACCGACACGGCAGGCGCCGAAACGGTTTTCAAAGTTATGCAAGAACGTTACCGTCCCGATCCCGCTTATTACATTGGCAAAGGCAAAGCCGAAGAAATCGCTCAGCTTGTAGAGCTTAACAATATTCAGTTAATAATTTTTGATGACGACTTGAATGCAACGCAAGTGCGCAATCTCGAAAAACTCTTTGAAAGAAAAGTTTTGGATAGAAGCGGATTGATTTTAGACATTTTTGCTTCGCATGCAAAAACACGCGAAGCTAAAACGCAAGTTGAGCTTGCACAGCTTCAATATACACTGCCGCGTTTAACGCGAGCATGGACTCATCTTTCTAAGCAATACGGCGGAATTGGAACAAAAGGGCCGGGCGAAACACAAATTGAAACTGACCGCAGAATAATACGCTTTCGAATAAGTAAATTAAAAGAGAACCTTAGAAAGATTGAATCTCAGCATACAACAAAAAGCGCAAGCAGAAAAGATTTTCTTACTGCTACTTTAGTTGGATACACTAACGCCGGTAAATCAACTTTACTAAATAGATTAACTAACTCTGAAGTTCTTGTAGAAAACAAACTCTTTGCTACTCTTGATTCAACTACACGCTCTTTTGAACTGAGCAAGGGAAAAACAATTTTGCTTAGCGATACGGTGGGCTTTATTCGCAAGCTGCCTCATAATCTTGTGGCTTCTTTCAAAACTACACTTAATGTTGTGCGGGATGCCGACATTATAATTCACGTTGTGGATGTAACGCATGATTTCTACGAAGATCATATACGTGTTGTAGAAGAAACTTTAGACGAGCTTGATGCAAAGAAGAAAACACAGATTGTGGTTTTTAACAAAGTAGATGATTTGAAGAACAGAGAGCGTCTTGATCTTATCAAGAGTAATTTTCCGGACAGCATAATCGTTTCTGCAGAGAGAGGAATTAACATCAACGGCTTAAAAAGTAGGCTCACAGAAATTTACGAAAAATATTTCGGCGAAGTAGAGATTGAGATTCCAAACAGCGAAACGAGAAAAATTGCAAAGCTGTATGAGTTAGCAGACGTTACTTCAATAAAATATTTGGATGATAAAGCAGTAATAAAATTTAGAGCAAGCTCATCAAATCAACAAAAAATTAAGAGGCTTCTTTATGAAACAGAATAAACATTATTTCTCGCCACGAAGTCTGTCTTAGTGCATTTTGTTTTAAACATTTGGAGTAAAAAAATGAAACTAGTTATTGACGGTAGATCTTTAACATTAGACAAGATTGATTTTTTCTTACGCGAAAATCCAATTGTAGAATTATCTGCCCATGCAAAAAAGAAAGTAATTGCTGCAAGAAAGTTAGTTGATGATTGGGTAGAAAAAGGAGAAACAATTTATGGTGTTACAACCGGCTTTGGCGGATTTTCAAGCGTAAAAATTTCTAAAGAGGATATTGAACAACTCCAAGAAAATCTAATTATAAGCCACACAGCAGGAGTTGGAGAAAATTTGCCGCCGTTTATAGTTAAGCTTATGATGCTTCTTCGCGCAAATGCATTAGCAAGTGGTTTCTCCGGAATTAAACTTGATACGCTTCGGCTTCTTCTTGGTATGATGAACAGCAACATCATTCCGGTTATTCCTTCGCAAGGCTCTGTGGGCGCTAGCGGAGATTTAGCCCCACTTGCTCATTTAGTCTTAGCTATGATTGGCAAAAGCGATGTTCAAATAGTAAAAAATGTTTTAGATGAAAAAGCCGCGTTAACCAAACAAATTTCATCTGCAAAAGCTCTTAAGCAGTTTGGGTTATCTCCGGTTAAGCTTGCCGCAAAGGAAGGTTTAGCTTTAATTAACGGCACTCAAATGATGACTGCTTTTGGAGCTTATATTTGTATAGAAGCAAAGAAACTGATAAAACTTGCAGATGTTTCTGGCGCGCTATCTCACGAAGCGCTTCGTTCTACTGATAAAGCTTACGATTTACGGGTTCACTATTTGCGTCCTTATCCCGGACAAATAGCCACGGCCAAAAACATGCTTGCGCTTTTGAAGAACAGCGAAATTCGTAATTCACATTTAACAAACGATCCACGAGTACAAGATTCATACTCAATTCGCTGCATTCCTCAAGTACACGGCGCTTCAAGAGATGCAATAGATTATGTTTGCTCAAGAATTGAAATAGAACTCAATTCTGTGAATGATAATCCAATAATTTTTCCGGATGATAAAGATTATATCAGCAGCGGAAATTTTCATGGACAGCCGCTGGCTCTTCCGTTAGATTTTTTGGCAATTGCTCTTTCAGAAATTGCAGATATTGCCGAGCGAAGAATTGACCGGCTTACAAATGGTTCATCCGAAAAACTTCCAAAGTTTTTAGCAAAAGATGGCGGACTCAATTCCGGGTACATGATAGCTCAATACACTGCCGCCGCACTTGTCTCAGAAAACAAAGTTCTTTCTCACCCGGCAAGTGTAGATTCAATTCCAACTTCTGCAGGCAAAGAAGATTTGAACTCTATGGGATCTATCTCTGCCAGAAAGTGCCATCAAGTATTGAAAAATGTTCAAACTGTAATTGCTATTGAGTTGCTGCTTGCCGCTCAAGGTGTGGATTTCTTAAAACCATTAAAGTGTGGAGTTGGAACAAACATAGCTTATAGTACTATACGTAAAAAAATTCCTACACTAAAGAATGATAGAATTCTCTACGACGATACAAAACGCATTCTCGGATTAGTTTATAGCGGGAAAATTCTAAATGAAGTTGAAAGAATTGTAAAACTGATTTAATCATACCAAGATGTTCTGTCTGCGAGTGTAACATCTAAGTTCAAGAACTTTTTACATCACAATAAATGAAAAAATTATTCTATAAATTTGAGCGGAATTTTTAGGAGAGTGTCATGAAAAAATTAACTTCTTTACTTTTGGTTTTTGTTTTATTAACAACGGCATGTTCAACAGAGCCCCCAAGCGTTCGTGTTCAAAATTTAAGAACCAACAAAGCTAACGTTCAAATAAAGCTGGCTAATTCAAACACCATTAATATCAACGATGTCAGCGCAGGCGCAACTTCATCTTATCGGGAAGTTGTTTCAGGAACCGCAATGGCTACTGCTGTTATTCAAAATGAAAAAGATTCTCCATCTATACTTTTTACTGCTAATGATGACAAGAATTATACTGTAGTTATACAGACCGGAACAACTCCAACTTTAAAAGTTGATGTAACCGATAAGTAAATTGACTGGTTACTTTCTTTTAGCCGTTTCATCAAGAAACGGCTTATTCGTTTTCAGCACGCAATAAAATTTTGATTGAGATTCTAATTTCTAAAGTTTAGTTTGCAAGTATTAATCCTATATAAGCTAGTTAAGGCGTTATGGAAAAATACTTCGACTTCAAATCTCAAAACACGAATTACAAAACAGAAATTCTTGCTGGCATTACTACTTTCCTTGCCACTATGTACATAATTGTTGTAAATCCGGCAATAATTTCGCAATGCGGAATGCCTTTTAATGGAGTTCTTACCGCAACAGTTTTGGTAAGTGCATTCAGTAGTATAGCAATGGGCGTTTATGCCAAGAACCCAATTGTAGTTGCGCCGGGCATGGGAATAAATGCATTCTTTACTTATTCGGTTGTTTTGGGAATGGGTGTAAAGTGGGAAGTTGCACTTGGTACCGTGTTTTGGGCTGGCGTAATTTTTCTTCTGCTCTCCGTCTTTAATATTCGTGTCAAAATTTTGCAGTCTATTCCTCGTCAGTTACGTTATGCTATTTCTGCCGGCATTGGTTTGTTCATTACTTTTATTGGGTTTGTTAATGCAAAATTTATTGTGGCAGACCCCACAACATTAGTTGGAATAGCAGGACTCAACGCAGTTACTATAACTTTTCTTGTAGGTCTAATTGTTACTTCGATTTTGGTTATTAAAAGGATTAACGGTGCATTAATTGCAGGAATAATATTTACAACACTTTTAGCTATTCCAATTGGAAGATTTTATGGAGATGCTTCAGCAGTAAATTTTGGAACAACAACGTTAGTTACTTGGAATGGTTTATTCTCATTGCCGGATTTCAGTTTAGTATTCAAGCTCGATATTGTTAACTCACTTCAATTTGCTTTTGTCCCAGTAATTTTTGCTTTCTTGTTTACCGATCTGTTCGATTCGCTATCAACATTTATCGGTGTTGCTGAAGCTGCAAATTTAGTTGATGAAAATGGCGAGCCTCTTCGTGTAAAAGAGTCTTTAATTGCAGATGCCTTTTCTACTACAATTTCTGGTTTATTTGGCACAAGTTCTGGCACGGCTTACATAGAATCTGCCGCCGGTGTTGAGCAGGGAGGAAGAACAGGATTTACAGCAATTACTGCTGGATTGTTGTTTCTTCCTTTTATGTTTTTGGCTCCGCTTCTTTCTGTAATTCCATCCATTGCTACAGCTCCTGCTTTGATATTAGTTGGTGTTTTTATGATGAGACCTGTTATTAAAATTAATTGGCTCAAACTTGATGACGCAATTCCTGCTTTCTTAGGTATGGTTCTTATTCCTTTAACTTATTCTATTACACACGGTATTATTTGGGGATTTATTTCTTGGACAATAATTAAAATTGCGATTGGCAAAAGAGAGGAAGTAAGCTGGATTTTAGTGTTAATTGATATTTTGGCTGTTGCAGCAATATTGCTTTAAGGCATCTATAAAAACATAAACATTCTTTGCCGGTTATGCGGGTTTTTAAAAAATTATAGATATGCATTTAATCAAAACGAACAGATTTAAGTGAAATTATAAATATAGAACCTTTTGGGGAGTTGTCTTCTAAGCTTATTTCGCCGCCAATAGAGTTGATTATAGATTTCGCTAAACTGAGTCCGAGACCATAACCTTTTACACCTAAATTTTCAACATCATTAGAGCGGAAAAACTTATCGAAGATTTTACTTTTATCTGCTTCGGCAATTCCAATTCCAGAATCAATAACTTTAATTTTACAATTATTATTATTGTTTGAAGCTGTTATTGTTACTGGCGAATCCGAAGAATACTTTAGCGCATTCTCTATAATATTACTTAAAGCGATTATAAAGTGTTCTACATTTCCTTTAATGTAAATGCTTTCTGCTATAATACTCTTTACACGAGTTTTCTTTGTTGAAGATTTTAAAATTTCTTCTACCGCCGAGTTCAGATTGAAAACGGAATTGCAGTTTGTTCTAGCGTGTTCATCTCGTGCAAGAATTAAAAGAGATTTGATAATTAGTGTCATTCTATCAGACTGCTCTTTAATAATCTTGATCGAATCATTTGAATGTTGATCAAATGCTTGTGATTTGAGAAGCAGTTCCAATTCAGAATTAATTACAGTGAGCGGAGTTAATAGCTGATGTGAAGCATTATCCGAAAAGGAAGAAATCTGTTGTATCTGATTCTCTAAACGTGAGAACAAATTATTTAATGTTAATTTTAGCTTGCTAAGTTCATCATGCGGATCAGAATCCAAAACAAGTTTTTCTTTAAGATTTGTAGCTGTAATTTTATCTGCCGTTTCAATTATAGCATTAAGCGGTTGAAATGTTTTCTTGGAAATTATAACACTAATCACAACAATTATAACTAGTAAAAAAGGCAAAAGAAGTACGTTATAGAAAAAAATATTTTTTATAGCTGTATCAATTCTTAGTTTTCTGGCAGAGAGCTGCAAAAAGCCTACAAACACACCATGTTCATTAAACAGTTTTCTATAACCTGTGCGTACAACTTCCCGGATTGTTTCTGTATTTTCAAAATATTCAAAAGTATTAAATGTTGGAAATGATAAGCGCACAGGAGCAAACATTTTAATGTTTTCACTTTGCAAAATAATCTTTCCGTTTTTCGAATAAATTTGTAGAAAAAAAGGATTGTCGTTTAGTTCCACTAAAGCAGATTCTTCAAATTCACTTTGGCGAATGATTTCTATAGAATTATTCTTAATTCTAAAGGCAGAAGCAATATGTTCAATTTCGTGGCTAATTTTTGCATCGAGTACCGCAGTAAGCTGGAAGGTAATAACGAAATAAAGAATCACATTAAAGATTAGTAAAAAAGCAATAAACGCCGATGCTATCATAAAAGCATTGCGTTTAACCGTTTTGGAAAGATTAATGTTTAAGCACTTCATCAGCAAAGAAAATATAACCTTCACCGTAAATTGTCCTTATATAGCTTTTATGTGTTTTACTTTCAAGTTTACGCCTCAAGTTTTTAATAGTAACTTCAACAATGTTTGAAAGAGGCGAGCATTTGGTTCCCCAAGCCTGCTGGCAAATTTGATCTTTGCTAACAATTGAATTTTTGTTTTTCAAAAAGAATTTCAAAAGGTCATATTCTTTCTGGCTCAGCTTAATAATTTCGTTCGGCTTAACAAGAGTATGATCTACTAGATTTAGAGTGCAATTGTTAAAACCAAGTTCTGTAGTTGTAGAATGAAATCTTCTAACAACAGCATTTACTCTTGCTAAAAGCTCATCGAATGAAAAAGGCTTTGTAATATAATCATCTGCTCCTGCATTAAGAGCCTCAACTTTGTTGGAAATATCGCTTAATGCAGTTAAAAGAATAATTGGAGCTTTAATCTCGCGCTCTCGCAAAATCTTACATACTTCTAATCCAGAAAGTTTTGGCATTCGCCAATCAAGTATAATTACATCGAAAACGATCTTTTCTACAGCAGCTAATGCAGCTTCACCGTTAGGCACTGCCATCGGATGAAATCCAATTTCTAAAAACCTTTTCTTCAGTGTACCGGCAATTTGTTTTTCATCCTCGGCAATTAATATTTCCAAATATATTTCCTCACAATTTTTAATTAAAATAGCAAAAATGAACTTCTCTTTACAATTATGAAATTTTTTTCATCATATTTAATTTCATTCGGATTTACTTGTCTGATATTTTTATTTAGCAAAAAGAATAACTTTGTCCTAAAATAAGGAGGAAAAATGAAAAAAAATGTACTTCTTTTAGTAACCATTCTATTGTTGGGTTATAGTGGTGCAGTAGCTCAAGAATATGCAGGTAGTGAATCTTGTAAAAATTGCCACGCAACTGCTTATAATAATTGGAAACAATCCGGGCACCCTTACAAAATTCAAAAATTAGATGGAACAAAAGGACCATCGTATCCGGTTCTTTCAGTACCAAAAGTAATTGGCTCGCAAATTAACTACACATTAAAAACCGGAATACCAAATCCGCCCGCAGGATTAAACTGGAGTGATATAGGATTTGTGTTAGGCGGATACCATTCAAATGCCCGCTTTTTAGATAAAGAGGGTTATTTAATTTGGGGAGATAACAGACAGTATAACCTTACCACGAATAAATGGGTAACTTATGTGCAATCGGCACCAGGTAAAACAAGCTACACATTTTCTTGTTACACGTGCCATACAACTGGTCCAAGCAGAACTAAAACTGCGGCTTTCCAAGCTTTCCCAGGAATTGAGGGTAGTTGGGCAGAAACTGGTATTGGTTGTGAAGGCTGCCATGGTCCTTCTCAAAATCACGTTTCAAATATTACAATAATGCCAAGCAAAAATGTTGATTGCAGCCGCTGCCATGCAAGAGATCGAAACTCCGGGACAACCACTTTCACTTGGGACAAAAGAGTTGAATGGCAGGCAAGAACTGTAAGCGGAGTGAGCACCGGATTTATCCGCCACCGCGAACAAGGTGATATGATGCTTGCTTCTAAACATGCAAAAATTGGTTTTACTTGTGCTACTTGTCATGATTCGCATAAAGGAGTTTATTTTGACATTGGTGGTATAAAGGCAACCGCAAAATGTGAAAGCTGCCATACAAATAAGGCAATTAAAGGGCATGATGTAGCAAAAACAAAAGCAACATGCAACGATTGCCACATGCCAAATGCGGCAAGAAATGGCGATCAATTAGCTCCTTATGTTTCCGATCAAAGCGCACACTTTTGGAAAATAATAACTGACCCAATTACAATGTTTGATAATTTAGAAAATATTTCTAACACTGCTACTCCGCCAGCAACTTTTAGATTTATCAAACAAGATGCTAATGGAATATCTGGAACTACCTTAGAATACTCATGCTTACAATGCCATACAACAAAAGATGTTGCTTGGGCTGCAAAACATGCTAAAGGAATTCACACAAATGGAATTACCAACATAGAACCTGCTAACGAAATTCCTTCGGCTTATACTTTAAGCCAGAATTATCCTAATCCATTTAATCCTACAACTACAATTAAATTTGCCTTGCCTAAAACATCTAATGTAACACTTAGTGTTTACAGTGTTTCTGGCGAGTTTGTAACAACTTTGGTGGATAAAGAAATGAGTAGTGGATGGCACGAGGTAAATTTTGATGCAACAGGAATTGCAAGTGGAGTTTATATTTATAAAATACAAGCAGATCAATTTGGATTCTCTCGCAAAATGCTATTGATGAAATAACGATACTTTTCAGTAGTACAATTTCTGAAAAACGATAAGATCCCGGCTTTGTTTTGTAGAATTGCAAACTACAGGCAACAGAGCCGGGTTTTTAATTAGTTAATTCCGATAATATTATAGCAGAGGCATTTGCAACATTTAGGGATTCTGCTTTACCTCTTTTGGGAATTGTAACCTTTGTATCACAAAGGCTTAATAGTTCTTCGGAAGGACCGTGTGTCTCATTGGCAAGAACAAGAACCGTTTTCTTACTGTGCTTGTATGAATAAATATCTTCGCCGCTAAGATCAGCAACACAAATTTTATATTCTTGTTTTACAAATTCATTAAGTTGATTATAAAAATCTTTAGACTCTACTACGTTAATGTGAAAAACAGAACCAGCAGATGCTCTAATCACTTTTGGGCTAAAAACTTCTGCACAATTCTCGCTTAAAATTACAGTTTCAACACCAAACCAATCGCTGTTCCTAATTATTGAACCAAGATTTCCAGGATCATTAATGTTTTCCAAAGCAACTATAAGATTACCTTTAATCTCTTTATGGTTATTATCGTTATAAAAAACAGCAGCTACTTGTTGCGGAGATTTTGTATCTGCAAAACGCTCAATATCATCTCTGCGCACTTCTACAATTTTAGTAACTCTTTCTCGAAGCGAATCAACAAAATCCTCCTCTTCACTATTTAGGTATGATGAATAAAAAACCGCCTCACAATAGTAACCGGAGTTAATAGCTTCATTAATTAACTTAATTCCTTCAACCAAAAACTTGGATTCTTCAACGCGGCATTTTTTTTGAGATAAAGAAGCGTAGTATTTAATTTCTGCCTTAGTCATAAACTCACATACAGTTGAGCAAATATATTTTTTTCTTTCCATAAAGGCTAAGAATTATTGCGCTTTATGCAGATTTTATATTAGATTTGCCCCACAAATTTTGAAAGACAGCGCAAAATGCTGGCGTAGCTCAACTGGTAGAGCAGCTGACTTGTAATCAGCAGGTTGCGGGTTCGAGTCCCATCGCCAGCTCTCGAAAAGCCTCAAAACACTT
>WPAE01000111.1:0-2780 GCA_009773205.1 Ignavibacteria bacterium
AAGGTAGGTTGTTCTAAGAAATATTTTATAGAAATAAAAAGTTGTTGCGGTTAATTGGCATTGCTGTTCTGGGCTGCCGGTTAGCGGCAACGTCGTTAGGCGTAATAAAAATATGAACATTGATTCTGAATTTAGAGGAAAATATTGTGATGATTGGGAAACTCACAAAGATGACAGCTTGTGGCGTGAGTTTTGGGCTTTATGGGAAATAAAGAAAAAATGGAATTGGTCAGATTGGTTCTATAAAAGAATTGACAAGGTTGATAACGAAATTGTTGCCCCCGAATGTTGGTCATTATTTGGTGGAGAAGGATTTATGAAATTATGTTTTTGGATTGCATCTCTCTACAGTTTGCACGAAGGATTGACAAAAACTCTTGATCCAATTGATCTTCCAAAGAATCAGAAAATTGATCCTAAAAAAGTATTTAAGAATTTGCCACAAGATATTATTGATTTTCCGGCGTTTAAAGGAAGCCCTTTTAAGGATTTTCGGAATGCTATTTTTCATTGTCAATGGACTCCAACACTTCCACAGTTACGGTTAGATCAATCCACTACAAATCAATTAGATAATCTACATCAAAGAATAGGTCAATGGGTAAATCAAGAATTCAAGTGTAGTTACAAAGAATTTGAAAAATATTATTTGACTCCTCCCGTTTGGATTTATACAAATAATGGAGAGGAATTTATGCCTAATTTATTTTAGTGAAATGTTTTTAATCAAAGTGAATAACTAATGGAGCTATTATGAAAAAAATATTCGTTTTATTGTTATTGTGTAGTGCATGCAATTGGAATGTTGATTACTTCAATAAAAGCTATGAAATCGGTCAAGAGTTAAAATCGAATATTGGTGCTTCTATGATCTATGTCGATGAAGGAGTTTATAATAAACCTAATAATATAATAGCTAAAGGCTCGAGGATTGAATTAGTGTATAGCGGTAGAGAAGGAAATGTAATAAAGGTGATGTATAGAGAATACTTTTATAGATTAGGGGCATTGTATATAAAAGATGGTTTTACACAAAATCTTCAGTATAATCTTTCAGATGGCAACGAAATTGTTTTTCAGAATAAAAAATTTAGAGTTATTGAAGCGAACAATCAGTTCATCAGATTCATCGTTTTAGAATAATAAAAAATACGCCTAACAAGCGTCTCAGCCCGACCGCTTCTTCGAATCGGTCGTAGTGAAAGATTATTGGGTTTAGCTTTTCATTGTTAGTTGCTCTTTAAGTGTAGTGAGCAAAATAAGTTTATAAATAATCATCGGCATTGGTTTTTAAAGCTGCATTGCTGTGTTGGGCGGCGGGCTAAACGCAACTTCGTTATATGGCTATGGAGGTAGTAATATGAAATGGGGCCTTTTGCTTGCTCTTGGAGTATTTGTAATCCTAATTAGCTGTAAAGATAATAGTACAGAACCAGAAGCAATAAAGGAAAAAGTATTAAAGACAGAAGAAGTAATATTCTTTTCCTCTGATAGAGATGGTAAAGCTAAAAATATTTTTATGATGTCTTCGAAGGGCAGTCTAATAAAACAGATTACCAAATATACGTGGGGTGAATATGCAGCTACTGCAATTTCACCAGATAAAAACCAACTACTATTTTACCAAGCCGCACCTGGATTAGATATAGACGTTGGAATGGATATTTATATTTATAAAATAAAGGAAGATTCTATAATAGGACCGATTACTCAAGGTCATCCTGGAAATTTTTCACCAGATGGGAAAATGTTTGTTTTTCATAGACATACTTTCACAACTGATGGCGGATTTGAATCGGTTTACTTATATGATCTAACTAAGAATACAGAGAAAAGGATTTCAGAGGAAGGCAAAACAAGTTTCTATGCTCAGATTTCTCCTGATGGGAAATTCATCTGTTATGAATCTTCTAGTCTAAGAAATGTTCCTGTATTTTGGCAATTACATCTAATGGATGTTAATGGGAATTTTATAACTGACTTGACGGATGCAATTAATAGTTATTGGGCGGGGAATGGTGTGTTTACACCAGATAGTAAGTCTGTTCTGTTTCATTACTCTAATTGGGTTCAAGGTTACGAAATATGTAAAGTAGATATCGTTTCGAAGCAAATTAAACGTTTAACAAAGATTGTTGCACCGTATTTCAACTATTGGAATCCTTCCATAAGCACATTTTCTAATACGATATACTTTTATGGCAAAAGGTTTGACGAAAAAACACGTAAATATTATACGCAAATATGTGCTTGTGATATTGAGGGAGCTAACTTTAATGTAATTCTTAGTGATTCATTTTGGAATTCACATCCTATAGCTGATAAGGTTTCATACTATATTTATAAATAATGCCATATAACAAGCGCCTCAACGGCGACCGCGGTGAAGATGCGGTCTAATTGAATCGCATTAGGGTTTGGCGTTTCAGAATTAGTTGCTTGTGTAAAGTTGATTTGCAAAACAAAACTGATTTATAAAATAAAGTTGCGTTTGCAAAATCGTCATTGTTGTTCTTGGCGGCGCGTTAGGCGCAACGTCGTTAGTTTACTAAACAAGTTTTGTGTAAGCGGCGGCAGCTTAGTTAGTAAGCTGTTCTGGTTTGGTTTTTCATTTTGTGTTAAGAAGTTGTTTTTACTTTGGCAGCAAACGTTAGTTTGTTCTCTGGGCAGATAAATTTTCGGGTTTGTTAAGGTCGGCAAGCAAGTTTTATCAATGCTTTGGTGGTGGCTTCCAGGTTTTGTGTGGGTCACTAATTTTATGTTTTTACAATGCTGGGTAA
>WPAE01000111.1:2875-3820 GCA_009773205.1 Ignavibacteria bacterium
AAAGTTGGTTGCGCTGGTTGTTGTTTTCAAAATCGTTACGTAATTAAAATCCTAAAACTAACCCGCAACTCAAAACCGACCGCTGTGAAGATGCGGTCGAAAGGATGTAAAAATTAGTTTAGCTTTGCAAAGCTGGTTATTCGTTAATCTGTGATTGACAGTAACGTAGTTTTTTAATAAACAAAAGGCGTTGACATTACTTAGCCGTCTGCTCTTGGCGGCGGTTTAGTTGCAACGCTGTTATATTTTTTCAAAACCAAGCCAATATCAAGGAGAAAAAATGAATATCTCTAAAATGTCTCACCGAGTATTAATAATTACAATTTTAACGGTGTTAAGTTGGTCAGTTTCAAAAGCACAAACTGACTCTATTGGTCAAATTGATAAAGTTCATTTAAAAGATGGAACAGTACTGGAAGGTAAAGTAAAAATCATAAAAACAGATTTAGTTGAGTTTATTGAGCGTGAGACTAATTTAGTTTATGAATTTAGGAAATCAGAAATTAAAGTTATTCTTTTATCGTCTGGGAAATCTATTTCATTTTCTGACGAAACTAACAAAACAAATGAACAGCCTCAACAAACTTCCCAACCTTATGTTGTTGAAAAAGAAGATGGGGCGCCTGTTGGATTAATTATTTTAGCCAGTGTTGGGGCAGTGTTACTTGTACTTTTATTAATTGGTGCAGCTGCACAATAAGTTTACTAATTATAGTCAAATTAAATAAAACTTTCTTTTACTGAAATAATTTTATTTCTCATTCTATCTTTACAATATTGATGGAAAAAAGGAAGGTATTTTATATTTTAAATACAAATTGTATTTCAAAAAAATATAACCAGCGGCTGCCAATGACCACTAAGTAATCATTGGCAGAAGTTTGAGACCGAGTTGTTTAGCTTGAATATGTAAACGTTTTAATTGTTGTTCTTTGACTTTCTGTT
>WPAE01000429.1 GCA_009773205.1 Ignavibacteria bacterium
CCCAGGCAAAAGAGCTATGTACCCGCCATTCCAGCATCAGTGCCATCCAGGACTTCACTTCTGGATGGCCCATGAGGTATCATCTCACAAAGTTGTACCAAGTTGGACAGGAGCTTCAACCTCCGATTGTGGGTGCCATTTAGCACACAGAGGTACTCCTTAATGAGACCTTTCGTTACCTCTAGAGATCTAATTTTGGGAGAGCAAGAGCTGTTTCGGAAGCAGATAATTCCCGCACGAAAGATGTCATTTGCTCCGTGCGGAGGATAGCTGTCATGTTACCATCATGTACAATGCGATGGGTCCAACCGAGTGCGGTTCTCTTATGTCCATTAAGGCATGCGCGAATCCCCCATCCTTGCAAGTCGGAAATAAGAATGCTAGCCTTTTCCTTCAAATGATAGGAAGTCAATTCTGTGAGGCAGTCTGTGAGCCCAAGCATGAACCGAGAAAACAGACTTAGTATCGTTTGAAAGAAAACTCTAGAATCATTTTACATGCATGCAGACTAGATCGATGCCTACTAATTCATATACTATACAAGTAATTTGGGGATTGTTGAGGACCTGTTAAATAAACTGAATTTTAGTTTAGATCAACCTTCTTTGTAAATGGTCCCTTGAAATAATTGATCAGGTTAGAAGCATTCCGAGAATTTCTATTCTTTATTAAGCAGTGCTAGGCATGGAGCGTTATGTTCACGAGAATAGTTGTCTGTATTAAATACATTCTTTGAATTAGCTCATATTATTCACAAGCGAATTTTTATGAATCTTCCGTAAATTTTCCTCTTGCATTTTAATTTTTCCTAAAATTCCCCGAAGAAAAAAGATGATAATTCAGTACTTTCCGGATAAGTGGGTTCGGGGGGCGAAACCCCCGAGCGCCAGAGGAAATTTAAAATTTTTACAGCCAAATCGGAAGATTTCTATGAGATTTGAAAAGATTTTAATGTGAAATGATATTCTAAGCTTCGCTCGCAAATTTTCACGATTTTTTCGCAGAATTCTTAGAAAACGTTTGCAGAATTCTTAGATAATTCTTTTAAAAATTTGGTGATTTTGTGAAGGTTTTGCAATTGTACCATGCTCTATCAAAGACTTTAGAGTATATCTAATAGATATCGGTTCACATATACGAACTTTAATACAAAACAACATTGGACGATCATAAAGCCTTATGGATGAGAAAATTTTTAGAAAAGAAAACAAAACGCCGATGAAAAT
>WPAE01000112.1 GCA_009773205.1 Ignavibacteria bacterium
CTTCCGTATCGCCTACAATTTGATATTTAACAATATCACAATAAATATACATTGTGTTTAAATACTCCATTTGTGGCTTTATATCTTCAGATTTTCCGGGTTCACTAATAAATAATTTATTCTGCCAATTTATTGAGGAAAGGCCAATTGCATTATGAAACCGAGGGCTTAATGTTAAGAATTGATATTTCTTTAGAAAGCGGGAGCCAAAGGAAATATGATTTAAAATTGAATCTTGAATACACTCAATATTAGGCTTTATTCTTGCCTCTCTTGAATGTAATAAATATTTTTTATTAAAGCCATACGCTACATATTTTCCCACATCACCTTTCAGTCGATAATAAGCTGTAGGCAGCTTCACAATTTTTACTGGAAGTGGATCGGTAAATGTTTGTCTATATTCAGCTATAGATGTAGATAGTTGTTCTGCGCCAGGGAGCTTAATAATTTCTGTATTGTATTCATCGCAATGCTGTTGAAACTCCTGTTTTCCATTATCATCCATTTCCAATACTGTAGCAGCTATGCCAACGTATTCTTCCGTGTAATTTGGCCAATTAAATGGGTATTGAATATTTACAATTGCAACTTCCCATTCCCCTTCAATCTCAATTAATTTGGGTAAAATAACTTTATAAGAACTTGGCTTGTTTTCTGGATAAAATTGCATTGAGGCATTGCTAGGCAACGTAATCATAAATTCCTCATTTGTCATTTGGAAATATCTTCAAAATCGGATTCTTTAATCCAGGAATTAAATTTTGCTGGCCACCCTTTCCACTTTATAAAAAATTCTTTTGAACCGTCAGAAGCCTTCCGTTTTCTTAAGATTTTATCCACTAAATAGCGATTTTCTGTAATTGGTTGAAGTTCATCCTCATAAAATTCCCCTTTTATATCATCGCCAAGATCATCTTTAAGTTTGTAAACAGGGCGCCCCTTTGAAATCTTTTCTTTTACATGAAAATGCTCCTCGCTCCAATTTGGAATATATCCCTTTTCAAAGATTCCTTTCACTTTGCTAATTCGAACTTTTGCACCTGAGGCAATCTTTGATTTCCTATGTCCTTCCCAATTTTTACCATATAATGTAAGCCAAATTTTATCTTGATCTTTAGATTTGACATCAATAGGCTTCATTTTTATTGAGCGATGAAAAGAGTTGTTATAGGATTTCATAAATTTCTCCAAACTATCAATGTACTTGTTTGTTTGATGTGCAGTAAAAAATCTCCAGATTCGGGTTTTTAGTGTTCTGTTGAAACGTTCAACAACTGCCGCTTTTTTATCGCTGCTTGAAACAAAATGATGAATGCCTTTAGATTTTAAATAGGTTTGCACATCTTTATTGAGAAATTCTTTACCTGCGTCGGTTTGAAGTTTTTGTGGAATACGTGGCGATGATTTTTTGAAAAGCGTTTTAAAAGCTTCTAACATTTCTTTGCTTCCTTTATTTTTAACAGGAACAGCCCAAGCATATTTGCTGAAAATATCAATCACTGTTAAAATATAATTATAGCCCTTATTCAATTTGGCGATTGCCTGCATATCAGCCAAGTCAGCTTGCCATTGCTGATCAATGCCACCAACTACTGTAGGATTTCGAGTGAAATTTTTGCGGGATGATTTATGAAGTGAATAACTTGCTTGATTTGATAAATAAGATTTAATTAATTTTTCCCCAACTTTCAAGCCTCGAGCTTTTGCCTCACGAAGTAAACTTTGTACTCCACCATAAGACCCAGATGATTCGGAATCATAATAAATTTTATCTAACTTTTTGAAAAGTTTTTCGTGAGGATCTTTTGGAGCCATTTTTCATCAGAATTCAATTCAGAAATTGATTTCCCAATTAGATCAGGAAACACTTTAAATATTCGATGCAAGTCTTCATCGGTAAATTCTTTTTCTTTAGGAACGAGGAGATTATATGCAAGCGCAATGAGGATTAAGCAAAATAGTGCAAAGATGATTAAATACTTTAGTAGGTTTGCATGCTCCTTTACTGCTCTAATGATATTAAAGTCTTTAAATGATGAAGTTGATATAGGTGCAATTGATGAATCTGAATCGGATATAATGGTTTGAATTAAAAAGTCAGTGCTATCTTTAGAATTAGCCATTTTTACATTGAAGGCAATAGTGGAGAAATTGCATATGCAGGGAAAGCAATTAGCACACTTATATAGGAACGGAAAAGCTAAGCAACTAGAGCTTCAAGCATTCGATGCAGCTGCTCACGAAGGGATAGAGTTCGTCCATAGTGGGAGGTGGGGTATGGATATGCTAAGCTATTTCAGTTTCAACGAGTCGATGCAGCGGCTCACGAAGGGATAGAGTTCATCCATAGTGCGAGGTGGGGCGTAAGAGAGTTCATGTCGTGCGTAGTCGAGCAGGAGCTTGCGCAATAGGTGCACGCGAATGTTCATTCCAAGTGGCGAATCAGCAGGGAACGAGGGAACGATCACCTTGTCGAAGGTGTCGAGCACGTACTCGATCGGGTCAATGCAGAACGGCATCGATGTTCCGGGGGCGTCCGCGCTTCCCACCTCCGAACTTGGCTGCAGTGCTGGCTGCGAGATCGGCGTTACTAAGAGCGAAGCTTGCATACTGCTTGCCGGTTGCTCGAGCAGGTTTCGCGATGAGCATTGGCGGCTTGTTGTCGGACCAGATGAGCTCGGCGTTTGCACGCTTGATCGGGCCGTTTCCGATTGGAGTGCCGCCGTCGATGGCAAGTTGCCGCTTGAGGTAGGGGTGTCGGGGC
>WPAE01000430.1 GCA_009773205.1 Ignavibacteria bacterium
ATGTACCACTTTTTATGTACCAGTTGTGCATGTACCACTTTTTATGTACCAGTTGTGGATGTACCACTTTTATTGTACCAGGTGTGGATGTATCACTTTTATGTACCAGTTGTGGATGTACCACTTTTTATGTACCAGTTGTGGATGTACCACTTTTTATGTTCCAGTTGTGGATGTACCACTTTTTATGTACCAATTGTGGATGTACCACCTTTTATGTACCAGTTGTGGATGTACCACTTTTTATGTACCAGTTGTGGAAGTTCCAGTTTTTATGTAACAGTTGTGGATCTACCACTTTTTATGTACGAGTTGTGGATGTACCACTTTTTATGTACCAGTTTTAGGATGCACCACTTTTTATGTACCAGATGTCCATGTACCACTTTATATGTACCAGTTGTGGATGTTCCACTTATTATGTCCCAGTTGTGAATGTACCACTATTTATGTACCAGTTGTGGATGTACGACTTTTTATATACCAGGTTGTGGATGTACCACTTTTTATGGACCAGTTGTGGACGTACCACTTTTTATGTACCAATATACCAGGTTGTGGATGTACCACTTTTTATGGACCAGTTGTGGACGTACCACTTTTTATGTACCAGTTGTGGATGTACCAATTTTAATGTACCAGTTGTGGATGTACCACTTTTTATGTAATAGTTGTGCATGTACCATTTTATATGTACCAGTTCTGGATATACCACTTTTTCTGTACCAGTTCGTGATGTACCACTTTTTATGTACCAGTTGTGGATGTACCACTTTTAATCTACCAGTTGTGGATGTACTACTTTTTATGTACCAGTTCTGGATGTACCACTTTTTTTGTACCAGTTGTGGATGTACCACTTTTTATCTACCATTTGTGGATGTACCACTTTTTATGTACCAGTTGTGGATGTACCACTTTTTATGTACCAGTTGTGGATGTACCACTTTGTATGTACCAGTTCTGGATGTACCACTTTTTATGTACCTATTGGGAATGTACCACTTTTTATGTACCTGTTGTGGATGTACCACTTTTAATGTACCAGTTGTGGATGTACTACTTTTTATGTACCAGTTGTGGATGTACCACTTTTTATGTACCAGTTGTGGATGTACCACTTTTTCTGCACCAGTTGTGGATGAACCACTTTTTAGGTACCAGTTGTGGATGTACCACTTTTTATGTACCACTTGTGGATGTACCACTTTTTATGTAACAGTTTTTGGATGTACCACTTTTTATGTACCAGTTGTGGATGTACGACTTTTTATATACCAGGTTGTGGATGTACCACTTTTTATGGACCAGTTGTGGACGTACCACT
>WPAE01000431.1 GCA_009773205.1 Ignavibacteria bacterium
TGTACATGTGTATGATTCCTTTGAAATTTCTTTCGAATCTGTCGGTGTAATGTATATGCTGATTCACTAGTCAAAAAATTCTTAACGCTTGCTCGCGTGGCTCCTTTTACTCCAATCTGTTTTGCCCGCTTAAACAGTCTTTCCACACCTCCAAAGGACCCAGGATCGCGTGGATTGAAATAAATCTTTACTAACTGTTTATTCAAGAATCCTTGTCTCAAAGCTCTCTGGCTTGCTTCCATAACTATTATTTGTCTCCCAAGCCCACTCCCGATGGGGATAGTGAGTGATTGGTATATGCAGAAGATATTGCAGTATTTGATCTATGAGGGCCTGATTGGGTTTAACTTCTCCAGCACCACTTGAGGTACTTTGGGGGCGATTTTGATGTAATAAATCTCGTAGTAAAATAATTAACATCAAAGCGAGTAATATAATTTTTATAACCATTTTCAGAAAGTTTCGAGCCTATATGGTGTCTCCTGCTCCTCCTCCTCTCTTGTTTGGACTAATGAGGGGCCGGTTTCCTTTCGCACAGTAGTCATTCAAATAAAGAAAATTATATCAAAATTACTTCAAGAGCAACGTAAAGAGAGAGAAAGCGATAGTGGGCAAAGGAATTAATGCGCAGTAATGATTTATCGAGTTTATATAGAAGTGAAATGAAATACTATTACATAAACTGTAAACCAACTTCATGTGCGCTATCGATGAAAAACTGGAAGAGATAAACTGTAAACCAACTTCATGTGCGCTATCGATGAATAACTGGAAGAGGATGCTATGAGAAAGGACAGTTGCAGAAGTATTGCTAGCTAAACTACTTGTGATATGTGCAAGAAAGGTTCTAAATAATTGATACTTGAGAAGGCATCGGTAAAAGAGAATTTGGCCAGAGGTGAATGAGGAGGTGCTAGGTTCGCGAGCAGGCCCAAGTGGGAGAATGGCGGGAGCAATTAACAAATCAAAGTAGTTATCGAAAAAGAGAAATTCGGTTAGGATATCAATAACATTTTGATGCGGTACAACAGGTATGCAGGGTGTAATGTCGGCTGCAGTGGGTGTTGTGGAGTTCTCATTACTTGGCTTTGGAAGTTTCGTCGGTAACGACCCAGTCTTCTTCGTTGGGGCTTTCCTCTTCCTTTTCTGCAGCTCGTTTTCGACCAGCTCGTTTGCCCTTGTTTGCTGCTGGGGCATTTCCAGTTGAAGCAGCTCTTGTAGCTCCTTCGGCAGTTTCAGTTGAGCTTGAGCCATCTGCTCTGGGCTGG
>WPAE01000039.1 GCA_009773205.1 Ignavibacteria bacterium
ATGACAAAAAAATATTGAGTACTGGATGTCAGTCTGAGCCAATCACTGCGAAGGCAGTGATTGTGTCGAAGACTCACCATGACTTAGCGTAAATATTTCTGATGTTTCTACATATATTATTGAAGGGCGCTTCTAAAAATTAGTATTTTAAAAAAATTAAACCCGCAAAGCAGGGCAAAGGATATTGATATTTTTAGAGATGCCAAGAAGTTGAAACTAACAGAGAGAATAAACTCGCTGTTAGTTTCATTAATTGTTGCATCAAAACTCAAAAAACTTTATTACTTCAAATACAATGGTCCATCGGGTCCTAGTGGAAGCCCTAAGAAAATCCATAGAATCAGAAGAAGAGTCCAAAAGATTGTAAAGAATATAGTGTAAGGAATCATTGTAGAAATAATAGTTCCCAGCCCATATTTCTCATCATATTTTTGCGCAAAAGTAACAATAAGAGCAAAGTAACTCATCATTGGTGTAATTACATTTGTAACAGAGTCTCCAATTCTAAAAGCAGCTTGAGTTAAAGCGGGGTGATAGCCGAGCAGCATAAACATTGGAACAAATACTGGAGCCATAATAGCCCACTTTGCAGAAGCGCTACCCATAAACATATTTATAAAGGCAGAAAGAAGAACAAATAGAACGATAAGTGGAATTCCGGTTAATCCTATTTCCTTTAAGAAATTTGCACCTTGAATAGCAAAAATTAAACCTAAATTGCTGTATCTAAAAAAGTAAACAAATTGAGCTGCAAAGAAAACAAGAACGATGTATGTTGCCAAGGTTCCCATAGACTTGATAATATGTTTCATCATGTCTTTATCGTTCTTGATGGATTTTACAATAATTCCATAAACAAGTCCGGGTACTAAAAAGAAAATCAAAATGCCGGTAATAATTCCATCGAAGAAAGGAGAGTGAAGAATTTCGCCAGTCTTTGGATTTCTAAGAAGTCCGTTTTCTGGTACTACAGAGAGAGCAAGTAGAGCAATAACAACCAATAAGCTAACTCCAGCCCAACGTAAAGCTTTTCTTTCAATAGGCAACATTTCTTCTATTGGAATTTTGACCGCAGTACCGTTGTAAGTATTTAATCTTGGTTCAACAATTTTCTCAGTTACCCAAGTACCAATAACTACAATTAAAAACGAAGAAGCGAGCATAAAATAATAATTCGCTGCTGCGTTTATACTAATATCCTTATCAATAATTTGAGCCGCACTTTGTGATAAACCGGCAAGAATTGGATCAACCGAACCAATTAAAAAATTTGCACCAAATCCGCCGCTTACACCGCAAAATGCTGCCGCTAAACCAGCCATTGGGTGCCTTCCTAAAGTATGAAAGATTACAGCGCCCAACGGAATAAGAATTACATATCCTGCTTCTGAAGCCAAATGAGAAATAATTCCTGCAAATACTATTGTGCCTGTAATAAGTTTTTTAGGTGCATTAAGCACTAACGCACGAATCATAGAATTAAATAATCCAGAGCCTTCAGCAACTCCAATTCCAATCATAACTGCTAATACATATCCCAAAGGAGGAAAGTTTACAAAGTTATAAGTGAGGTTTGTGTAAATCCATCTTAAGCCATCGCTGCTTACTAAACTGTTAACTATAATTTTAGAACCATCGCCTGGATGTATTGTTTGCCAGCCAAGCAGATCTCCAAGCCAAGAAATGAAGACCACAATTAAGGCTAATATTCCGAACAAAGTAGCGGGATGAGGTAATTTGTTTCCAACTATTTCGATGTAGTCTAAAGATTTGTTAAATACTCTCGTTGCAAATGATTGTGAACTCAAAATAATTCTCCTTCTTTGTTTACAGTTGCACAAATTTATGATAAAAATTTATTAAACCGATAGAATTTTACTTATGAAGAATTAGTTTTACTAAGCTCTTTATGATCGGACTTTGGAGCTATAAAGGAAGAGACAATAGCTTTGCGATATAAAGCACAGTTGCTTAAAGAACGGCATTAAATTATATTTCAAAAGGGAAAAGGAACTAAACTATGAGCATTATTGCTATTGAAGATAGAATTGAATATTGGAAAACATGCTCTGAATACGATTTTAAAACCGCACAATCCATGCTTAAAGAAAAACGTTTTTTATATGTTGGTTTTTGCTGTTACTTAGCAGTTGAGAAAATTTTTACAGCATATTATTGGAAAAAAATAAAAACTGAACCGCCATTTACTCACAATCTTAATTTGTTGTCAAGTTTAACCGGTTTATCAAATATTTTTGCAGACGATCAAAAGCAGTTTATAGACGAACTAATGCCGCTTAATATTAAAGCTCTATACCCTGACGATAAGGAAAGAATTTCAAAAATCTTAAACGCTAACTAAGCTAAATTAATTTACAGAAAGACAAAAGAATTTATAAAACGGATAGAAAAATTATTAACATAGTTAAAGGATTTGCAGCGTTAGTTATTAAAGAATTCCCTGCAAAAAAAATAATTCTTTATGGTTCTTATGCTAATGGAACTCAACAAGAATACAGTGATATAGATGTTGTGGTAATTGTTGATAAGTATGAGGGAGACTTATTAAATGCGAACAGCCGTTTATTTAATTTAGTTAGAGATATTGATATTAGAATAGAGCATGTACTATTAGAAACGGCTTATGATAAAAGTGGTTTTATTAACACATTTCTAAACAAGGAAAGTTTGTTTTTTCTTCAGAAAAATAATTCATTTACTATTAGGGGTTTGCATGTTTTCAAAGGTTCTTTCCGGCGCAACTATTGGAATTGATGCGTATTTAGTTGAAGTAGAAACACACAGCGAAAATAATCTTCCATCGGTTACAATTGTAGGCTTGCCAGATAACGCTGTTAAAGAAAGCCGCGAGCGTGTTTCTGCAGCAATAAAAAATTCCGGCTTAATCACTCCTCACAAAAAAATTACGGTTAATTTAGCTCCGGCAGATATAAAGAAAGAGGGAAGTTCGTTTGACCTTCCGATAGCGATTGGAATTCTTGAAGCCACCGGAATAGTAACTTCCCAACTACTTGCAGATACAATTTTTCTCGGAGAACTTTCTCTTGATGGAACGCTAAGAAAAATTAAAGGCGGTTTGCCTATTGCAGTTGAAGCGAAAAGAAAAAGTGTTAAGCGAATCATTCTTCCGGTTGAATCTGTAAAAGAAGCCTCAATTGTTGAAGGCATTGATGTTTTTGGATTAGAATCGTTAAACGATGTAATAAAATTCTTGAACAATGATGGCGAATTTAAGCCTTTCGTTTCGAACAAAGATGAATTGTTCAGTCACATAAACGAATATATTCTTGATTTTGCAGATGTAAAAGGACAAGAGAATGTTAAACGTGCTCTGGAAATTGCTGCTTCTGGCGGACACAACATTATTATGATAGGACCGCCTGGCAGCGGAAAAACAATGCTTGCAAAAAGATTTCCTACAATTCTTCCGCCGCTCACTTTTGAAGAAGCTTTAGAAACAACTAAGATTCATTCTGTTGCCGGAATTCTTGCCAAAGAAAAAGCAATTATTACGGAGCGCCCGTTTCGCAGCCCGCACCACACAGTTAGCGATGCAGCGCTCATCGGCGGTGGTTCATTTCCTCGTCCCGGCGAAGTTTCTTTTGCTCATCACGGAGTTTTATTCTTAGATGAACTTCCGGAGTTCAAAAAAAATGTTTTGGAAGTTATGCGTCAGCCTTTAGAAGATTACAAAGTAACTGTAAGCAGATCAAAAATGTCAATCGAGTTTCCGGCAAATTTTATGTTGGCAGCGGCAATGAATCCTTGTCCATGTGGATATTTTACAGATCCAAATCATGAATGCACTTGCAACACACCGCAAATTCAGAAATATATGGCAAGAATTTCCGGACCTTTGCTTGATAGAATTGATATTCATATCGAAGTACCGGCGGTAAAATTTTCGGATTTGGCTTCAAAAACCGTTGGAGAAAAATCACTTGAAGTTAGAAGTAGAGTTGTTGCTGCAAGACAAATACAGCAAAAACGTTTTCAAGAGATTAAGCATGTTTTTAAAAATGCCGATATGACTTCTAAAGAAATAAAAATTTTCTGCCAGCTTGATAAAGCAAGCGAAGATCTACTCAAGATGGCGATGAACCGGCTTGGACTTTCTGCAAGAGCCTATGATAGAATTCTAAAAGTAGGAAGAACAATTGCTGACCTTGAAAACTCAGAACGTATTTTGACTAACCACATCTCAGAAGCGATTCAATACAGAAGTTTAGATAGAGAATTATGGGGGCATTGATATTTTCCAATTCAATTTTATTAATGAGGCACGAATATGAATAAAGTCATTGTAAATTTGAATACTAACCTTGAATCAATAAAAAAAGTTCAGGACGATTTAGAGTATTGGTCGGCACGCGAACAGATGCCTCTACTTGGTTATAAAGAATGGCGCAAGTTTGAAGGTGTCATAGATAAAGCGATTGATTCTTATAAAACTAGTGGCAGAAAATTATAGACCATTTTGTCGGCTCCGCCAAAATGGTTTCTCTTGGCTCTGGTGCAGAAAGAGAAATAAATGATTTTCTTCTTACAAGATACGCTTGTTATCTGATTGCACAAAACGGCGACCCGCGTAAACAAGAAATTGCTTATGCGCAAACCTATTTTGCGGTTCAGACTCGCATGCAAGAATTGAATGAGCAAAAAAAATATGAAGAGAAATGCTTGCAATCCAGAAAGAAACTTATGCAGACAGAAGTTAAAATTGAAAAAACAGTGTACGAGCGTGGAATAAAACTTCCTGTTGAGTTTGCAACTTTCAAAGACAAGCACATAAGAGCTTTATATGGAGGTATTGGAATTAAAGAACTTAAAAAAAAGCGAAACATACCGGAGAAAAGAGTTCTTGCAGATTTTGATACCGATGTTGAATTACGTGCAAAAGATTTTGCTTTGGCAATGACTGATCACAATATAAAGTGAAAAACCTTCAAGGGAAACCAAAGTTAGAAAATGAAGTAGTTGAGAATAGTAAAGCACAAGAAACGTTTTACTGAAACGGGGCATTAAACCCGAAATATTAAAACCGGAAGAAGATATTAGACAAATTGAAAAGCGGAGATCAAAAGAAAAAAAACTAATGAATATCAAAACCAATTCTCCAATAAAATAAATTTTTATCGCATTAAGTAAGAAGTTTAGATAAAGAATTGTGGGGTCGTTGAGCACTTTTCATTTGCATAATTATGCACAAATTTGTAAAAATATTTATCAAATATCTTGACAACTTAATCTTCATCGGCTATATTCGCATCAAAATTATAACCTATGAAAGACGCAAATAGAAATATGGCACAACCAATAGCTATTCTACTGGAGGCAACCCGCAGCCACGTGTCTTTCAATAACCTTTCTTCAGAAATCATTCTTCTATGGATTCTAAATATTCTAGTGCTTCTAGGAATTATTATTCTAAACTAGATTATTAGTCAATCCCAAAATCTAAAACAAATTATTAAAGTCGGATCAAGGGGTTGACCGAAGTCCAAAAATTATATCTGAAGATTACTATTGGAGAAATATGAGATCAGATTTAATTAAAAAAGGTTTTGATAAAGCTCCTCACAGAAGTTTGCTTAAAGCAACCGGCGTGATAAAGAGCGACGAAGATTTCAAGAAACCATTTATTGGAATCTGTAACTCTTACATTGATTTAATTCCAGGGCATGTTCACCTACAAGAGTTTGGAAAACTGATTAAAGACGCAGTGCGCGAAGCAGGAGGTGTTCCATTTGAGTTCAACACTATTGGTGTTGATGATGGAATAGCTATGGGACATTTAGGAATGCGCTATTCGTTACCAAGCAGAGAATTAATTGCTGATAGCGTTGAAACTGTTGTTGAAGCTCACCGATTAGATGGAATGATCTGCATTCCTAACTGTGATAAGATAGTACCCGGAATGATGATGGGCGCAGCTCGTGTAGATGTGCCGACAATATTTATTTCTGGCGGACCAATGAAAGCCGGCAGACTGCCAAACGGAGAAAAAGCAGATTTGATTTCTGTGTTTGAAGGCGTTGGACAGTATAGTTCCGGAATGATAAACGAAGAAAGATTAAAACAGTTGGAAGATTTTGCATGTCCATCTTGCGGCTCTTGTTCCGGTATGTTTACAGCTAACTCAATGAACTGTTTGTGTGAAGCGTTGGGCTTAGCACTTCCTGGAAACGGAACAATCCTCGCAATAGATCCCAAAAGAAAAGAACTTGCTGCTTCTGCCGCAAAACAAATTTTACAATTAATAAAAGATGATTTGAAACCAAGCAATATTCTCTCACTCAATTCTTTTAAGAATGCATTCTCGCTAGATTTGGCAATGGGCGGAAGCACCAACACAATTCTTCACACTATTGCAATTGCCGAAGAAGCTGGAATAGAACTCGATCTGAATATGTTGAACGAGCTTTCTGCTAAAACTCCTTACATCTGCAAAGTTAGTCCTGCAACAAAAAATGTTCACATAGAAGATGTTGACAGAGCCGGCGGAATTTCTGCAATTCTAAAAGAGTTAACAAAATTAAACTTGCTCGATGTAAGTGCATTAACAGTAACCGGAAAAACTTTAGGCGAAAATATTTCTTCTGCTGAGATTAAAGATGAGCAAGTAATTCGCTCGACAGAAAACCCACATTCAAAAACAGGCGGACTTGCAGTACTGTTTGGCAACTTAGCTCCAAATGGCGCTATTGTTAAAACCGCCGCTGTTGATGAAATGATGCTGAACTTTTCTGGCCCGGCTAAAATTTATGAATCTATGGAAGAGGCAGCTAAAAATATTCTTAAAGGTGATGTTAAAGCTGGTGATTGTGTAATCATTCGTTACGAAGGGCCAAAAGGCGGACCCGGAATGCCAGAAATGCTAACTCCAACCAGTGCAATTATGGGAATGGGTTTAGGCGACAAAGTTGCCTTGATTACAGATGGAAGATTTAGCGGCGGAACTCGCGGAGCTTGCATAGGGCATGTTTCTCCCGAAGCTGCAGAGCGTGGACCAATTGCAGCAGTTCAAAGTGGTGATATAATTACTCTCGATATCCCAAACAGGAAATTGAATGTAGAATTGAGTGATGATGAAATTTCAAAACGTCTTTCATCACTTCCTCAGTTCGAACCCAAAATTAAAAAAGGTTATTTAGCCCGTTACGCAAGAATGGTAACAAGCGCTAATAAAGGTGCAGTTTTAAAAACTAATTTCTGAAAGGTATTATGAAAAACAGCGGGCAGTTATTAAGCGGCGCAGACATATTTTTTGAGTGTCTGAGACAAGAAAAGGTTGAATATATATTCGGTTATCCGGGCGGAGCTGTTCTGAAAATTTATGAGCATCTCTTTGATGTAGATTTTCTAAAGCACATTCTTGTACGCCACGAGCAAGGCGCCGTTCATGCGGCTGAAGGCTATGCAAAAGCATCCGGCAAAGTTGGTGTTGTGCTTGTAACTTCCGGACCCGGCGCCACAAACACTGTAACGGGAATTGCAGATGCTTACATGGATTCGATTCCAATTGTTGTATTCACTGGGCAAGTTTCATCGCACTTAATTGGAAATGATGCTTTTCAGGAAGCTGATATTGTTGGAATTACTCGTCCTATTACGAAGCATAATTTTCTTGTTCGTAATGTTAAAGAGTTAGCGCCTACAATAAGAAAAGCTTTTTACATAGCTGCAAGCGGAAGACCTGGTCCGGTGGTTGTTGATTTGCCGAAAGATGTTATCGCTGCTAAATGTCATTTCCATTATCCTGAAGAAGTTGATTTGCGTGGTTACAAACCAACTTATAAAGGTCACACAAATCAAATTAAAAAAGCCGCAGAAATAATTGCAAAAGCAAAAAGACCTTTACTTTATGTTGGCGGCGGGGTTATTATGTCCGGCAGCTCCGAAGAATTAAAAATCTTTGCACGCGAAAATAAATTGCCTGTTACAATGACTTTGCAAGGTTTAGGCGCTTTCCCTGGAAGTGATGAATTATCGCTCGGTATGTTAGGAATGCATGGAACTTACTGGGCTAACAGAGCTGTTGATTCGTGCGATGTTTTAGTTTCACTCGGCGCTCGATTCGATGACCGCGTTACAGGAAAAGTTGATACTTTCTGTACTAAGGCATATAAAATTCATGTTGATATTGACCCAACAGCAATTGACAAAAATGTTGTTGTTGATTTACCGATTGTTGGCGATGTAAAACATGTGCTTGCAGAATTAGCCGCCGAAATGAACGCTAAGCCGGATACTTCAGCATGGCTTGCTCAAATAAATGAGTGGCGCGAAGAATGTCCGCTTAGTTATGATGATAAAGATGGCCGGCTGAGAACAGAATTTGTAATTGAAAGAATTTGTGAAAAGACAAATGGAGATGCTGTAGTTGTAACCGATGTTGGTCAGCATCAAATGTGGACAGCTCAATATTATAAATACAATACTCCTCGTTCAAATTTAACAAGCGGCGGTTTGGGTACAATGGGCTTTTCACTTCCGGCATCTATTGGTGCTGCGTTTGCTGTTCCGGATAGAACAGTAATTTCTATTAGCGGTGATGGCGGCTTCCAAATGAATATTCAAGAACTAACTACTGCGGCTGCTAACAAACTCCCTATTAAAATTTTCATAATCAATAATTCTTTTTTAGGAATGGTGCGACAGTGGCAAGAATTGTTTCATCAAGAAAAATTTAGCTTTACAGACTTAAGCGCGAGCAATCCAGATTTTGTAAAAGTTGGCGAAGCATTTGGAATTGAGTCTTACACTACAAGCGACCCTAAAGAAGTTGACGGGCTTTTAGAAAAAGCGCTTGCTGTTAAAGATAGACCTGTTTTAGTAGAATTTAGAGTTGTTAAAGCCGATATGGTTTTCCCAATGATTCCATCAGGTGCTTCTATTAGCGATATGATGGTAAAAAGATTAAATCCAAAGAGGATGTTATAAATGAAACACACTATTTCCGTTTTAGTAGAAAATCATTTCGGTTCATTCGACCGTGTAGCAACAATGTTCAGCGGCAAAGGTTTCAACATAAGAAGTATTTCAGTTGGCGAAACCGAGATTGAAGAAATTTCTCGAATGACAATTGTTACAGAAGGAGATGATCAAATAATAGATCAATTTGTAAAACAACTAAACAGATTGATTGATACTATAAAGGTTGTAGATTTAACCGGCTCGCCAAGAGTTGAACGGGAACTTGCTTTAATTAAAGTTACAGTACCCAAAGGGGCAATGGAAGAAATAAAAAACATTAACGATATTTTCCGCGGCAACATTGTTGATATCACGAATAAGTCTATGACAGTTGAAGTTACTGGTCCGCCAGATAAAATTGACGCTGCTATTAATCTGCTTTCTGCATTTGGCATTAAAGAAATTGCAAGAAGCGGAATAGTAGCATTAAAACGCGGAGAGCAAGTAAGAATTATTAAAGAAAAAAATTTAACAACATAAAAGGGTAACAAGATGAAAGTTTATTATGAATCAGATGCAAATCTTGATCTACTGAAAAAGAAAAAAATTGCGGTTCTTGGCTTTGGAAGCCAAGGACATGCGCACGCACTTAACTTAATAGAATGCGGTATGAATGTATGCGTTGGATTGCGTTCTGATTCTGCATCAGTTGAAAAAGCAAAAGCCGGCGGACTCGAAGTTAAATCAGTTGCAGAGGCTGTCAAGTCCTCTGATGTTATAATGATTTTATTACCGGATCAAACACAGAAATCTGTTTATGATTCTGACATTGCTCCAAACTTAAAAGCTGGAGATACAATTGCGTTTGGACACGGCTTCAATATTCACTACAAACAAATTGTACCGCCTGAAGATGTAAACGTAATGATGATAGCTCCAAAAGGACCGGGACATTTAGTACGAAGAACCTTTGAGCAGGGCAGCGGCGTTCCTTGTTTAATTGCTATTGACCAAGACCCAAGTGGAAATACAAAAGATTTAGCGCTTGCTTGGGCAAAAGCAATAGGCGGTACGCGCGCAGGTGTTATTGAAACAAACTTTAAAAATGAAACTGAAACAGATTTATTTGGCGAACAGGCTGTTCTTTGCGGCGGCTCTGCACAACTAATTAAAGCTGGATTTGAAACTTTGGTAGAAGCCGGATATCCTCCAGAACTCGCTTACTTTGAATGCATGCACGAAATGAAATTAATTGTTGATCTATATTACGAAGGCGGCTTATCGAGAATGAATTTCTCCGTAAGCGATACCGCTGAATATGGCGGAATGACTCGCGGGAAAAGAGTGATCACTGATGAAACTAAAAAAGAAATGAAAAAAATTCTCGAAGAAGTTCAGAACGGTAAATTTGCTAAAGAGTTTATTGATGAATACAATTCCGGCGCTGCAAAGTTTAATGAGCTTAGAAAAGAAAATAAAGAACATGGAATTGAAGTTGTTGGCGCAAAACTGAGAAGCATGATGAGCTGGCTGGTAAAAAAGTAATTGAGAATGGTGAATTTTTTGATCTGTTTTGATCTGTTAAATCTGTTTGATCTGCGTTCCATTAAGTAATATGGAGAAAAATATGTTTAAGATAGCTTTGCTTCCCGGTGATGGAATTGGTGTTGAAGTTACAAACTCGGCTGTGCAAGTAATTAAAACCGCGGCCAAACTTTACAACGTAGATGTTGAGTTTAAGGAATGTTTAATAGGAGGATGTTCTTACGAGGCTAACGGAACACCTTTGACTGATGAGACAATTAAAATATGCTATGAGTCTGACGCCGTTTTTCTTGGAGCTGTTGGCGGATACAAATGGGAATCACTTCCGCACAATTTGAAGCCTGAAGCAGCTTTGCTAAAACTCCGTAAATCGCTTGGTCTTTACACAAACATTCGTCCTGCTAAAATTTATCAACCTCTTGTTGATTCTTCTTCTTTAAAGAAAGAAGTTCTTGAAGGTGTTGATTTCGTTGTCTTCAGAGAATTAACCGGCGGAATTTATTTTGGCGAGCCGCGCGGTTTTGATGATGAACGAGGATTTAACACAATGGTTTACACAAAAGAAGAAGTTGAACGCATTGCAAGAATGGCTTTTAAAATTGCACGCGAAAGAAATAATAAAGTTACTTCTGTTGATAAAGCCAACGTACTAGAAGTTTCTCAGTTTTGGCGCAACATTGTTCACCAAGTTCATAAAGAATTTTCTGACGTTGAACTGAACGATATGTATGTTGATAATTGCGCAATGCAAATTGTACGCAATCCAAAACAATTTGATGTTATTCTAACCTCTAACTTGTTTGGGGATATACTAAGCGATATAGCCGGAATGATTACCGGAAGTTTAGGAATGCTGCCATCTGCAAGTTTAGGAAATAAGTACGCACTTTATGAACCTGTTCACGGAAGCGCACCCGATATTGCCGGACAGAACAAAGCAAATCCGCTTGCCGCTATTTCTTCAGTTGCAATGATGTTCAATTTTTCTTTTAATATGAAACAAACCAGCGATGTTATCGAACAAGCAATCAACAAAACACTTGACAATGGTTACAGAACAGTTGACTTAATGAGTGAAGGCTGCAAACTCGTTTCAACAACCGAAATGACGGAAGCAGTAATTAAAAATTTCAAAGAGATTTTTCTAAAGCAAGATTAAATGCGCAGCGATTTAAATAATAAGTTACACCGAGCCGAGCCGAGGTGGGCTTGTAAAAGTAATAATGCTCCTTCTATGCTAAGAATTATTGTTGCTTTACAGAATTAATGAGGAAACAATGAGCGAAAAAATTATCATCTTCGACACAACTTTAAGAGATGGCGAACAGTCTCCCGGCGCATCGTTAAATGTATATGAGAAACTAGAAATTGCCAGGCAATTAACAAAACTAAAAGTAGATGTTATAGAAGCCGGATTTCCTGTTTCTTCTCCAGCTCAGTTTGAAGCTGTAAAAAGAATTGCCGATGAATCTGAAGTTATTATTGCTGCACTTGCCCGCGCAAAAGAAATTGATATTAAAACAGCATTCGATGCATTAAAAAATGCAAAACGTCCTCGCATTCATACATTTAGCAGCACATCGGATTATCACATTCTTGGAAAATTTGGCCATGCTAAATATGGTGCAACTCTTGACGAAAAAAGAAAAATAATTTTACAAATGTCTTACGATGCAGTTGCTTACGCAAAAACTTTTTGCTACGATGTAGAATTCTCTGCCGAAGATGCTGGAAGAACAGATATTGGTTACTTAGCCGATGTAATTGAAATTGCAATTGAAGCTGGAGCAACAACTGTGAATATTCCCGATACAGTTGGTTACACTTTCCCATCTGAATATGCTTCTAAGATTCAAGAATTAAAACGAAGGGTAAAAAATATTGATAAAGCTGTAATTTCTGTTCACTGCCATAATGATCTGGGTTTAGCTGTTGCAAATTCTATAACCGCACTTCAGTTCGGAGCGCGTCAAGTTGAGTGCACAATAAATGGAATTGGCGAAAGAGCAGGAAACGCCTCTTTAGAAGAAATTGTTATGGCGCTTAAAGTAAGAAAAGACCTTAATGATTTTTATACTGATATAAATCATAATGAAATTATTAGCACAAGCAGAATGGTTTCCGGGTTTACTGGTGTTGTTGTTCAGCCAAACAAAGCAATTGTTGGCGAAAATGCTTTTGCACACGAAAGCGGCATTCATCAAGATGGTATGCTAAAAAACCGTGAGACATACGAAATAATGACTCCCGAATCCGTTGGTGTTAACAAAACCAAAATTGTTTTAGGAAGGCACAGCGGAAGACATGGGTTAAAATCAAGATTAAATGAAATTGGTTACCATCCAAGCGATATAGAATTAACAAGAGCTTATACTGCATTTTTAGAAATTGCAGATAAAAAGAAAGAAGTATTTGATGATGACCTGCGCGTTTTAATGGGCGATGAAATCTACAAAGAAGAAGAACTCTACGTACTAAAATATATGCACGTAAATGCAGGCACCAAAACTATTCCAACTGCAACTGTACAAATTTCCTTTGAAGATAAAGTAGTACAAGAATCATCTCCTGGAGATGGACCTGTTGATGCAGTTTTCAACGCAATAGAACGTGCGCTTGGACTAAAACTAACTGTTGAATCGTACAATGTTCGTTCTGTTACGTCCGGCAGACAGGCGCTAGGTGAGGCAATTGTTAGAATTCGCAACGGCGAAGAATCTTTTAACGGCAGAGGGTCTTCAACAGATATAATTGAAGCAAGCGCTAAAGCTTATCTTCAAGCTATTAACCATTATTTACTTTTAAATGGAATAAAGCCAGACGTGTTTGAATCATGCGCGTCTGGAAAATAGAGAGGGAAATTTATGGCAATGACAATAACAGAAAAAATTTTAGCTAAAGCTGCTAATCGCTCTTATGTAACTCCTGGAGAAAGCCTATGGCTTGATGTTGATGTGCTTATGACACACGATGTTTGCGGTCCGCCAACAATTGCTATTTGGAAAAAAGAATTTGGTGAACAAGCTAAAATTTGGAATAAACAAAAACTTGTAATTTTTCCTGATCATTACATCTTTACAAAAAATGTACACGCAAACCGTAACGTAGATATTCTTCGCCAATTTGCAGCCGAGCATCAGCTCCCAAATTATTACGATGTTGGAACCGAACGCTACAAAGGTGTTTGCCATATCGCATTAGCGGAAGAAGGATTTAATGTGCCCGGCACAGTTTTGTTTGGAACCGATTCTCACACTTGCACAAGCGGTGCTTTCGGTATGTTCTCTACCGGAGTTGGCAATACAGATGCTGCTTTCATATTAGGTACCGGAAAAATTTGGGAGAAAATTCCGGAGTCTATGAAGTTTACTTTCAACGGAAGAATGCCTGAGTATCTTACAGCTAAAGATTTGATTCTCCAAATTCTTGGTGATATTACAACAGATGGCGCAACTTACCGTGCTATGGAGTTTGACGGTGAGGCAATTTCTGGCATGAATATGTTTGAGAGAATGACGCTGACTAATATGGCTATAGAAGGCGGAGGTATGAATGGTATAATTGCCGTTGATGGTGTTACTCGATTGTATCTGCAGGAAATTGGAATAACTCAGTTCGAAGATTTCACGAGTGATTCCGATGCAGTCTATCATTCAAAATACACTTACGATGTAACTAAACTTGAACCCACTGTAGCAAAGCCTCACAGTCCGGATAACCGAGACACTGTAAAAAATGTTGAAGGCACAAAAATTACTAAAGCTTATGTCGGTTCTTGCACAGGAGGCAAGATTACAGATTTTAAATATGCCGCCAAATTGCTGCTCGGACAAAAAGTGAAAGTAACTACTTTTATAGTTCCGGCTAGTACACAAGTTGCTAAACAGCTCGAGGCAGAAACAATCAGCGGCATTTCGCTCAAAAATATTTTTCTAAATGCAGGCTGCACTATTGCAGAATCTTCTTGCGCTGCTTGTTTAGGCGGACCATCCGATACAATTGGAAGAAGCACAGATGGTGATGTAGTTGTATCAACAACAAACAGAAACTTTCCCGGAAGAATGGGAAGTAAATCATCGCAAGTTTATTTGGCTTCACCGCTTACTGTTGCTGCAAGTGCTATAACTGGAGCGTTAACAGATCCAAGAAAATTTTTATAAAATGCCTCCACCTAAATCCTCCTCCAACTTGCCTCGATCCGACGGTCGAATCGGAGCGGGAGGAGAAGTCTTTTAAAAGGAACTAAAATGGAAAATATAATTGTTGGCAAAGCTTACATACTTGGAGATAACATAGATACAGATCAAATCATCCCTGCTGAGCATTTGGTTTACAGCACAAGCGATCCTGAAGAATTGAAAAAGTATGGACACTTTGCACTCTCAAGTGTTCCTACTGAAAAAGCCGGTTTACCAGATGGCGGGAAGTCATTTATAGTTGGCGATAATTATCAATCCGAATATTCTATTGTAATTAGCGGCTCAAATTTTGGATGTGGTTCTTCCCGAGAGCACGCACCACTTGCTTTACAAGTTGCTGGAGTTAAAGCTATTGTTGCAGAATCTTATGCAAGAATTTTTTACCGCAATTCTGTGGATGGCGGTTTCTTGATCCCCTTTGAAGGAAACGAAAAATTGAATAATAAGATCAAAACCGGCGATGAAGTTGAAATTAATTTGGAAGACAACTCAATTAAAAATTTATCAGATGGTATGGTTTATAAACTTCCCCCACTTGGAAGTGTTTACGATATAGTAAAATGCGGCGGACTTTTTAATTACGCTCGCAAAAATAAAATGATCTAATCAAGTGTTAGATATTGATAAAGGATTTTCCGATGAAAACAAAGTTAATAGAGCTTTTTGATACAACACTTCGAGATGGAACACAAGGCGAAGCCGTTAGCCTAACAGTGCGAGATAAAATAATAATTGCTAAAAAACTTGATGATTTTGGAATTGATATTATTGAAGGTGGCTGGCCCGGAAGCAATCCGCGTGATGCAGATTTTTTTCAAAAAATTAAAAAAGTAAAACTTCATCACGCTCAGATGTGTGCGTTTGGTTCAACAGCTCGTTATCTCAACAAAATAGAAACAGATGCTAACCTTATTGCTTTGTTAGAAGCAGAAACTCCTTACGTTTCAATTTTTGGAAAAACTTGGAAATTCCATTCTGAAAAAAGTTTAGGTTTAACAGAAGAACAGAATGCTGAGTTAATTTATAAATCTGTCAAGTTTTTGAATGACAATGGCAGAAAAGTAATCTTCGATGCAGAACATTTCTTTGACGGATACAAAGATGATCCTCGTTTTGCAATTCGTATGCTTAAATCCGCTCAAGATGGCGGCGCTGATGTTATTACTTTGTGCGACACAAACGGCGGAGCTTTACAACACGAAATTAAATCAGCATTAGAGGAAGTCAAAAAATTAATCTATAAACCTATTGGCATTCATGTTCACAATGATGGCGATCTTGCCGTTGCCAATTCTTTAACTGCTGTTGAATGTGGCGCAACGCATGTGCAAGGTACAATCAATGGAGTCGGCGAACGTTGTGGGAACGCAAATCTTGTAAGCATCATTCCAAACCTTTTGCTAAAGATGAATTGCAAAACAAAAAAAGAAATCCTGCTTACGCAGCTAACATCACTTTCAAATTCAATTTCAGAAATTATGAATTTGAATCCTAACACAAGAGCTGCATTTGTTGGTAAATCTGCATTTGCTCACAAAGGCGGAGTTCATGTAAGCGCAGTCATTAAGGACAGCAGAATGTATGAGCACATCAATCCCGCAATTGTTGGCAACGCTCAAAGAGTTTTAGTTTCCGATTTATCTGGTCAAAGCAACATTAAGTACAAAGCTAAAGAATTTGGTGTTGATGTTGATGAAGTGAGCGAGTTCAACAAGAAATTGGTTAAACATATAAAAGAATTAGAATACGAAGGTTATCAATTTGATGGCGCCGAAGCCTCTTTTGAATTGATTTTGAGAAGCGAAACCAATGAGTTTACACCATTTTTTAAAGCTATTGATTCACGTATTTACACTTTTTTTGATGAAGATAGACACAACAAAGCTGAAGCCGTTCTCAAAATTGAAGTCAATGGTGAAGTAGAACATACAGCCGCAGAAGGTGATGGTCCCGTAAACGCACTCGATAATGCTCTGCGAAAAGCTCTAATGCGCTTCTATCCAGAAATAGCAAAAATTAAACTTGTAGATTACAAAGTGCGCGTGCTTGATGAAAAAGATGCCACAGCTGCAAAAGTTCGAGTATTGATTGAATCCAGCGACGGCGAATCTACTTGGTCAACTGTTGGAGTTTCTACAAACATTATCGAAGCTAGCTGGCAGGCACTTTGCGATGGACTAAATTATAAATTGTTTAAGAACTCCGTAAAAGAAAGAATTGCATTTTAAGTATTAGAATCTTCTAAAATATTTACACTAAGTCATCGTGAGTGTTTGACAGAGTTCACGCCGAGATCTTGACGAACCATGACTTTACAAACGAAATTGCCACACTTAGACTGGCTCTGTGTACATGGATTAATTATTAGCTTACTTATGAAAAATTATTTTCTGCTTAAACTAACAGCAAAACTTTTGAGCAATGCAAGTTTACCAATCTCGATTTTCTCACCAATTTTAGTTTAATAAGGCTGATTATTACTCGGAATTCTAGATTACAGCCAAATTTATATGAAAAATGTTTTTTGCGAATTGTAACAGTAAATCTTGCTTTTTTAAATATCGGCTTCTATATTTGTTGCTCGCTTTTTGACTTAGTGGGTGAAAAGTGTCTGGGCGGACGCCGGAGTTGGAGAGCCGG
>WPAE01000113.1 GCA_009773205.1 Ignavibacteria bacterium
ACACAAAGTACATGGAGAGCATCAATAAATTTTCAAAGATGAATGCCCCAATAATTGATGGGAAGATAATTATTGAAACCATAAAGTTGAAAATTTGAGCCTTTGAGCACGTTCGGGTGAAGACATATTGAAGAAAAAAAGATGGAAAAATGTAGAAAAAATGTAGAAAAAATAAAAAAATAATTTAAAAAAATTAAAAAAATTTTAAAAAAATTTAAAAAAATTGTAAAAAAAATTTAAAAAAATTCAGAAAAAATTTAGAAAAAATTAAAAAAAAATTAGAAAAAATATGGGAAAAAATTTTAAAATTTATCAATTTAAAAAAATTTCAATAACCGAGGATCGAATTGTAGAAAATTTTTTTTACATATCCTGATAGTACTTAGCAAGACCGAGTCGAAAAATTTACTTAGAAAAAAAGTAAGAAAAATGTACAAAAATTTGCTAACTTTTTTATTAAAGCGAATTTTGAAATTCTGTCAACGGATTTGGATACTAGATCGAAAATTAGGGTGCTGACCCTCCAAAGTTTTGGGGGGTCCAGGATGCTCCGTTACGGAGATATAAGCGATTGAAAAATGAAATTTCTACAGGCCGTAATAGAAAATTTTTCAGTAGTTTAAAAAAAATTCTATTACCGAGAGTCCATTTGTAGAAATTTTTTGACATATCCTTATAGTACTTACCAAGACCTAGCCTTGCCCTCCCCCCCCACCGCCGGGGGGGGGCGCTCGACCTCGCCTCTATACGTTAGGGTGCAACACCAGAATATGTGAAAAAATATTTCAAAAAGCACTGTTGGTAATGTTAAAAATTTAAATGTTTGGAATTTTAAAGTACTGTATACGCAGTATATTTCGCGATCCATTAATTTTCGCGGTTAAGCGCTTTTATCCTGGTCATAAATTTTCGCGACCATTTAAATTCGCGGTCCGGATGAAAAAACCCACCTTCTAATTCAGAGACACAACCATCATCTGGACCCCTCAACCGAAAAATCTTATTAAAATAAAACTACTTTGTCTTGACCGATGACTGACGTGCTCACAGGGAATAATTTTTACTGTCCAAAGTTATATGTGCCGTCAAGTTGACTCACAAACAGAACTAATTTCGAAAGGAAATGTAGAGTGAACAACTTTTTCCCTGCTTGTGTCGACCATCCTGAATGCTATATACAGATCCCGTCCAGTGGCATCTCTATGATTTTTCCGTGGTGGGGAACGCCAGTGCGACTTAAAGATTCACGCGCCGACCAGGGTCTGGGGAGGGGGGGGGGCAGCCCCGGGATGGTACCGAAGTTTATAATTTTACGTCTATTCAAAGCTTTAGAAAAAGAGTCAATTTTCCAAATGTATCAACATTTTTCTTGCCCGAAAAATCCATCTTTCCAATGAAAATTTCGAAAAATTGAACTACTTTACAAAAATTTCTGAGTTTCTTCGAAAAATTATTTAAAAAATTAAAATTTTTATGGAGTGACCCGATCCATAGAAATTACCCATAAACTCTATTATCTACTCTAGAGTTCTGTCAAAAAACGCAAAAGATTTGCTTAGATCGAGAAGGATTATTGGAAATGGGATGAAAATTTTGGAGAAAATTGGCTGTAATTTGTAGAAAAAAATCAGCATAATCAAATGTGACGAATAACCTCCGTCAACCACGGAAAAGTAAGAAACATGCCTGCAAAAATTTGCAAGTTTGGACGAAACAAGAAAAATTTGAAATTTGTCAAGAAAATATTTTGAGATTTTTTGATCAAAATCTCTTTAGAAAATTGATTTTTTCATAATTTTTACTAAATACTTCTGGGAATTCTGCCTCTTCTCATAAATTAGATACCCATGGAAGATAACACAAGATCTTTACAACAATTTTCCCGATTTCGAGGGGAGAACGTTTCGGGGGTTTCACTTCCCTACGCTACTGCCTTCTAAATTATTTCTACGAATTTCTAAATTTAATACTATTAATATTCGCGATCGATTAAATTCGCGGTCAGAAAGCCACCGCGAATTCCGCGAAAATTATCGAACCGCGAAAAATAGTGCGGATACAGTATTACGTTCTTAAGAAAATTGAATTTTAAATGCCTTATAACTCCGTAACGGAGCATCCTGGACCCCTCAAACTTTCGAAGGTTAGTACACTAATTTCCGGTCTAGTATCCAAATCCGTTGACAGAATTTCAAAATTCGCTTTAATAAAAAAGTTCGGAAAAAATTTTAAAAATTTCGGCTTGGGGCGGGGTCCGCCATCTTGGATTCCGCCATTTGGATTCCGCCATCTTGAATTCCGCCATCTTGCTTTGACCCATGGTTACCATTCAGGCCGTGGCTGCCATGGTAACTGTGCCTGTTGCCATGGTAACAGGGTTGGTTGCCATGGAAATTTAGGGCTTTCTGCGTCAATTGACCTAGCTTCGATCACGTGACACGTGACCCACGTGATCGGCCTTGGTGACTTGCTCCGGTTGACGCAGAAGCCCTATATTTCCATACTACTAACTTACCACCACACTACTAAAATAATATAATGCAGATGATAAAACAATTCACAAAATTGAAGCTAAAGAGCAGTCATGCATACAAATTCCCTCACTCACATTTTTTGAAAAAAAGATCTTTTTACCCAACCCATGGAAATTTTAAAGAAATTTGTGGAAATCGATAATGTAGAATTCAAATCTTTAATCACTTTTCAATAATTGCATTAAT
>WPAE01000432.1 GCA_009773205.1 Ignavibacteria bacterium
AAGCCTCGTATCCTTGTACCATCGTTCCCTACACTTGACAAGCACTCAAGTATCCAAATATCCAGAAAACTTGACACTCGTGCCAAAATTGGATGGCAGGCTGTCGACCTGGATCCATCATCGGCCAGGGTCGCCCACCGGGGCTGCTATTTTAGGTCTAACAGAGACCCCGGGATGTGGGCCGCAGACCGGTCAGTTAAAGGGCACTGCAGGGATCATAGGAAACTTTGATAAATAATTATTTATCAAGGTTTCACCGGTAGCGGTAAGCCTTGCCGGGATATAGTTAAAATAATATCATATTTGGATTCCTCGTGCCTTACGACCAAAGAACACTGATTTTCCATGCAAATAAATGAGGTTAAAGCGGTCATACGAGAGGGGGAAAAGTAAATAAGTGCCCAATTGTCTAACAGTTGGAGCATTTTGGCATTTTTTGGAATTTTCCGTCATTGTTAGGCAGTTTACTGACATCACTCGACAGTTATCTGGCATTTTGAGGGAATATAGTAGCATTTTGCGGAACTTTGCCTTTATTTTCCCCTGCCCAATTTAGGGTACGAACGAGGGTACTAGGGTAGGAGGCTTGAAAAGCGTGGCGTGCATTTATTTGGGATATGTTCTTTCGGAAAGGGGGATATGTTACGCTCGTAATGTATCCAAGTATCCAGAAAACTCGAAGCTCGTCATACACGCTGTGCTAGAAATTTCTTAGGATATTTATGTTGTCGATTCTCCTTGAAAATTGAAAATTGGTTAAACCGTGCGCGGACGAGCCTATCCCTTATGCCGAGTCCCTGTTTTATTCCAGCTTTCCTATTAAAATTTTTATATAAACTTATACATATTAAAATATTCTAACAGTATGAAACATTCCCTTAGACGTACATAAGGGGCTTTATCGCCCATGAGGTTACATTAATCATTTCTAGTAAAATAAGAAAAATGGGAACACAAAATTATTAGAGCCTCGAAATGACAAAAGTCATGCCTTTGAGACTCAAAGCAATTGAATGCTCTGGTCAATTTTGAAGCGGAACCGCCTCTCCTATCTATACGTCTTGGCCTCTCCTATTTACTCGGCCTTGATGTGAATCAACGTCAATTATCTCACTTCAAAAGTATGACAATAAAATATAGTATTAGACTTTTGCACAGAGCAGATCAAGGCGTATATATCAAGACGTATGGATATAGACCAAGACGTACTAGATATGGATATAGACTCCTATTTACTCGGCCTTGGATATAGACGTCTTGCGTATATATAATAGTAATCTAATAGTCTTGAGAGCAGATAACAGAGAATGGAAGTTTCCAAGGCGAAAATATCTATTACTTTTAAAT
>WPAE01000114.1 GCA_009773205.1 Ignavibacteria bacterium
TAGTAGTACTGTGTATATGAGATCGAATATTATTATAGGGGGGTCTATAAAGAGAGAAGTATCCGTTATTTCAACATGAAACATTAGCTATATCGGAACATGAATCCAATGAACTTGTCTGAATATAGCAAGAGATAGTACCTAGTTCGAAAGAATGCATGAGAATTAAATCTTGAAATGAAACATTAACATATATCACATTTACCTTTTCCCTTGATGTGTGCAAATTGCAGGCGAGTTTTCTCATAATGGGAAAATTAGAAAGAGTACAAAAAGTTGCTTGATTCACAGCAACTTGATTCATGATGTTTCCATGTGCAGACTATTTAGATCGCATTTAGCCTCTACTGAAAAGACTGAATCTGTTAAAACTTTTGGTTTAATTTACAAGAGATGAGCACTTCTAGTCAGTCCACGATCGGTGGCTCTTCAAATTTTCAATTAGAAAGCCAATCGGCATTCCGTGGTTCGGTCTCTCAGCATGATTTCACAGTTGATTCTGAGGTTACAGATTTGAGGCAGGTATTGTTGGATTTTCAGCCCACCTTTTATTCTCAATTAGAGGAGCAGTTTCAGCAATTTCGGGCAATCAAAGTAAGTTTCATTGTCACAATCGAATATCAAAACACACGCTTTCGCAATAACGAGCCATTTTATATGTATCTCAGATCAAGTCTGCATTTGCTATATCAGAGGGCTGAGATTCCAGAGGCGGTGAAATCGATGAATGAGCAAATTATGTTACGAAACGAAAATTTTATGCAGAATGGAAGCAATCTTCAAATTTCAAAAATATTCTATGTTTCTCTTGCGTTCACTCGATTTGCTCCTTTAGCCGGAAGCGGGTATAGAGAACTTCCTGAATTTTTAGATTTAAAACGAGCAATAATTAATGTGAAAAACACAGACAATCGATGTTTTGGGTATGCCATTCTCTCTGCTATTCATCCACTCCAAGTGAACGCACAAAGGGCTCATCGGTATCTGCTCCACTTTGCAGGAGCCGGTTTGGATAGGATTTCATATCCGGTTGAACCCACCGACGTGCCAATGATCGAGGAGCAATTAAATCTCAAGATTAATATTTTTTCGTTTTACGATGATACTGGAAAGGCGCGATATCCCCTTTATGTGTCGAAACGAGAGCACTATACCAAGGAAATCGATCTGCTATACTGGGGTGGTCATTATGCATGGATCAAAAAGTTTTCAGCATTTATCTATGATTTGAGCCCAAAACATTCAATCAAATTCTTTTGTAAGCGATGTTTTGGTGTATTTTTAACGGAAAGCACGTATACGCGCCACCAAGAGATATGTTCTCGGCCAGATTTTGATTCAGTAATATACCGCTTTCCTCCGCCTGGCCAAAAGATAAAATTTACGAGTATCAAGAATCAACTGCGAGCACCGTTCATTATTGTAGCAGATTTCGAATGTCTTCTCGAGCCAATTCCCGTTGACAAGACGGCTCTAAGACATCGGAGATCTCATTGTTATTCGTCTCATACTCCATGCTCAGTAGGATTCTATATTTTATCATCAAGCGAAGCAAATTATCAGTCAAGATATTATACTCACACGGGACCCGATGTTGTCAAATGGTTCTTGGAAAATCTTGAACAGTGTGCTTCCGAATTAGTTACTGGCCTGAAAAATTTCAAGCCCCTCTGCATGACACAGGATGACTGGGCAAGTTTTAACCAGGCGACACAATGTTGGATTTGTCAACACCAATTTGATCAACGATTTCCTGAATTGAAAGTTCGAGATCACGATCATTTAACAGGTCAGTATCGTGGCGCGGCTCATTCGATATGTAATTTACAGCTTCAGCAACGAATTCAAATTCCAGTATTTTTTCACAATTTGAGAGGCTATGATGGGCATCTGATTGCACGAGCTACAGAACTATTTCCTGGAACCAAAATTAGAATCATTGGCCAAGGATTTGAGAAATATCTTTCAATTAGTTTTGGCCCCTTTCTGGTGTTTAAAGATTCGTTCCAATTTCTTGGATATTCGCTCGAACAGTTATGCACGGAATTGGCAAAATCAGGGGTCGACAGATTTCAACATCTCAAACGAGAATTTCCACTCTGCGATGCAGAGAAATTTCAGCTCTTGCTACGAAAAGGCGTTTATCCATATGAATATATGGACAATTGGGAAAAGCTTGATCTTCCACACTTACCAAATCGAGACCAGTTTTTCAATAGTATTAAACAGGCCCAATGTGATGAACAGGATTACGCCCATGCAGAACGAGTATGGCAATCTTTTGATTGTCACTGTATGCGAGATTATATGAATTTATATCTGAAAACCGACGTGCTAATTTTGGCAGATGTCTTCGAAAATTTCAGAAAATTCAGTCTTGAAAACTATCGGCTTGACCCGGTGCATTATGTGAGTTCACCGCAATTCTCATGGGATGCAATGCTGCTCTACACAGGTTGTGAATTTGAATTAATTTCGGACCCAGCAATGTTTCATATGCTCGATCATGGTCTGCGAGGCGGAGTATCTATGATCATTCATCGATATGCTAAGGCCAATAATCCAGAGATGGGTGTCCAATACGACTCGGCACAACCACTGGCCTATATAACGTATCTCGATGCAAATAATCTTTACGGGCATGCAATGAGTCAGTCACTACCAATTCGTGATTTTCACTGGCTGGA
>WPAE01000433.1 GCA_009773205.1 Ignavibacteria bacterium
TATTAAACCATTAAGAATTCGACGTTGAGGATTTGAACTAGCTTCGCTAAGAAAAGAATGGAATTACACCTCGCGAATGCACCATGAAACATCGCTACGTAAACACAAGAAGTACGTGAAAGTATAATGACTTACGTTGCAACGAATGCACAGAACGTTACATCGTATAGATGTATCAAAGCAAGATTCACATCAACAAATCACGTAGTATGAAACATAGAAGTACTCAAAGAAAACGGACAATGAACTGAACTGAAGATTAAGCAAGAACGAAGTGACTTTCAGGACGCAAACAACCACAGCACGAAGCTGCACCTTGTTATGTGCATCTCTGGAGCCACGTCGCGCTTACTACACAGCTAGAGTAGATCGCGATGTATGCTAAGCGACACAACTATCCGAATCAGTGCTGGACAGTTGAGATCACCGAACATAAATCGAATCTATAATGATCTAACTATTCGCTACGTTCAAGAAGAGATTAATTTAACACTAAATTATTCCAAGAAAATCTAGGGACTTTATATAGACTTTCTAGAGTATTACGGAACAATTACTTAACAGATAACACAAGGGATTGACTCGCTACGTACGTTGTAGAAGTATAACTACGGAGACGACAAGAAAGGACTGAAAAAGAACTAGCTTAGAAAATTAGAGATTGCCTTTTATGAAAATGAAAAACTAGAGATACGTAGATCTTGAGAATATGAAGGCTTAGTTGAATTATTCTCTAACAAATAAATGCTTAGAGGAATGCATAGCAATGCATTACGTTGAGAAAGGTTTTACGTAGTATAAATGCTACCTTTGAGAAAATGCAACTTAATCAAGTACGTAGCTTGAAAAGAACTAAATCAAGAAAATTAACGATGAAAGAATGATAGTCGTGTTCAAAGAAAAGAACATGAATGTAATGAGTGTAGAATCAAGAATTATTTTGGACGAATCATAAATGTCAAAGAATAATCACGTTGCGAGGAATTCATGGGTAAAAGGGAATATTGGAAGGGATAGGGTAAGGTCATTGGGCAGGAGGGTCATTCATATGGAAATTCACAGGGGTTTCAGAATTCTTCTGCGCTCCACCAGCCGAAGCATCATCACTCGAGCTTGATACGGCGCTCGCTGGCGTCGTTGGTACTGGTGGCAACGGACTTGGGTGCT
>WPAE01000434.1:0-436 GCA_009773205.1 Ignavibacteria bacterium
AAATTAACTCAGAGTTTTAAAATCTTTGTTCCAAATAGGCTAAAATAATGCATTTTCTGCTATATTAGTAGTACTATAAGGGCTACTTCTGAGCCAAAGTATAGGACCCCCCCCCATGAAATTCCTATAGGACCCCCCCCCGGCCACACTATAGGCAAAAATTTTTAATAGTGCCAATCGCTCCCCTACGGGACCCCCCCCCCTTGGCCAAGCCTATATAAGCAGCCAACCGAATACATTTTGTATACTTCTCTTTAATTCTCCTAATTATTTTTTCAAAGTTTTAATTTCCCAAAAGTAATAAATTAAAATTATTTTTTGATATATATGGGTAGGGGGTGGCCCGGCGGACATACCCACACCAAAATTAGGGCACAAAAATATTTCCCTGATTTATTAAAAATAGTTCAAAAAGTCAAAAATGTATAGAAAATAG
>WPAE01000434.1:448-1244 GCA_009773205.1 Ignavibacteria bacterium
GTATAGAAAATAGGGTCTTGGCCTAAAAATCATGGGGTAGGTCGGGTAATAATGTGGGTAGCATAGGAAAATTATATATCAAAAATTTCCTCTCATCATTCTACACACGAATCTGCAATAAAAATGCTGTCAAAATATTACCCTGAATTATTAAAAATAGTGTAAGGTCAAAAAACATAGAAAATTTAACAAAATGTATTGTTTTCAATAATTTTTCTAGTTTTACATTGACTTTTCGAGGGAGTCATGGGTCAAATGATACATCAAAATTTTCCTCTCATCACCCTGCGCACGAATCTGCAGGAAAAACGGTGAGAAAACATTCACCTGAATTATTAAAAATAGTTGAAGTTATAAAATGTATAGAAAATTCAAAATTTTTAAAGTCTTAACACATATATGGCAGTTATATTGTAAACGGCTCAAATACAGTCGTTCTATATTAGTCGTATATAGGCACACTCATCTATACTACCAAATATAACGCCATATGATGTGAGGGTTGGGGAGGGAATGACTCTGCTGAGAAAAGCGGACAATTTATACTTAGCATGTAGAAACGTATCTAGCCCTTACATGTCTAACAAACATGTGAAATCTTATACATAGGCATAGGAATACTAATACTTCCTCAAAAGAATCCTTTGGGGAACTACATCAGAGTATAATCGTCTTGCACCTCCAAAGAGGACAAAATGATTATTCAGCATAGGATCCAAACCAAGTGTACATAAGATGTGCACAATTTAGCCCCGTTAGATTAGGCTTGAGACATAGGACTAGGAAACTTTCATCC
>WPAE01000435.1 GCA_009773205.1 Ignavibacteria bacterium
CTATTGCATAAAACTAGTACTATTAGAATTCTAGTAGTAATATAATACTACTAGAATTCTAGTAACGCTATTATTTCGGGTTGCATAAACATTTTAAAGGTTTACTATAATTCTAGTAAACCTCATTCATCGACTACTAGAATTTTATAAGTACTACTAAAATTCTATGAGTAAAATTAAAATTTTGTGAGGGCAAAGGAGTTGATTGGCATAGCTAATTTCAACAAGCCGAAGAATTTACACGGCACAATTGGTACTTTGACAAAATCAAGAAGATAGGTTTTCCCAAGAATTTTTAAATCAGTTTACCTTGATAGACAATATTTCTTAAATATGGGAATAGATAAATTTGTTCATTTTACAATAGCAAAATCAAAGAAGCATCGAAAAAAGCACTGAAACAAACAAGAGAGAATAACTTTGTAGAAAACGAAATCGTGAAGATGTAAAGCGGAATTTAAGTTCACATAGGGAAGGAACATGTACGTAGCCAGGATTTGGGTCGGGGAGAAAACTTTTTTGGGGGTCCCCCGCGCCCAGAGAATTTTCGAAAATTTTCAAAAATATCACAAGAATATTGGTAAAATGCAGTAGCTTAGCATATTTTTCCAAAAAATTAGCAAACCATGCGTTAATTTTTGCGCTAATTTTTCGGCTTTTGGACAAATAATACAAACTGCTTGGAAATTTTGAAAATTTTTGATCAAAATTCAATAGAAAAATTGAATTTTTAACCAGTTTGGGAAATCTTTTACTAAAAATAGAGCCTTTGGAAATAAGATCAATTTTCTCCAACCGTTGGGGGAGTTCCCCCTTCCTCTCTCGCTACGGCCTTGGGAAGGACTTTTTATTTTGCTAATAGAAATTTTCATATTAGTAGTGACAATGCGATATACCGAAAATTTACGACGGGGTTTTCAATTATGCGAATAATTCCCTTTTCAGGAATATCTCTTTCTTCACTCTCTAAAGATACATTGTATAAATTAAAATGATGCGAAAAATTATTATTCCCGTTTTCTTATTGTCGAAAATAGCAGGAATTTTCGGTTTAGGAGTCCACAAAAAAGTTTGGGCTTTTCTAATTTCGTGTGCCGAAACGAAATTTTACTATTGGGAAATGTCCTAAAATTTAGGGTAATTTTTCAAAAAAGTAAGAAAATTATTGAGAAAA
>WPAE01000436.1 GCA_009773205.1 Ignavibacteria bacterium
CCCCCCCCTCCGCGGCGCATAGTTACATGCTAAAGCACTATAGCATATGTTGCTTAGCAACACATATCTACCCTAACTTTTCACGCTGATTCCGAATTTCGCATCCTCGACAACTGAAAATGAAAGGGAATAGGCTTAAACACTATAACATATGTTGCTTAGCAACCTATGCTTAGCAACCTATGCTATAGTATATGTTGCTAGGGACTGAATATCTTAGGCTAAAGCATTACAGCATATGTTGCTTAGCAACCTATGCTATAGTATATGTTGCTAGGCACTGTAAAATGTTGGCCTTGGAGAAAAATATGAGTTGCCTTGCTCGACGACCAAGGCAAGCACCAGAGCAAAGCTAGTAGATATGCTTTTTGACTAGAGCAAGCCTAGTAGATATGCCTAATAGGTATTAAGCAAGGCAAGGTAACCAAGGCAAACCTCTAGGCGACCGGCCCCCCCCCACACCGCGTTGCTAGGCACTGTATATCTTAGGCTAAAGCACTACAGCATATGTTGCTAAGCAACCTATGCTATAGTATATGTTGCTAGGCACTGTATATCTTAGGCTAAAGCACCACAGCATATGTTGCTAAGCAACCTATGCTATAGTATATGTTGCTAGGCTCTACATCATATGTTGCTAGGCTCTACAGCATATGTTGCTAGGCACTATATCTTAGGCAACCGTTGCTAGGCAAACCCCCCTCCCCTAAATAGTATATAAAGGCGCGAGTTGATTTATTTTTTCCTATTCCAATTTTCAAATTTCAAATTCTTCATCTCGTATGTATATGTTGCTAGGTGCAACATATGTTACTGTTTTTTTCAAAATTTTTTTTCAACAACTTTTTTTTCAACAACTTTTTTTCAACTTTTTTTTCAACAACTTTTTTTTTCAACAACTTTTTTTCAACAACTTTTTTTCCAACAACTTGTCATCACATTCAGCCTACCAATTTCAACCTGATATTAAAGAAATCCATATGAGGATAGAGACAATATAGCATATCAGATACTCTTCAGCACAACTAGCACTCACACCAGGATGTCCACCCTGACGAGTTAAAGTGCAGGTTCGAATGTTGATTCGAATCTGTAACTGCGCTAAATACAATATTGTCATCATATGTCAGCAAGATTGTAAGAGCGCAACTACTATGTACAATGTATATATGTATATATCATTGGCGGCTCCAGGATTTTGGTTCGGGGGGGGG
>WPAE01000115.1 GCA_009773205.1 Ignavibacteria bacterium
AAGTCAATTATTTGTAGCAAAGTATTAAGAAAAATATTCTGCTACTGTAGATATTTGACTATAAACCTCCTATGATATTTATTTTAGAAGCCTAACGGCATTGCCGATAAGCGGCGCCCCAGAACAGAGATGCCACTAAAATAACAACTGCCAATAATTTGAAAAACATTTATTTAACAGAACTACTTTATAAAGCAACAATACACGGAACTACAAAGCCAATAATTACGAAAATACCAAATGCGAAAACGGCGTCCGCCTTGATTGGCTGGTTATATTTTGCCGTATTGAAACAAAAAAAAACAAGAAATAAAACAAGCAGTGCTGCAAGTAAATAAACAAACCAAACACCTAAAGAGAATAAGATTTGGTCTCTCAAATAGTTCTTGTTTCTTAAAAGCATTCATAGAGGTATCCATTTCTAAAAGAACCAATTATTAATTATGAATGAAATCCAATCTGATTATTTTTATTGTCTTTAGGAACTATGGAAAAACAAATTTGGAATTGATGTATGGATGAAAGAATAAAACTGATATTTCCATCAGCTAATCCTTCCGCAATAATGAAATCTGGATTCTGTGCTGTCAATGAAGTAATAATAAAATCTGAATTATTAGCCATTGGCGAAAAGGCAATAACATCTTGTTCATCGGTTTTGTTTTTCAATAATTCATCATTTAGTTCTTTCAATAATTTTACATACATAGAAGCATTATCTAATTTGTTCTGTTTTACTTTAAGAGCAAGCTCGCTCGCTTTAACAGAAGCAATCATTGACATAATGGAATTCTGTGGTAACATATTTACCTCTTATAAATTGCAAAATATAACGGCGTTGCCGATAAGCGGCGCCCCAGAATAGGAATGCCGCTTAATTAACAACTAACAATAATTATTAATGAATTTATTTAACAGAACTACTTTACAAAACAACACTACACGGAAGAACAAAGACAATAATTACACTAAAGCCAAATGCGAAAACGGCGTCCGCCTTGATTGGCTGGTTAGCTGTAACCCTATTTATTTTGAAACTTCCCAACCTTTTCTTTTATATACCTCTTCACCATTAATCAAGAACTTAAAAATGATTGATAATAGAAAAAGAATAATTCCAGATGTCATTCTATTTTCACGTCTTTTACCAACAGATTTACCACTTGGACTAATCAAGTCAAATAATTTGAGAACGAATAAACCGCCTAAAATAATTTTTGAAATACCAATTGGAATACCAACAAAAATGTTCATACGATTATATTTTACAGCAAGAAATAATGAATAAAGCCCAATGATGATAGATATAGTAACAGCTATAGGAATTAATTCTTTTAAATCAAGGTAAGAAGAAAGAATTACGCCAATCAATAAAACAATCCAGGATAAGAATGAAATAAACAAGTCTTTGAAATCATAGTAGAATACAAACCTTTTACTACCGCCTAAAATGATTGTTATAAGAATATTGACAACAAGTATTACGATTAGAATTTTAAAGTTCTGTTCCAAGTTATTTCCTCATCTTGTATAATGTGCTTGTAGCTATTTCAGAAACATCAGCAATCGCTCGTATGAATTTGCGTTTCTTCATTTTTTCTTCATAAAAATCTATAATTATTGCTGTATCGTCTTTTGAAGGAGTAATGAGTTCATATAATCCTTCATAATTATTTTTGATATAATTATTGACAGATTCATAAACGATTTGTTGAATTCTTTTTATTTCTTCAGGGGTAGCTTCCTCAGATTTGTAATTTAATCCATAAACTAAAGTCCCTTTTTGAACATAGATTGTTACAATCCCTTGAGAAATAGGGTCTATTGGAACAAACTTAGCACGACGGGAAGAATTTTTATCGGCATTTGTAATAAACAAATATTGGAGTCCGGCACCTTTTTCGGGGTCGTAATTATCGCGATTGTAGCGAGGAGGAAGAAGAAAATTATTGTATTTCTTTGACAATCTCTCTAATACCTCTTTTGAAAGCTGGACAAAACTTGTTGATCTTTCACGTGTTGAGAAAGCAACAATAAATACAATAACCGCAACACCAATTTGAGCGAAATTGACAAGAATATTTGCCCAGTCGTTTGGATTATTGATAAGATTCCATATTAAAGCAATACAACCAATACCACCAAGAAGAATCGTCCAAAATTTTTCGTCTTTGAGAAGATTATTATTACCCATAATAGCTCCATTAAATGGCAAATGCTTTGATTAAAGATTGGTTACTATTGTAACCAAGACATTTATTTTTATAGTAATCTGTTATAAGAAAATATTCTTTTGAATCAATTTTGTTCGTAACTATGAATTGATAAATATCTTCCCAAGATATTCTAACGAATTGCTTTTCTTCATCTTCTACAATCATCTTGTCAAAAACTTCTTCAATTTCCGATTCACGATGCCCTAAAACCAAACTTACAAGTGAAAACCTCAAACCGATTTTGTGTGCCATCCAAGTTCCCAGCAACCAGAATCTAAGTAGTTCATATTTTTCTTGCTCAATTGCAATGGAATTGTAATCAGTGCAAAAGACTTTATTAAACCAATGTCAAAAACCATTTTATTCCCCAGTTCCAGGTTCACTTCATTCCTCACCTTAAATGTAAAGATACCGCTTTTATTTTTTCATATTAAATGCCTCCTA
>WPAE01000116.1 GCA_009773205.1 Ignavibacteria bacterium
GCTCGGGTTCAGTGTGTTCTACCAACATTTGACAGCTTGGTACCCGGGAAAGAAGCATTTCTTCATGTCGGTGGAGGCATGGAAAGATCTCATGCTGCACATGACTTCATTCAATGAAAAGGCTATGGAAGGTGGGTTAAATACTTAAGCAATTAACATATCATTACATTCTTTATTTAAACTAAATTTTTTAATTACTAAATTAGTTTATTAATTAATAATATTGTTTTTTAAATTCCATCTCTTAGACGTCAAGCAGAGTGTCATCCCCGCTGCTGCATCCGAATCGACACCCGGAACAGCTGCAGGAGAATCGGATGGAGCCGAGCGCGCCGAGTCTGACGCATCCGACGCCGACCTCATCGCCAGCGCCGAGCAGCTCGAACTCGCGGAACAACGAGCCAAGGGAGCCGCAGCAGGAGATGCCGGAGGAGTTCTGGGATGCACTGAGCGTGCTGCTAACAAGGGCGCCGCCGAGCATGCAAGTGCAGCCAATGGAAGCAACGGAGCAGCAGATGCAGCTGACGCCGACAGAGCAGGTGGAGCAGGATCTGCAACTCTCTGCTCCATCATCGCCGGAACAACCTCATCCAGTTCCACTGTCGAGCCCGTCTCAAGCGCCGACACAGAAAGCGACATCGAGATCGACGAAGCGCCCATCCGGCCGTCCTCGCTCAAGCTGCAACAGTATGCCTACAAACCGAAGAAGAAGAGCCCTGTTGCCCCAGCCAAGCCCCGACGCCCTTCCCTCAAGCGCCAACTTGCCATCGACGGTGGCACTGCAACCGGCCCACTCAATTGCGCAACTGCCGAACTCATCTGGTCCAACAACAAGCCGCCACTGCTCATCGCGAAGCCCGCTCGAGCACAAGGACAGCAATACGGCTCAGCAACGTTCGCCATCAGCAGCGCGGATCTCGCAGCCGCAACTGCCGCCAAGTTCGGAGGGAGCAAGCGCGGACGCAAAGGAGAACAGGCTGCCGCTCTGCATTGATCCGCTCGAATACGTGCTGGACACCTTCGACAAAGTTGTCGCTCCATCGCTCCCTATTGATTCCCCATTCGGAATGAACATGCGCCTGCACTTGTATCGCAAACTGCTGCTCGACTTTGCTCGTCATGAACTCGCCCTTACCCCACCGCGCACTATGGATGAGCTCTATCCCTTCGTGAACCGATGCATTTCCTCTTTGAAACTGAACTAGATTATGTTTCCCCGCCTATATAAGCATACTGATTGTGACCCTTAATGATTTTCACTTCCATTTCCATTCATGCATACTTATTAAATATGGAAAATTCAAATGATACTACAGATTTTATAATTCAAACAATAGTAACCGACGCAGATTCATCAAATTCACCTCTTGAAATTTCGTCACATAAGCAGTTTAATTTAATGAGAACTATTAAAGCAAATGCAAACTTGCTAAAGTATTTATTCCTCATTGCACTCTTTTGTATTATCCTGATTGTCCTCGCTTATAATCTCCTCGTTCCCAAAGAAAAAGAAATAAGCGATGAAGAATTGACGCGAATATATAAACTGCTTACAGATGCCTTTGGATTATCAATTATTGAAATGAATTCTAAAGAAAATGGCTCCCAAAAATCCACACGAAAAACTTTTCAAAAAATTGGATAAAATTTATTATGATTCAGAATCATCGGGTTCCTATGGAGGGGTTCAAAGTTTACTTCGTGAAGCTAAAGCTAATGGGTTGAAAGTCACTGAAAAATTAATAAAATCTTATTTATCAAATCAAGCAAGTTATTCCCTTCATAAATCATCCCGCAAAAATTTTACCCGAAATCCAACAGTTGTTGGTGGAATTGATCAGCAATGGCAAGCCGATTTGGCTGATATGCAGGCAATTGCCAAGCAGAATAATGGCTTTAAGTATATTTTAACAGTAATCGATATTTTTAGCAAATATGCATGGGCTGTTCCTGTTAAAAATAAAGGGAGCAATGAAATGTTAGAAGCCTTCAAAAGCCTTTTCAAAAAATCATCACCGCGTATTCCTCAAAAACTACAAACAGATGCAGGCAAAGAGTTTTTGAATAAAGATGTGCAAAATTATCTAAAATCTAAAAGAATTCAGCATTTTGTTTCAAGCAGCGACAAAAAAGCGGCTGTCGTTGAGCGTTTCAATAGAACATTAAAAACTCGAATCTGGCGATTTTTTACTGCACATCAAACAAACAAATATATTGAAAAATTGGATAATTTTCTCAAATCTTATAACAATTCTTTTCATCGCTCTATTAAAATGAAGCCCGTTGATGTGAAAACAAAAGATGAAGATAGAATTTGGTTAACGTTATATGGCAAAAATTGGCAAGGGCGGCGGAAATCGAGGATTAAAACCGGATCAAAAGTACGAATCAGTAAAGTTAAAGGGATTTTTGAAAAAGGTTACATTCCCAATTGGAGCGAGGAACATTTTAAGGTTAAGGAAACTATTTCAAAAGGGAAACCTATTTACAAATTAAGTGACGATCTTGGCGATGATATAAAAGGGGAATTTTACGAGGAGGAACTTCAACCAATTACAGAAAATCGATATTTAGTTGAGAAAGTTTTAAGAAAAAGGAAATCATCTAACGGAACACAAGAATTTTTTATAAAGTGGAAAGG